>CAVPGO010000001.1:0-114811 GCA_963703975.1 uncultured Actinomycetes bacterium
TGGGCTACCGGCTGCTGCCCTGACAACCGAGCCGCGGGCCCCGGTGACGTGAGCCCGGCGTGAGCGGGACGTGAGACGCCGGTACCATCGTCGGCGGCGTGGAACGGCTGAGCAGACGAGCGCTGATCGCCCGTGGCGGACGGCTGGCCGCGGTGGGCACCGGCGTGACGCTCGGTCTCCCCGGGGTTTCCGAAGCGGGCTCCGCCTCCGACACTCCGCTGCGGGAGCTCGCTCGCGAGGTCCAGAACGTGATCACGCCGGGCGACGCGCGCTACGCGAAAGCCAGGCTCGCGTGGAACGCCCGGTTCGACGGCATCCGGCCGCTCGCGGTCGTCGTCCCGGTCTCGCCGGCCGAGGTCCAGGCGACGATTCGCTGGTCGCGCCGCCACAGGATCCGGCTTGCCGCGCGGTCTGGCGGGCACTCCTACGCGGGCCTCTCGTCCACGACCGGCGTCGTCGTCGACCTGTCCAGGCTCTCCGGGGTCTCGGTGCGACCCGACGGGACGGCCAAGATCGGAGCCGGCATCACGCTCGCTCGCGCCTACCAGCAGCTCTGGTCGTCGAGGCGAGCGATCTCCACCGGCTCGCACCCGACCGTCGGCCTCGGCGGGCTTGCGCTCGGCGGGGGTCAGGGATTCGCATCGCGAGCGCACGGGCTCACCTGCGACAACGTGACCGAGATCGACGTGATCACCGCCGACGGGAAGTTGCGCCGCTGCTCCTCCGCCGTGGACCCCGATCTCTTCTGGGCGCTCCGGGGCGCCGGGGCAGGGAGCTTCGGCATCGTCACGGCGTTCACGCTCCGGACGTTCCCTGTCGCCACCGTGACGACGTTCAACGTCGAGTGGCCGTGGGCGGCGGCGCAGGAAGCGCTGCTGGCCTGGCAGTCCTTCATGCTCGCCGCACCCGACCAGATCTCGTCGGTCCTCGCCCTCCGGGTGCCCCCGACGACCGGCGGCAATCCGAAAATCGCGGTCAACGGCCAGATGCTGGCCGCGAAGAGCGAGGCGGTCGCGGCACTCGCGTCCCTCACCTCGGCGGTGACTCCTCTGACGGTGAACATCACGGAGCGCCCGTTCAACGTGGCCGTCGAGTACTTCGAGGGCGCCGGGCTGACACGCGCCCGCCTGGCCGCGAAGTCGGCCTTCGCCCGGACGCCGCTCTCGACGCCCGCGGTCGACACGCTGATCTCGGCGGTCAACGCGAAGCACCGCGATCCCCGTCTCCGCGGTGGCGGCGTGGTGCTGTTCGCCTACGGAGGCGCCATCAACCGCGTACCGGCGGCTGCGACCGCCTTTGTCCACCGGGACGCGGTGTGCTCGCTCGAGTACGTCACGCTCTGGTCCGACCGCAGCGTGAGTCTCGAGCAGGCCAGCAAAGGCTGGGTGCGTGCCGTCCACCAGGCGATGCGCCAGTACGTCTCCGCGGAGGCGGTTCAGAACTACGCCGACCTCGAGCTCGCAGGCTGGCGGCGTGCGTACTACGGGCAGAACCTCCCGCGGCTCGTCGACGTCAAGAAGCGCTACGACCCGGGAAACCTGTTCCGGCACGCGCTGAGCATCCCCACGCACCTCTGAGCTGCCGCTCGCCCGGTCCAGGTGTGGTCACAGCGTAACGCCTTCGAGCCGAAGGAGCGCGACCTTGCGCTCGAGGCCACCGGCGTAGCCGACCAGGCTTCCGGACGCCCCGACGATCCGGTGGCACGGCAACACGATCGGGGTCGGGTTTCGGTTCATCACCATCCCGACGGCGCGGGCGGCCTTCGGCCGGCCGGCACGCGCGGCGAGCTCGCCATAGGTGGCGGTGTGCCCGTACTCCACCTTCGCGAGCTCGCCGAGCACCGTGACGCTGAACGGAGCCAGCCCGCGGAGGTCGAGCGCCAGATCGAACGCGTGGCGGCGGCCGGCGAAGTACTCGTCCAGCTCGCGGTGGGCCCTGTCGACCGCACGCGGAGCGCGCAGTACCCGCGGGCCGGTCACGCGGACGATCTCGTCGAGCGTCTCGCCCGGATCGAAGCCGCCGCTGAACGACACCCGCAGGAGGCCGCGTTCGGTCACCGCTACGAGAAGCGGCCCGATCGGGCTCTCGACGACGTCATAGCCGACGTCGAGCAGACCGGAACGCGCCGCCGCCTCGCGGAAGCGCAGGTCGAGGTCGGTGGGAATCGTCATCCGGTGCTCCTTCCAGAGGTGTGTCGCAGCCGTCGGACACCGGACGACGCGGCCTGCCGTGCGGCATCCGGGCTCGAACCGAGGGCGGTGGCGATCTCCTCGTACGTCAGGTCGTAGCCGTAGCGGAGCACGACCGCGGCGCGCTCCTTCGGTGGCAGCCCTTGCGTGAGGTCGGCGATCTCGCGGTAGGCTGGCTCGCCGTCGACCTGCGTCAGCTCGGGCGGCTCGGACGCGGGATGCTCGCGACCGGTCCGCCGAAGGGTGTCGACGGCGACGTTCGTGGCGATCGTGAACACCCAGGCCCGGAGATGCTCCCCGTGCTCGAGCCGGCCGTACGCGCGCAGTGCGCGGAGAAACGTCTCCTGAAAGGCATCCTCTGCACCCTGCGATCCGAGCTTCCGGCGCAGGTGAGCGAGGATCACGCCTGCGTGCTCCGCATAGAACGTCTCGAATGGGGGGATGCGGGCAGCCACTGCGTCCATCTTCCCGTGAAACCGGCGAGGCCGCCGATTTGTGAGACTCCGGCGCGTGAGATGCGCAGTCGTCGGGCATGTGGAATGGATTCGGTTCGCGCGGGTCGACCGTGTGCCGGGACCGGGCGAGATCGCACATTCGTTCGCGGACTGGGAGCAGGCGGGCGGTGGCGGGGCCGTGGCCGCGCTCCAGCTGGCTCTCCTCGCCGACGAGGCGACCCTGTTCACCGTGCTCGGCGACGACGAGCTGGGCGCGCGGGCCTTGTCCGAGCTCGAGCACAGAGGGCTTCGGGTCCACGCGGCGATCGAGACGACGCCGACTCGTTGGGCATTGACGCATGTGGACGAGGCAGGCGAGCGGACGATCACCACAGTCGGGCCGAAGCTGCGCCCGCGGGGTCACGACGATCGGCTGCCCTGGCACGAGCTGGGGGAGATGGACGCCGTACTCTTCGTGGCCGGGGACGTCGACGGGCTCGTGCTCGCGCGTCGGGCGCGGGTGCTCACGGGGGTCACCCGCGAGCTCGATGTGCTGCGCCGCGGCTCGGTGCAGCTCGATGCGCTGATCGGGAGCGGGGAGGACGACGCGGAGCGCTACCGCCCCGGCGATCTCGACCCGGCTCCGTCGCTCGTCGTCACGACATCGGGGGCACTCGGCGGCTGGATGCAGCCGGGTGGACCCTTCAGCGCCGCCACGCCGCCGGGAGCGGTCGAGGACGCCTACGGCGCCGGCGACTGCTTTGCCGCCGGTCTCACGTTCGCGCTCGCCTCCGGTGTCGAGTCCATCGACGCGGTCGCCTTTGCCGCCCGCTGCGGCGCCGCCGCGCTGACGGGCCGCGGTGTGGCCCCGCAGCCCGTCACCCTGTGACGGCCCGGCCGGATCGACAAGACGACGGACCGGCAGGCACGATGCGGGCATGAGACTCGTTGTGGTCGCGGCAGGAGTGGTGGTGGCCGCTGCGGTCGCGACCGTCGGCGTGGTCTGGGCCACGGGCGGCCTGAGCAAGGACAAGCAGGCCGCACCTGTCACATCGGCTTCGTCGTTCCCCGAGGGTGTGTTTCGCTACCACCTGACCAAGAGGGACGTGCTCAATCTTGTGCCCACCATCGAGCCGCGGCTCCTCGAGGACGCGGTCGGCACGTTCACGTGGACGATCCGCGACGGCACGATCTCGCTCCGCCAGACCGACTGCAAATGCTCGTTCACTCGCGTCTCCGCCCCGTACACCAACACGGCGCGGCTCTTCACCGTGCACTGGCCGAAGCAGGCTGCGAACGGCGTCGAGTTCTGTGCCAGCGACTGTGTCGAGACGGTCGGCTGGACCTTCGACGGTCAGGCGCTCTACTTCACCCCGCTGGCGACCGCCGGCTACGACCTCGTCTTCTGGGGCGCAAACAAGCCCTGGGTCAAGATCGGCTAGAGGCCCGCAACGCGCGGCCCTCCCGGCCAGGGCGGACGACGTCTTGATCGGTCTCCGCCGGACACAGGACGGCGACGGTCGCCTCGAGACGTGCCTCGAATGGGGTAAATGGGTTGCGTGGTGGGGGAAAGTGGTCTACAGTGGGGCCCCGTGGGAAGAACAGCCCGCGACCACGAGCCATGTTCACCGGCGAGTACGAGCACACCCTCGACGACAAGAGCCGCCTCACCCTGCCGGCCCGGTTCCGCGACGCGCTGGCAGACGGCGTCGTGGTCGCCAAGGGCTTCGACCGCAACCTCGACGTCTATCCCGGCACCGCCTGGGAATCGGTGGTGCAGTCCCGGATTGCCGAGCTCGACCCGTTCTCGGCGGAGACGCGCCGTCTCAAGCGCATCGTGTTCGCCGGAGCAGCGGTCGACAAGCCGGACAAGCAGGGCCGCGTGCTCGTCCCCGCGACGCTCGTGGAGTTCGCGGGGCTGGGCAAGGACGTCGTCATCGCCGGCGTCGACGACCACCTCGAGATCTGGAACCGCGCCGCGTGGGTCGCGCAGCTGAGAGAGAGCGAAGGGAGCGTTCACGATGTTGCCGAACGTCTTGCCGAGAAGCGCAGCTGACCACATCCCCGTCCTTGCGGAAGAGGTGCGCGAGCTCCTCGGCGTCGGACCCGGCGAGACGGTCGTCGACGCGACCTTCGGCGCAGGGGGCCATGCGAGGCTGCTCGCAGAGGATCTCGGGGGGAGCGGCAAGCTCGTCGCGATCGATCGCGACCCGACGGCGAGGTCGTACTTCGACCGCTTCAAGGCCGGCGCCGGCGTCGACGTGCGCTTCCTCCGCGGCGACTTCTCGCTCGTGTTGGCGCAGCTCGCCGCGAACGACGTGCAGGCGGACGCGATCCTGCTCGACGTGGGCGTCTCGTCGATGCAGGTCGACCGCCCCGAGCGAGGCTTCTCGTATGCGACCGACGCGCCGCTCGACATGCGCATGGATCCCACCTCGGAGCCGACGGCGAAGGACATTCTCGCCACCTGGGACGAGCGCGAGCTCGCCGACGTGTTCCGCCGCTACGGCGAGGAGCGCTACGCCCGCCAGATCGCCCGCGCGATCGTGCGGAGGCGCGCGGCGCAGCCGATCGAGCGCACTGGCGAGCTCGTGGAGACGATCAAGTCGGCGATCCCGACGCCGGCACGGTTCGGCGAGGGCCACCCGGCCAAGCGCGTCTTCCAGGCGCTGCGCATCGCGGTGAACGACGAGCTCGGCGCGCTCGAGGCAGCGCTACCGCCCGCGCTCGCGATGCTGCGGCCGGGCGGCCGCCTGGCAGTGATCAGCTTCCACTCGCTGGAGGACCGCATCGTGAAGCGGTTTCTCCAGGAGCGGGCGCGTGGCTGCACGTGCCCACCCGACTTCCCGGTCTGCGCCTGCGGCAAGCAGCCGGAGGTGCGCATCCTGACACCCAAGCCCGTGCGGCCATCGGCACGCGAGGTCGACGCCAACCCGCGCGCCGCGTCGGCCAGGCTGCGCGCCGCCGTCAAGGCGTGAGATGACCACGGTCGAGGCAGCCACTGCGGTCGAGAAGCGTCGCCGTGGGGCTCGGGCGCGCCGTGACGCCACGCCGTCGGGGCGGCGGCTCGGTGGTGGCGTCACATGGATCGTCGTCGTCGGCGCGCTGCTCGCCGGCGTCGTCGCGGTGAACGTGGTCGTCCTGCAGCTCAACGTCAGGCTCGACCGGCTGGGCGGCGAGCGGGCCCAGCTGAAGGCCGACAATGCCCGCCTGCGGGCCACGCTCTCGAGCGCATCGTCGAGCCTGCGCGTCGCGACGCAGGCCCGGACGAAACTCGGCCTACGACAGGCCGATCCTCTGCTCACCGACTACGTCCGGCTCGCCCCGGGAGAGAAGTGAGCGATCGGCGGGTCAACAGGCGCATTCACTTCCTGCTCGTCGCCTTCGGTCTCCTCTTCGGCGCCGTCGTTGCACGCGCAGCCTGGATTCAGGTCGTCAAGGGCCCGTCGTACGAGGCGCTGGCCTCGCAGCAGCACCGCGAGACGATCGAGATCCCCGCCGGGCGCGGCACGATCTTCGATCGCACCGGTGCGCCGTTGGCGATCGGTGAGCAGGCCACGACGGTGTACGCCGACCCGCGCAACGTGACCGATCCGAAGCGAGCCGCGATCGAGGCCGGCAAGGCTCTCGATCTCGACCCCAACGAGGTCTACGCCCGGCTGCGCGACCGCTCGACCGGGTTCCTCTACCTGGAGCGCAAGGCGGACCCGGTGCGCGCGGCGCTGCTCGAGGAGCAGGCGATCCCCGGCCTCGGCTTCTACTCGGAGGAGCGGAGGGTCTACCCGCAACGGACCGTGGCCTCGCACGTGCTCGGCTTCGCAGGCACGGACAACAGTGGACTCGAAGGGCTGGAGCGAGCGCTCGATCCCAAGCTCGCGGGACGGAGCGGCTCGGAGACCGTCGTCCGCGATCCGTTCGGACGACCCATCGACGTCGTCACGTCACGGCCGGAGCAGCCCGGGCGCAACGTCCGGCTGACGATCGACCACGAGATCCAGGCGGCCGCCGAGGAGATCCTGGTCAAGACCGTCCGTATCTGGGGGGCCAAGGGTGCCACCGCGATCGTGATGGACCCGCACACCGGGTCGATCCTCGCCATGGCGAACGCGCCGACCTTCGACGCAAACAAGTTCGGATCAGCACCCGCCGACGTGCGCCGCAACCGGGCGGTGACCGACATGTACGAGCCAGGCTCGACGTTCAAGATCGTCACCATCGCCGGTGCCCTCGAGGACGGCGTGGTCACCCCGCGGACGTCATTCACGCTGCAACCGACGATCCGCGTCGCCGACCGCGTCATCCACGAGGCGCACTGGCGGCCAACGGAGCGTCTGACCGTCCGCCGCATCCTCTCGGAGTCTTCGAACATCGGCACGATCACCGTCGCGGAGCGTCTCGGCGCCGGTGAGCTGTCGACGTGGGTGCAGCGGTTCGGCTTCGGGAGTCCCACCGGCCTCGACTACCCGGGTGAGAGCCCTGGGATGGTGCTGCCGCTTGAGCAGTGGTCGGGGTCGACGATCGGCACCGTGCCGATCGGTCAGGGCATCGCCGTGACGCCGATGCAGATGGTGAGCGCGTACGCAGCGATCGGGAACGGCGGTGTCATCCCGACACCGCACCTCGTCGACCGGATGGGCGGGAAGCCGGTGCACGTCGCGAAAGGCCACCGCATCGTCTCGAGGCGCACGGCGAACCAGATGATGTCCATGTTCCGCGACGTGGTGCTCGAGGGCACCGGCACCGAGGCGGCGATTCCCGGCTACACCGTGGCTGGAAAGACCGGCACCGCGCAGAAGCCGGAGAACGGTCGCTACGTGGCCAAGTACGTCGCGTCGTTCGTCGGGTTGGTGCCCGCCAAGAAGCCGCGACTGGCGATCCTGGTCATGGTGGACGAGCCGCACGGGACGATCTGGGGCGGCGTCGTCGCAGCTCCGGCCTTCCGCGACATCGCACGATTCGCGCTGCAGTACCTCGAGGTTCCGCCGGACGCACCCGAGACGAAGCGTGACGCCCGGCTGCTCGCCGCGACCACTCCGTAGGGGCGGGACAGACACCACCCCTACAATGGCCACGCGATGGAGCTCGACGCGCTGATCCGCGCCCTGGCGCCGGACGACGTGATCGGGCGGAGGCCCGTCGAGATCGCCGACCTCGCGTACGACACCCGGCGCGTGGCGGACGGCGCGCTCTTCTTCTGCGTGCGCGGCAGTCGGGTCGACGGTCACGATCTGGCCACGGTCGCCGTCGCGGAGGGAGCCACCGCACTCGTCGTCGAGCGGCCCGTCGACGCGGCAGTGCCGCAGCTGGTCGTCGAGGACGTGCGCGCGTCCATGGCGGTCGCCGCCGACGAGTTCTTCGGGCACCCGAGCGAGCGGCTCCAGGTCGCCGGTGTCACCGGCACGAACGGCAAGACGACGTCGGCCTTCCTGATGCGGTCGATAGTCGAGGCTGCAGGTCGCAGGACAGGGCTCGTCGGAACCGTGGAGTGGGTCGTCGGTGGCCAGCACCGGGCGGCGCCGCACACGACGCCGGAGTCGGTCGATTTGCAGCGTCTCCTGCGGGAGATGCTCACGACCGGGGACGAGGCGGTCGCCCTGGAGGCATCCTCGCACGGCTCGCACTTCCGGAGGCTCGACCGCATTCGGTTCGACGCACTCGTGTTCACCAACCTGACCCAGGACCACCTCGACCTGCATCCGGACATGGACGAGTACTTCCAGGCCAAGCGGCGTCTCTTCACCGGGGTGACGCCGCCGCCCGCCGCCGTCAACATCGGCGATCCCTACGGACGGCGCCTCGCCGACGAGCTGTCCGGTGCACACCGAGCGCCGCTGATCACGTTCGGGTTGCGCCCGGAGGCGGAGGTACGGGCCGACGGCCTCGCGCTCGGGTCGCGCGGATCGACATTCACCGCGGCGGGTATCCGGATCGAGACGTCGCTGCTCGGGGTGTTCAACGTCGAGAACGTGTTGGGGGCGATCGCGGCCGGCCTGCTGCTCGACGTCGACGACGAGGCGATCGCAGAGGGTGTGCGACGGGTGACCGGCGTGCCCGGCAGGTTCGAGGCGGTCGACGAGGGACAGGCGTTTGCCGTCGTGGTCGACTACGCGCACACCCCCGATGCGCTCGACACGGTCTTGCAGGCCGCTCGGGATCTCGGGTCGGGACGTGTCATCGTCGTCTTCGGTGCCGGTGGCGACCGCGATCGTGAGAAGCGGCCGCTCATGGGGCAGGTTGCGCGCGGTCGAAGTGATGTCGTGATCGTGACGAGCGACAACCCGCGCTCGGAGGAGCCGCTGACGATCATCGAGGAGGTCCTCCAGGGTACGGGCACCGACGTCGAGATCGACCCCGATCGGCGCTCCGCGATCGCAACCGCCCTGGGCATGGCGGAGGAGGGCGACGTCGTCGTGATCGCCGGCAAGGGGCACGAGCAGGGACAGGAGATCGCCGGCGTCATACATCCGTTCGACGACCGCAGCGTGGCGGCCGAGCTTCTCCGGCGGAGGGCTGTGGAGTGATCGGCACGGAATCGGCCGAGATACAGGCTCAGAGCTTGTTCGCTCCCTGCTACGGCCACGGCCCCGCCGGACCCGCCGGGGTCGCTGGGTGATCCCGCTCCACTGGGACGAGATCGCGGCGCTCCGGCTGGGCGAGCGCCGCGGGGAACCGCCGGCGGACGGGCTCGTGCATCGCATCCATGCGGACTCGCGGGTCGCGGAGCAAGGTGATCTGTTCGTGGCGCTCAACACCGGGGTGCGCTACGTCGACGATGCCCTGCGCCGGGGGGCGACCGTTCTCGTGCCCGACGACCAGCACGCCGCGCTGGCTGCGCTCGCGTCTCTCGTGCGCTCGCGGTCGGACGCGCGTGTCGTTGCCGTCGTCGGGTCGACGGGGAAGACGTCGACCAAGGACGCGCTGGGTGCGCTCTGCGCCGCCGTGACGCCGACCGTGTTCGCGGAGGCGAGCCTGAACAACGAGATCGGCCTGCCGCTGACGGTGTTGCGGCTCGAGGCGGACACGCGCGTGCTCGTCACGGAGATGGGGATGCGGGGCCTCGGTCAGATCACCGAGCTGTGCACGATCGCGCGACCCGACGTCGCAGTCGTGACGTCGATCGGCCCGGAGCACCTCGAGCTGGTGGAGACGGTGGAGAACGTCGCTCGGGCGAATGCCGAGGCGATCGACGCGCTGCCGCCGGGCGGTGTCGCGGTCGTCCCCGAGGACGAGCCGCTCCTCGAGCCGTTCCTGCATCGTGACGACATCGACGTGCGCCGCTTCGATCCGCAGGGCGTCGCTTGTGGTGAATCACCACAAGCTTCGCGCGGGGGCGCGCGCTGGCGCTTCCCGGTCGGGGAGGCCGAGCTCGAGCTGGAGCTGCCGTTCGACCAAAGACACATGGCACAGAACGTCCTGGCGGCGCTCACGGCGTACGACGCGCTCGGCCTGCCGCTCGAGCGAGCGCAGGAGGGGGCTTCCGGGATCGCCTTCTCAGCGTGGCGGAGCGAGGTCCGCCGCCTTCCCGGGGGCGGCGTGCTCGTCAACGACGCCTACAACGCGAACCCCGTCTCCATGCGCGCCGCGCTCGAGGATCTCACCGAGCGGGCGGCAGGACGCCGGCGCGTCGCGGTGCTCGGCGAGATGGCGGAGCTCGGCGAGCAGAGCGCCCGGTACCACCTGGAGATCCACGACCTGCTCCGGGAGCTCCAGCTCGAGGCGCTCGTCGCGGTCGGCGAGCCTGCCCGGGCCTACCTCGGGTCCGCGCCGGAGGAGCGCTGGATCGCCGATGCGGCCGCGTTCGCCGGGGTCGCGGAGGTCGTGAGGCGTGGCGACGCGGTGCTCGTCAAGGCGTCGCGGGCGGTCGGGCTCGAAGGCATCGCCGCGGAGATCGAGAAGATCGCTTCCGCATGGTGAGAGTTCTCGTCGCGGGGCTGGTGGCGATGGTGATCGCCGTCGTCATCGGCCCTCAGTTCATCGAGTGGCTGCGCCGGCAGAGCGTCGGGCAGCAGATCCGCGAGGAGGGGCCGAAGCACCACGTCGTCAAGCAGGGCACGCCGACGATGGGCGGGCTGCTGATCGTGTTCGCAGCGGTGCTGCCGTTCATCGTCGTCTCCCTGTACACGGTGCCGGCGGTGACCGTGATGCTGGCCACGCTCGCCTGCGCGACGATCGGATTCGCGGACGACTTCCTCAAGGTGCGGAGACGCCGCTCGCTCGGTCTCTCGGGCCGTTGGAAGCTGCTGTTCCTCGCGGCTGTCACCGCGGGCGTCGGCTGGGCGACGACGCAGGTCGGCTACATGGACACGGAGATCTACTTCCCGGTCGTCGACGTCAACATCGACCTGCACTGGCTGTACTTCCCGTTTCTGTTCCTCGTCATCGCGGGCACCGCGAACGGTGTCAACCTCACCGACGGCCTCGACGGGCTCGCCGCGGGCACCTGCGCCGTCTCGTTGCTGACGCTGCTCGCAATCGCCGCGATCCTGTGGATCCGCTCCGCCGAAGTCGTCGCCCTTCGTGCCGACGAGTACCTCGACCTCGCGATCGTCGGCGCGGCGCTGATCGGTGGTGTGATCGGCTTCCTCTGGTTCAACGCCTTCCCCGCCGAGGTGTTCATGGGGGACACCGGTTCGATGGCGCTCGGCGGCGCGATCGCCACGATCTCCATCTTCACCGAGACCGAAGTGCTGCTCGTCTTCATCGGCGGCATCTACCTGATCGAGGCGCTCTCGGTGATGATCCAGGTGGCGAGCTTCAAGCGCACGGGGAAGCGCGTGTTCCTGATGGCGCCGATCCACCACCACTTCGAGATGAGGGGGTTGTCCGAGACGAAGATCATGGTGCGCTTCTGGATCGTCGGCGCGATCCTGTGCGCGGTCGGCTTCGTCCTCTATTACCGCTACTACCTGCGTTTCCAACTGTAGATGAGCGAGCGCGTCCTCGTGGTCGGGCTCGCCGTCTCGGGGAGGGCGGCGGTGCCCGTGCTGCGGGCCCGGGGCGCGGATGTCGTCGCGTACGACCGCTCGCCCGACGCAGACGTAACCGGCCTCGACGCAGAGACGCATCTCGGCAGCTGGGACGACTCGTTCCTCGACGGCGTCGACCTCGTCGTCAAGAGCCCCGGCGTACCGGGTGACGCGTCGCCCGTCGTTGCCGCACGCGCGCGCGGAATCGAGGTCGTCTCCGAGATCGAGCTCGGTGCGCGCCTGCTGCCCAACCCGGTCGTCGGGATCACCGGGACGAACGGGAAGACCACGACGACGGCCCTGCTCGGCGCAATGCTCGAGGCGGCCGGCTACCCGGTCGAGGTGGCGGGGAACATCGGGCGCCCGCTGACCTCGCTCGTCGGCTCCGCCGACCCGGACGCCTGGGTCGTGTGCGAGCTCTCGTCGTTCCAGCTCGAGGACGTCGACACGCTGCACCCGCGCGTCGCGGTGCTCGTGAACGTCGAGCCGGACCATATCGACCGGCACGGCACCTTCGACGCGTACGCGGCAACGAAGCTCCGTGCCTTCGAGAACCAGCGACCGGACGACGTCGCGGTCGTTCCCCGGGGCTTCGGCCCCGTCCCGGGTCACGGACGCCGCGTCGAGTTCGCAGAGGACGATCCGCTGCCCGCGGAGCCGCGCATCCCAGGGGCCCACAACCGTGAGAACGCCGCCGCCGCCACCGCAGCCGCGCGGGCGATCGGCGTTCCGGACGACGCGATCGGGTCTGCGCTCCGCTCCTTCCCTGGCGTCGAGCACCGGATCGAGACGGTGGCCGAGGTCGGTGGAGTCCTGTATGTCAACGATTCGAAGGCGACGAACGTGGCCGCGGCGCTGCGCGCGCTGGCGTCGTTTCCCGAGCCTCGGCTGCACGTGATCCTCGGTGGCCGGGGCAAGCAGGAGAGCTATGCGCCGCTCGCCGCCGCATTCGGGCCGGACGACCTCGCATACCTGATCGGAGAGGCGGCCGACGAGATCGCCGGTGCGCTCGACGTGTCGGATGTGCCGTACGTTCGGGCCGGGGATCTCCCATCCGCCGTTGCGGCGGCGGCCGCGGTAGCCGAGACCGGTGACGTCGTTCTTCTCTCGCCGGCGTGCGCGAGCTACGACCAGTTCACCGGCTTCGAGCAGAGGGGGGAGGAGTTCCGCCGCCTGGTGGCGAAGCTCGCCGGGTGAGACAGCTCGAGCAGCGCGTCCTGGTCCTGGTCACGCTCGGACTCGTCGCGTTCGGGCTGGTGATGGTCTTCAGCGCCACCTCCGCGTCGGCGGCGATCGGCGAGGGAGACCCGATGTACTTCCTCGTCAAGCAGGGGCTGTACGCGCTCGCCGGGGTTGCCGCGATGCTCGTCCTGTCACGCTTCGACTACCACCGCTTGCGCCCGCTGGCGCCGATCTTGCTCGTCGGGGCCTTTGCCGCGTGCGTCGCCGTGCTCGTCGTCGCGCCGCCGATCAACGGTGCCCGGCGCTGGTTCCTCGTCGGGCCCGTGAGCATCCAGCCGTCCGAGTTCGCCAAGCTCGCACTGTGCATCTGGGTCGCCGCTGCGCTTGCTCGGCGATCCGCGCCACGGACGTTCGGACAGCTGCTGAAGCCGGTCGGCTGGGTGGTTGCGGTCTTCGGCCTGCTCATCCTCCTCGAGCCTGATCTCGGCACGACGATCGCGCTGTCCCTGATGGTCGCCGGCCTGCTGCTCGTGTCCGGCACACCCGTGCGGCTCCTCGTCATCGGGACGACACTCGCGCTCGCGCTCGGTGCGGCTGCGATCTGGGTCGAGCCGTATCGACGCGCACGCGTGCTCAGCTTCCTCGACCCCTGGAAGGACCCGGAAGGGGCGGGCTTCCAGTCGGTGCAGGCGATGATCGGGATCGGCTCCGGCGGGATCACCGGGGAGGGCCTCGGTCGAGGAATTCAGAAGATCAACTTCCTGCCCGAGGCGCACACGGACATGATCTTCGCCGTGATCGGCGAGGAGCTCGGGCTGATCGGGGCAACGCTCGTCGCGGCGGCGTTCTTCGCCTTCGCCTGGGCCGGCTTCCGCGTCGCGATGCGGTGCGCCGACCCGTTCGGCAAGCGCCTGGCCGCGGGGATCACGACGCTCGTCTGTGGGCAGGCGGCGGTCAACCTCGCGGCCGTGCTCGGCATCGCCCCGCTCACGGGAATCCCCCTGCCGTTCGTCTCCTACGGGGGCTCGTTTCTCGTCGTACTGCTCGCCGGTGTCGGGATCCTCCTTAACATCGCCGTGAATGAACGCGTCGTCGAAGTTCGTGTGCGTGATCGCCGCCGGCGGAACCGCGGGTCACGTTCGACCCGCGCTGGCAGTCGCGGAGGCGCTGCGCGAGCGGGGCGTGACGGTGACGTTCGCCGGCACACCCGACCGCGTCGAGTCGCGGCTGGTGCCTGAAGCGGGCTTCGAGCTCGACACGTTCCCCGTCTCGGGCTTCCCGCGCCGACCCGGCCTCGAGCTCCTCTGGGCACTCCGGCGGGCGGTCAGGGCGCCGTTCCTCTGTCTCGGCATCCTCGGCCGCAGGCATCCGTCGGTCGTGCTCGGCGCAGGAGGCTTCGTTGCCGGCCCCATGGTGCTCGCCGCGCGGCTGCGCGGGATCCCGGCGGCGCTGACGGAGGCGGACGCTCATCTCGGGCTTGCGAATCGGCTCGCGGCACCGTTCGCCCGGCGTGTTTTCCTCGCCTACGAGGTCGAGGGCCGGCACGGGCCGAAGTACCGCGTCGTGGGGCGCCCGATCCCGCTCGCACACCGGGGCGCGACGCCGGGGGAGGGGCGGGCCCGCTTCGGCCTGCCGCAGGAAGGGCCGGTGGTGGCGGTCTTCGGCGCGCTCGCCGGTGCGCGGTCGCTGAACCAGATGGCCGTGACGGCGTGGGGCGAGAGTGGGCCGGCTGTGCTTCACATCTGCGGTGAGCGCGACCACGCCATGCTCGCGGGACGTGTCTCGCGACCCGGGTACGTCCTGGTGCCGCAGACCGACCACTTCGGTGAGGCCCTCGCCGCCGCCGACGTGGCCGTGTCGCGGGCCGGGGGCACCGTGTGGGAGCTTGCGGCTGCGGGAACGCCGTCGGTGCTCGTGCCGTACCCGCATGCCACCTCCGACCATCAGACGCAGAACGCCCGCCACTTCGAGCGCGGCGGCGGCGCGCTCGTCGTCCCCGACGCGCAGGTCGAGCGCGTGCCCGAGTTGGTGGCAACGCTGCTCCGCGACCCCGAGCGGCTGGCCGCGATGCGCGCCGGCATGCTGACGCTGGCGCGCCCCGACGCGGCCGAGACGATCGCGGAGGAGCTGATCGCTCTTGCCCGGCGCTGAGCGCCCCTCGCTGGTCGGCCGCCGGCTCTACTTCGTCGGGATCGGCGGGTCGGGCATGTCGGCGTACGCGAACGTCGCTCGTGCTCTCGGGGCGGAGGTGCGCGGCTGGGACGTCCGCGAGACGATCTTCGCCGAGACGCTGGAGGGCGTCGAGATCGACTTCGGCGGCGAACCGCGGCCGGCAGACGGCTGGGACGTGATCGTCTCGAGCGCGCACACGGGCCGGATCGACGGGACACCGCGCGCCGCGTTCCTCGCGGAGCTCGTCGCGGCACAACCGTCGATCGTCGTCGCGGGGGCGCACGGCAAGACGACGACTGCGGGGATGATCGCCTTCGCCCTCCGGGAATCGGGCGGTGATCCGTCGTGGATCATCGGTGGCGTCATCCCCCAGCTCGCCGGCAACGCGGGTGTCGGCTCCGGGTGGCTCGTCGCGGAGGGCGACGAGTCCGATCGGTCGTTGTTCGCGCTCGTCCCACGGGTTGCGGTGGTGACGAACGTCGAGCTCGACCATCACGCCACCTACCGTTCGGAGGCCGAGCTGCGCGCGGAGCTCGAGTCCTGGCTCGCCGGGGTGCCGGAGGTGGTGCGCGGTGAGGATCTGGAGCCCGTCGGCTTCGAGCTCGCCGTTCCGGGTGAGCACAATCGGGTCAACGCCGCAGCCGCACTGGCAGCCCTGCAGCTCGTCGGTGTCGATCAGGTCGCGGCGGTGGAGGCCTTGGCGCGCTTCACGGGCGTCGGCCGTCGCTTCGAGCTCGTCGGTGGCGGTGGTGGAGTGACCGTCTACGACGACTACGGTCACAACCCGACCGAGCTGCGCGTCACGCTCCGCACCGCGCGCGAGCGCACCGACGGCAAGCTGATCGCCGTCTACCAGCCGCACGTCTACGAGCGGACGCGCCACCTCGCGGAGGAGCTCGCAGCAGCGCTCGGGCTCGCCGACGCAGCCATCGTGACGGAGGTGACCGGGGCGCGGGACGACCCACGGGACGGCGTCTCCGGCCGCTGGGTGCTCGAGCGGCTGCCGTCGCACGTGCGCGCCGGCTGGGCTCCGTCGCTGGGCGATGCAGCACGGCTCGCGCTGCACATGGCGCGACCCGGCGACGTCGTCGTCACATTCGGCGTGGGCGAGCCCTGGAAGATCGCGCGTGCGATCGTGGCCGGGCTTCACGCATGACGGTCGCGATCGAACGGGGCGTGCGGCTCTCCCGCTTGACGACGATCGGGACCGGTGGGCCTGCCCGAGCGTTCGCACAGCCCGCGACCCAAACCGAGCTCGAAGACTCCCTGGCCCTGGCCGCACGGGAAGGGCTGGAGGTCATGGTGATCGGCCTCGGGTCGAACATGCTCGCTGCGGACGAAGGGGTCGAAGGGCTCGTGCTGCACCTCACCGGCGCTCTGGCGGCAGCCGAGGCCGTGGACGGGTTGCTCGTCGCGGGAGGCGGCGCCACGAACGCGGTCTGCCTGCATCGGGCGCGGGCGGCGGGGCTCGGCGGGCTCGAGTTCGCGTGCGCGATCCCGGGGACCGCCGGCGGAGGCGTGCGTATGAACGCAGGTGCCTACGGATCCGACTGGTCGGCGATCCTCGAACGCGCTCTCGTCGTCACCGCCGACGGCTCGGGCTGGCTGACACCGGCCGAGCTCGGGCTCTCCTACAGGCACTCCGATCTCGGCCCTGGCCAGGTCGTGGCGCGAGTCGAGTACCGGCTCCACCCGCGAGCCGTGACCGAGATCCGCGGGGAGGTGGCCGACCTCGTCGCGCGGCGCAAGGCGACACAGCCGACGACGAAGCGCACATTCGGGTCTGTCTGGAAGAACCCGCCCGGAGACCTCGGGGCCGGGCGGATGCTCGAGCTCTGTGGTCTGAAGGGGCACCGGGTCGGCGGCGCCGTCGTCTCTCCCATGCACGCGAACTTCGTCGAGAACGCCGGCGATGCGACGACCACGGACTGCCTCGCGCTGCTCGACGAGTCGCGCCGTCGCGTTCGCGAGCAGTTCGGCGTCGCACTCGAGCACGAGGTCGTGCTGCTGGGTGAGATCGGCCTCTAGTTCCGGCCGGCTCGCGGCCTTCGGCCCCGCTTGTAGGACCCGTCCCCGTGACGGCGAAGACCGTCCCGTGGTCAGCGGGGAACGAGCCGGCCGGGGCCAGCGCCGCCGTGCGCGCACGTCGAGCGTCGTGATTCCGTTCCCTCGGCGAAGCCAGAGCGGCCGTCTCGATCTCGCCTGGCTCGCCCCCTCCGGCCGCTCGCTCCTGATCGCGGTTGCGCTCGTCGCTGGAGCTGCGCTCGCCTACATGGCGGCGCGGGAGACGTCGATGTTCGCCGTGCGGTCCCTGCGCGTGAAAGGCGCGACACCCGCCGTGGCCAAGCAGGTCGAGCGTGCGCTCGCCGATACCAGAGGTGAGAGCTTGCTGGCGGTCGACCTGGCCGCCGCCCGGAGCTCCGTCGAGTCGGTGCCCACCGTCGCCTCGGCGAGCTTCGACCGCGCCTACCCGCACACGCTCGAGGTGCGGGTGGTGCCCGAGCGGCCGGTCGCCGTGCTGCGCCAGGGCGCAGCCGCGTACGTCGTCTCCGCACGGGGACGCGTCGTCGCGAGGGTGAGGCAGGGCAGCCACCCCGATCTCGCGCGCATCTGGTCCCGCGTGCCGCCGCCGACCTCGCCCTCGGCTCGACCGTCGCGGGCGGCTTGCGCACGGCGGTGAGCGCGGTCTCGCCGCTTGCGGGCCGGCGCTTCCCGTCCCGCGTGATCTCGGTGCAGGCGACCCGGGACGCGTTGACTCTGCGGCTCCGCTCCGGCCTCGAGGTGCGACTGGGGGACACCGTCGGCGTCGGGTTGAAGCTGGCCGTCGCACGCCAGGTGATCCCGCTGCTGCGCCCGGGCACGCGGTACCTCGATGTCAGCGTGCCCGAGCGGCCGGTTGCAGGAATCCAGTATCAACCTCAACTAGAGGATGAGACCAGTATCTCGACCCAACCTTGAGATTCCCGTTGACAATGCCGACAAGGAGTTCGTACCCTGGTTTCGAATGCGAACGCGACAGGCAGATTCCACACCCACTAGCTCGATAAGAGCTTGACGTCGAGGCAGGTCGAGATGAGTTCTCCGAGCGGCAACTACTTGGCAGTGATCAAGGTCGTGGGCGTCGGCGGCGGCGGCACGAACGCCGTCAACCGCATGGTCGAGTCCGGTCTCACCGGCGTCGAGTTCATCGCCGTCAACACGGACGCGCAGGCGCTGTTGATGACGGACGCGGATGTGAAGGTGCACATCGGCTCCAAGGTCACGCGGGGGCTCGGCGCCGGCGCCGACCCGGCCGTCGGGCTGGCCGCCGCAATGGAGAGCCGCGACGAGTTGAAGGAGGCGCTCAAGGGCGCCGACATGGTCTTCGTCACGGCGGGTGAGGGCGGCGGCACCGGGACGGGTGCGGCGCCGGTCGTGGCCGAGCTCGGACGCGAGCTCGAGGCGCTCACGGTCGGCGTCGTGACGAAGCCGTTCGGCTTCGAGGGGCGGCGCCGGTCGGACCAGGCCGAGGTCGGCATCCAGGGCCTGCGCGACCGCGTCGACACGCTGATCGTGATCGAGAACGACCGCTTGCTCGAGGTCGTGGAGAAGCGCACGCCCGTGACCGAGGCCTTCCGCATCGCCGACGACATCCTCCGCCAAGGCGTCCAGGGCATCACCGACCTGATCACGGTACCCGGCCTCGTCAACCTCGATTTCGCGGACGTGCGCACGATCATGCGGGACGCCGGCTCCGCATTGATGGGGATCGGCAGCGCCTCCGGCGAGAACCGCGCCACCGAAGCCGCGACAGCCGCCGTCTCCTCGCCGCTGCTCGAGACGACGCTCGACGGCGCCACCGGAGTGCTGCTCAACATCACGGGCCCTCCGGACATCGGCCTGTTCGAGGTCAACGAGGCGGCCGAGGTCGTGACGAGCCACGCCGACTCGAACGCCAACGTGATCTTCGGCGCCGTGATCGACGACTCGCTCAAGGGAGAGGTGCGGGTGACGGTGATCGCGACCGGCTTCGGCGGGCGGCAACGCCGCCGGCGGGTCGAGCCGGCGGCCGCCATGGCCGGGGCGACCTCGTCCGGCCCGCGGCACTCGAGCGCTCCGGTCTCCGACGTGGAGATCGACGTACCGTCCTTCCTCCGCGAGGACTAGCGCGGGGCGCCCGAGGGGCGCGGTGGCCGGTCCCCGTGGCCCGCCGGGCGCGCTAGAGTCGCGCCCGTGGGCGCCGCGGTAGCCGATCTGCGCCGGACGCCGCTCTACGAGCGGCACGTCGGCGCAGGTGCACGGATGGTGCCGTTCGCCGGATGGGAGATGCCGGTCCAATACGCGGGGGTGATCTCCGAGCACGTTGCCGTGCGCACCGACTGCGGCGTCTTCGACGTCTCGCACATGGGTCAGCTGCACGTCGAAGGACCGAGCGCGGGTGCCCTCCTTCAGTCGCTGCTGTCCAACGACCTCGACCGCCTGGCCGACGGCGAGGCCCAGTACACGCTGCTGACGAACGGTCACGGCGGGATCGTGGACGACCTGATCGTGTACCGGATGGGATCCTGTCACTACCTTCTCGTCGTCAACGCAGGCAACCGCGACGTTGCGTTCGCGTGGATCAAGGAACGCGAGATCCGCGGCTCCGAGGTGCGCGATGCGTCAGACGAGTACGGGCTGCTCGCGGTGCAGGGGCCGAGCTCGATCGACCGGCTCGAGCTGCCCCACGCGCCCGCGTTCACCCACGTCATGGGCATGGTCGACGGGATCGAGGTGATGATCTGCCGTACCGGCTACACGGGTGAGCTCGGTGTCGAGCTCCTGTGCCCGGCCGACGACGCGGTGGCTCTGTGGGACGCAGTCGCCGCTCGCGGAGCGACGCCTTGCGGGCTGGCTGCGCGCGACACCCTCCGGCTCGAGATGTGCTATCCGCTGCACGGCAACGACATCACGTCCGACACCGACGCGATCTCCGCCGGGCTCGCCTGGACGTGTGCGCTCGACAAGGAGTTCACCGGTGCGACAGAGCTGCGCCGGATCAAGGAGGAGGGTCCGTCGCGGCGACTCGTCGCCTTCGTGATGGAGGAGAAGGCGATCCCGCGCCAGAGGATGCCGATCGAGGGTGGCGGCGAGGTGACGTCGGGCACGCATTCGCCCATGCTCGAAATCGGCATCGGGCTGGGGTACGTTCCCGCCCCGAGCTCGGCGCCGGGCACGCAGCTCATCGTCGACGTGCGCGGCAAGCCGAGGCGTGCCCGTGTCGTCGAGAAGCCGATCTACACCTCTGGTCAACGAGCCGTTCCGTAGGAGAGGAGGACAGCCAGGTGGCAGCACCCGAGAGCTACCCGGACGATCTTCGCTACCACCCCGAGCACGACTGGGCCCGCGTCGAAGGGGACGAGGCGGTGCTCGGCATCACCTGGTTCGCACAGGACGCCCTCGGTGAGCTCGTGCACGTCGACGCGCCACCGCTCGGCAGCACGGTGACGAAGGATGTGGCGTACGCGGAGGTCGAGTCCGTGAAGGCGGTGTCGGACGTCGTCGCGCCGGTGTCAGGCCTGATCGTCGCGGTGAACCAGCAGGCTGTGGACGCCCCGGAGACGATCAACGAGGACCCCTACGGCGAGGGGTGGCTCGTCCGCGTCAGGATCTCCGATCCCGCCGACGTCGACAGGCTGATGGACGCCGAGGCATACCGCGCCCACGTGGCCGAGCAGTGAGCGGGCCTCCGGGCTACCTCAGCCAGACGGACGCCGACCGCGACGCGATGCTTGCAGCGATCGGCGTCGACTCGATCGACCGTCTGTTCGAGCAGGTGCCGGCAGGCGTTCGCTTCGAGCGTGAGCTCGACGTGCCCGCGGCGCTCGGAGAGGCAGACCTGGTCCGCCACCTGGAGGAGCTTGCCGCGCGCAACGCGCCCGCCCAGGGTGAGCTCTCGTTCCTCGGCATGGGCATCTACGACCACTACGTGCCGGCGATCGTCGACACGTTCCTCGGCCGCGGAGAGTTTCTCACCGCCTACACGCCGTACCAGCCCGAGATGAGCCAGGGCGTGCTCCAGGCGATCTTCGAGTACCAGACGGCGATCTGCGAGTTGACCGGGATGGACGTGTCCAACGCCTCCGGCTACGACGGCTGCACGGTCGCGGCCGACGCGTGCTTCATCGCACGTCACCACACCGGCCGCTCGAAGATCGTCCTCGCCGAGGCGCTCAATCCACAGGTGCGACAGGTGGTCAAGACCTACGCGCCGGGCTTCGCGATGGACGTCGTCGAGGTGCCGCACACGGGCGGGGCCACCGATCCGGAGCAGTTCGGTGCGGCTGCGGCGGAGGCGGCGATCGCGATCTTCCAGCAGCCGAACGTGTTCGGCGTGCTCGAGCCGGCGCCGGAGCTGGCCGCGGCCGCCGCTGCGAGCGGCGCCGTCGTCGCCACGCATGCCGACCCCGTCTCGCTCGGTCTGCTCGAGGCACCCGGCAACTACGGCGCCCACATGGCGATCGGCGAAGGCCAGGCCGTGGGTTGCTACCAGAGCTACGGCGGGCCGCACTACGGGTTTCTCGCTGCCAAGCAGGAGTTCATCCGCCGCATGCCGGGGCGCATCGTGGGTCAGACGACCGATCTCGAAGGGAAGCGCGGCTTCGTGCTCACGCTGCAGACGCGCGAGCAGCACATCCGTCGCGAGAAGGCGACGTCGAACATGACGACGAACCAGACGCTGCTCGCGCTCGGGGGTCTGATCACGCTGTGCTGGCTCGGGCCCGAGGGTCTTCGGGAGGTCGGTGAGACGTGTGCAGCACTCGCCGCGCACGCGAAAGAGCGCCTCGGGCTCCCGCTCGCCTTCGATCGGCCCACCTTCAAGGAGTTCGCCGTGCGGACGCCGATCGATGCGCGCGAGGTCGTACGCCGCGCGCGCGAGCGCGGCGTCCATCCCGGGTATCCGCTCGGACGCGAGTACGAGGGGATGGACGACGCGCTCCTCGTCACCGTCACCGAGAAGAAGACGGTCGACGACATCGACCGTCTCGCGGCGGTGCTCGCAGAGGTGTGCGGATGAACGCGGGAGGAGCTCCGGGCCCCGCGCTCATCTTCGAGAAGTCCCGGCCGGGCCGGCGCGCCGGCCGGCCGCCGCGACCCGACCTGCCCGTGCCGGAGATGCCGGCCGAGTTGCGCCGCGCGGCGCCACCACGGCTGCCGGAGGTGCCCGAGAACGAGATCGTGCGCCACTTCACGGCGCTCGCCGACCGCACCTTCGGCATCGATACCGGCTTCTACCCGCTCGGTAGCTGCACGATGAAGTACAACCCACGGGTCAACGAGCGCGCCGTGGCGCTGCCCGGATTCCGCGACCTGCATCCGCTGCAGGAGGACGACGGGGCGCAGGGTGCGCTCGAGCTGATGTGGGCGCTCGAGCGGATCCTGGCCGAGGTGGTGGGGCTCCCCGCCGTCACGCTCCAGCCGGCCGCAGGCTCGCAGGGCGAGCTCACGGGCCTCATGCTCATCCGAGCGTACTTCGTGGCGCGCGGCGAGGGCGAGCAGCGCGACACGATCATCACCGCGGACACCGCGCACGGCACCAACCCCGCGAGTGTGACGATGGCCGGCTTCAAGCTGGAGAAGGTCGCGACGACGGAGCGTGGCAACCTCGACCTCGAGGATCTGCGGGCGAAGGTGAACGAGCGGACGGCGGGGCTGATGCTGACGAACCCCTCGACGCTCGGCCTCTTCGACGAGGGCATCGCGGACGTGGCCGAGATCTTCCACTCGGCGGGCGCCCTGCTCTACTACGACGGCGCCAACCTGAACGCGGTCGTCGGGAGGTCACGGCCGGGCGACATGGGCTTCGACGTCGTCCACTACAACCTGCACAAGACGTTCTCCCAGCCGCACGGCGGCGGCGGCCCTGGTGCCGGCCCCGTCGCGGTACGTGCAGACATTGCGCCGTTCCTGCCCGCACCCGTCGTCGTCAGGGACGGAGACCGGTTCCGGCTCGACCACGATCGACCCGAGTCGATCGGGCGCGTACGAGGCTTCGCCGGCCCCTTCGGCGTGTTCGTCCGCACCTATGCGTTCATCCGCGCCTACGGGCCTGCTCTGCGGGACATGTCCGAGATGGCCGTGCTCAATGCGAACTATCTCCTCGCACAGCTGAAGGACGTCTACGAGCTGCCCTACGACCGCCACTGCATGCACGAGTTCGTGCTGTCGGCACGCCGTCTCAAGCGTGAGCACGGGGTCACGGCGCTCGACGTGGCCAAGCGCCTGATGGACTTCGGCGTCCATCCGCCGACGATCTACTTCCCGCTCGTGGTGCCGGAGGCGCTGATGATCGAGCCGACCGAGACCGAGACGAAGGAGCGACTCGACGGGTTCGTCGACTCCATGCGACAGATCGCCCGCGAGGCGGCCGAGAGCCCCGAGCTCCTGCACGAGGCACCACACACGCGCCCGGTGCGGCGATTGGACGAGGTGAAGGCGGCCAAGGACCCCATCGTGCGATACGACTTCGGCGGGTCCCGAGGGCTCGTCTCCGCAGAGGCCGGTTGACGCTCTGGCGCTGCGGGTCTTCATCCGCGCGCAGCCCCCCGGCGAGCACGGCGGGACGCCCCGTCTGACGGTTCTCGTCCGCGTGGTCGGCGGCGCGATCGGAGCGGTCGTCCTCTCGTCGTGGGCTGTCGTTGCCGCCGGGCATGCGGATGATCTGTACCGGATCAACTTCGTCTCGGGCGCGTGGCTCGCACTCGTGCGGGCGGCTTCCGAAGGTCTGTTCTACCCGCCGCTCTTCGACGGCACGAACTTCGGCGGCACGCGTTACATGCCGTTCACGGTCTTGCTGACCACGGGGGTGAACGAGGTCGTCTCCGACCCGTTGCTCGCCGGGAAGCTCGTCACGTACGCGTCGTGCGTCGTGCTTGCGGTGCTCGTGCTCTCGATCCTGCGGCGTGAGGGCGTTTCGCTCGGGGTAGGCCTGCTCCTGGCCGCGGCCCTTGCCGTGTCGCTCCCCACGGTCACGCTCGGCGTACGCGGCGACGTGCCACCGGTCGTCCTCCAACTCGGCGCCGTCGCGATCGTGGCGCGGAGCACCACGACGCGCGCGGTCTTGCTCGCCGGCGGGCTCGTGGGTCTCGCTGCGCTGGCGAAGCTGAACGCGCTGTGGGCGCTCGCGGCCATCGTCGTCTGGCTCCTCGCTCGTGAGCGGCGTCGACTCCCGCCGTTCCTCGCAGCCTTCGTTGCGACGGCCGCCGTCGGGCTGGCCGGTGCGAGCCTCCTGTCGGACGGACGGTTCGTCGACAACATCCGCGAGCTCGCGTTCGCCGACGGCCAGGGGCTCGGGACAACCCTCCGCTACGCGACCGGTATTGCCGGCTCGCCGCCGTGGAGGCTGTTGACGTACCTCGGTGCCGCGGGCGGCGTGCTCGTGACGCTGGCGGTGGTGCGTGTTGCGCTCGCTGCCGGACGGCGGGCTCCGACTCTCTACGACGTCTGCCTCCCGTTCGTCGTCGTGACGACGCTCGTGACGTTTCTCGGTGCAGGGGCCGCCGAGAACCACCTCTTCGACATCCTCGTCGTCTCCGCGGTTTGCGCCGGCCTGCTCGTCGGCTGCCGTGGCCCGCTGGCGGTCGTCGACCGTCGAGCCCTCGAGGTGGCCGTGGTGGTGCTGGTCGGCTGGACGACCGCGATCGGGTTCCAATCGACACTCCGTGGGGAGGCAGTCGAGGTGCTTGCCGGAAGGACAGATGCGTACGAGGTCAGGAACCTCGAGCAGCTCGACGCACGCGGAGAGATCCTCTCGGAGGATCCGACGATCCCCGTGATGCTCGGGCAGGACCCGATCGTGCAGGACCCGTTCATGTTGCGCGTGATCGGGAAGCGACACCCGGAGTGGGTCGCATCGCTCGTCGAGCGCATCGACAAGCACGCATTCGCGCGCATCCTGCTGACGCGAAGGATCGACGAATCGACGATCGGGTGGTACGAGGGTGCGAACCTCGGCCGCGGCGTCGCCGATGCGATCCGGCGCTCATATCGCTACGTCGGCGAGGTCGAGGACGCTGCGGTGTACGAGCCGCGGGCGCAGATTGGCCGCGCAAGGTCGGAATCCGCTCCCGCGGATCCCGACCGCGCCGGAGAGAACGACAATCCCTGAAGGCGTCCGCTGCGCGGCCGCAAGGCACCTGTTTGCCGCGCAAGGTCGGAATCCGCTCCCGCGGATCCCGACCGCGCCGGAGAGAACGACAATCCCTGGAGGCGTCCGCTGCGCGGCCGCAACGCACTGGCCCACCGAGCGCTTGCTTGCACGGACTACGAAGCAGTTGCGCGGCGCGGCCGCGGCTCGGCGGCCAGCTGGCCGCAGGCCGCGGCGATGTCGCGACCCCGGGTCAGCCTCACCGTCACGGGCACGTGGGCCCGTTCCAGCTCGGAGCGGAACCGCTCGATCGTCTCGCGCGTCGAGGGGTCGTAGCGCCCTGTCGGGTTGTACGGGATCAGGTTGACCTTGAAGTGGTCGGGGCCGAGCAGCCGCCCGAGCGCCCTCGCCTGCAAAGGCGCATCGTTGACCCGAGCGAGCATCACGTACTCGACGTATACGCGGCGGCGGCGGAGGGTCGCGTGCCGACGGCACTCGGCCAGCACCGTCTCGAGCGGGTAGCGCTCGTTGACCGGCATGAGCTGCGAGCGCAAGACCGGGTCGGCGGCGTGCACGGAGAGCGCGAGCCGGATCGGCTCCTCGACCTCGTCCACGAACCGCGTGAGGCCCGGAAGCCAGCCGACCGTCGAGACGGCCGTGCGCCGGTGCGTGATCCCGACGTCGGGTAGCCGCCGCGCCGCGCGCAGCACCTCGTCGAGGTTCATCATCGGCTCGCCCATCCCCATGAACACGAGGTGCGTCACGCGGCCACTCGTGACGCCGCTCGCGGCACCGTGCCTTCCGGGGCCCTGCTCCAGAGCCGTGAGCCGGACGAAGTGGAGCACCTGGTCGAGGATCTCCGAGGCCGTCAGGTTGCGGCCGAAGCGCATCGCTCCGGTGGCGCAGAACGTGCACGTGAGCGGACAGCCGGACTGGGAGGAGACGCAGACCGATCGCCGGCCGTCGCGGAAGCGCATCAGCACCGCTTCGGCGGGATGTCCGTCGGCGGTGCGGAAGAGTGTCTTCACGGTGCCGTCGCGTGCGCGTGCCTCCGCGACGACGTCCAGCGTCGAGAACGGCACCGTCTCGGCGAGGGTCTCACGCAGCTCGCGCGGCACGTTGGTCATCGACTCATACCCGCCCGCGCCACGCGCGGTCCACTCCCACACCTGGCGAGCGCGGAAACCGGGCTCGCCGCGGGACGCGAGCGTCTCCTCGAGCGTCACGAGGTCCACGCAGGCACGGTAGCTTCCCGGCTGTGATCGACCTCCGCTCCGACACCGCCACTCGGCCGACCGACGGTATGCGCGCTGCGATCGCCGCGGCCGTCGTCGGGGACGAGCAGAAGCGTGAGGACCCGACCGTGACGGCGCTGCAGGAGCGCGTCGCCGACCTCCTCGGGCACGAGGCGGCACTCTTCCTGCCGACCGCGACCATGGCGAACCAGATCGCGCTCAAGCTGAGCTCGCGGCCGGGCGACATGCTCATCGCGGAGCGACACGCGCACGTCGTCATCTACGAGTACGGCGGCGCGGCCGCGCACGCCGGCCTGATGATCGAGGCGATCCAGGGGGCCGCGGGCCGCATCACGCCGGCTCAGCTGCGTCAGGTCGCCCACCCGAGCACCAAGAACGCCGACCAGCGGCCGGCGGTGCTCGCACTCGAGAACACCCACAACAGCTCGGGTGGCCGCTGCTGGCCGCTCCCCGAGCTCGAGGAGGTCGTCGTTGCCGCGCACGAGCTCGGTCTCACCGTGCACCTCGACGGTGCCCGTCTGCTCAACGCCGCCGTGGCGCAGGGCGTGGCGCCCGCGGAGATCGCCGCCCGTTGCGACACCGTGACCGTCTGCCTCTCGAAAGGGCTCGGCTGTCCGCTCGGCGCGGTGCTCGCCTGCTCGTTCGATCGGATGGAGCGCGCGTGGCGGGAGAAGCACCTGTTCGGCGGCGCCATGCGGCAGGCGGGCATCGTCGCCGCGGCGGGGGTCTACGCGCTCGACCACCACGTCGATCGGCTGGCCGACGACCACGCGCGGGCCCGCCGTCTGGCCGAGGCCTGGCACGAGGCCGGTCTCCCGGTCGACCTCGCCCAGGTCGAGACGAACTTCGTGCAGCTGGATGTCGGCGCGCTCGAGCTCGGGCGCGACGAGGCGCTCGCTGTCCTGCACGCGCACGGTGTCGGGCTCTCCTCCACGATCCACCCGTCGGTGATCCGGGCGGTGACGCACCTCGACGTGACGGACGACGACGTCGAACGGGCCTGTGCGCTCGTCCCCGAAGCGCTCTCCGGCGCCGTCTGACCAGTCAGCGCAGGGCCGGAAACCGCTCCCGCGGATGGGAGCGGTCCCACTCTGCGCGCTAACTTCAGCCGCCGCGGTCGCCGGCCGCGTAGAAGGCGATCGCCACCCCGAGATAGCCCGCGAGCAGCACACCGCCGCGGACACGTGACGACCGTCCCGACGCGAGCACGACAATGGTGAGCAGGAGCGAGGCGGTCAGCGCGGCGATCTCCACCGGCCGGAAGCTGAGGGTCAGCGGCTCGATCAGCCAGGAGAGGAGGACCACGGCCGGGATCAGGAACACGGCCACCTGCGCCGCCGAGGAGAGCGCGATCTCCGCCGCTAGCTTGAGCTTGCCGCGGTAGGCGACGATCACGGCGCCACCGTGTTCCGCTGCGTTGCCGACGATGGCAACGATGACCGCTGCGACGAAGAACTCGCTCAGCCCGACCTGCTCGGCGAACACGTCGATCGACCCGACGAGGATCTCCGCGACGAGCGCTGTGGCAACGGTCGCGACGCCGAGTACCCCGAGCGACAGGGTCAGCGACCAGGCCTCGATCTCGTCGTCGCTGGCGATGTGCATCTCCCGATGGCGCCGCAGTGAGAACCAGGTGGCGCCGACGTAGAGCAGCAGCAGCGCGATCGACGGGACGATGGACAGCACCGCGAGCGAGTGCCGGTCAGGATCTCCGCTCCAGCCTGGGATCGCCGGGATGAGGAAGAGGACGATCGCGACGCCGATGAGGAAGAAGGAGAAGAAGCTGGAGAAGCGGTCGAGTGCGCCGGACCCCCCGGCGACCAGGGAGAAGCCGAGGACGAGGAGCAGGTTGCCGACGACAGAGCCGATGAGCGACCCGCGCACCACCTCGGTCAGCCCCTCGTGCACGGCGATCAGCGCGATGATCAGCTCTGGCGCATTGCCGAAGGTCGCGTTGAGAAAGCCTCCGATCCCGGGCCCGGTGTGCTCCGCCGCATGGTCGGTCGCCTCGCCGATCAGCCACGCGAGCGGGACCAGCGAGAGCGCCGCGAGCACGAACTCGGTGGTGGCACTCAAGTCGGCGAGGGAGTCCAGCGCGATCGTGAGCGGAGCGAGCGCCAGCGTCGCGAAGAGCACCTTTCGCAGCATCGGCCGCGAACCCTACCCGGGCCCAGTCGCGGTCATGCGTAGCACTCGGCGGCGGCTTTGTGACGGCGCGTCACGAGCGGCCTAGCCTTCGTCGCGCGGGATGTCAAGTCTTGCGGCGCCCGCACAACCCCTGCCACGATCCTCCTGTGAGCGACACCGCCCCCGTCGAGCTCAGCCGCACGGAGCTCCCGCTGCGGCCCCAGGACGAGGTCGAGTGCCGCCGCTGCGAGGTGCTGTGCGACAAGGTGGTGTACCCCGGAGCGTGCATCGAGCGAGCCTGCCCCTTCGTCTACGCCTACGAGGCCTGGGGGCACACGTACATGGGCTGCCTGCAGAAGGTCTTCGACGTGGAGATCGACCTCGATCTGCTGCGCGCAGCCGAGCAGCGCCGTGACGGCTTCGGCGCGGTGCGCGCCCGCCGCACCCCGCTGCCGATGTGCCGGGCCGAGGTCAGCTCGTGCTATGAGCACCGCGTCGACGAGGTGGGCTGCCGCAACCCGGAGTTCTTCGAGATGGCGGAGGAGCGACCGAGCTTCCGCGTCATCGCAGAGCTGCGCGACCCGCGCTAGCGCGCGACCCGCCGCCGCGCGTTGCGCACACCGCGCCGGTGCAGGTCGCGCAGCGCTCGCACCTCCGCCGCATCCGGCCCGTGGCCGGTGGGGCCGGGTGTCTCGAGGATCGCGGGTAGCTGCTGAAAGGCGGGATGGGCGAGGAAGACGCCGAGCCGGGCACCCATCTCGCCGGCACCGACCGACGCGTGCCGGTCGAGATTCGACCCGAGCGCGGACGCGGCGTCATTGACGTGGAGGCAGCGCAGCCGCTCGAGCCCGATCAGGTCGTCGAGACGGCCGACGGCGGTGTCCAGGGCCACCGGGGAGGTGACGTCGACGCCCGAGGCCCACCAATGGCAGGAATCGAGGCAGATCCCGAGCCGCGGGTGGCCATCGAGCGCGTCGACCAGGGCGGCGAGCTCGTCGATCGAGCGGCCGATGGTGCCGCCCGCCCCGGCGCAGTTCTCGAGCAGCAGCCAGAGCCGCTCGCCGGTCAACTGCAGCAGCTCGCGCAGCGCGGGCACGGCATGCCCGATCCCGACCTCGAGCCCGGCGCCGAGATGGGAGCCCGGATGGAAGATCACACCCTCCGCGCCGATCGCATCCGCGGCCTCCAAAGTGGCACGCATCGCGGCCACCGATCTCGCGTGGATCTCCGCGTCAGGGCTCGCCAGGTTCACGAGGTAGAGGGCGTGGACGACGACCGACCCGACCGCAGTCTCCTCGCGGCGAGCGCGGAAGCGCGCCACCTCCTCCGGAGCATGCACCGTCGGCCGCCACATGCGCGGGCTCTGCGTGAACACCTGCACGGCGTCGCAGCCGAGCTCGGCCGCCCGGTCGATCGCGTTCGAGATGCCTCCGGACGACGACACGTGGGCGCCGTACAGCACCCACGTACGCTACCGGCCGGTGCGCGGGCAGCAGGCGCCCGTGGCCCGCGTAGGGTGGCGTCGTGTCAGGCCCGTGGCGAACTCGTGTCGGGCCGCTCCGGGAGCGGCAGTTCCGGCTGCTCTTCTCCGCCACGACCGTCACCACGTTGGGGGACAGCCTCGGCTTCATCGCTCTCGCCTTCGCCGTGCTCGATCTGCCCGGCGGGGACGCCGGAGAGCTCGGGCTCGTGCTGGCCACCCGGTCGCTGTTCCAGTCGGTGGTCGTGATCGGGGGCGGGGTCCTCTCCGACCGCCTGCCGCGCAACCTGGTGCTCACAGGCGCGTCGCTGATTCAGGGCACCGCACAGGCTCTCACCGCCGCAGTCGTGCTCGCCGGCAGCGCCGAGCTGTGGTCGCTGATCGCGCTGTCGGTGTTCTACGGCCTCGGCGGCGGGCTCGTGATCCCCGCAGAGGTCGGGCTCGTGCCGCAGACGGTGACCCCGACCCGGCTGCAGCAGGCGAACGCCCTGCAGGGCCTGTCACGGAACATGGTCGGCATCCTGGGGCCCGCCTTCGGTGGCGCGCTGGTGGTGGCGGGCAGCCCGGGCATCGCCCTCGGCTTCGACGCGCTCACGTTCTTCGCCGCCGCGATGCTCCTCGCGCTGATCCGCGTCACGCCACGCGACACCGTGCGCGAGCGGGCGGGGTTCTTCCACGAGTTGCGAGACGGCTGGCGCGAGTTCACGGCGCACTCGTGGCTCTGGTCGAGCGTGCTCCTGTTCGGCATCTCGAACCTGGTCTTCGTCGGGTGCTGGGCCGTGCTCGGACCGCTCGTCGCGAAGGAGCAATACGGCGGCGCGGGCGCGTGGGCCGTCGTGCTCACCTGTGGCGGTATCGGTGCGCTTGCGGGGAGCGCGATCGCGCTTCGTTACCGCCCGGGGCGACCGCTGCTCGCCTCGGTGCTGGCCACGTTTCCCCTGCTGCTCGAGCTCGCCGCGCTCGCCCTCTACGCACCCGTGTGGATCGTCGCCGCGTGCTCGTTCCTCACCGGTGCGGGCATTGCCCTGCATCTCGCGTTGTGGTTCACGGTCTTCCAGCGCGAGGTGCCCGAGCACGCACGATCGCGTGTCAGCTCCTACGACGCGCTCGGGTCGTTCGTGCTCATCCCGCTCGGGATGGCGATCGTGGGGCCCGTCGCCGCCGGGATCGGCATCCAGAGGACGCTCTGGGCCGGGTTTGCGGTCTCGCTCGCGTGCTTGCTGGCGATCGCGTCACTCCCCTCCGTGCGGGCGATCCGCGCTCCTGAGCCGGGGCTCGCGACCGGCTCCTGACTACCATGGCGCTCCGATGAGCGTCCGCGTCCGCATGGCGCCCTCGCCGACGGGCTTGCTCCATGTCGGCACGGTGCACACGTTCCTCTTCAACTGGCTCTTCGCGCGGGGTCGCGGGGGCGAGTGCCTGCTGCGCATCGAGAACACCGACACGAGCCGCGAGGTCGAGGAGGCGACGGAGCAGATCCAGCGCTCGCTGTCGTGGCTCGGCATCGAATGGGACGGCGCAGTCACCTTCCAGCTCGACGCCATGGATCGCTGCCGTGAGCTGGCGACACACCTCGTCGCGGAGGACAAGGCGTACGAGGACGAGGGTGCGATCCGGTTTCGCATGCCCGACGACGGCGTGACGGGCTGGGACGACGCCGTTCGCGGCCGGATCGACTTTCCCAACGAGCAGCTGGAGGATGTCGTCATCGTCCGCTCGGACGGCCGTCCCACCTACAACTTCGCCTCGCCGGTCGAGGACATGGACGACGCGATCACGCACGTCATCCGTGGCGACGACCACATCTCGAACACGCCGAAGCAGATCCGGATCCTGCGTGCGCTCGGGCACGAGCCGCCCGTCTATGCGCACGTGGGCAGCATCCTCGGCGCCGACGGGAAGAAGCTCTCGAAGCGCCACGGCGCCGTGTCGGTGGACGAGTTCCGCGAGGCCGGGTACCTGCCGGACGGGGTCGTCAACTTCCTCGCGCTGATCGGCTGGGCTCCGGACGGTGAGACGACGATCATGTCCCGCGAGGAGATCGTCGAGCGCTTCTCGCTCGAGGCGGTGAGTGCCAGTCCCGGCACGTTCGACTACGCGAAGCTCGACTGGATGAACGGCGTCCACCTCCGCGCGCTCCCCCCCGAGGCGTACGCGGACGCGGTGGTCGTGTATCTCCGCGACCGGGGGATCGACTGGGCCGAGGACCGGGTGCGCGCCACGGCGCCGCTCGTGCAGGAGAAGATCGCTCGGCTGGGGGAGCTGCCCGCGTTCGTCGGTTTCCTCTTCCACGACGTGGAGCCTGACCCGGCCGAGCTCGATGCCACGACCCTGCGCGCCGCGGAGGCGGCTCTCGCCGGGGTCGAGCCGTGGCAGGCAGAGGCGATCGAGCGGCGGCTGAAGGCGCTCTGCGAGGAGCTCGGGCAGAAGCCCCGGCAGGTCTACGGACCCATCCGCGTCGCCGTCACCGGCTCGCGCGTCTCGCCGGGGCTCTACGAGTCGCTCGAGCTCCTCGGCCGCGACATGTCGCTGGAGCGGCTGCGCCGCGGCGCGGTGCTCGCGGCGTGAGCGCCACGCTCGGTGTCGACGCCTTCGAGGAGCGGCTGGCGGCATTTCTCTTCGAGCGCTCCGAAGAGTCCCGTGCCGTTCGCGTGGGGGAGAAGGAGAGCTCCGAGCAGGCGGCAATCGTGGGGCGCTACGCCGACCTCTTCACACGCGAGCAACTCGAGGCCCTGCGCGCGGCGGGGAACACCTCGGGCGGCGACGAGCGTGAGCGGCTCACGCGGCTCTGCCTGACCTGCGAGGGGGGCATTCTCGTGCGGGCGCTCGCCGAGCGCGACGACGCGCTCGAGAACGCCATCCTCGCTGCGCGGGTGCCGTGGCGGGGCGAGCAGCTGCCGTTGCGGACGGCGCAGGCACGGCTCGCGACGCTTCCGTCATACGCCGAGCGGGACGAGCTCGGGGCCACGTCGCTCGCTGTGTCAGTGGCGTTCAACGACGAGCGACGGTCGCTGCTCGCCGCGCACGAACGAGCTCGCGGCGGATCTGTCCGGCGAGCCTGGCCCGATCGCGCGAAACGAGGCGGAGAAAGGCATCCCGCTTCGGCCGCTGCTCGCGGCGGTCGACGCGGCTCGCGCGGAGACCACTGCCGAGTACACCCGAGCGCGTCAGCACTGGCTCGACAGGCTGCTCGGCGACGAGCGCGAGGAGACGCCGTCGTCCGCACACGTCGCGTGGCTGCGGCGGCTCTCGCCGCTCGAGTCGACGTACACCCGTGAGCGGTCGGTGCCGGTGTGCGTGGCGACGCTGCGGTCGCTGGGTCTGGACGTGGAGGCGGCGCGGGGCATCCGGCTCGACCTCGAGGACCGGCCGCAGAAGTCACCGCGGGCGTGCGTGATCCCCTCGGATCCGCCCCGGCTCGTGCACCTGATCACCAGGGCCCAGGGCGGCCTGCACGACTATGAGGCGTTCCTGCACGAGGCCGGGCACGCGCTGCACTACGCCGGCTGCGATCCCGAGCTCCCGTTCACGTTCCGGCGCCTGGCCCGCGACCATGCCCTGACGGAGATCTACTCGTTTCTCCTCGACTCGATCGTCCACGAGCCCGGCTGGCACGTGGCGCAGTTCGGCCTCGCAGAGACCGAGGCGCGCGAGCACGCAGCTGCAGCCGGTTTCGTGAACACGCTGCTCTACCGCCGCTACTCGGCCAAGCTGGGCTTCGAGCTCGACTTCTGGGGACGGTTCGCCGAGGACGGCGGCACCGCCGAGGGGTATGCAGCCCGGCTGACGGAGGCGACGGGCATCCGGTATCCCGACGAGAACTTCCTCGCCGACATGGACTCGGGCTTCTACTCCGCGGATTACCTCCGCGCCTGGCTGCGGGCCGCGCAGCTGCGGGCGTGGCTGCGACGCGAGGTGGCGGCGGACTGGTGGCGACGACCCGGAACGGGGGAGCTGCTGAGCGGGCTCTTCAAAGAAGGCACGCGCCCGTCGTCGGAGGAGATCGCAGCGCGGATCGGGTTCGCTCCGCTCGACACGGGCCCGCTCGTGGCGGAGCTCGCCGCGCAGAGCTGACGCGCGGGCCGGAAGCCGCGGGAGCCGTTCCCGGCCCTGCGCTGGCAAGTTTTCCGGTCCTGCGCTGGCAAGTCGCTGGCAAGACCGCTCTTGCGGCCGCGAAGCGGACGCCTTCAGGGGTCTTCGCGCGGGCCGGAGGCCGCGGGAGCGGTTTCCGGCCCTGCGCTGGCAAGTCGCTGGCAAGACCGCTCTTGCGGCCGCGAAGCGGACGCCTTCAGGGGTCTTCGCGCGGGCCGGAGGCCGCGGGAGCGGTTTCCGGCCCTGCGCTGGCAAGTCCGAGCGTTAGCGGGTCGCGTGGCGCCGGAGCTGCTCAGCTCGGAGCAGGTCGATGCGCCGCTGGAGCGCAAGGCGCTCCTTGGAGACGTACCGCTCCTCGCCGGTCAGCGACTCGAGCAGCTCCGTGGAGGCACCCTCGTGGCCGCCGCCGCCGGCACTGACGAAGTCGATGCGGCGGTGCAACGCATCGCGCCGCCTGGAAAGGGTCTTCTCGTCGTCGACGAGTTCGGTCAGGAGCCCGCCGAGCTCGTCGTCGGAGAGCAGAGTCGCATCGATGCCCGTGGTGGTCACCGTGCTTCTATCGGTCGTTGTCGCGGTGCACCTGAGCGGTGTCTCGACGCGAAGACCCGCGAGCCCCATCGCAGCACTGCGGCTGCCTGCGGATCCCGGTCTCGAATCCCCGGCCTGAGTAGCATGAACCCTCGATGAGCGCGTCTGCCCTAGCCGGCGTCGACAGGCCGATGCTGCAGATCCGAGGCACGCCGTACCCGGTGCTGCTGCCGACCGTGCGCGACCCTCGGCTGCACCTCGCGGCTGTGATCGTGTCGTTGCAGGTGCTCGGGCAGGTCGCGTTCGACTTCCGCCTCTCGATCGCCCAGATCCTCGTGTCGCTGCTGACCTGCGCCGTGCTCGAGGTCGCGATCGCCTTTCGGCGCCAACGGGTGATCCTGTGGCCGGCGAGCGCGCTCCTCACCGGTAACGGGGTCGCCTTCATCCTCCGGGTGCCGGGAACCGAGCACGGGGACTGGTGGAGCATGCGTGGCTGGTGGATCTTCGCTGGGACGGCGGCCGTCTCGCTGCTCTCGAAGTACCTGATCCGCTTCCGGGGGCGCCATGTCTTCAACCCCTCGAACGTCGGGCTCGTGCTGTGCTTCCTGATCCTCGGCCGCCACCGGGCCGAGCCGCTCGACTTCTGGTGGGGGCCGCTGTCGCCGGCGCTCGTGCTGGCTCTGGCGATCATCGTGGCGGGCGGCTTCGCGATCCTCATGCGCCTGCACCTGGTGCACATCGCAGTCGGCTTCTGGCTCGCATTCGCTGCAGGGATCGCGGTGCTCGCGGCCAGTGGGCACGCGATGACCGCTCGCTGGCATCTCGGGCCGATCACGGGCTGGGAGTTCTGGTGGGTGCTCGTCACCTCGCCCGAGATCCTGGTCTTCCTCTTCTTCATGATCACCGACCCGAGAACGATTCCCGACGGGCGTGGCGGACGCCGGGCCTATGCGATCGGCGTCGGGCTGCTCGCGACGCTTCTGATCGCGCCGCTTCAGACCGAGTATGCGACCAAGGTCGCCGTGCTCTCTGCCCTGGCGCTCGTCTGCGCGGCCCGTCCGCTGCTCGTGTGGCTCTCGTCCGGGGTCGCTGCCGCCCACGAGTCCGCCCCGGCACCTCGGCGGCTCCGTCTGGACGGCCTCGGTGTAGGCCCGAGACGCGCCGTCATGGGCGCAGCGGCGCTCGCGGGGGCTGTGGCGTTCACCGGGCTGCTGGTGCTGGTGAGCATTCCGGGCCGATCGAGCGCCGGCGAGCCGAGCGCCCCGGTGCGCACCACGAGGGGCCTCCCGGTGGTTGCTGTCGTGCCGGCGAAGGGTGTCGCGACGCAGATCGACCGGCGTACGTCCTTGCAGATGGCACGTGACGTCGTCGCCGACCTGCAGGTCGAGGCCGATGCGCTGCGCAGGCGCGATCTCGGTCGCGCTGCCGCGGGCGCCGACGGCGCGTGGCTGGCGGAGGTGTGGCGGCGGATCAGGGGATCGGCGGGACAGGCGATCACGGTTCCGGTCTACGGCGTCGAGCGGATCCGCGTCACGCTCGAGCCGGGCAAGTACCAGGACCCGCCGACTGTGGTCGCGACCCTCGTGGGGACGGTGGAGGTGTCGACCTACGCCGGCTCGCCGCCGGCGCTCGAGCAGCGCGAGACGTCGGTGCGCTTCCAGCGGACGGTGGAGCTCGCGCTGGAGCGTGGGCGTTACCTGATCGTGGCCACTCGGAGGGTGACCGGCGTGCCGAGCGCCGCAGTGGCGCCGGCGAGCCCGTCCGCGAACGCCGCCGCCGGCGTCGTCCTCGGGGGCGTTCGCCTGCGCGACGTGGCTCAGCAGGTCGGGCTCGATTTCCGCCAGAGCGCTTTCCGCACCGGCATGACGATGGACCTCACGGCGATGATGGGCGGCGGGCTGTGCTGGTTGGACTATGACGGCGACGGCTGGCTCGACCTGTTCGTGGTCAACTCGTATTCGGAGCTCGACTACGCCCGCGCGCAGAGTCACGGTGGACTGCCGCGCAGCGCTCTCTTCCACAACGTGCGGGGCCGGTTCGTCGACGTGAGTCGTGGCGCGGGAGCCGATCTGCCGGTCCGCGGGGACGGGTGCGTGGCGGCGGACCTGAACCTGGACGGCCGCACCGACCTCTACGTGACGACCTCGGGGTACAACGTGGAGACCGACGGCTACGACGCGCTGCTGTGGAACAACGGCGACGGCACGTTCACCGAGGGCGCGCGCGCGGCCGGGGTCTCCACCTTCGGCTGGCACACCGGCGCCGCGGTCGGCGACGTGAACGGCGACGGCCTGTCGGACCTCTTCGTGGCCGGCTACACGGACGTCAACGGTGCGATCACAGGGTCGGATGCGGGGTTCCCGACGAACCACCTCGCCGTGCGTGACCGGCTCTATCTCAACCAGGGCCCGGACGAGAACGGCCGCTCGACCTTCCGCGAGGTGGCCAGGGAGGCCGGGATCGAGGCGAACCGTGTCGACCACGGTCTTGGAGCCGTGCTCACGGACGTCACCGGTGACGGGCGGCTCGATCTCTACGTGGCCAACGACGCCGACCCGAATCGACTGTACGAGAACGTTCCGTGGCCGGGCGGGGTGGCGGCGGACCCTGCGGGGCTCGGCTTCCGCTTCGCGGATCGGGCGCGACGCGAGGGAGTCGCCGACCCGAATGCCGGCATGGGGATCGCAGCGGCCGACTACAGCGCGGACGGCCGCGTCGACCTGCTCGTGACCAACTCGCGCGGGGAGCTGCACGCGCTCTTCCGAAGCAAGCCTGCCGGGGCGGCCGGGAGCTCGTTCACCGACGCCCGCTCGGGCCTGGCGGCCGCCTTTGGCCCGAGCCTGACCGGGTGGGGAGCGTCCTGGGTCGACCTCGACCTCGACGGCAGACTCGACCTGGTCCTCGCCAACGGCGCCATACCGGTCAGGAATCTGGCCGGCGACGCGAGGCCGATCCAGGTGCTGGAGAACACGGGAGCGGGGACGTTCTCCGATGTCGGCCGGCGGCTCGGGCTGCGAGCGGGCCCGCGTGTGAACGGGCGCGGTCTCGCCGCAGCCGACTTCGACAACGACGGCGATGTCGACATCGCCGTCAACTCGATCGGCGGCCGTCTGATTCTGCTCCGGAACACCGGCGCGGCGGGCCATTGGCTCGAGGTGGCTCTGGACGCCTTTGCTCCCGGTGCTCGGGTGACGGCCGTGCTGCCCGATGGGCGCCGTTTCGTGCGCGACGTGCAGGCGGGGAGCAGCTACCTCTCCTCGGAGGATCCGCGGGTGCACTTCGGCCTGGGAGGCGCGACCCGGGTACGTGAGCTGTCGGTGCGCTTCCCCGACGGGCGTGTGACCCGCCTCGAGGGGGTCGCGGCGGATCAGCTCGTCCACGTCGCGCCGTAGCCTGCCCGGGCCACGTCGCGGCCCCTCCCTCCGGGGCGCTCGAGTGCGCGTGATGCGTGTGCACCGTCCGAGCACGTCTCCCCGTGTCCATAGCCTGTCGGGCATGAGTGACCGACACAGCATCTGGCGCGCCGTGGCGCGCAACTACAAGAGTCTCGAGGAGCACTCGCCCGACGGCTATGTCCCGGTGGTCGAGGCCCACGTCGGTGGAGAGGCCGTTCCCGTCGTGAGGGTCGAGACCAGCGGCGACGATTCGTGGGTCATGTTCCACTCGCTCGCCGAGGGAAAGGACGGCCTGACGGCGTCCTACGCGACCGACCGCTATCTCTTCGTTCAGGAGGCGGCGATCGGGCGTGTGGAGATCCGCTTCGTCCGCGAGGGGAACATGGCGCCCAAGCTTGGGTTTTCCTTCGGGGAGATCGGCTCCGAGTAGCTAGCGGCCGCGTCTGTTGACTCTCACGGCGACCGGCGCGATGGTGCCGCCGTGCCTTCGCGAGACGGCGCCGGTGATCGTCGCGACGAGGGCGACGGTTCCGATCAGCGTGGCGAATGTGAGCACGGGTGCCAGGCGTGGGTCGAGCACGTCGAGTTTCCGCGAGACGCGGATGATGAGGTACCAGGCGCAGAGCGCCACGGCGGCCGCAACGGCGTCGCGGCCGACCGGTCGTCGCAACCGCGTCGCTTCCTTCACGAGCAGGGTGACGACAACCGCGAGGGCGAGTGCGAACGGGAGGATCGAGGCCCAGCCGGTTGGGCGCGAGACGCCCAGGAGGCTCGGCAGGGTGTCGGTGAAGTGGCCGTCGCGGATGCGCGTCCACCACTGCCAGAGCTCATGTCCCTCGATCGTCGGCCGTGTCGCCGTGGCAGCCGCCATCGAGGCGACGGAGATCCCTGCGAGCGCCAGCACGACTCCCGGGGCGCGTCTGTAGGCGAGGCCGAGCGGTGCGAAGAGGAAGGGAAGGGTCGTGATGAGGTAGCGCGGGCCGGGGCTCTCGCCGCCGAACGGGCCACCGAACGGGGTCGTCACGCCGGCGTTGTAGACGAAATAGGCGACGACGACGGCGGCGATGGTGCCAGCCTCCGCCCTGCGCCCGCGGAACCAGAGCAGCACGACGCCGGCGAACGCCGCGGCGACGATCGGTGTCGTCAGGAGCAGGCCACGGTCTTCGAGCAGCAGGTCCTCGAGCACGGCCAGGCTCGGCTGGGTGATCCCGAGCAGCCCGGCCGCATGGGCTCCGATCTCGTCGTGCCCGGAGGCACCCCGTTCGGAGACGGCATTGACGACGGACATGTGGGTCGGGCTGCCGAAGGCCCACCAGTTGTAGGCGGCGAGCGGCGCGATGCCGGCGGCGAAGCCGACGGCGTACAGCGCGGCCCCACGGAGGCGCCTGGCAGCCGTCGCCGCCGCGTACGCGACGAGGATGACGCCCGCCAGAGCCGTCTGGTACTCGACGAGAACAGCTGCGCCGGCGAGCGCGCCCGCCGCGAGTCCCATCGCTGCGCGGCGCTCCGAGTCGCGGTTGCGCAGCAGGAGCGCGAACGCGGCGAAGACGAGGAGCGCGCCCGTGATGTGCGAGAAGAGGAGCGTCGAGAACGGGAGCACCATGGAGGCCACGGCGAGGCCGAGTGCCGCGAAGAGGCCGCTGCCGGGTTCCAGGCGATCCGCCACGCGACGCACGAGCAGGATGAGCAGGACGGCGCTCGTCACTGCGGTCCAGAGCGTCAACAACCAGAGCTGCGCGCGCCGGTCGTGGGGCCAGAGCCCGGCTCGTTCGAGTGGGACGTAGAGCGGCAGCGAGGCCACCGCGAGGCCAGGCGCCTTCGTCGAGTAGTAGTGCCCGTGCCAGTAGCTGACGTCCCCTGTCGTGGCAAGGTCCGCGTCGATCTCGGCCCGACCGCTCGCCAGCGCCCGAACGAGCGCGTAGTGCGAGCTCTGCGTCCACCCGTCCCGTGCCACGGGCCAGGCCGCGGCGACGGCGAACGCAAGCACCACCACAACGACAACGGGGCGCGCCGCGGTGGCATAGCGGCCTCCACGCGGTCGCGTGAATGCGGTGAGGAGACGGCGATGGGCCGGCGGTGTTACCTGCGCATCCGAGGCCCGACCGCCGCGGGTGGGGGCGGCATCGGTCGGCATGGCACGAACGACTCTCGCATCCGTGGCCACCCACACTAGCGACACAACGGCTGGGCTCCCGCCGCAGTCGCGAGGTCTTACCCGATCTTTACACGCCTCTCATCCGCCGCTCGGATAACGTCGGCTTGAATGAGAGGCATGGTCTTGCACATCGCGATGATGACGACGCTTGCCCTGGTGCTGGCGCTTCCGCTGCTCGCCGGCCTGGCCGCGGAACACTCCTAGCGCGTGGCGCACGCCGTCGAGGCCGAGTCGGAGGAAGCCGTCCGCACCACGCTCGCGCGCGATCCGTGGAGCGAGACACATCTCCAGGTCGACACGATCGACCCGTGGACGCTCCGGCTCGACGGGCGACGCGCCCGGTAGAGCAACCGTCCGCCGGGTTCCAAGTCATGGAGGCCGTCCGGAAACTCTCCTGGGGCTCCGTGTTCCGTCGAAAGAAGGAAAGGCCCATACGGGATTCGAACCCGTGCCGCCGCCGTGAGAGGGCGGTGTCCTAGGCCACTAGACGAATGGGCCGTGGCAGCCGAGTATCGTAGCGAAGCCCCGCTGCGAGGCCGCCTGCTACCCCTGCACGGGGCTCGAGAGCTCGTCGACGTCGCGGGCGTCGATGCGCTGCTCGAAGTGCCGCCGGATCTCCTCGCCGGTCGCGAGGAGGTCGTAGCGCGCCCGCCGCGGTGGCAGCTTGACGATCCGTACCGAATCGTCGCGGTCCCCGTGGCAGCGGGCGTACGCAGCCGCCTCGTCGAGCGGCCTCAGGCGGTCGTGGTTCCGCCTCAGCCATGGCACCATCGGACACCTAGCATGCCTGAGACGCGGTGGAAACCCGACCTCATTGGCCGGTACCGCACTTTGCGCACGAAATCTTCCGAGCCGGGGATCCGTCCCCAGCTCCGTCCACAGCTCCCTCCACAGGTCGGCAGTCGCTCAGTACCGAGGTCTGCACGACCACGGGCTCCAGTCTCGCCCGGTGTGCACGAAGTAACGGTGCGCCGCCCGGGCCTGCTCGAAGGCGGAGGGTCCGTGACCGAAGCGGCGGCGCTCGAAGACGCCCATCTGGAAGAGACCGAGGTACTGGCCGTTCTCGGCGGCCGGCCGCAGACCCGACTCGCACCTGGCGACGCGCAGGGCCTGCCCGCAGTAGGAGCCGAACACGTGGCAGATCGCCTTGCGTGGACCGGCCTTGCGGATCGCCTGGAGCGTGCGGGCCGCATGCTCGCGCTCGAGTCGCGCCTGCAGGCGCGCGACACGCGCTGCCCGTTCCCGCAGGCTCGCACGGTGCAGCTGCAGCTGGCGGCGGGCCTCTGGCCCGACGGCGGGGTCGGCGAGGAGCCACCGGTGCTGCTCGAAGAAGCGGATCACCTGCCGGTCCTGCTCGAGCGTCTTCACGTGGCGCGCGAGCGTCTGCGCGGTCGGCTGCGCCTGCGCTGCGGAGCTCGTGGCGACGATCACCAGGGCGCACAGACCCAATACCAGGGCTTTCAGACCATGACCTCCTGATCGGGGACAGGGGCGCGGCTCTCCTGAACGGGAGCCGGTCGTGTCACTCGTTCTGCTCACCCTACCCGACCCGTCGGACGGTGTACAAAGATGCTTGCGATTCCTTACAAAACCTTTGGAATCGGCGTCACGATCGTTGTCCTCTCATGCAACAGCGACGCCCCCGCGCGGGGGCGTCGCTGGAGCTGCGGGGCAGGGATTCGAACCCCAACTTCCGGAGCCAGAATCCGGCGTCCTACCATTAGACGACCCCGCAACGGGCCGAGGCCATGGTAGACGATCGGCTGTGACGGCCTGACGCCCGGACGCTCGAGGCGCTGTCACAACAGGGCAGTGGCCGCGAAGCGGACGCCTGCGGAGATCTCAGCGCGTCGTTGAATCCGCAGGAGCGGATCGGAGGCCGAGGCCTGCGTCAGCGATGAGTCTTGCGCCAGTAGAGTTCTTGCGGCCGCGAAGCGGACGCCTTCAGGGGTTTTCGCGCGTCGTGGATCCGCTCCCGCGGATCCACGAATTGCGCAGCAGGAATCGTCGCAGCAGGTCAAGGCTCGAGCCGGAACACCGGCACGAGCCGCTTCTCGCTTTCCGTGTCGATGTGGGCGATCACCTCGACGTGCGGCTCGAGCCCGGAGCCACGCAGCTTCGCACGCAACAGGCCGTCGACCTGGAAGAGGCCGGAGGAGTTGTTCATCAGGATCTCGATCCGCACCGGCCGCTCCTCGCCGTCGCCGATCCGCACCTCGTCGATCGCGGCAGCCGAGAGCGAGTGCATCGAGACGCGACCCTTCTCGAACGGGATGCGCGATCGTCCCTTCGCCATGTCGAGCGCGTCAGCGACACGAAGGATGCCCGCCTCGAGCGAGAGCGGCTCACCGTCGGCGCGGTGACTCGTGATCGCCTGCAACACCTCGCAGACGAGCACTGTTCGGTCCGGCTCGTCGTAGACGCCGTCGAGCAGTTCACGCAGCTTCGGCTCGGCGAGGAACAGGCTGAAGTCCTCGTGGCCGCGGCGATGCACGGACATGCCGACGCAGTGGGTGAGCGCGGCGAGGACGACCACGACCTCCGCGTCGTCCTCGGTCATCCCGTAGTCGCGCACGACGGACGGCTCGATCCCGTGCTTGACGAGCTCGCGCAGGAGCTTGAGCGCGATGTTGGCGACGATCTGGATGTGCACCCACGAGTGGTCGTTGATCTCGAGGCGTACCACGGCGTTCACGTTGGAAACGTGCCACCAGGCTTTGAGCTCGTTGTCCGCGTTCGCACGCTCGAGCGCCCGGCGCAGGGCGCGGTTGCCGCGCACCGGGAGCTTGATCTTCATGCCCGCAACCGCCTCGGCGGGTGTCAGGCGGGTCTCGCGGAGCGCCTCTGGCGAGACCGGCTCCTCGATCAGGTGCCCGGGCTCGGGGGTCTCCGTCACGGGCGGAACGACTCCCGAGCTGTGATCACATCGGCACCGGCGCTCACGGCGGCGATCCTATGCGAGCCCGAGCCACGATGCCGGTGCGCCAGGGTCCAGGGCTGTGCACCGGTCATTGGGTGTGCACCAGCTCGCGGCGGACGTGGGTCAGCGCCTTGCCGAGTCGGGCTCGGTTGGCGGGATCGTTGAGCCAGCCGCTCGCGCCGGACGGGTGCGGGAGGGGGATCGCAACTGCATCTCCGAGGAGGAAGCTCTTGCCGATCGCCTCGGTCAGGGTGCGGACGCCGAGCAGCCGTCGCGTCGCGGTGAGGCCGACGGTGACGACGAGCGTGGGGCGAAGCGCACGCAACTCGGCCTCCGCCCACTCCGCGCAGAGCGTTTGCTCGGCGACAGTGGCTGTTCGGTCGCCGCGTCCCGACACCGCCTTGCCCGGGTAGCATCGCGTCACGGACGCGCAGTAGAACGTGGCGAAGAACGTTGCCTCATCCATGCGGAGCCAGCCGCGCAGTGTGCGCCCTGCTCGTCCTTGCCAAGGCAGTCCCGTCTCCGCCTCTACCGCGCCCGGCGCGAGGCCGAAGAGATAGGCAGGCCGTCCGGGCGCGGGAGAGACAACCGGAGGTGGCACGATCGGGAAGCCCGCATCGGCGCAACGGCGGCACTGCCGGATCCGGCCTTGCAGGGCGGTGAGCGAAGCGCCCCCTACCGGGGCGAGCGGTCGATCAGGCACCAGCGGCCCGCATGGCTGACCTCGCCGCCGCCGACCTCGTCGATCAGGCTCGGGCATGGGTCGTAGAGTAGGCGTGATGCTGCCGCTCGAGTCCGTGCCGAACCTGTCCGAGGGCCGCGACGCATCGATGGTGGGCGCACTCGCAGCCGCGTTCACGATCGGCGGCGCACGCCTGCTCGACGTGCACTCCGATGCCGATCACCATCGTTCGGTGTTCACCCTGGTCGGGGGCGACGCCGAGCTCGTGGAGTCGGTCGTCGCGGGGATCGCCGCCGCGCAGGAACGGATCGACCTGCGCCTCCACGACGGCGTGCACCCGCGTGTCGGCGCGGCGGACGTCGTGCCTCTCGTACCGCTCGTTCCCGGGGACATGGACCGGGCGAAGGCCGCAGCGCTGGCCGTCGGCCGCCGTGTCGGGGCAGAACTCGGGTTGCCGGTCTTCCTGTATGCGGAGAGTGGTGGCGGCCGGCGGCCGGCCTTCTTTCGCCGCGGCGGGCCGGAGGGGTTGCAGGCGCGCGTCGACGCGGGCGAGGTTGTGCCTGACTTCGGGCCGCCCCGCCTCGATCCCTCCGCCGGTGCCGTGCTCGTCGGCGCCCGGCGGCCCCTCGTGGCATTCAACGTCGACCTGGAGACGGACGACGTGGAGGTTGCGCGGGCCATCGCAGCGTCCGTGCGCGAGTCGAGCGGCGGCTTCCGTGGCGTCCAGGCGCTCGGTCTCCGACTGGCACGGACCGGTCGGGCGCAGGTTTCGATGAACGTGCTCGACGTCGAGGCGACCTCCCTGCACGAGATCGTCGCGCGCGTCCGTGCCGAGGCTGCGTCGCATGGTGTGGGCGTCGCGGGGGGCGAGCTCGTGGGTCTGGCACCGGCGTCCGTCATCGCGGCGGCGGCGGCACCGGCGCTGGCTCTGCCGTCGCTTGCGCCCGATCGCGTCGTCGAGCTGCGCCTCCTGGAGACGGATTCGTCCTGAGCCTGGCGCGCAAGCCGGAACCGGCGGGCTCGCCGATCCCGCGGAAGCCGAGATGTCCACGCGGCACTCCCGCAACCGTCACCAGGCCGGCACGAACCCGTCACACACGCGTCACGGGTGGGTCGCTAGCGTGACTGCAGGGGCCCCGCACGCCCCCATTGGGGGGAGATCGGGTGCACCTCGGTGCGGGCTGGACCCGTGCTCGAATGGCGTCGTGCCGCGCGTGAGGCTCTAGACTCGCGGTCCGTGCCGGAGCCGCTCCTTCTCACCGGCGACGACCTCGCCCTCGGCGACGTCTGGGAGGTTGCGGTCGGCGGCCGCGAGGCGAAGCTCGCCGCCAGGGCGGTGCAGCGCATGGAGCGTGCGCGGTCGCTGGTCGACGAGCACCGGGGCGAGCACACGTATGGCGTCAACACCGGCTTCGGCCGCTTCGTCTCGGAGACGATCCCCGACGACCAGGTCGAGGAGCTGCAGCTACGCCTCCTCCGCAGCCACGCGTGCGGGGTCGGCGACCCGTACCCCGTCGACGTGACCCGGGCTGCCATGCTGCTGCGCGCGAACGCGCTGGCGAAGGGGTACTCGGGCGCCCGCGTCGCGACCGTCGAGTTGCTGCTCGAGGCGCTCGGTCGCGGAGTTCTGCCCCGTGTCCCGGCGCGCGGGTCGGTCGGTGCGAGCGGCGACCTCGCGCCGTTGGCCCACCTCGCGCTACCGCTCGTCGGCGAGGGCGAGGCCTGGTTCGACGGAGAGCTGCTCTCCGGTCGAGAGGCGCTCGGGCGTGCTGGGCTGTCGCCCGTTCGTCTCATCGCGAAGGAAGGCCTGTCTCTCATCAACGGCACGCAATTCATGACCGCCATCGCGGCGCTCTGCCTCGTGCGCGCGAACCGGGTCGCCCGCGCAGCGGACGTGTCGTGCGCCCTGTCGTTGGAGGCGCTGCAGGGGTCGCGCACGAGCTTCCATCCGGCTATCCACGAGGCGCGGCCGCTGCCGGGTCAGCGCGACAGCGCCGCCAACATCCGCGCTCTGCTCGACGGCTCGGCGATCATCGAGTCGCACCGCTGGTGCGACAAGGTTCAGGATGCCTACTCCCTGCGGTGTGCCCCCCAGGTGCACGGGGCGAGCCGCGACCTCCTCGCGTACGCCACCGCGACGGTGACCGTCGAGTTGAACAGCGCCACCGACAACCCGCTCGTCCTCGTCGACGAGGGTGAGATCGTCTCGAACGGCAACTTCCACGGCCAGCCTGTCGCCTTCGCGCTGGACGCGCTCGCCATCGCCGTGGCGGAGCTGGCCAACATCTCCGAACGCCGGGTCGAGCGGCTGGTCAACCCGTCGCTCTCCGACGGCCTGCCGCCGTTCCTCGTCCCCGCGGAGGCGGGCCTCAACTCCGGCTTCATGATCCTCCAGTACGTCGCCGCGGCGCTCGTCTCGGAGAACAAGGCGCTCGCGCATCCTGCATCGGTCGACTCGATCCCGACGAGCGCCGGCCAGGAGGATCACGTTTCGATGGGGAACGCTGCCGGGCTGAAGGCTCTCCAGGTGCTCGCCAATGCCGAGCACGTGCTCGCCATCGAGCTCCTTGCAGGAGCGCAGGGAGTCGAGTTTCTGGCGCCGCTCGAGCCCGGCCGCGGTGCGGCGGCGGCGCGTGGTTTCGTCCGCAAGCTGTCGCCGCGCCTCAAGGAGGACCGGTCGCTGGCCGCCGACATCGAGCGAGTCGCAGACGCCATCCGGGTGGGCGCTCTCGACGCCGCGATCACGGACGCTGTCGGGGCCCTCGCGTGAGCTCGTTGCTCCCGGGCGGCCGTCGCCGGGCCGGAGGAACGCAGGACGCACGGGCAATGCCGAAGCATCCCTACCGGGACACCGCGATCCTGCACGTGGCGCTGGCGGCATTGATCTGCGTGTTCGCGAGCGCGACCGGTGGAGATCTCGGGACGGCCGTCCTCGTCGCTGCCGTGTACGTCGTCGTCGCGACCGCCTGGAGTTGGTGGCGCTTCTCGCGAAGGATCAGTGCGGCTCGCACCGCGCCGCCGCCACAACCTGCCGGCCCCGGGACGGATCAGGAGGGAGGGCCGTGAGCCGAGAGGCCGAGGTTCTCGTGGAGAGCCTCTGTGGTGATCTGTCGTCGATCCGAGCCCCGCGAGGGACAGAGCTGAACGCGCGTTCGTGGCAGACGGAGGCGCCGTTGCGGATGCTGCTCAACAACCTCGACGCCGAGGTGGCCGAGCATCCGGAGGAGCTCATCGTGTACGGAGGCACCGGACGCGCGGCCCGGTCGCACGACGCTCTGCGGGCGATCGTGCGCACGCTGCTACGGCTGGGTGACGACGAGACGCTCCTCGTGCAGTCGGGGAAGCCGGTCGGAGTGTTCCGTACACACGCAGGCGCGCCGCGCGTTCTGATCGCGAACTCGCTTCTCGTGCCGCGCTGGGCCACATGGGACGAGTTCCGGCGCCTGGAGGCGATCGGGCTGACGATGTTCGGTCAGATGACCGCCGGATCATGGATCTACATCGGCACGCAGGGAATCCTCCAGGGCACCTACCAGACGTTCGCGGCGGCCGCGGAGAAGCATTTCGGCTCGCCCGACCTGCGCGGGCGGACGATTCTCACCGCTGGGCTCGGCGGGATGGGCGGGGCACAGCCGCTCGCCGCGACCCTGACGGGCGCCGCGATCCTCTGTGTCGAGGTCGACCCGACGCGGATCCGCCGCCGGCTCGAGATGCGCTACCTCGACGAGGAGGCTGTCGATCTCGACGACGCCGTTGCGCGTGTACGGGCGGCGGCAGACGAACGTCGGCCCCTGAGCGTCGGTTTGCTGGGGAACGCGGCGGTCGTCTTCCCGGAGCTCGCCCGGCGCGGCGAGCACTTCGACCTCGTCACCGACCAGACTGCCGCCCACGACCCGCTGGTGGGGTACGTGCCGGCTGAGGTGCCGATCGAAGAAGCCGCGCAGCTGCGCCGTCTCGACCCGAGCCGCTATCTGGAGCTGTCGCGGCACTCGATCGTGGAGCACGTGCAGGCGATGCTCGAGTTCGTCCGCGGAGGGTGTTATGTTTTCGATTATGGCAACAACCTGCGTGGAGAGGCCTATGACGGCGGCCTGACGGATGCGTTCTCATACCCGGGCTTCGTCCCGGCCTACATCCGGCCGCTCTTCTGCCGCGGGATCGGACCGTTCCGCTGGGCCGCGCTGTCGGGCGACCCCGCCGACATCACCGCGATCGACGCCGAGCTCGCCCGGCTGTTTCCTGATGACGATCTGCTCCAGCGGTGGTTGGCGTACGCACCGGAGAAGGTGGCCTTCCAAGGGCTTCCGGCTCGGATCTGCTGGCTCGGCTACGGCGACCGTGCCCGTGCCGGGCTGGCGATCAACGAGCTGGTGCGAGCGGGCTCCGTCTCGGCTCCCGTCGTGATCGGCCGCGACCACCTCGACTCCGGCTCGGTCGCCTCTCCGTATCGCGAGACCGAGGCGATGCTGGACGGCTCCGACGCCATCGCGGACTGGCCCGTTCTCAACGCTCTGCTCAACACGGCCGCAGGGGCCACCTGGGTCTCCGTCCATCACGGCGGCGGGGTGGGGATCGGCAACTCGATCCACGCCGGCATGGTCGTGCTTGCCGACGGCAGCAACGACGCCGCGGAACGGCTCGAGCGCGTGCTCACCGCCGATCCCGGCACCGGCGTCATGCGGCATGCGGACGCCGGTTACCAGGAAGCGCTCGATTGCGCAGCCGAGCACGGCCTCGACCTGCCCTCGCTCCCGTGACGCAGCTGCTCGTACGCGATCTGGCACAGGTTGCGACTCCCGCCGGTCGCTCGGCCCCGCTCCGCGGCAAGGAGCTCGGTGCCGTGGACGTCGTCGAGAACGCCTTTGTGCTCTGCGACGACCTCACGATCGTGTCCGTCGGCGCCATGCGCGACCTCCCGCGTCTCACGGGCGACGTCGAGGAGCTCGACGGTCGCGGTTGCGCGGCGGTTCCAGGGCTCGTGGACTGCCACACGCATCCGGCGTTCGCGGGTGACCGGGTGGGTGAGTTCGCTCTGCGCGCAGCCGGGGCGAGCTACGAGGAGCTGCACGCCGCCGGCGGCGGCATTCTCTCCACCGTCATGGCCACCCGGGCGGCCGGCGCCGGCGGCCTCCGGCGTGCTGTCGAGCGCCATCGTGGCTGGATGCGCGCCCACGGCACGACGACATTCGAAGGGAAGTCGGGGTACGGGCTCGACCGCGAGACCGAGCTCGACGAGCTCCGGGCGGTGACTGCAGCCGGTGGCGTGGCGACGTGGCTCGGCGCCCATGCCGTGCCGCCGGAGTACCCGGACGCGGATGCCTATCTCGACTTCGCGATTGCGGACGTCTTGCCGGCGGCGGCCGAGCTCGCGGAGGCCGCTGACGTCTTCCTCGAGCAGGGCGCATTCGACGCCGCTCGCGCCGGCAGGTACCTGCGGGCCTGCGCCGCTGCCGGGCTGGTCCTGCGTCTCCACGGGGACCAGTTCACGGAAGGCGGTGCCATCGAGCTGGCGGTGGAGCTGGGTGCGCGGTCGGTCGACCATCTCGAAGCGACCGGCCCGGCCGGTGTCCGCACGCTCGCCGCCAGCGACGTCGTCGGAGTGCTCCTGCCGGCAAGCGCGCTCTTCCTCGAGCGTCCGATGCCACCTGCCCGGGCACTTGTCGACGCCGGCGCGGCGATCGCGCTGGCCACCGACTTCAACCCCGGCTCCGCGTTCTGCGAGAGCCTGCCGCTCGTCTGCTCACTGGCGTGCACCCAGATGCGACTCTCGCCCGCCGAGGCACTCGGTGGGGTGACCGTCAACGGCGCATACGTCCTCGGCCGGGCCGACCGACTCGGCCGCATCGCGCCTGGGTATGCCGCCGACCTCGTCCTGCTCGACGCCCCGGACTGGCGTCATCTGGCGTACCACCTGGCGGGCGACATCGTGCACACCGTGGTCGAGAAAGGCTCGGTTGCCTGGTCGCGCATGGCACGATAGGCCCATGGCGAACAGGAAGCAGCGCCGCCGGCGCGAGAAAGAGAAGCGCCACGAGTACGAGCTCGTCGAGATCGACGCGGAGGGCAACGAGACCCTCCTCCGCGGCGCCGACGTGCGGCCCGTGGCGGACAGTGGCAAGTCGAAGCAGGCCGGCGCCAAGAAGCCGTCGCGTGCACTCGGCCGTGGCGTGACCCAGCCGCCCAGCTGGCCCCGCGTGCTCAAGCGAGGCGCGCTGTTCGCGCCGATCTTCCTGGCCACCGTGCTCTTGCTCGGCGGATCCAAGATGACGTTCGCGACCGCGGTCGTCCAGACCGCCCTGCTCATCGGCGTGTTCGTCCCGTTCAGCTATTTCATGGACCGCGTCATGTGGCGGTCGCAGCAGAAGCGCCTCGCGAAGACCCGCGGCGCCTGACATGGCGCTCGTCGTCGACACGCTCGAGCTCGGGCCGATCGGGACGAACTGCCATCTCGTCCGCGCCGACCGATCGTCCGCCGAGGCGGTGGTCGTCGACCCGAGTGGCCCGGCCGCCGAGATCCGCCTCCGGCTGGCATCGGCAGGTGCGCGCTGCGTCGCGATCCTCGTGACGCACTGTCACTGGGATCACTTCCTCGGGCTCGCCGATCTCGCGGACGGCACCGGCGCGCCGGTCTGGCTACCGCGAGACGAGGACCAGGTCTTCCGGAGACCCGCCGACGTCTATCGCGGACTGGGCGTCTCGGTGCCCGCCTACGAGGGCGAGGCGACGCTCGTCGCCGGTGGGGAGACGATCGATGCGGCCGGCGTCGACTTCGAGGTGATCGCCGTGCCCGGGCACTCGCCCGGACACGTGGCCTACTCCGCCGACGGACACCTGTTCTCCGGAGACGTTCTGTTCGCGGGCGGAGTCGGCAGGGTCGACCTCCCGGGCGGAGACTGGCCGACGCTGCTCGCCTCCGTCGAGACGCTCGTCGACCGCCTCCCGGCCGAGACGATCGTCCACTCGGGTCACGGACCCGACACGACGCTCGGGAGCGAGCTGCAGCGGAACCCGTTCCTCGCGGAGCTCCGGGCCGCCCGCCAGGCCGCGGTCGACTGACCGCCGCCGCCGTTTTCCCGTACCGGTGCCGATAGCCTTGCGCCACGGTGTCACGAGGCGACGGCGACGGGACGAAGATCGAGCGGCCACGCGGGACGCACGACATCGTGCCCGCGGAGATGCCGCTCTGGCGCCACGTCACCGGCGAGATCGAGCGGCTCTGCCAGCTCTACGGGTACCGGCCGATCCAGACACCCGTGTTCGAGGACACAGCGCTGTTCGTGCGGACGTCGGGCACGGGCTCGGACGTCGTGCAGAAGGAGATGTACACCTTCACGGACCGCTCTGACCGCTCGCTCACCCTGCGCCCCGAGGGGACGGCGCCGATCTGCCGCGCGTACATCGAGCATGGCATGCACCGAGAGCCACAGCCGGCCAAGCTCTTCACGATCGCTCCGATGTACCGCTACGGGGCACCGGGGAAGGGGCGCTACCGGGAGCACTGGCAGGCCTCGGTCGAGGCGATCGGGAGCGACGATCCGTCGGTCGACGCCGAGATCGTCCAGCTCTACGACGCGCTGCTCGGCCGGCTCGGCGTGACGAGGTACACGCTGCGACTCAATTCGATCGGCTGCCGCGACTGCCGTCCAGCCTACCTGGAGCGTCTGTCTGCCTGGCTCGCGGCGAACGACTCCCGTCTCGACGACGAGACACGTGCCAAGGCTGCCACGAGCCCGCTGCGTGCCCTCGACAACGTCGATGCCAAGCCGCCGGCCGTGCAGCAGGCGCTGCGCGAGGCCCCAACGATCGGCGCGTCGCTCTGCACGCCGTGCGTCGAGCACTTCGCAGCCGTTCGCGCCGATCTCGATGCCGTCGGCGTGCACTACGAGCTCGTCCCGACGCTCGTGAGGGGCCTCGACTACTACTCCCGCACCACGTGGGAGTTCATCGGGCCACTCGCCGGGGCAAACTCGACGATCTCCGGTGGCGGCCGGTACGACTACCTCGTGGAGGAGATCGGCGGGCCGCCCACACCTGGTGTCGGCTTCGGCGCGGGCATCGAGCGCCTCGTGATCGCGATGGAGGAGGAGGGCGTTGCGGCCGCCGACCCGCTGGCGATCGACGTCTTCTTCGCACTCGACGCCGGGGCGCCACGTCCCCTCGTGCAGAGCTGGCTGGCGGCGTTGCGCGCGAAGGGCATCTCGTGCGACACCGACTACGCGGGTCGCTCGTTGAAGGGTCAGCTCACCCAGGCGACGCGGCTCCGCTCCCGCAGCACGGTTGTCGTCGGCGCGGAGGGTGCCACGCTTCGCGTCCCCGGCGCGACCGACGAGGCGCTCGGCCACGCCGAGGTGGTCGGCAGACTGTCCGCATCGTGAGCTGGCGTGACCTGATGTGCGGCGAGCTCCGCTCGGAGCACGTCGGACGAGACCTGACCCTCGCCGGATGGGTGGCGCGGCGCCGTGACCACGGCGGCCTCGTGTTCGTCGACCTGCGTGATCGAACCGGCGTTGCGCAGCTCGTGATCAATCCCGAACGATGCGCCGAGGCGGCCGAGCTCGCCCATGAGATTCGCAACGAGTTCGTCCTCCAGGCGCGAGGCGAGGTGGTCGCGCGCTCGCCGGAGACCGTCAACGCCAAGATGCCGACCGGTGGGGTCGAGCTGCAGCTCGACGAGCTCACGATCGTCTCCCGCTCGACGCCCCTCCCCTTCCAGCTCGACGAAGAGAACGTCGACGAGACGCTGAGGCTCCGCTACCGCTGGCTCGACTTGCGCCGCGACAAGCTGCAACGCAACCTGCGGCTGCGCGCGCAGATGATCGGCATCATCCGCCGGCACATGGAGGCGACCGGGTACCTCGACATCCAGACGCCGATCCTCTTCAAGCCGACACCCGAAGGGGCACGGGACTTCATCGTTCCCAGCCGTCTCCACAAAGGACGGTTCTTCGCCCTGCCGCAGAGCCCGCAGATCCTGAAGCAGCTGACGATGGTGGCCGGCTTCGACCGCTACTACCAGATCGCGATCTGCTTCCGCGACGAGGACCTGCGCGCGGACCGAGTCCAGGAGCTCACGCAACTCGACGTCGAGATGTCGTTTCCCGATCGCGACGTGCTGCTGGCGCTGATCGAGCAGATGTTCGCGGCGATCTGGCGCGAATGCCTCGAGATCGAGATCCCGACGCCGTTCCCACGCATGACGCACGCTGAGGCCGACCGGCGCTTCGGCTCGGACAAGCCGGACACCAGGTTCGCGCTCGAGATCGAAGACGCGACCGAAACGACCCGTGACTCCGAGTTCGGTGTCTTCGCCGGCGCGGAGGCGGTGCGCTTTCTCCGCGTGCCGCGAGTGCTCTCGCGGGCGGAGCTGACGGCGCTCGAGGAGCTGGCGAAGGAGCGGGGCGCCAAGGGGCTCGCCTATCTGATCGGCGACCTGGACACGGGTGAGGTGCGGTCGCCGATCGCGAAGTTCCTGTCGGCGGACGAGCTCGCCGCGTTGTCCCCTGCGCCCGGCGAGACGCTGCTCTTCGGCGCGGACACGCGTGAGACGACATCAAAGGTGCTGGGGCATCTGCGCCTCCACCTGGCGAGACAGCTCGGTCTGATCGACGAGTCCGCGTTCACGTTCCTCTGGGTGACGGACTTCCCGATGTTCGAATGGGATGCGGAGGAAGGGCGCTGGGGGGCGGTGCATCATCCGTTCACACGCCCCACTGCCGACTGGGAGGCGTCTTTCGACCAGCAGCCGGGCGAAGCTCTCGCGCATGCGTACGATTTGATCGTCAACGGCAACGAGCTCGGCGGCGGGTCCTTCAGGATCCATGAGCCCGACATCCAGGCGCGCGTGTTCGACCTCCTGCGTCTGAGCCCGGAGGAGCAGCGGGTCAAGTTCGGATTCCTCCTCGACGCGCTCGCGATGGGCGCGCCGCCGCATGGCGGCATCGCGCTCGGCCTCGACCGCATGACGATGGTGCTCGCGAGCGAGCCGAACCTCCGCGACGTGATCGCTTTCCCGAAGAACCAGGCGGGGCTCGACCCCATGTCGGGCGCCCCCTCCGAGGTGGCGCCGGAGCAGCTCGCGGAACTGGGTATCACCCTCGCGCCTGCGGAGGATCTCTGACCGCGGCGGTCATCCGTCGGCTGCTCGTGCTCGGCGCGGCGGCAGTTCTCGCAGGGCTCGTCGCGCTGGCCGTGCAGGAACGGCACGCCGCGGACACGACGCAGACGTCGGGGTTGGGCGCGGTCGCGCCCGGTGGCTGGTACGAGGCGCTCGCCGCCTCGAGGGGGCCGGCCGGAGACGCCGAGCGAACGACATGCGGCCTGACACTGACGAGCAAGTCGCTCGGCGTGACCCATCCGGTGCTCCCGTGCGGGGCCAAGATCCTGTTGCGCTACGGGGACGAGACGCTCTTCACCGAGGTCATCGACACGAAGCTGAAGAGCCCGGCGAACCAGTTCGAGCTGACGGAGGGCATCGCCCGCCGGCTCGGCCTGGACGGGATCCAACGCGTCCAGTGGCGCTTCGCGACCGACGCGAGCGGGTAGAGTCGGTGGCGCTCGACCCTGTGCGTGGCCCCGGGCTCAAAACGTGAACCAACACGATCACGAAGGGAGCCTGGGTCGGGGCAAGGCGTTGCCGACACCCCGCCCGGCACCCACCTGGGAGCGCAGGTTCGCTTCCGGCCCGGGGCAACATCGGCAGGGTGGAGCACTACGGGGCACCGGTGTCCGGCTGGGACGCGGAACCGCATGAGGCCGTGGGGTTCCTCACGGCTGTGTGCGATTCGCGCCAGGTTCGGCGCTCCGCGCGGCAATGCCCGTTGCGTCGGCTGCGATTCGGCACAGGCTCGAGCGGGGCCGTCCGGGGCGCGGCATACGTTTCCCTCGAGTGACCCAGGCGGACTGCTTCACAGGTCTGGTCAGTTGCCCAGCCAGAGGTGACACGGACGCGATTCGCGCCTACTTGCGTAACCATTGTTTCTCACGAGTGCTCGTGGAGCGCTGTCCCGAGGAGCGCTTTGCGGTGGATCAATGGTGGCGGCGCTGGAGCTCTGCCTCCCGCCAGCGCTCTCGGTCCGGATCAGGTGTGGCCGCCGAGCCCATGGCCGCCACGGACTGGATCAGCGGCCCCGCAAGAGACGTTCCCGCAGCGGAGCGGGTGATTGCCGAAGTGCAGGCCGAGCTGCGTGCCTCCGGCGTCGGCACTCGTCTGAAGACTGGCATCGTCCGAGAGCTCTTCGGCGCCGAACGGCTCGCGATCTGCCTGTTGCTCGACTTCTACCGAAATCCGGGTTTGGTCAAGACGCACCAGATCGAGCTGTCAGGGGGCACACCCCTCGCGGTCTGCGTCGGGAGCGGCTTCGCACGATCGTTCCCCAACGACGATCTCCGGGCGTTCCCGAACGACCCACTTCCGTTTCCGGACGGCGCCCCGGGATGGCCGGCTTCGGTGCACTCACAGCACGGCGAGCGGGTGATGATCCGCGGCGTCACCGTGCAGCACATCGCTCCAACACATGATCGCGTTCACGAGTTTCGCGAAGTGGGATGCAACACGGTCTTCGCGCTCGGGATCCAGATCGAGCCCAGGCCTTGGACATGGTGGTGTAAGCACTGCCAGTCGGGCACCGGGCAAGCACCTCGGAAGCGGGGCAACGAGCTGAAACTCATGCCGGCCGAGCCCGACCCTCGCGTTGTCGAGCTCGACACCCGGCGGCGCGTCCAGAGCTAGCCCGGCTTCGTCTCTCGTCACCCGTGCGGGCGCTGCGGTAGCCACGTAGGAGCCACAGAACAGGAAGAGAGTGCCCAAGCCCAGCAGACAAGCCAGAAACAGGGATACCGGGGCATTCTCGGGACAGTGAGCATCTTCCCGAGGCTGCTGCGGGCGTGCCGGGTGAGGCCGTGACCGGAGAGGGCGCGGGTGTCGTCGGCATCGACCACGTCCAGGTCGCGGCGCCCGTGGGATGCGAGGCGGAGGCCCGCCGCTTCTACGGCGTCCTCCTCGGGCTCCCGGAGCTGGCCAAGCCGCCACTGCTGGTCCGACGCGGGGGATGCTGGTTCCGCGTGGGCGCGCAGGAGCTGCACGTCGGTGTGGACGCGCCGTTTGCACCGGCCGCGAAGGCGCATCCGGGGCTGTCGGTCGGCTCCGTGGAGGCGCTGCACGAGCTCGCGCGGAGGCTCGTCGAGGCCGGGTCGCCCGTTGAGTTCGCCGAAGAGGCGGAGATTCCCGAACACGTACGGTTCCACACCGTCGACCCGTGGGGGAACCGGCTGGAGCTCCTCGCACACCGGGGAGCCAGGCACCGATGACCCCGGATGGGATGTCGATCGGGCAGCCGCGTGGCGACCGCGAGACCTGTCGCTCTGGGAGAACCGCCGGTCGTGACGAAGCCGGCCCGAAGGCGGCACACACGTGTGCGTCTTGCCCGGGTAGCGTGACTCCAGGGACGCCGGCCCCCCAAGACGGGGGAGCGCCTTGCGGCCGCGGTGCCCGCGCGGACCGGCGCACGCGGCGAGGGCGCGGGCGCCCGAGACCTCGCGTCCGGCGCTAGCCTCAACGCATGGCTCCGGTCGAGATCGTCGGCGACTCGGCACGCGGGGACGCGTATGCCGCGGTGCGCCTCGTCGTCGACGGCGAGCACATCCTCGAGGCGGACGCGCCAGGGCTCGCGCAGCCCTTGACCGGCCTCACCGTGCTCCAGGCCGCAGCGGTCCCGGGTGACGTCCTGGCCGCGGATGCACTCGCGAACGCGCTGGCACAGGTCTTCACAGCTTCGCCGAGCCCGGCCCGTATCGCTGTCGCGATGAGCGGCGGGGTCGACAGCGCCGTGGCACTGCTGCGGGCTGCCCCGAACGCCGTCGGCGTCACGATGCGGCTCTGGGTCGACCCGGCCGGACCGGACGTCGACCGCGTGTGCTGCTCGCCCGCGGCCGTCGTCGCCGCCCGCCGGACCTGTCACGCGCTCGGGTTGCCACACGTCACGCTCGATCTGCGCGACGCATTCCGTCGCGAGGTCGTGACGCCGTTCGTCGAGGCCTACCGGGCCGGGCTGACACCGAACCCGTGCAGCCGTTGCAACGGGGCGTTCCGCTTCCACGAGCTCGTCGCCTTCGCCCACCGCGCCGGCGCGGCAACCCTCTGGACCGGTCACTACGCGCGCATCGTCGAGCGGGACGGGCTCCGGCTCGTCGCGCAGGGTGTCGACCCGCTGAAGGACCAGTCGTACATGCTTGCCACGATCGATCCGGCGCTGTTCGACGAGGTCGCGTTCCCCCTCGGCGGCCAGACGAAGGAGGCCACGCGCACGGAGGCGGCCGCGGCCGGGCTTGCGGCCGCGGGGCGGCGCGAAAGCCAGGAGGCGTGTTTTCTCGGCGGTGGCGACTACCGCGACTTCGTGCGGCGAGCCGGCGTGCCCGGCGAGCCAGGGCCGATCGTCGACGAACAGGGCAACGTCGTCGGACACCATGACGGCTTCTGGGGCTTTACGCCCGGTCAGCGGCGCGGGCTTCGCCTCTCCGGCCCGCAGCCGCTCTATGCGATCCGTTCGGACCCGTCGACGGCCACCGTCGTCGTCGGGCCCCGGCGGTCGCTGGCCTGCTCCGGGCTCACCGCGCGAGGTCGCTGCTACCTGCCGACGGATCGAGCCGAAGTGAAGGTCCGTCATCGCGCGCCCGCGGTCCCTGCCTCGGTGCAGAACACCGGCGACGGCTTCTGCGTCCGGTTCGACGAGCCGGTCGACGCTGTGGCGCCCGGTCAGACCGCAGCCCTCTACGTCGACGGCGCCGTCGTCGGTGCAGGGGTGATCACCGGAACCAGCCGGTAGGATCCCGCCGGTGAGCGTGATCGCCGTCACCGGTGGAGACGTGGCTTACTGGGGTCTGGCCATCTTTCTCGTCGGCCTCGGGCTCGGCTCCCTGTACATGCTCGTCAAGCTCGGCCAGCTCTTCGGCCGTGTCTCGTCCTTCGTCCGGGGCACGGAGCGCGATCTGCTCCCGGTGATCGTGAAGACGGGCGGCACCGTCGACCGGATCAACTACCAGCTCGACAAGGCGGATAAAGTCACCGACAGCGCCGTCTCGATGGCCGACAGCGCCGACACCGCGGTCCGGGCGGTGAGCTACGTCATCGCGAAGCCCGTGGAGAAGGTGTCCGGCTTCGCGGCCGGCATCGCGCACGGCGTCTCGTCGCTGCGCACGACGAGGAGCTTCGGTGACGCGATGTCGTCCGCCAAGGACGCCGCGCGGCAGCGTGAGGCCGACCTCGCCGAGGATCTCCGCGGCGCCGGCACGCCGCCGAGCGCCGCGCGGCCCGAGCCGACACCGCCACCTCCCGAACAACCGAGGCCCGACCCCTGGCCGCGGCCAGAGCCGACCCCGAAGCCCGAGCCGGCACCCGAGCCTCCCGACGAGGCAGCCTGAGCTCCGCTCGAGCGAGGTCGCGGTCGGGGCCGCGATTCTCGCCGTTCGAGAAGCTGGAGCTCTGTGGGACGATGCTCCCCGGCTCGGTCCGGCGCCGACGACAGCGCCCAGCTCGAACGCTCTGACCGGCCCGGCTCCGACCCAGGGGGCGCGCCTGACCCGCCGCTACGATCGGCGCATGCGCACGACCGCGGAGCTCCGGGAGGGCTTTCTCTCCTTCTTCGAGGAGCGCGACCACCTGCGGTTCCCGTCGTGGCCGCTGATCCCGCCCCCGGAGGACCCGTCCACGCTCTTCATCTCCGCGGGCATGCAGCCGCTGAAGCCGTTCTTCTCCGGTGCCAAGCAGCCGCCTGCGCCGCGCTTCACGACGGTGCAGAAATGCCTTCGGGCGGGCGGCAAGGATACCGACCTGGACGAGGTCGGCCTGACCGCGCGGCACGCCTCCATGTTCGAGATGCTCGGCAACTTCTCGTTCGGCGACTACTTCAAGGACGGCGCCGTCGACCTCGCCTGGGAGTTCGTCACCGAGCACCTCCGATTCGAGCCGGAACGCCTGTGGGCGAGCGTGTTCGCGGGCGACCCCGGCCTCGGGCTCGGCGAGGACGAGGTGGCGGTCAACGCCTGGCTGCGGCAGGGAATCCCACGCGAGCGGATCGTCCCGTTCCCGCGGTCCGACAACTTCTGGGGGCCCGCCGGCGAGACCGGGCCGTGCGGGCCGTGCTCGGAGCTCCACTACGACCGCGGCGCCGAATACGGCTGCGGCGAGGAGACCTGCGGGCCCAACTGCGAGCGCTGCGACCGCTACATCGAGTTCTGGAACCTGGTCTTCATGGAGTTCGACCTGGCCGCCGACGGGTCGCTGACCCCGCTCCCGAAGCAGAACATCGACACGGGCCTCGGGCTCGAGCGCGGGACGATGCTGCTCCAGGGTGTCGACTCGATCTTCGACACCGACGGCTTCCGCCTGATCATGGACTGGATCGAGCAGGAGTCGGGTGTCGCCTACGGGTCGTCGCCCGCGGCGACGAAGGCACATCGCGTCCTCTGCGACCACGGACGCGGCACGACGTTCCTCATCGCGGAAGGCGTGACGCCCTCCAACGAGGGTCGCGGCTACGTGCTGCGGCGGCTGATCAGGCGCTCGGTCGTGCAGGCCAGACGAATCGGGCTGCCGTCCGTGTACCCGCTGCCACGCATCGTCGTCGAGCAGGTCGGCCCCTGGTACCCGGAGGTGATCGACGCGGCGGGCGAGATCGAGCGAGTCGTACGCACCGAGGAGGAGCGCTTCCGGGAGACGCTCGAGCGCGGGCTGCGCGAGTTCGAGGCGCTCGACGGTGGCGGGGGCATCGGAGCCGGCGCTGCGTTTCGCCTCGCCGCGACCTACGGCTTTCCCATCGAGCTCACGGTCGAGCTCGCCTCCGAGCGCGGCCAGCGGGTCGACGTCGACGGGTACCGGGAGGAGATGGAGCGTCACCGGGAGATCTCCCGCGGAACGGGGGAGAAAGGCTCCGCCCAGCAGGCGGCGGACTTCGCTCGAGCCGCCGGCTTCACGACCGAGTTCGTCGGCTCCGCGAAAACGGAGGTGCTCACCCAGCTCGGCGTGCTCGAAGAGCTTGGCGACGGAACCTTCCTCGCCAAGCTGCGCGAGTCGCCGTTCTACGCCGCCGGCGGCGGCCAGGTGACCGACACCGGCTGGATCGAGCGCGACGGCGACGCTTCCGTGCGCGCGGATCTCGTCGAGGCTCATCGCATCGGCGACGACCAGGTGCTCGTCTTCCGGGGGGCGGGCTTTGCGGCCGGCGACCGGGTGAAGGCGACCGTCGCGTGGCGTGTGCGGTTCCCGACGATGGCCAACCACACGGCCACCCACCTGCTGCATCAGGCGCTTCGTGACGTGCTCGGCGAACACGTCAAGCAGGCGGGGTCGGCCGTGCGACCGGACAAGCTGCGCTTCGACTTCACCCACGAGCAGCCGTTGACGCTCGAGCAGCGCGAGCAGGTGGAGCGGCGCGTGAACGAGAAGATCTTCGAGAACAGGCCCGTGATCACCTTCGAGACGCCGATCGAAGAGGCGCGCACGCTCGGCGCAATGATGCTCTTCGGCGAGAAGTACGGCGACATCGTCCGCGTGGTGCAGATTCCCGGCTACTCGACGGAGCTGTGCGGAGGAACCCATGTGCGCTCGACCGCCGAGATCGGCGCGTTCGCCATCCTCACCGAGTCCTCGGTCGGCTCCGGAGCGCGCCGGATAGAGGCCGTCACCTCGGGTGAGGCGTGGGCATACCTGCACGCGCGCTCGCGCGAGCTCGACGCCGTTCGCGGTGAGGTCGATGAGCTGCGCAAGGAGGTCAAGCGCAAGGGGACGGGCGCCGCGGTGAGTGCCGACCCCGAGCCACCGGTGCGCGAGCTGAACGGCGTCAACGTCGTCGTGCACGCGGTCGAGGGCTTCGCGGGCGATGCCCTGCTCGAGCTCTCCGACCGGTTGAAGCAGCGCCACGCGCCTGCCGCGGTGGTGCTCGGGGCCGTCGACGACGGCCGGGTGCAGATCGTGGCCAACTTCGATCCGGTCGTGGCGGAGAAGGTCGGCGCCGGTGACGTCGTCAAGCGTGCGGCCGTGCTCGTCGGTGGCAGCGGTGGCGGGCGCCCGACGATGGCGCGCGCCGGCGGCAAGGACCCCGAGCGGCTCGCCGACGCGCTCGCCGAGGCCGAGCGCCTTCTCGCCGAGGCGCTGTAGTGCCCATGCGCGTGCTCGCGCTCGACTTCGGCTCTGTACGGACCGGCGTCGCCGTCTCGGACATGACCGGGACGCTGGCCCGCCCGGTCGGCGTCGTCGCTCGCGCCGCCACACCCACCGGTCTCGACCGACTGGCGGCGCTCGTCGACGAGCACGGGGTGGAGCGAGTCGTGGTCGGCCTGCCGCTGACGCTCCGTGGGGAGCGAGGGGAGCAGGCGCGCGAGACGGAAGGGTTCGTCGACGCGCTGCGCGCGCGGCTGGCCGTGCCGGTGGAGCTGGAGGATGAGCGTTTCACGACCGTGCTTGCGCAGCGGGGGTCATCCTCGACGCCCGAGGATGCGCTCGCCGCCGCGCACCTGCTCCAGGGGTGGCTCGACCGCCGGGCCCGCGCTCGATGAGGCACCTGACGTGTCTGATCGGCCTGGTGCTGGTGCTTGCGGCCGGCTGTGGCAGCGCCGAGGAGACGGCACCACCGCCGACCGAGACGTCGCCGCCCCTCGCGCGGCTGCGGATCATCTTCCCGGAGGGGTTCACGGTCAGCGAGATGGGTGAACGCGTCGACGCCGTGCGCGCCATCGCCCGGAAGAAGCGCGGCGTCACCCCGAGGCTGACGAGGCAGGCATACCTCGCCGCGGCAAGACGGGCGCACCCGCCGCGCCCCTTCCTCGCCGACTGGAAGGGCGGCTCGATCGAGGGCTTCCTGTTTCCGGCGCTGTACGAGTTCACGCAGTACACGACCGGGTCGGAGCTCGTCGCCGACCAGTTGACAGCGCTCCGCCGGCGCTTCGGTTCACTCGACCTGCGGGCCGCGAAGCAGAAGAACCTGACCCCCTACGACGTCCTCAAGATCGCCTCGATGATCGAGAAGGAGACGGTCGTGCCCGCGGAGCGGAAGCTCGTGGCCGCGGTCATCTACAACCGGCTCCGGAACCGCATGCCGCTCGGGATCGACGCCACGATCCGGTACGGGCTCGGCATCCCCGGCACGGAGTCGCTGACCAAGGCCGCGCTGCGCAGCGACTCCCCCTACAACAGCCGCCGCTTCCCCGGTCTGCCGCCGACGCCGATCGCGAACCCCGGTCTCGCCTCGCTGCGCGCAGCCGCCCATCCGGCCAACGTGGACTACCTCTACTACGTGCGCATTCCCGGGACGAGGCGTCATTTCTTCACCTCCAGCGAGTCGGCCTTCCTGCGCAAGGTCTGCGAGTTCGGCTACGCCTGCTCGTAGTGCGCCGAGCCTGCGGCTCGGCACCCGTCCCGCGCGGGTGGGGCATGCCCGACGCGCGTCGGGCACGCGCGTCACCGTAATCTGCGCGGGTGATCGAGATCCACGGCACGACGACCCTTGTGGGCCTGCTGGGCTGGCCGACGTCGCATTCGCTGTCGCCGCGCATGCAGAACGCCGGCTTCGCGGCGCTCGGCCTCGACTGGGTCTACGTGCCCCTGCCGACGCCACGCGAGTCGCTCGCGGACGCGGTACGGGGCCTCGTCGCGCTCGGCCTCGCCGGCGCGAACGTGACGATCCCGCACAAGGTGGCCGTGATCCCGCTCTGCGACGCGCTGGACGAGGTCGCTGAGAGAGCGGGCTCGGTGAACACGCTCGTCGTCAAGGACGGGCACGTGGTGGGGAGCTCGACCGATGGCAAGGCGGTCACGGACCAGATCGAATCGGAAGGCCGGCGCGCACTCGTGCTCGGCACGGGCGGGGCCGCGAAGGCCGTGGTCGCTGCACTGGAGCTGGCCGGAGCCGAGGTCGTGGCAAAGGGCCGGCGCGACATCGGCTGGCCCCCGGACGGTCACGGCTTCGAGGTGCTCGTCAACTGCACGCCGGTCAAGGACGAGCTGCTCGTGCCCCCACGGCCCGACATGCAGGTGGTCGACCTCGCATACAACGCCGACGGCTCGCCCACGGCGCTCGTCACGGCAGCCGTGGAGGTCGGCTGTGACATCGTCGTCGACGGCCTCGACGTCCTGCTCTTCCAAGGGGTCGCGTCATTCGAGCGCTGGACCGGCTTCCCGGCACCGATCCAGACGATGCGCGACGCGCTCCGCGGCCCAACGTAGGCTTCGCGCATGACGCTCCGGCTTGCCACCGCGGGGGAGTCGCACGGGCCCGCACTCGTCGCGATCCTCACGGGGTTGCCGGCCGGGCTGCGCCTGGAGAAGGACGCGATCGACGCCGACCTGCGGCGTCGCCAGCAGGGGTACGGCCGCAGCCCACGCCAGCAGCTCGAAACGGACGAGGTGGAGGTGCTCGCGGGGCTCCGCCACGGACTGACGCTCGGAACGCCGCTGGCGCTCGTCGTCCGCAACCGCGACCACAAGAACTGGCTCTGGGGCATGAGCCCGTGGCCACCCGAAGGCGAGCCCGAGGGAAAGGGGACGAAACCCGTCACGCTGCCCCGTCCCGGGCACGCCGACCTGGCAGGTGTGCTCAAGTTCGGCCACGACGACGTCCGCAACGCGCTCGAGCGCGCCAGTGCGAGGCACACAGCCGTGCATGTCGCTGCCGGCGGCGTGGCCAAGGCGCTGCTCGCCGAGCTCGGCATCGTCGTTGCGGGTCGCCCGGCCGAGATCGGCGGCGCCACGACCGACGAGACCATGCACGCGGTCACGGACGCGGCACGGGCAGATCGCGACACGCTCGGCGGCATCGTCGAGGTCGTTGCCACCGGAGTGCCGCCCGGGCTCGGCTCGTATGCGGAGAAAGCCGACCGGCTCGACGCGCGGATCGCTGCGGCTCTGATGGGCATCCAAGCCGTGAAGGCGGTGGAGATCGGCGACGGGCTCGACCTTGCGCGGCGCAGGGGCTCGGACGCCCACGACGAGATCGACCCGGGACTCCGTCGCCGCACGAACCGGGCGGGGGGCCTCGAGGCCGGCGTCTCCAACGGCGAGCCGATCGTCGTTCGGGCGGCGATGAAGCCGCTGCCGACGCTCATGCGTCCGCTCGACTCCGTCGATCTCTCGACCGGCGACGCGGCGCAGGCTCTCGTCGAGCGCAGCGACGTACAGGCGGTGGAAGCCCTGGCCGTCGTCGCCGAGGCTGCCGTCGCCTGGGAGCTCGCGCGTGCCGCGCGGGAAAAGCTCGGCGGCGACGCGCTCGACGACATGGTCGCTGCGCAACGCCATTACCTCGAGCGAATCGCCCCGCAATGGCGTCCGCTGTAGCGGCGACGGCAGAGCCGGACTTCGCGATCGCGACGAGGTCATGGCCTGCGGAGGGTCACGCACCGTGACCGTGCTGAACGCGCTCGGACGGCATGTCGCCATTGCCGGGTTCATGGGCGCGGGCAAGACGACCGTCGGGGTCGAGGTCGCCGAGCGGCTGGGCCGGCCGTTCGTCGACCTCGACGCGGAGATCGAGGCCCGCGCAGGGTCTCCCGTGGCTCGGCTCTTCGCATCGCGCGGAGAGGCGGCCTTCCGTGCGCTGGAAGAAGAGGTGGCGGCCGAGACGCTCGGCGCGCTCGAGCCGGCGGTCGTTGCGCTCGGCGGGGGCGCGGTCCTCTCTGCAGCGACTCGCGGGCGTCTTGCCGAACGCGCCTTCACCGTCCTTCTGGACGTCGACCCTGCCACGGCCTGGGAGCGTGCGCGCGGAACGGGGCGACCCCTCGCGCAGGACGAGGCGGCCTTTCATGCGCTCTTCCAGCAGCGTAGGGAGGTCTACGACGAGATCGCCGACGGTCACGCGCGGGACGTCGATGCCGTCGTGCTCGCCGCCGCCGGCGTCCACGTCGAGCTTGGTGCGATCGACCTGCTCGGCGAGCTCGTGCCGGGCGACGGGCCGGTCGAGGTCGTCGCCGACCGGCACGTGGCCGGCATCCACGGCATCCGCGCGCAACTCGCGCTCGGCGCACGCAACGTCGGCGTGTACGAGGTGCCGGAGGGCGAGCACGCGAAGACATCCACGGTGCTCGACCGTCTCTGGTCGAGCTTCACCATCGGCCGCGACGGCATCATCGTCGCGCTCGGGGGCGGAACGGCGACCGACGTGGCCGGGTTCGCCGCCGCCACCTACGTGCGTGGCGTGCCGTGGGTTCCAGTGCCGAGCACGCTCGTGGGCCAGGTCGATGCCGCGATCGGCGGCAAGACGGCGATCGACCTCCCGCGCGCGAAGAATCTCGCGGGCTGCTTCCACTGGCCGGCACGCGTCGTGATCGACCCGACGCTCCTCGAGACGCTCCCCGAGCCGGAGCGACGAAACGGTCTTGCCGAGGTCATGAAGACGGGGCTCCTCGTCGGGGAGCCGTTGTGGGAGCTCGCGGAGCACGAGCAGGTGCGCCGGTGCGCCGCCTTCAAGAGCGCGATCTGCCTTCGTGACCCGCACGATCGCGGTCCTCGGAACCAGCTCAACCTGGGGCACACCTTTGCGCACGCTCTCGAGGCGGCTGCCGGCTACGACCTGCCGCACGGTGCGGCCGTTGCCCTGGGCCTGCTCGCCGCGCTGAGGCTCTCGGGACTGGAGCACGAGCGCCGCACGGTGGAGCGGGTGCTGTCTCCCCGACGGCCGGCGGTCGACCGAGACGTCGCGTGGGCGGCGCTCGGCCGCGACAAGAAGACTGACCAGGGTCGCTCGCGTCTCGTCCTCCTGGATGCTCCCGGAGCGCCGCGCTGGGGCGTCGACCTGCCCGACGCGGACGTGCGTGCCGCGCTCGACGAGCTGATCGCCGGATGAGCTGCGAGCACGCGACGGGCGGATGCCTGTGCGGATCCGTGCGCTTCGAGGTCGACGGGCCCCTGCGCGACATCGTCGTCTGTCACTGCTCGCTCTGTCGGCGGGCCGGCACGAACGCGAACGCCTACACGTGGGCGCCTGTCACGGCCCTCACCCTCGTCGACAGCGGAACGCTCGAGGTCTACATCGACGCCAACGGGCGCGAGCGAAGCTTCTGCCGGACCTGCGGTGCGTCGCTCTTCTGGGCCGTTCCCGGCTCGGCGGGAATCTCGATCTCGGCTGGGGCACTCGACACCGCCGCCGACCTGCGGGTCGCACGGCACATTCACTCAGACAGCACCGCCGACTGGGAAACGCTGCCGAGCGACGTCCCGGTGCACCGCGAGGGATCCGCCTCACCGATCGCCTCGGATCCGGGCGGATAGAGTCGCTGCGTGCGGATCGACGTCTTGAACGGCGTGAATCTCGACCTGCTCGGGCGGCGCGACCCCGGCGTGTACGGGAACGACTCGCTCCAGGATCTCGAGACGAAGATCTACGCGTGGGCGCGTGCGCTCGACCTGCAGGTGCGCTGCCGGCAGACCAACCACGAAGGCGAGTACGTCGAGTTCCTGCACGCGGCGCTCGACGGCGCAGACGCGCTCGTGCTGAACCCGGCGGCGTGGACGCACTACTCCTGGGCGATCCGCGACGCGGTCGAGTCGTTCTCCGGCCCCGTGGTCGAGGTGCACATCTCGAACGTGGACGAGCGCGAGGACTGGCGGCGTCACTCGGTGCTCGACGGGGTCGCCACGGCGCGCATCGTGGGCAAGGGGATCGAGGGCTACCGGGAAGCCCTCGAGGTGCTGGCGGAGACGCACGGATGAGCCGGCTGGAACGTCTTGCCGCCGGGCTCGAGCTACCCCTGCTCGTGACGAAGCCGGTCAACGTCCGCTACCTGACCGGGCTCGAGAGCTCGAACGCCGCCGCCCTGGTCGAGCCGTCGGGCGAGACGACCCTCTACACCGATTTTCGCTATGCGGACGCCGCACGCCAACTCCAGGAGCCGACGTTCGTCGAGACGAGCCGCTACGTGGTTCGCGCGCTCGCAGATCTGCTCTCGGGCCGCACCGTCGCGTTCGAGGCCGAGCACCTGAGCTATGCGGCCCACGAGATGCTCGGCCGCGGTGGTGTCGGCCTCGAGCCGGCAACCGGGCTGGTCGAGGCTCTACGGGCGATCAAGGATCCCGGTGAGATCGTTGCGCTGCGCCGCGCCGGAGCGCTCTCCGACCGGGTTTTCGAGGAGCTGTCCCGCGAGCGGTTCACCGGCCGGACGGAAGCCGAGCTCGTCTGGTGGATCGACCGGCGCTTCCGAGAGTTGGGGGCGAGCGGTAGCGCTTTCGACACCATGGTCAGCTTCGGGGAGATGGCGGCGCGTCCGCACGGACACCCGCGCAGCGACGTCACGATCCCCGCCGGGACGACCGTCGTCGTCGACGCGGGGTGTGTGGTCGACTGCTACTGCTCGGACTGCACACGGACGTTCCTCACCGGCGAGGTGCCCAGACTGCTCGAGCTCTACGACCTCGTGCTGCATGCGCAGCTCAGCGGGCTCGTGGCGGTGAGGCCCGGAGCGCACGGCCGGGACGTGGACGCTGCCTCCCGGGTGGCGATCGAGGCCGCCGGGCTCGGCGACGCATACGGCCACGGCCTCGGCCACGGGGTCGGGCTCGAGATCCACGAGTCCCCGGTGCTCCGGCCGGAATCCGACGACATCCTCGAGGCCGGCAACGTCGTCACCGTGGAGCCTGGCGTCTACCTCGCGGGCGACATCGGTGTGCGCATCGAGGACCTCGTGCTCGTCACGACGGACGGGCGCGAGCGGCTGACAGCCTTCAAGAAGGAGCCGATCATCGTCGCGTAGGTACCCTTGCCCGCGGGCATGGCCGAGATCGTCTCCACGAACGAGTTCAGAAACGGCATGCACATCGAGCACAAGGGCTCGGTGTGGCGCATCGTCGAGTTCCAGCATGTGAAGCCGGGCAAGGGCGGCGCCTTCGTGCGCACGAAGCTCAAGAACCTCGACTCGGGAGCGGTCGTGGACGAGACGTTTCGCGCGGGTGAGAAGTTCGCCCGTGTGCACACACAGGTGCGCAACGTGCAGTTCCTCTACGACGACGGCAGCGAGGCGCATTTCATGGACGAGGAGTCCTTCGAGCAGTTCGTCCTGCCGCACGCCGAGGTCCAGGACGAGCTGGACTACATGCTCCCTTCAGCGTCCGTGCAGATGCTGTACGTGAACGGGACGCCTTCCGGCCTCCAGCTGCCCGCGTCCGTCGAGCTCGCGGTGAGCGACACGGAGCCGGGCGTGCGCGGCGACACCGTCTCGAACGTGACCAAGCCGGCGACGCTCGAGACCGGGGCGGTCGTGCAGGTGCCGCTCTTCGTGAACGTGGGTGAGCGGATCAAGGTCGACCCGCGCGAGGCGCGCTACATCAGCCGAGCCTGATCATCGGCGCGACCTCCGTTCCGTGACCGTTGCGCGCCACCGCCCGGCGCAGCAGCCTGTGGAGAAATCGGCACACAATCGGCACACCTCAGGGCTCAGAGCATGTTCGCTCCCCCGAGCGGACAGGGGGCCATCGGACGTGTCCTGGCTGGCGGCCACGGCCCAGGTGAGCCGCTAAGGTCCCGTGCCGATGCCGCAGCTCGTCGACACCACGATCCGGCTCCTGAGCCAGGAGCCGCTCGCCGGCAAGGTGCCAACGGGCGAGGTGCTGCGCATCGCGGAGATCCTCGACCGGGCGGGCTTCGCCAGCCTCGAGGTGTCGGGTGGTGGTGCCTTCGACGCGGCCGTACGCAAGGGTGTCGAAAGCCCGTGGGAGCGCATCCGGGCGCTCGACACGCGGACGACGACCCCGCTCGGGATCGCCCTGCGCGGACGCTTCCTCGTCGGCTCGCACCCGGTCTCGGCCGATGTCGCGCGCCGCTTCGTCGCGTGTGCCGCCGAGAACGGCATCGACGTCTTTCGCCTGCACGACCCGCTCAACGACGTGTCCAACCTGCGCGAGGCGGGGGAGGCGATCGTCGCCGCCGGTCGGAGCTTCCACGTCGGTCTCGTCTACAGCCCCGGCCGCACGGGCGAGGTCGACGCGCTGGTCGAGCAGGCGAAGCGGGTAGCAGACCTCGGAGCCGTCCGCGTGATCCTCAACGACCCGACGGACGCGCTGCTCCCGCACCTGACCGAGGAGCTCGTGCAGCGGTTGCAGGAAGCGACGGGCCTCCCCGTGGGCTTGCACGTCCAGGGCGCCGCGGGTACGGGCCTGCTCAACGCGATCGTGGCCACGCGGGTGGGTGCCGATCTCATCGCGACGGCCATCTACCCTCTCGCGCTGACGCTCCACCGTGTCGCCGGGCAGTCGCTCGTCGAGGCATTGCACGGGCTCGGTCGCGACACGGGTGTCGACGTCGCACGCCTGTGGGAAGCCTCCGACATCGTCGACGAGCACATCGGGGACGAGCCGGTGGCGTCCGTCGCGCCGCGCATCGCCGTGCGGGCAGCGGAATACGACCTCCCGGCGGGTATCGTCGCCGCGCTGGACGTGCATCTGAAGGCCCACGCTGCCGGTGACCGCCTGCTGGACACGCTCACGGAGTTGCAGCGGATTCGCGCAGAGGCGGGGTGGCCGCCGCTCGCCTCGCCGATCGGCCAGATCCTGGGCTCGCAGGCCCTGCTCAATGTGCTGTCCGCACGACGGTACGGGACGATGCACGACGAGTTTCGGCAACTGGTGGAGGGCGCTTTCGGGACTCCTCCGGCACCGATCGAGCCGTCCGTCCGTCGTGCGGTGGAGCTCCTCGGCGACAGCTCTTCAGCGATCGAGGACGACCCTCAGGGCGCCGCTGACGTGCTCGAGGCCGCCGAAGGGCTGGCTGCCTCCGAGGAGGACCTCGTGCTGCTGGCGCTCTTCGGCGAGGAGGTGGAGACGCTGCTGCAGAGCATCCGGCAGCGGCACACCCGCGAGGCGTCGCTCCTCGGCGGCGACGTCGACGTCCAGCGCGCCGAGCGGATCCGCGAGCTGGTCAAGATCGTGCAGGAGTCGGGCGTCGGGGAGATCGAGATCGAAGACGAGGGGATGCGCGTCTCGGTGCGCCGCGCCGACGAGGCCACGTCGGCCGGGATCGTCGGAGTCACCTCGGAGGACGACCTCCCGCTGTCGGTGACGGGCGACGACGGAGGCATCGTGCGGGTCACCTCGCCGATGGTCGGTGTCTTCTACCGCTCCCCGAACCCCGGCACGCCGCCGTTCGTCGAGGTGGGGGACGTGGTCGCCGCCGGCCAGACGCTCTGCCTGCTGGAGGCGATGAAGCTCTTCAACGAGCTGAAGGCGGACGTCGACGGCCGCGTGACTGCGATCCACGCCGACAATGCGCAGCCGGTCGAGTACGAGACGCTTCTGTTCGAGCTCGAGCCGGTCTCCGGCCCGCCGGTCGTCTGATCCACCGTGTTCGAGCGCGTCCTCGTCGCGAACCGGGGGGAGATCGCCGTGCGCGTCATTCGCGCCTTGCACGAGCTCGGGATCGAGGCGGTCGCCGTCTACTCGACGGCCGACGCCGACTCGCTCCACGTCCGACTCGCCGACCGGGCCGTGTGCGTGGGGCCGCCGCCGGCCGTCGACAGCTACCTGCAGATCCCGAGCGTCGTCGCGGCGGCGACGACGACCGGTTGTGAAGCGGTGCATCCCGGCTACGGGTTCCTCGCGGAGAACGCAGACTTCGTGCGGGCGTGTGCCGACAACGATCTCGTCTTCGTCGGCCCGCCGGCCGACGTGATGAGCAAGCTCGGCGACAAGGCGCGTGCCAAGGAGGAGATGCGGGCCGCCGGCGTCCCGCTCGTGCCCGGCAGCGGCGCCGTCGCGGGCGTCGACGCGGCGCGGAAGGCTGCGGGGGAGATCGGCTACCCGGTGCTGCTCAAGGCGGCCGCAGGTGGTGGCGGGAAGGGCATGCGGCTCGTGGCGTCCACCGCGGAGCTCGATGCCTCGTACGCGGCGGCAAGCGCCGAGGCGGAGGCCGCGTTCGGTGACGGGTCGCTCTACGTGGAGCGCGCGCTCGTGCCGGCACGCCACGTCGAGGTGCAGGTGCTGTGTGACGGCCACGGCAACGTGCTCACGCTCGGCGAGCGCGAGTGCTCCATCCAGCGCCGACACCAGAAGCTCATCGAAGAGTCTCCGTCGCCGGCGCTCGAGGACACCGCCCGCGAGGAGCTCGAAGGGGCGGTCGAGCGTGCCTGTCGGCAAGTCGGGTATGTGAACGCGGGCACGTTCGAGTTCCTCCTCGGTCCCGACGGCATGCCGTTCTTCATCGAGGTCAACTGCCGCCTGCAAGTCGAGCACCCGGTTTCGGAGCTCGTCACGGGCATCGACATCGTGCGCGAGCAGGTGCGTGTGGCTGCAGGCGAGCCGCTTGCGGTCAGCGGCCGTGCGCCCCGGCGCGGGCACGCGATCGAGATCCGCATCAACGCGGAGGACCCGACGCGCGACTTCGCGCCGGCCCCTGGACGGCTGACACGATTCCGACCACCGCTCGGGCCTGGCGTGCGCGTCGACACCGCCATCGTCGAGAGACAGGAGATCCCGCCCTATTACGACTCGTTGATCGCGAAGGTGATCGTCCATGACGCCGACCGACGCAGCGCCGTCGCTCGGGCCGTGCGTGCGCTCGGGGAGCTCGAGCTCGAGGGGGTGCCGACGACACGCGAGCTCGCGCTGGACGTCCTGCGCTCGCCGGAGTTCGCGTCGGGCGCCTACTCGACCAGCTTCCTGCGGGAGATGGACGACATCCTGCCGTCGCTCACGGCGCCATGAGCGGCGAGAGCGCGACCCCCGCGGTGAGCCGGCGCCGAGCGCGCCGCCAGGCGTTGTTTCTGCTCTACCAGTGGGATCTCACGCAACAACCCCTGGCGAGCCTGTTCGAAGGCGAGCCCGATCCGTTCGCCCGCGACCTCGCCGCCGCCGTCGCCACACGGGCTGACGCTCTGGACACCCGGATCACGGCTGCCTCCGCAGCCTGGCCCGCCGACCGTCTCGGTACGCTCGAACGGAACATCTTGCGGATCGGGGTCTACGAGCTCGAGGAGGGGACGGTGCCGCCCGAGGTGGCGATCAACGAGGCCGTCGTGCTGGCGAAGCGGTACGCCACCGAGGATGCCGGACGGCTCGTGAACGGCATCCTCGGACGGGTGAATCGGGAGGACGGCACAGGATGAGCGACTCGAACGCGTCGCTGCAGCGCGCCGAGGAGCTGCTCGAACGGCTGCGGGGCAAGCTCGACGAGCTGGAGACGCTGGCCGCCGGAGACGGTGACGTCGACCGTGCGGTCGAGGATCTTGCGGCGATCGCGGAGATCGCCAAGGAGATCGAGGCGGAGATCCAGCGTGCGCGCCGGGCCGCCGATGCTGGCGCCTGACGCGCTCCGCGAGCTCGTCGAGCGGTACCTCGTGGAGCTCCCGCTGCCGCCCGAGCTGGGGGAGCAGGGCTCGTCGGTCCGCTACGCACTCGCGCGCGGCAAGCGGGTGCGAGGGCAGATCTGCCTCGCGACCGCCGAGGCCGCCGGCGGGGCGATCGGCGCTGCGCTTCCGGCGGCCGCTGCGCTCGAGCTCGTGCAGGCGTTCTCGCTCGTTCACGACGATCTCCCGGCTCTCGACAACGACGCCGAGCGGCGCGGGCAGCCGAGCGTGTGGGCGCAGTTCGGCGAGCACGTGGCGATCCTCGCCGGCGACGCCCTGCTCGCCGAGGCGTTCCGCCAGGCGTCCTCCTATGCGACGTCGGCGGTCGCACGCGAGCTTGCCGAGGCGACGATCGGGATGATCGGCGGGCAGTACCGGGACGTGACCGGTGACGATGCCGACCTCGCCGAGCTGCACCGCCTGAAGACCGGCCGCCTGTTCGCAGCGTCGGTGGGTCTGGGCTTGTGGACGGCGGATGTCCCCGAGGCCGAGCAGGGGCCGTGGCGGGCGTTCGGCGAGGAGCTCGGCCCGCTCTTCCAGATCGTCGATGACGTCCTCGACGGGGACGGCTACGCCGCGCGGCTCGGTCTCGAGGCGGCCAGGACGCTCGCGGCAGAGGCCGCGGAGCGGGCGGCGGACAGCCTGGGCGCGATCGAGGCGAACACGTCGGTCCTGCGCGCGATCGTCGGCGAGCTCGCGGTGCGCAGCGCGTAGGCCGCCGGCGGTTCCGTCGGCAGCGCAGCCGCCCGGCCTCCACCTGGGCCACGACGGTCTCCAGTCTGTCGCGACAATGGCAGGCGTGAAGAAGCGGCTCGACGTGCTCATGGTCGAGCGCGGCCTGGCAGAGAGCCGAAGCCAGGCGCAGGCGCTCGTGCTGGCCGGGCTCGTCCCCGGGCATGACAAGCCGGGCGAGCAGGTCGACGACGGGATCGAGGTTTCGCTGCGGCGCAGGCCTCGGTTCGTCTCGCGCGGCGGGGAGAAGCTCGCGCACGCCCTGGACGCTTTCGCGGTCGATCCTGCGGGTCGCGACTGTCTGGACGTGGGGGCCTCGACAGGGGGTTTCACGGACTGCCTGTTGCAGCGTGGGGCGGAACGGGTGATCGCGCTCGACGTCGGCTACGGGCAGCTCCACCCGAGGCTTCGCGGCGACCCGCGGGTCACTGTTCTCGAGCGCACGAACGCCCGCGCTCTCGAAGCGCTCCCGTTCGCACCGGAGCTCGTGGTCTGCGACGTGTCGTTCATCTCGGTGCAGACGGCGCTCCCACCGGCGCTGCGCCTCGCCGCGCCCGGGTGGGAGGCACTCGTGCTGGTCAAGCCACAGTTCGAGGCGGGTCGGGCGGACGCGCCCAAGGGCGTCGTACGCGACCGGGCCGTGCACGGCCGGGTGCTCCGCGCCGCATGCGCCGCGGCGGCGGGGTGGGGCGCCGAAGTGCTCGGGGTCGTAGACTCGGGCCTGCCGGGGCCGAAGGGGAACCGGGAGTTCGTCGTTCACCTGAGAGAGAGCGAGCACGCTGCGGAGCCCGATGACATCGACCGCTGGATCGATGCGGCAATCGGCTGAGCCCCGGCCGGTGACGCGTGCCGCTGTGGTCACCCACGGGCGTGTCGAGCAGATCGGGTCGGGGCTCGCCCGCCTCGAGACGGTCGCACGGGAGGCAGGCGTGGAGCTCGTCCTCACGCCGGGCGAGGCCGAAAAGCACGGCATCGCCCCATCCGATGCGGCGGGCACGGCGGACATCGCGGTCGTGCTCGGTGGCGACGGCACGATGCTGCGAGCGTTGGCGCGGTTCCTCGGCACCGGGATTCCCGTCGTCGGGGTCAACTTCGGCCGGGTCGGCTTCCTCAGCTCGGTTGCTCGCGCGGACCTCGAGAGCGGCTTGGCCCGCGTCTTCGCCGGCGAGTACGAGATCGTCGAGCTGCCGACGATCGAGACCTTCGTCGGGGGCGAGCGCCATCTGGCGGTCAACGACACGGTCGTCACGAGCGGCGCGCTGGGGCGAATGGTCGAGCTCGAGTGGGCCGTCGGGGGTGAGCCGCTCGGACGCGTGCCGTGCGACGGGCTCATCTGTTCGACACCCTCCGGGTCGACCGCGTACAACCTCTCGAACGGGGGGCCGGTGCTCGTCTGGGGCATCGACGCGATGGCGTTGACGTTCGTCGCCCCCCATTCGTTGCACGCCCGCCCGCTCGTCGTCCCCCGCGGCAGTGACGTGCTCGTCTGGAACCGGACCACCGAGGTGGAGATGGCCGTGCTGGTCGACGGGCACGAGGTGGGTCGCGCCGGCGCGGGCGAGCGCGTCGACGTGCGCCTCGCCGCGGAACGGTCTCTGCTCGCGACCCTCCCGGAGGCGACCTTCGTGAAGCGCTACCGCGAGAGCTTCAGCGGGTAGCGGCGGCGACCAGTCGCCGGGACGGCGTCAGGTGAAAAACCCGTCCGGCACGTGAGCGCGCTCGTGGCCCATCCGGACGTCGCGGGTCGGCACGGCCGCGGCGTACGATCGGGGGCATGCTCCGGCGCCTGCGGATCGAGAATCTCGTCCTCATCCGTGAGGCCGACCTCGAGCTCGGCTCCGGGCTGAACGCGGTCACCGGCGAGACCGGAGCAGGCAAGACGATCTTCGCGCAGGCGATCGGGCTGCTGCTCGGCGCGCGGGCCGACGCCGGCGTGATCGGCACGGACGGTGACGAGGCGTACGTCGAGGCGGAGCTCGACCTGCCCGACGGGTTCTTCGACGAGGACGGCCTCGACGTCCTGGCGGAGCTGCGGCCCGAGGGCGAGGCCGGCCTGGTCGTGGCGCGCCGGGTCTTCGCGGACGGGCGCACACGGGCGTACGCGTGGGGCCGGGCGGTGGCGCGCGACGACGTCGCCGCAGCGACCGAGCGTTTGATCGCGATGTCGGGCCAGTTCGAGCAGCGGCGGCTGGCGCGCGCCTCCCACGGGCTCGACGTGCTCGACGCTGCCTGCGGGCCCGAGCAGATCGCCGCGCGGCTGGAGACGCGTGCCGCCTGGCGCACTCTGGAGGCTGCCAAGCGTCGTCTCGACGAGCTCACGCTCGACGAGGAGGCACGGCACGCGAGGCTGGCGGGCCTCGAAGCGCTCGTCGCCGACACCGACGGTCTCGAGCCCGTCGAGGAGGACGAGTTGCGAGCGGAGCGGGAGCGGATTCGGCGTGTGGCTGATCTCGCGGCGGGTCTCGCTGCGGCACGCGACGCGATCGACGGAGAGGACGGTGGCGGGGCAGCGCCACTCGCGGGTGCGGCCGAGCGCGCTCTCGCGCCGCTCGAAAGCCTGGCGCCCGAGCTCGGTGCCGCGGCGGCGGAGCTGCGAGATGTCGTGCTCCGCCTGCGAGAGGTCGGTGGCGATCTGGCACGCTTCGCGTCTTCGGTCGAGGCTGATCCGGGGCGTCTCGAGCTGGTCGAGGAGCGGCTCCAGCTGTGGGCCGACCTGCGCCGGCGCCATCGCTGCGAGACCTCTGCGGCGTTGCTCGCGCGACGGGCGGAGGCCGTCGCCGAGCTGGCGGCGCTCGCCAGCGGGGCCGACGCGGTGGAGGCGGCACGCGCGGCTCTCGTCGAGGCAGAAGCCCGGATGGACATGCTTGCCGACACGCTGCACCGGTGTCGTGTGGACGCTGCGGGTGGCTTCGGTGAGGCGGTGGCCAGGGAGCTGCACGATCTCGGGATGGGAGAGGGGGAATTCCTCGCGGAGCTGCGGGAGCGCGAGCTGGGCCCCGCCGGTCGCGACGAGGTCGTGTTCCTCGTGCGACCCAACGCCGGCCTCGGTTTTGCTCCGGTGGCGGAGACCGCGTCGGGAGGCGAGCTGTCGCGGATCGCGCTGGCGATCGCCGCGGTCGCGGGGGGCGAGACGATGGTCTTCGACGAGATCGATGCCGGCATCGGGGGTGTGACGGCCCATGCCGTCGCCGCGACCCTCGCGCGGCTGGCTGAGCGTGCACAAGTGCTGGCGATCACCCACCTACCGCAGATCGCGACCGTCGCCGAGGCTCATTTTCGCGTCGAGAAGATCGCCGGCGACCCCACGCACACACGGGTGACACGGCTCGACGATGCCGAGCGGCGCGACGAGCTGGAGCGGATGCTCGGTGGTGAGGAGTTCCTCGCCTCTGTTGCGCGCCCGTCCGACGCCGCCGCCAGCTGATCGCTGTCCGCGCGGAGCGCACCAGCGTCGTCCGGGACCAGCACCCCCGGCTGGGGGGGCGCGAGCTCCCCTACCGGAACGATCGCAGAGCAGGTGTGACGACTCCGTGCCGGCTTCGTGTCGGCTGTGGCCGGCAGGGGCGAGGCCGATCCGTGGCGGGCGGTCGGGCTGTCCTGGGCCACCCCTACGATCGACGGCGGATGGCAGAGAGGGGCACCGAGATCGATTCGAGCGTCGGCCTGCTAGGCTCGGGTTCCGTGGAGCGGATCACGGCGCGTCGGTGTGTCGCAGGGAGAGGCACCGACGCCGAGTCTCCGCGGACCGGGCCTCCGGACCGTGACGCCCGCCACGGGGTGAGGACGTGAGCGAGCGCCCGACGAAGTACGTGTTCGTCACTGGAGGTGTCGTCTCCGCTCTCGGGAAGGGCATCGTCGCCGCCTCGTTGGGCCGTTTGCTGAAGGCGCGTGGGCTCCGCGTCCAGGCGCAGAAGTTCGACCCGTACCTCAACGTCGACCCGGGCACGATGAGCCCGTTCCAGCACGGCGAGGTGTACGTCACGGAGGACGGGGCGGAGACCGACCTCGACCTGGGGCACTACGAACGCTTCATCGACGAGAATCTCTCGCGCAACGCGAGCCACAGCGCCGGCTCTGTCTGGGACACGGTGCTGCGCAAGGAGCGCCGCGGCGAGTTCCTCGGGGCCACGGTCCAGGTGATCCCGCACATCACGAACGAGATCAAGGCGAGGATCCGCCGTGTCGCCGCCAACGAGCAGGTCGACGTCGTCATCTCCGAGATCGGCGGTACGGTCGGCGACATCGAGTCGCTGCCGTTCCTCGAGGCGATCCGGCAGTTCCGCCGTGAGGTGGGCCAGGAGAACGTCGTCTACCTCCACGTCACCCTCGTCCCGTTCATCGAAGCGGCCGGCGAGCTGAAGACGAAGCCGACTCAGCATTCGGTGAACGAGCTGCGCCGCATCGGGATCCACCCCGACGTCGTCGTCTGCCGCTCCCGTGACGAGCTGTCCGAGGACATCCGCGACAAGATCGCGCTCTTCGCCGACGTCGACGTCCGTGCGGTGATCTCGTCGCCCGACGTGCCCGACGTCTACCTGGTCCCCGAGCGCCTGATGCGAGAGGGCCTCGACGAGCTCGTGTGTGAGCGTCTCGGGCTCGACTGTCCTCCGGCCGACCTCGGCGAGTGGCGCGAGCTGACCGAGCGGATCGCGGAGCGCCGCGAGGAGATCGAGATCGCTCTCGTCGGCAAGTACGTGAAGCTGCACGATGCATACCTCTCCGTCCACGAGGCGCTCAAGCACGCCGGCCTCCACCACGGCTGCCGTGTTCGCGTCCGCTGGCTCGACTCGGAGCACTCCTCGTACGAGGAGGCGGCGGCCGAGCTCGCGCAGGTCGACGGCGTCCTCGTCCCAGGCGGCTTCGGCTCGCGTGGCTGGGAGGGAAAGATCCGCGCCTGCCAGGTGGCTCGTGAGCAGGAGATCCCGTATCTGGGGATCTGCCTCGGTATGCACGTCGCCGTGAGCGAGTTCGCGCGCCACGTGTGCGGGCTCGAGGGCGCCAACTCGACCGAGATGGACCCGGAGACGCCCTATCCCGTGATCGACCTCCTGCCCGAGCAGAAGGAGATCGAGGATCTCGGCGGCACCATGCGGCTCGGCGCGCAAGCGGTCGAGCTGGTGGACGGGACGCGCGCCCGGGAGACGTACGGCGTCGACGTCGTCCACGAGCGTCATCGCCATCGCTACGAGGTGAACAACCAGTACCGGCAGCAGCTGGCAGATGGGGGGCTCGTCTTCTCCGGCACGTTTCAACAGGGCCGTCTCGTGGAGATCGTGGAGCTGCCCGACCACCCGTGGTTCGTCGCGAGCCAGTTCCACCCCGAGTTCAAGTCACGCCCGACACGGCCGGCGCCGCTCTTCCGCGACTTCGTCGGCGCCGCGCTTGCGCGTGCGCGGTCGCGCACCGCAGCGTTATCGGTCCGGGCGTAGGCCCGCACGGACTGACGGCGCGTCCGCCGTAGGATGCGACCGTGCGCGAACCACTCGGCCTGTTCCTCGAGCTCTGTGCGATCCCGAGCCCGCCCGGGGAGGAGCGCGAGGTTGCCGACAGGGTCGAGGCATGCCTGGACGAGCTCGGTCTCGCCTGGGACGAGGACGGAGCGGGCGCCGAGGTCGGCGCGACCGCGGGGAACATTCTCTGCCGTCTTCCCGGCGCCGCAGCCGGCGGCGTCCCACTCCTGCTCTGCGCCCATCTGGACACGGTGCCTCCGGAGGGGCCCATCGAGCCGGTGGTCGACGATGGCGTGGTGCGCAACGCCGCCGGCACGATCCTCGGCGCCGACAACAAGTCGGCAGTCGTCACGATGCTCGAGGCTGCACGACGCATCGTCTCCGACGGACGTCCCCACGCAGGGATCGAGCTGCTCTTCACCCCCAAGGAGGAGGTCGGTCTGCTCGGGGCCTACGCCTTCGACACGTCGCGACTGGATGCCCGTATCGGCTATGTCTACGACCAGGCAGCCCCGATCGGCGAGATCATCCTCGGCGCTCCGTCGGCGCGCGCGGTGGAGGCCCGCTTCCACGGGCGCGCCGCCCATGCCGGCATGGCGCCGGAGGAGGGCCGCTCGGCAATCGCCGCGGCAGCCCGTGCCGTCGCCGACCTTCGCCTGGGGCGTATCGACGAGCAGTCGACGGCGAACGTCGGCGTCATCTCGGGCGGCACGGCACGGAACATCGTCCCGGAGTGGTGCACGGTGACGGCGGAGGCTCGCTCCCACGACGAGGCTTCGCTCGCCGCGCTCGTGCAAGAGATGCTGGACGCCTTCGCGTTCGCCGCGAGCGTCTCGGACTGCACGGTCGAGACCGAGGTGCGCGCGCAGTATCGTGGGTACCGCTTCCGCGCGGACGACCTCCCGGTGCGGCTGGCGGTCGAGGCGCTGCGCCGCTGCGGCGTCGCGCCGACGACGGCGCTGTCCGGCGGCGGTGCCGACGCCAACGTGTTCAACGAGCGCGGGCTGCCATGCGTCAACCTCGCGAACGGCATGGCCGACATCCACTCGCCCGACGAGCGGATCGCGGTGGCCGATCTCGACGCCATGGTCGAGGTGACGCTCGCTCTCGTCGATCTCTCGTTGCGGGCCTGATGGAGAGACGACGGCTCGGCCCGGCTGTCGGCCTCGGCACGTACGGCACCTTCGACGCCGACGCGTCGCTCGCGGGGCAGATCGTGGACGCGGCCCTCGGAGCAGGGGTGACGCTCTTCGACTCGTCGCCGATGTACGGCGCCGCGGAGGCGTCGCTCGGCGCCGCGCTCGCCGGCAGTCGCCCGGGAACGTCCGTCGCGACGAAGATCTGGGCTCCCGAGACGGCCGACGGACGGCGTCAGTACGAGGCGCAGCGTGACTTCTTCGGGAGAGTCGAGCTCGAGCAGGTGCACAACCTCGTGCTCTGGCGCGAGCATCTGGCCTGGCTCGAGGCGGAGAGGGAGGCCGGGCACGTCGACATGCTCGGTGTCACCCACTACGACGCCCGGGCCTTCGGCGAGCTCGAGGAGGCGCTGCTGACGCGCCGGTTCGACTCGGTGCAGATTCCGCTCAACCCGCTCGAGCGCGAGTGCGAGGAACGGATCCTGCCGCTGGCGGAGGAGCTCGGGATCGCCGTGATCGTGATGCGCCCACTCGGCGGGCCCGGTCGTCGTCTGCTCGACAGTGATCCGCGTGGCGCCGCGCTCGAGCCGCTGCGGCCCTTCGGTGTCGAGACGTGGGCTCAGGCGCTGCTCAAGTGGGCTCTCAGCGACATTCGTGTCGACGTCGCCATCCCGGCGACGAGTCGGGCGGTGCGGGCCGTCGAGAACGCCGCTGCAGGTTCGCCGCCGTGGCTCGGGGCCGAGGAGCGGGCGCTCGTCTCACGGCTCGCCGGTGCCGCATGAGCCCTCGGATCGTCGTCACCCGCCGGATTCCCGCGACCGCGGTCGCCCTGCTTGAAGAGGCAGGGGAGGTGTGGGTCTCGCGGGAGGACCGACCGCTCACCGTCGATGAGCTCCACGACGCGATCGCGGGTGCCGAGGCGGTCGTGACGCTGCTGCACGACAGGGTCGACGAGAGGTTTCTCGACGCGGCCGGTCCCGGGCTCCGGGTCGTCGCCAACGTTGCGGTCGGGTATGACAACGCCGACGTCGATGCGTGCCGGCGTCGTGGCGTGGTGTTCACCAACACGCCGGGCGTCCTGACCGACGCAACTGCCGACCTCGCCTTCGCTCTCCTGCTCATGTCGACCCGGCGACTGGGCGAAGGGGAGCGTCTGGTGCGGACAGGGCGCCGCTGGAGCTGGAGCCTCGACTTCCACCTCGGTACGGGCATCCAGGGCAAGACGCTCGGCATCGTCGGCTTGGGACAGATCGGCACCGCGGTGGCACGGCGAGGACGTGCCTTCGGCATGGAGATCGCCTACGCCGGGCGCCGGCGTGCCGACCCGGAGCTCGAGCAGGAGCTTCGCGCCACGTTCCTCACCCTCGACGACCTGCTCGCCGGGTGCGACGTCGTGTCGTTGCACTGCCCGCTGACACCGGAGACGCGCCACCTGATCGACGCGCGGCGCCTGCGGCTGATGCGGCGAACGGCGTTCCTCGTGAACACGACCCGTGGCCCGGTCGTCGACGAGGCGGCCCTCGTCCAGGCACTGCGCGAGCGCACGATCGCCGGCGCCGGCCTCGACGTGTTCGAACGCGAGCCGGACGTGCACCCGGGGCTGCTCGAGCTCGACAACGTCGTGCTCCTGCCGCACCTCGGCTCGTCCACGGTGGAGACGCGCACCGCGATGGCGGAGCTGGCAGCGCGGAACGCGGCCGCGGTGCTCCGCGGCGAGCCGGCGCCGACACCGGTCGTCTGACCGTCGTTCCCGGCCCGTCGCGCGTCCGCTATCGTCCCGCCCGCCCATGCGCGTCGGCGTCGCGAAGGAGATCAAGACGCAGGAGTACCGCGTCGCGCTCACGCCGGCCGGGGCTCGGGAGCTCGTGCAGCACGGCCACGACGTGATCGTGGAGCGCGGCGCGGGTCTCGGCTCATCGTTCGCCGACGATCAGTATGTCGCTGCCGGGGCCCGTCTCGCCGAGGTCGAGGATCTGTGGACGGAGGCGGAGCTCCTGCTCAAGGTGAAGGAGCCGATCGAGCCCGAATACGAACGGCTGCGCGAGGGTCTCGTCCTGTTCACGTACCTGCACATCGCCGCGGACCTGCCGCTCACACGGGCACTGGTCGACTCGGGTGTCACCGCGATCGCCTACGAGACCGTCGAGACCGCCGATCGCCGCCTGCCGCTGCTCGCGCCGATGAGCGAGGTCGCGGGCCGGCTGGCACCGCAAATGGGAGCCTGGGCGCTCGAGAAGGCGCACGGGGGGCGCGGGGTCCTGCTCAGCGGGCTCCCGGGAGTGCCACCGGCGAAGGTCGTGGTGCTCGGCGGCGGCGTGGTGGGCCTCAACGCGGCGTTGATCGCCGTCGGCATGCAGGCGGACGTCTGGGTGCTGGATCTCTCGGTCGACCGCATGCGTGAGCTCGAGATCGCGCTCGACGGCCGAATCACGCTGGCCAAGTCGAACCGCCTCCAGATCGAAGAGGCGATCGCAGACGCCGACATGGTGATCGGAGCCGTGCTCGTCCCGGGTGCCAGGGCGCCGAAGCTCGTCACACGCGAGATGCTCGTCGGGATGCAGCCGGGCGCCGTGCTCGTCGACGTGGCCATCGACCAGGGCGGCTGCTTCGAGACATCACATGCAACGACGCACGACGACCCGGTGTACGAGGTCGACGGCGTCGTCCACTATTGCGTCGCCAACATGCCCGGTGCCGTGCCGATCACCTCGACGAAGGGGCTCGCGAATGTGACTCTGCCCTATGTGGAGGCAATCGCCGGCAAGGGGCTCGAGCGGGCGGTCGCCGATGATGCGGCCTTGGCGAAGGGCGTCAACGTCGTCGCCGGGCAGATCGTCTACGAGGCGGTGGCGGAAGCCCACGGACTGCCGCACGCACGACTCGCGGACGTCCTTGCGACGGTCGCCGGCTGAGCCTCGCCACGGCGCGTCGCGGCCGGCGTGTCAGGCGTCCGGCTGCTCGGCCTTCTGCTCCTTCGCGCTCTCCGACGGCGAGACCCTGACGACCACCCACGTGATCGCCATCGACAACGCGAGGATGCAAGCGACGTAGAAGACCAGTTCGAGCAGTCCGAGGACGGTATCCACAGTCGCATAGGATAGCCAGGTGCCTCGCGCGTGCGTGATCGTGCTCGACGCTGTCGGCGCGGGGGAGCTGCCGGATGCGGCCGACTTCGGCGACGAGGGATCGGACACGCTCGGCAACGTCGCTCGCACGGTCGGGGGCCTCGACCTGCCGAACATGGAGGCGCTCGGGCTCGGCAACGTCGAGCCGCTGGAGGGCTGCCCGCCGCAGCCGGGTGCGCCAGCCGTCGCGGGGCGCCTGCTCGAGCGCTCCAAGGGCAAGGACACGACGGCCGGGCACTGGGAGCTGATGGGCGTCGTCACACCCGTCGCATTCCCGATCTACCCGTACGGTTTCCCCGACGAGGTGATCGACCCGTTCATGAACCGTACCGGGCGGGGGGTGCTCGGGAACAAGCCGGCGTCGGGGACGGACATCATCCAGGAGCTCGGCGAGGAGCACCAGCAGACCGGGAAGTGGATCGTCTACACGTCTGCCGATTCCGTCTTCCAGATCGCCGCGCACGAGGAGACGATCCCGCGGGAGGAGCTCTACGACGGCTGCCGCGTCGCGCGCGAGATCCTGACCGGCAAGCATGCGGTGGGGCGGGTCATCGCGCGGCCGTTCGCGGGGACGCCCGGGCACTACGAGCGCACCCCGTACCGCCACGATTTCTCCCTCGAGCCGCGGAGGCCGAACTACCTGACCTCGCTCCGCGCGGCCGGGAACACCGTGTACGGCGTCGGGAAGATCCACGACATCTTCGCCGGCTGCGACATCGACGAGTCGTTCACGACGAAGTCGAACGTCGAGGGGATCAACCGCACGATCGAGCTGCTCGAGAACGTCGACGCGGCGCTCGTGTTCGTGAATCTCGTCGAGACCGATCAGGTGTGGGGTCATCGCAACGATCCCGTCAACTTCCATCGCTGCCTCCAGGACTTCGACCGGCGTCTGCCCGACATCCTGGAGGCGCTGCGGGACGGGGATCTGCTCGTGCTCACCTCCGATCACGGTTGCGACCCGACGACGCCGTCGACCGACCACTCGCGCGAGTACGCATTGCTGCTCGCCTACGCGGCGGGGCGAAACGCCAACGGGAGGATCCACGAGGGCGAGTTCGCGGACGTCGGCGCGACCGTCAACGCGTGGCTGGGCGGAAAGCATCCCGGGAAGGGCGCCCCGGGGACGCCGATCCTCGAGCCGTGAGCGGCCCGATCGTCCGCGGAGCCGACGATCCCGGGTACGTCGCAGCGCAGTACGCGACCGAGGTTGGCCTCGCCGCCCGCAAGGCGGTCTACCGCGACACCGACGGGGTCGACGCGCGTGACGTCGTCTTTCGGCTCGTCGCCGTCGTCCGCCCGCAGCTGGTGCTCGAGGTCGGGTGCGGCGAGGGCGAGCTGTCGGCGCGGCTCGCTCGTGAGCTCGGCGTGAGTGTCGTGGCGATCGACCAGTCGTCACGGATGGTCGAGCTCACGCTCGCTCGTGGCGTCGACGCCAGGGTCGCCGACGTGCAAGCACTCCCCTTCGAGGACGGGTCGTTCGACGTGGTCGTCGCGGCGTGGATGCTCCACCACGTCCCCGATCTCCAGCTCGGGCTGTCCGAAGTGGCACGGGTGCTGCGGCCCGGAGGACGGCTGTTGGCCGTCACGAACCGGGCCGATCACCTGGCGGAGCTCTTCGCACTGGTGGGCATCGAGCGCTGGGATCTTCCTTTCGGCGGCGAGAACGGCGCGGAACTCCTCGCACCTCACTTCGCCACCGTCGACGTGTTCGATGCGGACGGCACGGTCGTGTTCTCCGACATCGAGATGGTGAGGTCGTACTACGCCTCGTCCGAACGGCTGTCGAGCTGTCTCGAGCGGCTCCCGGAGACGCTCGAAGGGCCACTCGTCGTGCGCCGCCGGCCGGTCGTCTTCGTGGCGGAGACGGCTCCGTGATCCGTCCGGCGCAGCTCATCGAGCGCAAGCGGAACGGCGAGGAGCTCGGAGCCGAGGAGCTGAGCGAGCTCGTCCTGGCGTACGCGCGAGACGAGGTCCCCGACTACCAGATGGCGGCGTGGTGCATGGCCGTCTACTTCCGCGGCCTGTCGGACGCGGAGACGTTTGCGCTCACCGGCGCGATGATCCGGTCGGGCGCGACGCTCGATCTCGGCGCCGCAGTCGGCCGGAAGGTCGTCGACAAGCACTCGACCGGTGGCGTCGGTGACAAGACGTCGATTGCCGTCGGCCCGATCGTGTCGGCGTGCGGCGTTCCCTTCGGGAAGATGAGCGGTCGTGGGCTCGGACACACGGGCGGCACGCTCGACAAGCTCGAGTCGATCCCGGGCTTCCGGGTGGAGCTGACGAGCGAGGAGTTCGTCGCACAGGTGCGAGAGATCGGACTCGCCATCGTCGGCCAGTCCGCCGATCTGGTGCCGGCCGACAAGAAGCTGTACGGGCTGCGAGACGTGACCGCGACGGTCGACATCGTCCCGCTGATCGCCTCGTCGATCATGTCGAAGAAGATCGCGGCCGGCGCCGACGCGATCGTTCTCGACGTGAAGGTCGGCGACGGCGCGTTCATGAAGACGCTCGCCGAGGCCCGCGTGCTCTCCGACGCCATGATCGAGTTGGGGCGGCGGGCCGACCGCGAGGTCATCTGCCTGTTGACCGACATGGAGCAGCCGCTCGGGCACGCCGTCGGCAACGCGGTCGAGATCCGCGAAGCGGTGGCCACGGTACGGGGCGAGGGGCCGGCAGACCTCACCGAGCTCGTACTCGATGCATGCGCGCGGCTGCTCGCGTTCTCGGATCTGGAGCTCGAGCTGGCCGAGGGCCGGCGACGAGCCGAGGCAGCGGTTGCGGACGGATCGGCGCTCGCTGCCTACGAACGGTGGGTGCGTGCACAGGGGGGCGACCCGTCGGTCGACGCGCTCGACGTCGCCCCGGTCGTACGCCAGGTCACTGCGCCCGAGGACGGCGTCGTGCAACGGCTCGGAGCGCTGGCCGTGGGTGTCGCCGCGCTCGAGCTCGGCGCGGGTCGCCGCACGAAGACCGACGAGGTCGACCATGCCGTGGGTGTCGTCTGCCGAGCGAAGCGTGGCGACGTCGTGGCGCGAGGCGATGCGTTGGCGGACGTGCACGCGCGAGACGAGGCGGCAGCAGACATGGCGGCGGCGGCCGTGCTCGCGGCGTACGAGCTCGGCTCTGCCACAGTCGCTCCGAGCGGGATCGTCCTGGACGTCGTCGGCTAGATCGGCGGGCCGGGGCCGGCGTCTACGCTCCTGGCATGCCGGAGCTCCCCGAGGTCGAGACCGTCCGCGCGGCCATCGCGCCGACGCTCGAGATGGCGACAGTCGACCGCGCGACGATCGTCGACCCGCGGCTCACACGCCCGTTCGATCCGGACATCGTCGCCGGGGAGCTCGTCGGGGAGCGCGTCGCCCGCGTCGAGCGGCGCGGCAAGTACCTGGTCAGTCGGTTGTCGTCCGGTCGCGCTCTCCTGGTGCACCTCCGTATGACGGGGTCCTTTCGCATCGCTCCCCGTGGGCTACTGCCCGACGATCCCTATCGACGAGCGGTTCTCAGTTTGGACAACGGATCGGATGTCGGCTATCGAGATGTGCGCCGCTTCGGTACGTGGGAGCTGCTCGAGGCGGAGGAGCTCGAGCCGTATCTCGCCGCCCGGCTCGGCCCCGAGCCACTCGACCCCCGGCTCTCCACGGCCCGCTTGGCGCAGTCCCTCGCGGGTCGGCGGACGCCTGTGAAGGCCTTCCTGCTCGACCAGCGGCGGCTGGCCGGGCTCGGCAACATCTATGCCGACGAGGCGCTCTGGTATGCGCGACTCCATCCACGTCGCCCGGCCGGCTCGCTCGACGGGAAGGAGGTGGCACGCCTGTTCCGTTCCGTGAGGCACGCGCTGCGACTCGGGATCGAGCGGCAAGGAGCCACGCTCCGCGACTACGCGGCGCCGGACGGCTCCGTGGGCTCGATGCAGGACGAGTTCCGTGCCTATGGGCGTGCCGGTGAGCCGTGCGATCGCTGTCGGGCGCCGCTCGAGCGGATCGTCGTCGGCGGTCGTGGTACGACGTTCTGTCGCGTCTGCCAGCCGTCGATGAGCTGAGGCGGTCTCGCCGCGTACCGGGCGTCTCTCCGAGGAACGCCCAACCGAGCAGGATCGCCACCGGCACGACGAGATACGTCGTCGCTCCCATGCGCCGGCTGTGGTACGCGCAAGGGCAACGGTGAGGAGCGCCGCACCGAGCGCGAGGTGCCTGAGGCGTCTCGGCGGAGACCTACACTCCGACCGTGTCCCGTTCGTCGACGACCGAGGGAGTCGTGCTGCGCTCGTTCCGGCTGGGCGAGGCCGACCGCGTGCTGCACGTGTACACGTCCGATCAGGGACGCGTGGGTGCCGTCGCCAAGGGCGTCCGGAAGTCGAAGAGCCGGTTCGGTGGACGCCTGGAGCCGTTCTCCCATGTCGAGCTCGTCCTCCATCGCGGGCGCGGCGAGCTGCAGACGGTGACCGGCGCGTCGCTCGTGCGAGCCCACGATCGCGTCCGTGCCGAGCCGTACAGGCTCCAGGTCGGGCTCATCGGGCTCGAGGCGATGCTGCGCCTGTTCACCGAGCAGGAGCGAAACGAGCGGGCCTTTCTCGCGCTGACCCGGTTCCTCGATGCCCTCGACGGCACCGACAGCCTCTCGCCGGCGCGTCCTGCGCTCGACCCCATCGTGCTCTCGTTCCAGCTGAAGCTGCTCTGGCTCTCGGGCTACCTCCCGCACCTGGAGAGCTGTGTCGAGTGCGGTCGGGTCGACGGCCTGGTCGCCTACGCGCCGGCGTCCGGAGGCGTGTGCTGCTCCGAGTGTGACCCGGGCGGGATGGCGATCGCGGCGGAGGGGCTGCGCGGCATACAGGCGCTGATCCATGCCCCGATGGCCGACGCACGAGGGCTCGGGCTCGGCGAGCGGGCGGCACGCGACGCTCTGGCCGTGATCACGGCCTCGTACGAGTATCACGGCGGCTTCCGCCTGAAGACGACTTCGTGAGCAGGCTAGAAGCGGTCGAGGGCGCCGTGCAGCGCGCCGTCCGAGATGAGCTGCGGGCGCAGCTCGTTGCGCCCGGGAGACGGCTCGCGGCGAACGACACCGTCGTCGCCGAGGCGGTACTGGCCGACCCACTCGAGAACCGGAGAGTAGACGTGGATCGTCACGGCCGGCACGCCGTCCCAGTGCCGGACGCGATGGATGTAGCTCGCATCACCGTGACGTGAACCGCCCACGGACAGGTGCCGTTCGAGAGGATCGCCCCCGTACCTCATCTGGTCCTCGCGCACACATCCTTGGGTGACGCAGATCCCCACCGACGAGATGTAGTGGTCGTGGAATCCGGTGGCCTGCCCCGGCATCCACGACAGCACCCACGCGTCCATGCGATCGTCCTCGTACAGGAGCTCGTATCGGCGACGCTCGGTGTCGTGGCGCACGAGCGGCTCCCAGATGGCCCGGCGGCCGGCGATATCGCGGGCGACCTGCTCGAGCTCATCCGGCTCGAGGATGCCCTCGTGCGGCACGAGCGGATCGAGCGATGCCAACGCGGGCACGAAGAGCGGAGCACTGGAAACCATCGATTTCATCGTACTCACGGGGCCGACGGCAGGCCCGAGCGGCGCGACGTCAGCGGTCGCCGGCCCCGGGCGTCCTTCCGCCGGCCGCGCGACCGGTCAGACCACGGGAGAACAGCTCTCGGTTGCGCACCAGCCAGCCGGTGACCGCGGCGACGAGCAGCACGATCCCGACGAGCGTGTACAGGTCGGCGAGGTTGAACGCCAGCAGCGCGTTGTCTCCCCGAACGAGAATCGGGTTCGGTACCTCGAGGTCGTTCCAGGCGGCCGACAGGGCGTTGCCGAGCACGCCCGCGAGGAGAACGCCGGTGGCGGGCGGGACGAGCGACGCCGGGATCCGCGTCACGAGCATCAGGCCCGGGACGAGCAGGAGACACAGCGTGACCCAGGCGAGCGATCGCTGGTGGTATGCCCAGGGCGGCGTCGTCGCTGCGGACTTGAGCCAGAGGTCGGCCACGATGAGTGGCAAAGCGAGCGAGAGAGCGACGGCAGCGCGCACACGCTGACCGTAGCAAGCGCCGAAGGGTCGACGACGCTCGGCGGCGGTGGGTCAGTCGGGTTTCGGCGAGCGCCAGGGCTGTGCGAGGCGGTCGAGCAGCGCCTCGCGGGTGCGGCTGAGGGCGATTCGCTCCTGGTCGAGCGAGTCCCGGTCACGGATCGTGACCGTGTCGTCCTCGAGCGTCTGCTCGTCGATCGTGAAAGCGAACGGCGTGCCGATCTCGTCCTGGCGGCGGTAGCGGCGCCCGATCTGCGAGTTGTCGTCGTATTCGACGACGGCATGGCGCCGCAGTTCCTCGTAGAGCGTGCGTGCCTTGCCGGTCATCCCGGCATCCCGACCGTGCAGCGGCAGCACCGCCGCCTTCACGGGAGCGATCTGCGGGTGCAGCCGGAGCACGGTGCGGTCCCGCTCGGCCACGACCTCCTCGTCGTAGGCGTCGCAGAGGAACGCCAGCATGGCGCGGTTGAGGCCGGCCGCAGGCTCGATCACGTGCGGCGTGTAGCGCTCACCCGTCTGGGAGTCGATCCATTCGAGCTTCGTGCCCGACGCGTCGCTGTGCGCACCGAGATCGAAGGCGCCGCGGTCGGCGATGCCCTCCAGCTCCGACCAGCCGATCGGGTAGAGGTACTCGATATCGCTCGTGCCTGCGGAGTAGTGCGAGAGCTCGTCGGCGTCGTGCGGCCGGACACGCAGGTGGCTCTCGCGGAGGCCGAGCTTCACGTACCAGCCACGGCGCTCCTCGATCCAATAGTGGTACCAGCGCTCCGCCTCGTCGGGTGGCACGAAGTACTCCATCTCCATCTGCTCGAACTCCAGCGTGCGAAAGATGAAGTTCCCGGGTGTGATCTCGTTCCGAAACGACTTGCCGACCTGCGCGATCCCGAACGGGGGCTTGCGGCGGGCGAGCTGCGCGACGTTCTTGAAATTGATGAAGATGCCCTGCGCCGTCTCCGGGCGCAGGTAGACCTTCGCGCCGGTCTCCTCGATCGGCCCCACCCGCGTCTCGAACATGAGGTTGAAGTGACGCGGATCGGTGAGATCGCAATCCGCCGTCTCGCCGGGCCGCTTGCTGGGTTTGCGGCCGCACCGCGCCTCGTCGAGCTGGTCGGCGCGGAACCGGAGCTTGCAGGTGCGGCAGTCGACCAGCGGGTCGGTGAACCCGCCCACATGGCCTGACGCCTCCCACACCTGTGGATGCAGGATGATCGACGAGTCGAGCGCGACGATGTCGTCGCGCTCGCGCACCATCGCCTCCAGCCAGCGGGCCTTCACGTTCTCCTTCAGCAAGACGCCGTAGTGGCCGTAGTCGTAGGACGACCCGAGCCCGCCGTAGATCTCCGACGACGGGAACACGAACCCGCGTCGACGGCAGAGCGAGACGATCTTGTCCATCGTGGCCACGTCGGGCATGCGCGAGACGTTACCCGGGGGCACCGGCGTCGGTACCGTCGCTGCATGATCGAGCTCTTCCAGATCACCGGCTCGGCGAGCTTCGCGGCGCGTGCAGCGCTCGAGGAGGCGGGTGCCGCGTACGTCACGGTCGACGTCCATCCGCGCCGCCGCGACGAGACGCCGGAGCTGGCGGCGGTCAACCCGCTGCGTCGGGTGCCGGCCCTCCGCGACGGAGCTCTGACCGTCTACGAGACCGGGGCTGTGCTGCAGTTCGTCGCCGAGCGGTTCCCGGAGGCGCGACTCGCCCCCGCCGCGGGTTCTCCGGCACGCGGCGCGTACCTGCGCTGGATGACATGGCTCGCGAACACGTTGCACACGGTCTGGGAGCCGCTGAGCGCATCGCGGCACGTCACGGACGACCCGGCCGGCTTCGACGGAGTCCACCGCAAGGGCGTCGAGAAGCTCGAGACGACCGGCGCCTACCTCGAGCAGGAGCTGTCAGGCCGCATGTGGTGTGTCGGCGAGGCGTTCTCCGTCGCAGACGTCTACCTCTACATGCTGAAAGGCTGGGAGAGCTACGCGGACGGCCGCACCCTGGGCGGCGAGACACTGGCGTCGCACTACGAGCGTGTGGGCGCGCGTCCTTCGATCGCACGCACGCGGGCGCTGGACGATCTCGACGAGACGCTGCAGCGCTTCCACCCCGAGTTGCGTGCGGGCCGTCCGGTCTGAAGCCGGCGACGCGGCGCCGAGCTCGGCGATCGCGGGCGGATCGCCCGCCGCGCCCGCATCGGGGGATCACGCCGCGGCTGTTCAGGGGTCAGCCCACGTCTCCCATGGCCGAGGCCCGGCTCTCAGAGCGAGTCGGCTAGCCTCCCGCGCGTGACGAGCGACCCGACCCCGGTCGAGCTCCACATCGTCTCGGACTCGACAGGCGAGACGGCGGCACGGCTCGTGCTCGCCCTCGAGGCGCAGTTCCCCGGCCTGGCCTTCGAGGAGGTACGGCACCCTCGCGTCGAAACAGGCGAGGACCTCGAGCTCGCGATCGCTCGTGCGCGCGGCCGCCCCGCGGTGATGGTCTACACGCTCGTCGAGCCCGGGTTGCGGGGGGAGATGCGCCGTCTCTGCCGCCGCGCGCGCGTCCACTACTGTGACCTCCTCGGCCACCCGATCGATGCTGTCTCCCGGGTCGCCGGCGTCGCTGCCCGCATGGAGCCCGGGGCCCGGGCACCGCTCGACCAGACCTACTTCAGGCGCATGGAGGCGATCGAGTTCGCGGTCAAGTACGACGACGGGGTGGGCGGCGGGCTCGACGAGGCGGACATCGTCCTCGTCGGCGTCTCGCGCACGTCGAAGACGCCGCTGTCCATCTATCTCGGCTACCTGGGGCACAAGGCGGCCAACATCCCGATCGTCAAGGGCGTGACGCCGCCCACCGCGCTGTTCGAGATCGACCGGGCCAAGATCGTCGGGCTCACGATCGACGCCCACCGCCTGGCGGAGATCCGCGAGGAGCGCATCCGGAGCATGGGCGCCCCGCGCGGCAAGTACGCCGACCTCGAGGCCGTGTACCAAGAGCTCGACACTGCAGCAGCGCTGCATCGACGCCTCGGCTGCCCCGTGATCAACGTTTCCGAGCTGTCCGTGGAGGAGACCGCGATGCGGATCATCAAGGTCGTCGACCACCGGACGAGGCGCGGGCAATGACCGGGCGCAGCCTGTGGCGCGCCGAAGGCCGCACGCTGGCCGACAAGGGATGGGTGCCGGTTCGCTACTGGACCGCATGGTCGGCCGCGTTCGCCGTCGCCGTCGTCCTCTTCTACGTCGTGCTCACTCCCGTCTGGCTCGGTCTGCGCGCCCTCGCCTGGGCGGCCGAGCTGCGCGCCCGCGCTCGCCGCGCGTACCGGCGTTCCCCGTAGGCGGCTGCCTGCCCAGAGGTCGCTCGGGCGCGGCCCGCTCCTGCCCCGGCAGCGTCGCGCTGGCGGGCCCTACCCTGCCCGCGAGGCGGGATCGAGCCGGTAGACGCCACCCGCGGTCGACGTCACGTAGACGCGCCCCAACCCGTCCACGCCGAAGCTCGACAGCTGCGGCACCGTGACGCCGAGGCCGTCGCGGTCGGCGACCCGTCGGCCCGCGACCACGATCGAGGTGACGTGCCCGCTGCAGAAGTCGCCGTACAGGTAGCGGCGCTCGAGCGCGGGCAGGCGCCGGTCGTGCGAGACGACGCCGCCGATGATCGAGCACGCGCCGCCGTCGTGCCCGACCGTGAGCAGCGGCGCGACGGGGTCGACGCACTGTGCCGCGGCGTCGAAGCGAGTCCTGCCCTCGAAGCACGGCCAGCCGAAGTTGAGACCCTTGGCTCCAGCCGGGATCACGTCGATTTCCTCGGCGGCGCCGAGCCCGACGTCGCCGATCAGCATTGTGCGGGTCGGTGCGTCGATCCAGAAGCGCCACGGGTTGCGCAGCCCGTACGCCCAGATCTCCGGGCGCACGTCCGGCTGTCCGACGAAGGGGTTGTCATCCGGCACGCGATACGGGCTGCCGCTGCGAGGGTCGATGCGAAGGATGTCCCCGAGCAGCTCGTCGCGGCTCTGTGCGAACGCCCCGGGACGGTTGCGGGCGCCCGAGTCGCCGTCGCCGATGCTTGCGTAGAGGTAGCCGTCGGGCCCGAACTGCAGCATGCCGCCGTTGTGGTTCTCCCACGGCTTCACGATCTCGAACAGGGTGCGCGCCGTCGAAACATCCGCCACGTTCCGGTTGGCGGCGCTGACTCGCATCTCGACGAGCGTCGAGTCGCCGTTTCCCTTGTGCTGGTTGTAGAAGACGTAGAAGAGCCCGCTCGTCGCGTAGTCGGGTGCGAACGCGAGACCGAGCAGCCCTGTCTCGGTGACGGCCTGGACCCGTTCGCGGATGTCGAGGAACGGCTGCTCGAGGAGCGTTCCGTCCTGGATCACGCGGATCGTGCCGCCCTGGTCGACGACGAAGATACGGCTCGTGTCGCCTGGCGGCGCCGTCACCAAGACAGGGCGCTCGAGCCTCGCGACCTCGGTGAGGCGAACGAGCGACGACACGACGACCTGCGGCGGCAGGGCCGCGCGTGGCGGAGCGGACGGCTTCCCGACGGAGAACACGCCCTTCATGCCGAGCTTCGCGTGGCCGGGCACCGAGCAGACGAAGCGGAAGCTCCCCCGCTTCGGAAAGCGCACCGTGACCGCCTGACCGCCACCATGCGGCAGGAGGCGGGTGCGCTTCGCGCCGATGACGAAATCGTGCGGGACGTTCCCTCGGTTGTGCACGACGAACCGTACCGTCGCACCTGCGGGCACCGATCTGCGCGAAAGCACGAAGGAGAAGTCCTTCGCATCGACGCGAATCGTCATCGCCGTCGCCTGCGGCCCCGCGAGCGCGCCGGCGCCTCCGACGGCTGCGATCGAGCAGCAAGCAACCACCGCGATCGCCTCAAGCCCCGGAGCGCGGGTCACAGGTCGGATCGCAGTTACCCGACTCTGGCGAGGAGGCGCCGCACGGCCACGGCCGCATCCTTCCACACGGCGTTCTCCGAACAGGTAGAAGATCGGTCGTCGTGCGCTACGTCTTCGACTTCCACGAGGACTCGGGTGGGGGGCGCGAGCTCCTCGGCGGCAAAGGCGTCGGGCTCGCGGAGATGACCGCGCTCGGTGTCCCCGTCCCCGCCGGGTTCACGATCACGACCGAAGCGTGTCGCGGCTACATGGCGTCCGGGCGGAAGGTGCCGGCGGGGCTCGACGACGAGGTCGGCCGGCACATCGAGCGGCTCGAGCAGCGCACCGGCAAGCGGTTCGGCGATCCATCGGAGCCACTCCTCGTCTCGGTCCGGTCCGGAGCGGCGATCTCGATGCCCGGGATGATGGACTCGATCCTCAACCTGGGCCTCAACGACGCCGCCGTTCGCGGCCTGGCCGAGTCGACCGGAAACCCGCGGTTCGCCTTCGATTCCTACCGGCGCCTGATCCAGATGTACGGCGAGGTCGTCGGGGAGGTGGAGGGCCACCGCTTCGAGGGTGCGCTGAGCGCCCTGAAGACTGCACGTGGCGCGGCACAGGACGTCGACCTCGGCGCGGACGACCTGCTGCAGCTCGTCGAGACCTTCAAGGAGATCTACGACGAGTCGACGGGGACGCCGTTCCCTTCTGACGCCCGCGACCAGCTGCGCCGTGCGTACCGAGCCGTCTTCGACTCGTGGGATTCCCCGCGAGCGCAGGTCTACCGCCACACGTACGGCATCCCGGACGACCTCGGCACAGCAGTCAACGTCGTGCAGATGGTGTTCGGGAACACCGGGGAGCGCTCGGGGACGGGCGTGTGCTTCACCCGCGACCCCTCGACCGGCGAAGCCTGTCTCTACGGTGAGTTCCTGCTCAACGCGCAGGGCGAAGACGTCGTAGCGGGGATCCGCACGCCCGAGCCGATCGACCGGATGCGCGAGCTCCTGCCTGCTGCCTACGAGCAGCTCGTCGACATGATCGCGCTGCTCGAACGCCACTACCGCGACATGCAGGACATCGAGTTCACCGTCGAGGACGGGACCCTGTACCTGCTGCAGACGCGGACTGGGAAACGTACGGCGCACGCCGCGCTGCGGGCGGCCGTGGAGATGGTCGAGGAGGACCTGATCACCCGCGAGGAGGCGGTCGCGAGGATCGACCCCGCGCAGCTCGATCAGCTCCTGCACCCCATGATCGACCCGAGCGCCACCGTCGTGGTCGCGGCGACGGGGCTCAACGCCTCCCCTGGGGCTGCATCCGGCGCCATCGTGCTGGACGCGGACACGGCCGAGGAGCGAGGACGCGCGGGAGAGTCGGTGATCCTGGTGCGCTGGGAGACGACCCCGGACGACATCCACGGCCTCATCCACGCTCAGGGTGTGCTCACGGCGCACGGCGGCATGACCTCGCACGCCGCGGTCGTCGCACGCGGGATGGGCAAGCCGTGCGTGGCAGGGTGTGAGGCGCTCGAGATCGACGCCGCCGCGGGCATCGTGCGGATCGGCGAGGTCGAGCTCGAGGTCGGGGACGTGATCACCGTCGACGGCGGCACGGGCCGCGTGATCGTGGGCCCGGTGCCGCTCGTGCCGCCCGCCATCGACGAGAGCTTCGAGACCGTGCTCGAATGGGCGGACGAGTTCCGCCGGCTCCGCGTCCGGGCCAACGCCGATACCCCCGCGGACGCGGCGCGCGCACGCGAGTTCGGTGCGGAGGGGATCGGCCTCTGCCGTACCGAGCACATGTTCATGGCCGAGGACCGACTCCCCGTCGTGCGCGAGATGATCATGGCGCGCACCGAGACCGAGCGCCGCGGCGTCCTCGAGCGCCTGCTGCCCGTGCAGCAGGGCGACTTCGAGGGGATCTTCGAAGCGATGGCCGGCTACCCGGTGACGATCCGCCTCCTCGACCCGCCGCTGCACGAGTTCCTGCCGAGCCCGGAGGAGGCCGGCTCGGACGAGATGCGTCGCCGTGCCGAGCAGCTGCGCGAGCAGAACCCGATGCTGGGCACGCGTGGCTGCCGTCTCGGGCTGCAGTACCCGGAGATCTACGAGATGCAGGTGCGGGCCATCATCCGTGCGGCACGAGCCGTAGCGGAACGCTCCGGGCAGCCTCCGCTGGTGGAGATCATGCATCCGCTCGTGGCGTTCCAGGAGGAGCTGCGCCGGCTGCGCGAGCTGACCGAGCGCGTCGCCGAGGAGGAGCCGTCCGTCGAGTACCGCTGCGGCACGATGATCGAGCTGCCGCGCGCCTGCGTGCGCGCCGACGAGATCGCGGAAGTGGCCGACTTCTGCTCCTTCGGCACGAACGACCTGACGCAGACGACACTCGGCTTCTCCCGCGACGATGCCGAGGGGAGATTCCTCACCTACTACCTCGAAACCGGGATCCTGGAGCGAAACCCGTTCGAGACGCTCGACCAGAGCGGGGTCGGCGACCTGATGCGGATCGCCGTCGAGCGAGCCCGCGGCGTCAAGCCGGAGCTCAAACTGGGGATCTGCGGCGAGCACGGAGGTGAACCCGCGTCGGTCGCCTTCTGTCACTCGCTCGGGCTCGACTACGTGAGCTGCTCGCCGTACCGCGTGCCGCTGGCACGGCTTGCCGCCGCCCAAGCCGCGCTCGCAGAGGCAGGCGTGACGGCGGTCGTGATCGGCGGCTGACCCTCCTAACCGCTCCTGAACGTGGCCCGTGGCTTGCGGGACCGCGGGGTGGTTGTCTGCCCTGCGCTTTCCTACGCGTAGTTCCGGACGCGGGCGTACGCGACGGCGACGCTGGCGAGCCCGATCCCGACAACGATCGCCGGCCCGATCCAGACAGGTTGCACGTAGCGGGTGCGCATGAGCACGTACGTGGCTGCAATGCCACCGATCAAGCCGCCGAGGTGCCCGCCCACGGAGATGTTCGGGATCGTGAACGTGATCACGAGGTTGATCAGGATCAGCCCCATCGCCTGACCGGCGAACGACCCGGTCGTCATGTACTCGAGCACGAGCAGCGCGCCCATGATCCCGAAGATGGCGCCCGAGGCGCCCACGGTGACCGCCAGCGGTGAGCTGAAGACCAATGCCCCCGCCGACCCGGCCAGCCCCGAGGCGAAGTACACGAGGAGGAAGCGTCCCGTGCCGATCGCCTCCTCGACGACCGTGCCGAGCCAGTAGAGCGCGAACATGTTGAACGCGATGTGGAGGATCGACGCGTGGAGGAACATCGACGTCACGAGCCGCCACCACTCACCGTCGCCCACGAGGATCCCGACGAGGGCACCCTTCTGGAACAGCTCGCCTCCAGGGCTGCTGATCCCCGCGCCCTGGAAGACGGTGACCAGGTAGACGAAGACGTTGATCGCCACGAGCGCGACGGTGGCAGGCGCGGACAGCGCGCCCGCGCGACGCCGCGCGATCTGCACCTGCCGCTTCGCGGACGGCTTCGCCCCCGGGCCGACGGTGGAGTGCTCCGGGCAGCGAATCCCGACCGGTGCGAAGTTCATGCATTCCTCGCAGATGAAGCGGCCGCATTCCGAGCAGGAGACCAACGTCTCCCGGTTCGGGTGCCGATAGCAGTGCTGTGTCTCGGTCACGAGGGGCTAGCGTACCCGCGTGCGCGTTCACGTTGCCTTCACTCCCGGAGCGACCGCGACCGCGCCGACGGGTGTCGTCGTGGACGTCATCCGGGCCACCTCGACGATCTGCCAGGCGCTCGACGCGGGCTACGAGCGGGTCTTCTGCGCGGCAGAGGTCGAGGACGCCAGGGGGCTGCGCGACGAGCTCGAAGGGGTGACGCTCGGGGGTGAACGCCTCGGCGTCCGCATCGACGGCTTCGATCTCGGCAACTCCCCGCGGGAATACCTCGAGCCCCGGTCGCCGGTGCTCTCGATGTCGACCACGAACGGGACGCGTGCGATCGTGACCGCGGCGGAACGCTGCGAGCGGGTCCTGGTCGCCTCTCTGCTCAACCTCGGCGCGGTCGTCACGGAGGCGGCGTCGCATGGGGAGGACGTGGCCATCTTCTGCGCCGGCGTGAAGGGTGACCCATGCCTCGACGACACATTTGTGGCGGGGCGCATCGTCGAGGGGTTGGAATGCGAGCGCACGGACGCCGCCGAGCTGGCCGTGAGGCTTGTGCGCTCCTATGCCGGTGCGGAGGAGGCGTTCCGGCAGTCGCGCTCCGGCCGCAATCTGATCTCGAACGGTCCCGAGCTCGAGGCCGACATCGCCTGGTGCGCCCGGGAGAGCGTGCTCGAGATCGTGCCCCGCTTCGTCCGGATGCGCGGCCTGGCCGCAGAGATTCGCGAGTGATCGCCGATCGCGACGAAAAGCGTGGCCGGGCGTCGTCCTTCGGCGAGGTCGCCGACGCCTACGAACGGGCACGCCCGGGCTACCCCGAGGAGTCCGTGTGCTGGCTCGCCGGAGAGACGCCGTCCGACGTGGTCGACCTCGGCGCCGGTACGGGGAAGCTGACGCGCTCTCTCGTGGCGCTCGGACATCGTGTCACGGCGGTGGAGCCGTTGGCGGAGATGCGGGAGCACCTACTCGCCAGCGCACCGGCGGCGACAGTGCTGGAGGGGATCGCCGAAGCGATCCCGCTTCCCGTCGCGAGCGCGGACGTCGTTGTCTCCGCGCAGGCGTTCCACTGGTTCGACCATGCGGTGGCGCTCCCCGAAATCGCTCGCGTATTGCGTCCCGGCGGTCGGTTGGCGCTCGTCTGGAACACCCGGGACGACCGTGAGCCCTGGGTGGCGAAGCTCTCCCAGGTGATCGGCAACGAGACGGTAGAGGACGCAGATGTGCAGGAGCCGATCGTCGCCAGTGGTGCGTTCGGGCCTGTCGAGCACGCGTCGTTCTCCTTTGTCCAGTGCCTGGACCGAGATGGGCTTCTCGATCTGGTGCTGTCGCGCAGCTCCTGCGCCACACGAACGGCGGCAGAGCGCGCGCCCGTGCTCGAGCTGGCGGGCCTCGTCTTCGACGAGCACGCCGACGGAGGGGTGCTCGAGCTTCCGTATCTGACGGAGTGCTTTGCCGCCGCGCGGGCTTGATCTCGAGCCTCCAGCCGAAGCTCGTCCTATCGTTTCGGTGCATGTCACGCATCAACATGAAGCTGGCCGACGGCTCCGACGCCCAGCTCGAAACCGACGATCCCGACACCGACATCCAGCGATTCGTGGATCGCGAAGGTGAGTTCGCGCGGGAATGGATTCAGGTGCAGGAGGGCGGTCGCCGGGTGCGTTACGTCCGGTACGAGCAGATCGTGCAGGTCTGGACGCTCCTCGACCCTTGACTGGCTGCGCAGCTCGGGATCCGCTCTCGCGGATCCCGAGCGCGCGAAACCCCTGAAGGCGTCCGCTTCGCGGCCGCAAAGCAGACACCCGGCGCCTGAAAGCGTGGTCCGCTCTCGCGGTTCCCGACCCGCGCGAAAACCCCTGAAGGCGTCCGCTTCGCGGCCGCAAAGCTGGCGACCGCCTGTCAGCGCAGGGCCGGAAACCGCTCTCGCGGTTCCCGACCCGCGCGAAACCCCTGAAGGCGTCCGCTTCGCGGCCGCAAAGCTGGCGACCGCCTGTCAGCGCAGGGCCGGGATCCGCTCTCGCGGTTCCCGACCCGCGCGAAGACCCCTGAAGGCGTCCGCTTCGCGGCCGCAAAGCAGTAGTTGTGGTGTGAGCTGGCTTGACAGGAGAACGTATGTTCGTATAGAACAGACGTACCCATGGTCGCCTGCATCGTCGTTCCGGCATTCGAGCTCCGGGTGGCGCTGCGGACCCGGCCGCGGCTGCTGCTCGTGCCCGCGGCGCTCTCACCGGAGCCCGGCACGGAGCAGCTCGTGGGGGCGGTCACGGCCCCCGCCGAGAAAGCCGGGGTGACACCGGGGATGCGGCTGGGGGAAGCGCTCGCGACCTGTCCCGGGCTCGTGCTCGTGGAGCGCGACCCGGCAGCGGTGGAGCAGGAGTGGGAGGCGCTCCTGCGCCGCCTGGAGGACGCGGGGTTCGCAGTGGAGCAGCTCGAGCCGGGAGCCGTCGTCTTCGAGACGGCCGGGGTGGAGCGGCTCTACGGAGGGGTGGAGGCGGCGCTCGCCAAGGCGCTCGCCTCCGTCGGTCCTGCCTGGGACCCGCGTGCAGGCGCGGGACAGCGTCGCTTCGTCGCTCTTGCGGCGGCGAGTGTGGCGCGCGCCGGGCAGGCGGTGATCGTCGAGGGGAAGGAGGAGCAGGCGTTTCTCGAGCCGCTCCCTCTCACGTTGCTGCCGCTCGAGCGGGAGCGCTACGCCGAGCTGGAAGGGCTCGGCGTCCGGCGGTTGGGCGAGCTCGCCCAGCTGCCGGGGGGCGCGGTCGCAGAGCGGCTGGGGCCGGAGGGGAGACGGGCGTGGAGTCTCGCGCACGGCGGGGAGCGCCGCCCGGCGCGCGGGCGATCTCCCGCGGCAGAGCTGGCCGAAGCGCTCTCCTTCCCCGAGGCGGTCGCGAACGAGCTCACGCTGCGCCGTGCCCTTGCCGCGCTCCTCGACCGGCTGGTGCAACGCCCGGAACGTGGAGGACGGCCGTTCCGCAAGGTGGCGCTCTCCGCACGTCTCGTCGGGGGCGGCTCCTGGCGGCGCACGGCGACGCTGCGAGAGGCGACTGCGGAGCGCGATCGCCTACGTGCGGCACTCGGGCCGAAGCTCGTCGAGATTCCGGCGCCCGTCGTCGAGCTCCGTCTCGAGGCGGTGCAGCTCGCAGACCATGTCGGAGATCAGCTCGCCCTCGTCGCCCCCGAGGGTGAGGAGCTCGATCAGAGGCTGCGGGAAGGGCTGAGCCAGGTGCGCGCCGGGGTTGGGGCAGGGTCGGTCTGCGCTGTAGTGGAGGTGGCACCGTGGTCACGGATACCCGAGGCCCGGGCGCTGGTCGTGCCGCGGGACGTCTGAACCCTCCGCGGCCGGCACTCGTCGAGGCCGGGCTGAACGGGACGCCCAGGATCGTCAACCGCGAGGAGGTCTCGGTCGTGCGGGAGGAGTGGCGGGTCGTCGACCGCTGGTGGACCGACGAGCCGGTCGATCGCCGCTACTTCGAAGTGGTGCTCGAATCGGGTCGGAACACGGCCGTCTACTACGACCGCGAGGCCCAGTCGTGGTTCACGCAGCGTGCGTGATGCTCCGGATCACGCAGCCCTACGGGGCTGTGTGATCCTGGCCGACCGCGTCATAGGCGAGCACCTCCCATTCATCCGCCTGCTCGGGCGGCACGACCACCCACTGCCGGAACACCTCGCCGCGGCCGGAAGGGTCGAACAGGTGTGCACTCGGGACGGCGAGCGCGCGAGCATGCGCCGCCGGGTCGGTGAGCCTGAACACCATCCCTGTGCGCGAGAAGCCGAACACGACGCGGCCTTCGCGCTTGACGCAGGGCATCCTGGAAATTCAGCGCCCGCGCCGGCCTCGTGCCCGTGTTCCGGAACCCATGAGGGGTGCCGGGAGGAGCGAGGACGAACCGGAAGTATCCGCCCTGACGCTCAACCGGCCAAGCGGCCTCGTTCGGGACGTCAGACGCCACCGAGCCTCCGCACCACGACGTTGCGCGGGTCGAGGCCGGCGTCGGTCTCTGCCGGATGCTGGTCGAACCCAGGGTTGCGCCCGCGTAGGTACTCGCAGAAGCCACGCGACGGAGCGTGGAGGTTGAAGAAGCGAGCATCGCCGTCGCCGTCGTTCCGAAAGGAGTGGACGACCCCCGGTGGCACGAGCAGGAACGTCCCGGACGGGGCTAGCCGGGCCTCATCGAGAGGATTGTCGTGAGACCGAGCCTTGCGGCCGCGAAGCGGACGCCTGCGGGGCTTTCGGGCTCCCTGCGGGCGGGCAAATACGTCGAGCTTCACTGCCACTCTGCCTACTCGTTCCTGGATGGTGCCTCGCTGCCGGAGGAGCTCGCCGCACGGGCGGCCGAGCTCGGGTACGAGGCGCTTGCGCTCACCGACCACGACGGCGTCTACGGCTCGCTCGAGTTCGCTCACGCGGCGAAGGCGCTCGGCGTGCGGCCGATCACCGGGGCGGAGGTGACGCTGGGTTCGACGGAGCCGCCAGAGAGCGGAGGTGTCGGCTCTGCCGGCGCCGGAGCGGGCAAGGGCGGGGCGCATGTGACACTTCTCTGCGAGGACGGTCGCGGCTACGCCAACCTCTGCCGCATCCTCACCGCCGCACACGCCGGAACACGCCGCCCCGGCCGGGAGGATCGCGAGCCGCTACCCCCGGCCGTCGAGCTGGAGACGGTGGCGGCTCACAACGAGGGCCTCGTCTGCCTGTCCGGCTGCGCTCGCGACGGTCTCGGCCTGCGTGACCCCGACGCCGCTGCGGGGCTCGCCGCCGCCTTCGGATGCGATCGCTTCTTCGTCGAGCTGCAGCGGCCCTTCGAGCGAGGCGATGCCCGCCGGCACGCGCTCCTGCGCGACCTCGCCGCGCAACTAGAGGTGGAGACGGTCGCGACCGGGAACGTGCACGCCCACGACGGGCGGCGTGCCGTGCTGCAGGACGCGCTCGTTGCGATCCGCTGCTGCACGTCCCTCGACGGTTGCGAGCGCGAGCGCCGTGGCAACCGCGAGGCGGTGCTGCGGTCGCCGACAGAGATGGTCGACCGGTTCGCCGGCGTCGACCCGGCCGCCGTGGAGCGCACGGTGCAGCTCGCGGAGCGGTTGCAGTTCGATCTCACGCAGGAGCTCGGCTACCGCTACCCCGACTTCGCCGATGGCCCCGACCCGGCCATCCGGCAGCTGGGCGAGATCTGCGATCTCGCCTACGGAGAGCGCTACGCCTCGACGAGCGCAGGCGTGCGTGAGCGCGCGCACGCACGCCTGCACGGCGAGCTCGCCCTGATCGACGAGCTGGGTCTCGCGGGCTTCTTCCTGCTCCATCACGAGGTGCTCGAGCTGGCGCGGGAGTGCGCGCTCGAGGTGAGAGGGCGCGACTCGCCGCGGCGCTTCCTACCGCCCGGACGGGGTCGCGGGAGCTCGGTGGGCTCGATCGTCTGCTACCTGACCGGGCTCTCGCACGTCGACCCGATCGCGAACGATCTCTCGCTCGGCCGCTTCCTCAACCGGGAGCTGGCCTCGGTACCGGACATCGACCTCGACTTTCCACGCGACATCCGCGAGAAGCTGATCGTCGCCGTCACCGAGCGCTACGGGCGCGAGCACGCCGCGCTCGTGGCGAGCTTTGCCACGTACCGCTCGCGCGGGGCGATCCGTGACGTCGGGAAGGCGCTCGGTCTGCCACAGGCGGAGCTCGAGCGGCTCGCCCGCGTTTCCGACGGGTGGCACGCGGAGCGCGTGGCCGAGGAGGTGACAGCGCTTCCCGACGCCGAGCGCAAGCTCCTCTCACGCCGTTGGCGCGCCTTCCAGTTCCTCACGGGCGAGATCGCCGGCCTGCCACGGCACGTCTCGCAACACCCTGGCGGCATGGTCATCTCGTCGCGGCCGCTCGTGGAGCTCGTCCCAGTGCAGCCCGCGGCGATGGCCGGGCGCCAGCTCTGCCAGTGGGACAAGGACTCGTGCGCGGACGCCGGCTTCCTCAAGATCGACCTGCTCGGCCTTGGCATGCTGTCCGCGGTCGAGGACTGCGTCGAGCAGATCGCGCGCCTGCACGGTGAGCCGATCGACCTCTCACGGATCCCGCTCGACGACGCGGCTGTGTTCCGCGAGATCCAGGCTGCGGACACGGTCGGCGTCTTCCAGATCGAGTCGCGTGCCCAGATGCAAAGCCTGCTGCGTACGAGGCCGGAGACGATCGACGACCTCACGGTGCAGGTCGCGCTCGTGCGGCCCGGCCCGATCCAGGGCAAGGCGGTGCATCCGTACATCGAGCACCGCCGGCGGCTGCGCGAGGACCCGTCCTTCGTCTACCCGGTCGACCACGAGCTGCTGCGGGAACCGCTCGAGACCACCCTCGGCGTGGTCGTCTTCCAAGACCAGGTACTCGACGTGGCCATCGCTCTCGCCGGGTTCACGGTCGGCGAGGCGGAGGGATTGCGGCGGGCGATGAGTCGCAAGCGCAGCCTGGCTGCGCTCGAGGCGCACCGGCAGCGGTTCGTCGAGGGAGCCGAGCGAAACGGCGTCGCTGCGGCGACGGCGAACCTCGTCTACGACAAGCTCGTTGGCTTCTCCGGCTTCGGCTTCCCGAAGTCGCACGCGGCCGCGTTCGGGCTGCTCGCCTACCAGTCCGCCTGGCTCCGCCACCACCACCCGGCCGAGTCCCTCTGTGCGCTTCTCAACGCGCAGCCGATGGGCTTCTACCCGCCCGCCAGCCTCGTCCGCGACGCGCAGCGGCGCGGGGTGGAGGTGCTCCCGCCGGATGTGAACCTGGGCAGCGCACGGTGCACGGCGCAGGGGGGACAGTCGCCTGGAGGAGGCGAGGCCAACGGGGTGCGCATCGGTCTCGCGCAGGTGCAGTCCCTGGGCAGCGACGACGCGGCAGCGCTCGTGATCGAGCGCGAGACGAACGGCCCGTTCGCCGACGTCGCCGACCTGGCGCGTCGCGCGCCGGTCTCACGTGACGCGCTGCAGGCGCTCGTGCGCGGGGGCGCCTGCGACGGCTTCGGCCGCCGCCGGGACCTCCTCTGGGAGCTCGGTCTCGCCACCCGGCCGCGCACGGTGGAGGGGACGCGGGGGCAGGCGAAGCAGCTTCCGCTGGAGCTCTCACCGACGGTGAAGACCCCCGTGCTGCGCGACCTGACCCGCTGGGAGCGGATGCTCGCCGATTACCGGGAGACGGGTCTCTCCATCGGCGACCACCCGCTCGCACTGCTGCGGCCACACCTGCCCGCCCACACGCTCACGAGCATCGAGCTGGGCGAGGCGCGGCACGGGTCGCAGGTCTCGTTCGCCGGTCTCGCGATCGCCCGCCAGCGGCCGTCGACGGCCAACGGGATCGTCTTCATGCTGCTGGAGGACGAGCACGGCCAGGTGAACCTGATCGTGCCGCCGGCCGTGTACGAGCGGCACCGGGCGGTCGTGCGCTCGGAGCCGCTCCTGCTCGTGCACGGACGCTTCGAACGGGTGGAGCGGAACCGCAACGTGCTCGTCTCCTCGCTCGAGAGTCTGGCGGCGCTGGCGCGAACGGTGGCGGAGTCGAGCGAGATCGGCGTCGCGCTCCCACGCGCCCACCACTTCGGCCACCGCTGACTGTGCATGCCTTGCGGCCGCGAAGCGGTCGTCTTCAGGGGTTTCGTTTCCTTGGCGCGGTGGGGATCCGCCGGAGTCGATTCCCACCCTGCGAGGGAATCAGCCGCTGAGGCTCCCGAGCACGCGCCGGACTTCCTCGATGCTCGTGACCCCGGCCACGGCCAGCCGCACGCCGTCCTCACGGAGCGTGAGCATGCCTTCCGCGACAGCCATGGCCTCGATCTCCCGCGACGAGGCGCCGATCAGCGCCGCAATCCTGTCGGTCATGGTGAGAACCTCGAACACTGCCGTGCGGCCCTTGTAGCCGATGTCGTTGCACTCCCTGCAGCCGACGGCCCTGTGCAGCGTGAGCTGTGCGATTCCGTCGGGAATGCCGAGGCCGGTGATCGCAGCCTCGTCGGGCGCATACGGCTCTCGGCAGGCGGGACAGAGACGCCGGACCAGACGCTGAGCCACGAAGCAGTTGACCGACGACGCGATGATGCTGCGGTCGACGTCGATGTCGAGCAGACGCTGCATCGCAGCCGACGCAGTCTGCGCGTGCAGTGTCGTCAGGACGAGGTGGCCGGTCATCGCCGCCCGGAAGGCGATCTCGGCCGTCTCCTCGTCGCGGATCTCTCCGACGAGCACGATGTCGGGATCGGAGCGGAGGATCGTGCGCAGGCCCGAGGCGAAGGTGAGGCCGGCGCGCGGGTTGATCTCGATCTGATCGAGCCCGGTGACGCGATACTCGACCGGGTCCTCGATCGTGACGATCGAGTCCTCGGGGTCGTTCAGCTCCTGCAAGCAGGCGTAGAGGGTCGTCGTCTTTCCCGATCCCGTCGGGCCGACGACGACCACTGCCCCGTACGGCTGGGCGATCGCATGGGCGAGCGCGTCCTTGTTGCGGGGCCACATCTCCAGGCTCTCGAGCGAACCCGGAGCGCCCGACTGGTTGAGCAGGCGGAGCGTCACCTTCTCGCCGTTGGTGGTCGGCAGAACCGCGACCCGGACGTCGATCGCCTGTCCGCCGCGCCGGACGGCGACACGCCCGTCCTGCGGTGCGCGGCGTTCGGCGATGTCGAGCCCGGCCATGATCTTCAGGCGGCTGACGACCGCCGACGTGTGCGAGCCGGAGATGGAGGAGATCTCCCTGAGCACGCCGTCGATGCGTGCGCGGACGAGGACGCGTCGCCCCTGCGGCGTGAAATGGATGTCCGAGGCGCCGATGTCGAGCGCTTTCGCGATCGACCGGTTCACGAAGAGCACCGCCGGCGTTTCGTGGTCCTGCTCGAGGTCGGTGCTGTCGTCCGGGCTCTCGTCGGGCTCGTCGACGCCTGTGAACTCGAACGTCGCTCCCTCGTGGATCCGCTGGATCGCGATCTCGATGGCGTCCTTCGTCGAGACGGCGACCTTGACGGGGACGCCCAGGGCGAGCCGCAGCTCGTCGGAGTGGAGCACGTTGGTCGGGTCGGCGACTGCGACGAGCACGGAGCCGTCGTCGTCGAAGCGCAACGGAATCGCGCAGTAGCGCCGCGCGAGGTTCTCCGGCAACAGCGACGCCGCCTCCAGGTCGATCGTCTCGAGGGAGACGGTGACGTACGGCAGCTCGTGTTGCTCTGCCAGGACCGTCGCGATCTCGGTCGGGGTGCAGTAGCCGTGCTCGACGAGGATCTCGCCGAGACGCAGCTGGGGGGAGCGGCGCTTGGCGACGAGCGCGAACTCGAGCTGCTCAGCCGTAATCACCCCGTCTCGAACGAGCAGCGTGCCGAGTGCCGGCCACGGGTTCCGCGCGGCTTCCACGAAGGCGGTTATCGGCAGAGAGCGTCCCTGAGATGAGGGACAATCGTTCGAGGGGTTCAGGTATGCGCATCGTCGTGCAACGGGTGTCCGAAGCGGCCGTCAGCGTCGACGGCCAGATCGTCGGTCGTTGCGGCCAGGGGCTTCTCGTGCTCGTCGGGGCCGCGGCAGGGGATGATCTCGCGACAGCTGAGCGGCTGGCGGCGAGAGTGGCACGCCTGCGGGTCTTCCCGAACGAGTCAGGGCGGTTCGACCGGTCGGCCGTCGATCTCGGCGCAGGCGCTCTCGTCGTGAGCCAGTTCACGCTCGTCGCCGACACCGCCAAGGGCAACCGCCCGAGCTTCACGCAGGCCGCGTCCCCCGAGCGGGCGGAGCCGCTGGTGGAGCGTTTCGCGGAGATCCTCAGGGCCGAGGGCGTAACCGTCGAGACCGGCCTGTTCGGCGCGCGGATGGCGGTGAGCCTCGTCAACGACGGGCCGGTGACGATCGTCCTCGAGAGCTGAGACACGGAGCGCTCCCCGAGGGCGGACCGGGTTGGGATGGCGATGGGCCACGTCGCACTTTGCTACCCTGCAGCCACCACATTTCACCTGCAGTTGGGGAAATGGGCGCGTCGGCGCCCATTTTTCTTGAGAGGCCCCATGAGGAGCGACACCTACGCCACGGAGAGGACGTTGACGCTGGAGATCACCCCCGAGGTCGAGCGCAACCTGCCCGGCGTGAGCGTGCTCGCCGTCGAGCTGCTTTCCCCGAGCAGGTTCTGCGTGTACGTCGACCGCCAGGGCGGCGTCGATCTTGCGCTGTGCGAGCGGGTCACGCGCCTGCTCGACCGGTATCGCGAGGACTACACCATCGACGTGTCCTCACCGGGCCCCGAACGCCCGTTGCGCACGGCGGCCCATTTCCAGGGTGTGGTGGGCCGGCGAATCCAGCTCCGGAGGTCCGGAGCCGGCGGGCTGCAGCGCCTGCGCGGTGAGGTGCTCCGGGCCGATGACCACTCGGTCGTCGTCGACGTGTCGGGCGTCGAGCACGAGATTCCGTACGACGAGATCGTGCGGGCCAACCTGATCGACGAGGGATGGAAGGGACCATGAGCGAGGAGATCATCGAGGGCATCCGCACGATCGAGCGGGAGAAGGGGATCGAAGCCGAGGCGCTCGTCTCCGCGCTCGAGGACGCGTTGCTCGCCGCGTACAAGAAGCTGCCGGGCGCAGCCCGCCACGCCGAGGTCGTGCTCGACAACGACGGGGAGTTCCGCGTCCACGCGATCGAGATCCCGGGCGATCTCGAGGAGCGACTGCTCGACGAGGCGATGGAAGCGAAGATCGAGGAGCTGGAACGGCTCGAGGAGGAGACGGGCGAGAAGCAGCACACGCTGATCGACCCGGACGAGCTCGATCTCGACTGGTCGCAGGTGCCGGACGAGCAGATGAACCGCACCGACGTGACACCGACCGACTTCGGTCGGATCGCCGGCATGACCGCGAAACAGGTCTTCCAGCAGCGGATTCGCGAGGCCGAGCGGGCGATCATGTACGACGAGTACGTCGACCGCCAGGGCGAGGTCGTGACCGGCATCGTGCAGCAGGCGGGTGACCGCAACAACGTGCTCGTGGACCTCGGCAAGGTCGAGGCGCTGCTGCCTCGCTCGGAGCAGGTCGACGGCGAGCGCTACGAGCAGGGCTCACGGATCAAGGCGGTCATCGTCGAGGTGCGCTCGGGCACGAAAGGGCCGCAGGTCGTCCTCTCGCGTCGCGACCCGAGGTTGATCGAGACGCTCTTCGAGCTCGAGGTGCCGGAGATCGCGGACGGTCTCGTCACGATCCGCGGCGTCGCCCGGGAGCCCGGGTACCGCTCCAAGATCGCGGTCGAGTCGCACGTCCAGGGAGTCGACCCCGTCGGCGCCTGCGTCGGCCCGCGTGGCTCCCGCGTCCGGATGGTCGTCTCCGAATTGCGCGGCGAGAAGATCGACATCATCCCGTGGAACACGGAGCCGGCACGGTTCGTGGCCAAGGCGCTGTCACCGGCGCGCGTGCGCGAGGTGTACATCGACGACGAGACCCGCGACGCCACCGTGGTCGTGCCCGACGACCAGCTCGCGCTCGCGATCGGCAAGGAGGGCCTGAACGCACGGCTCGCCACCCGGCTCACGGGCTGGAAGATCGACATCAAGTCGGACACCGAGTTCGCCGAGGCCGAGGCCAAGGCAGCTTTCGCAGGTGACGAGGAGGGTGAGGACTTCTCCGGCCGGTGCTCCGCGATCCTGTCGAACGGCAAGCGCTGTCCGAACGCGGCGCTCCCGGGCTCGAAGTACTGCGGCGTGCCTGCCCATCAGGAGCTCGCCAGCCTGCCCGCGGCGAGCGTCGCGAACGCGGAGGCAGAGATCCTCGGCGTGGTCGAGGACGCGGTCGCGGAGGACATCGCCGCTGCTGCCGTCCTGGAAGAGGTTGTCGAGGAGGCTCTGGCTGCGGGAGAGATCACGCCGGAGGAGGCCGCCGTGATCGACGAGGCGATCGAGGAGGCGGCTCTCGAGGCAGTCGCGGAGGACGTCGCCGCCGGTGCCGCGCTGGTCGAGCTGCTCGAGGAGGGCCTCGCGGAGGAGAACGGCGAGGACACAGTCGCCGGTGTCGAGGAGGGCGAGCGCGCTGAGAGCTGATGGCCGGGCCGGTCAGGACGTGCGCGGGTTGCGGCCGGAGGGCGCCGCAGACGGAGCTCGTGCGCTTCGCAGCGGTCGACGGACGGCTGGTCGCGGGCCGCGGTCTGCCGGGGCGTGGCGTCTACACCTGTCGCAACGACGCGTGTTTCGAGCAGGCGCTGGCACGGGGCTCGCTGTCCCGGGTGCTGCGCCGCTCCCTCGTGGTCGAGCCGGGAACGATGCGGATCTACACTGACGCTGATGGCTGACGGTCCCAACAAGCCCAACCGACCGATCCGCCCGAGGGGCGGTCCTTCGGGACGCAAGCGCCGCGTCGTCATCGAGGGTGGCGCCGCCCGCAGCCGCGAGGCGCGGCCGCCGCGCGAGCGGGGCACCCCGGGCCAGCGGCCGCAGCAGGCTGCGCCGCCGACAGGCCCGGTCACGGTCGAGTCCGGCGTCACGGTCAAGGACCTCTCGCAGGCCCTCGGCGTGCCGATGCCGCGGATCATCACGTACCTGATGACCGAGCTGAAGGAGATGCGCACCGCGACGCAATCGCTCGCCGACGAAGAGGTCGAGCTGATCGCGGCAGAGTTCGAGCGCGAGGTGACGATCAAGCACGCCGCCGACGACGATGTCGAGCCGGAGCCCGTCGAGGACCGCGAGGAGGATCTCGCGCCGCGGCCGCCGGTCGTGACGATCATGGGTCACGTCGACCACGGCAAGACGACGCTGCTCGATGCGATCCGCTCGACGCACGTCGTCGCGACCGAGGCGGGCGGCATCACGCAGCACATCGGCGCGTACCAGACCGAGGTCGACGGGCGCAAGATCACCTTCCTCGATACCCCGGGGCACGAGGCATTCACAGCAATGCGGGCACGTGGAGCGAAGGTGACCGACATCGCCGTGCTCGTCGTGGCGGCCGACGACGGCGTCATGCCGCAGACGCGGGAGTCGATCTCCCACGCCCGCGCCGCCGAGGTGCCCATCGTCGTCGGCATCAACAAGGTCGACATCCCGGACGCGAACCCGGACCGGGTCAGGAGCGAGCTCGCCGCGGACGGCCTGCAGCCGGAGGACTGGGGCGGGACGACGCAGTTCGCAGAGGTGTCCGCCAAGCTGCACACGGGTCTCGACGACCTGCTCGAGAAGATCCTGCTCGTCGCCGACGCGGAGCTCGATCTGCGGGCCAACCCGAAGGTGGAGGCGTCGGGCCCGATCATCGAGTCGCGCCTCGACATCGGCAGGGGCCCGGTGGCGACGATGCTCGTGCAGCGCGGCACACTGCGGGTGGGCGACGCGATCGTCGCAGGCGACGCGGCCGGCAAGGTGCGCGCCCTGTACGACTACCGCGGCGAGAAGGTGAAGGAGGCGAGACCGGGCGACCCGGTCGAGATTCTCGGTTTCGACAGCCCGCCCCGGGCCGGTGAGCTCGCGCGCGTCGTCGAGCACGAGCGGCAGGCGAAGGATCTCGCCGAGAAGCGTGCCGAGCGGTTGCGTCGGGAGCAGCTCGCGCAGCGGTCGAAGCGGGGTGTGTCGCTCGAGACGCTTTTCGAGCAGATGCAGGAAGGTGCCGTCCAGGAGCTCTCGATCGTCCTCAAGGGCGACGTGCAGGGCTCCGTGGAGGCGCTCGTCGGCGAGCTGGGCAAGATCCAGCATTCCGAGGTGCGCGTCAACGTGATCCACACCGGGGTCGGCGGCATCACCGAGAACGACGTCAATCTGGCGGCCGCCTCGAACGCGCTCGTGGTCGGTTTCAACGTGCGGCCGAGCGCCGAAGCGCGGACGTTGGCCGAGCGCGAGGGCGTGGACATCCGCACCTACCGCGTCATCTACCAGCTCACCGAGGACATCCAGCAAGCGCTCGTCGGCATGCTGTCGCCCGTCAAGACCGAGGAGACGATCGGCGAGGCGCAGGTGCGGGCGCTCTTCAAGGTGTCTCGCCTGGGCACGATCGCCGGCTGCATGGTCACCCAGGGCACCGTGCGGCGCAACGCCCGGGTGCGGGTCGTCCGCGACGGCACGGTCGTCCACGAGACGTCGATCGCACAGTTGCGGCGCTTCAAGGACGACGTGCGCGAGGTGAACGAGGGCTTCGAATGCGGCATCCTGCTCGACGGGTTCAACGACGTGAAGGAAGGCGACATCCTCGAGGCCTTCGAGACGCGCGAGGTCGAGCGCACCGACCTCGAGACCCCGGCCGACTGAGCACGGCGGCGGCGCCCCGTGGGCACGGGTTTCGTGAGCATCCTCTCGCTCGAGCTCTTCTTCCCGGAGAGCCAGTCACTGAAGGAGAAGCGGATGCACGTGCGATCGCTCAAGGCGCAGCTCCAGAACCGCGTGCGGTGCTCGGTGGCCGAGGTCGACCATCACGAGACATGGCAGCGTGCACGGCTCACGCTCGCCTGTGTCACGCGCGAGCGACGGGAGGCGGACCGGCTCCTCGACGAGGCAGAGCGCTACGTCCGCGGCCAGGATCTCGAGGTGCTCTCCTGCGAGCGGGGGCTGGTGAGTCTCGATGACGAGGCCTGACCGCCTGCGGCGCGTCGACGAGGCGATGCGGAAGATCCTGTCCGAGGGGATCGCAGAGCTCAAGGATCCACGCATCGGCTTCGTCACCGTGACCGCGGTGCAGGTGACGAACGACCTCGAGCACGCGACCGTGTGGGTGAGCACCTTCGAGCCCGAGCCGGTGCGTGAGCGCACCCTGGAGGCGCTCGCCGGGGCGGCCGGCGTGTTGCAGGGGCGGGTCAACCGCGAGCTCCATCTGCGCCGGACTCCGCATCTGCGGTTCACGTACGATGCCGCCGTCGAGCGAGGCGTGCACATGTCGAAGCTGATCGACGAGCTCGCGCCGGCAGACGACACCGACGAGGCAGATGGCGGACAGGGCTGACATCGACGCGCTCGGAGAGGCACTGCGCCTGCACGAGCGCTTTCTCGTCACGGCGCACGAGAATCCGGACGGCGATGCGCTGGGCTCGCTGCTCGCCACCCAGCTCGCGCTGCTCCAGCTCGGGAAGGACAGCATCATGGTCATCGAGGGGCCGGCGCCGCTCCCGGGGGAATACCGCTTCCTCGAGCTCGAGTCGCGTGGCCTCCTCCGGGCTCGCCCTGCGGACCACGCCGAGCGTGTCGTCGTCGCCGTCGACTGCGCGCAGGCCACCCGCGTCTTCGACGCGACATTGCTCGAGGGGACGCCTCTTCTGCTCAACGTCGACCATCACCACGACAACACCCGCTTCGGCGACGTCAATCTCGTCGTTCCGGAGGCGTCGTCGACGGGTGAAGTGCTCGCGGACGTCTTCCGAGTCCTCGGGGTGACTCTCACCCCGGACCTCGCCGAGGCCTTGTACGTGGCCGTCGTCACCGACACCGGCCGCTTCCAGTACTCGAACACGACACCGAAGGCCCTGCGGCTCGCGGCTGACCTGGTGGAGGCCGGGGCGGACGTGCACAAGGTGTTCCAGGGCGTGTACGAGACGATCCAGTTCGCCAAGCTGAAGCTGCTCGCGCGCGCCCTGGAGCGTGCCACGGTGTACGAGGGGGGTGACGTGGTCGTCTCGTATCTGCTGCGCACCGACTTCGCCGAGGTGGGCGCCGCCGAGCCCTACTCGGAGGGCATCATCGACTCCCTGCGCGCGGTCGAAGGGGCAAAGGTCGCGGCGCTCATCCGCGAGCCGCCGCGGGACGGCAGCCCCGCACGCAAGGTGTCGCTGCGCACGTCGGTGGACGAGATCGACGTGTCGGCCATCGCGCGCCGTTCCGACGGCGGCGGCCACCGTCAGGCCGCCGGCTTCTCGAGCGACCTCTCGATCGCGGAGATCACGGGCTTCATCGTGCGCGAGTTCGTCGCGCAGCGGGACGCGGGCTGATCATGGCCATCCCGCGCGGAGTCGAGCCGACAGGGATCATCCTCGTCGACAAGCCCGCCGGGCCGACGTCGTTCGCGATCGTCGCCGCGGTGCGCGGCCGCACGGGCGCCAGGACCGGCCACGCCGGCACGCTCGATCCCTTCGCCACAGGCCTGCTGGTGCTGCTCTCCGGCAGAGCCACGAGCCTGCAGGACCGCTTCACGAAGCTCGACAAGCGCTATGTGACCGCGGTCGACCTTCGTGCGCGGACGACGACCGGAGACCCGGAGGGTGAGATCGTCGAGGAGCACGACGAGCCTGGGCTCGAGGAGCTCCAGGAATCGCTCACACGACTCCGGGGCGTCGTCGAGCTTCCGATCCCCGCCGCCTCGGCGGTGAAGATCGACGGTGAACGCGCCTACCGGCTCCACCGTCGAGGGGTGGCCGTGGAGATGCCCCGGCGCGCGATGCGCGTGCACGACCTCGTGCTGCTCGGCTACGACGACGGCGTCGCATCGCTCGACGTAGGCGTCGGCTCGGGCACCTACATCCGCTCCATCGCCGAGGCACTCGGCGGGCACTGTCTCGCGCTGCGTCGCACCGAGGTGGGGCCGTTTCGGGTCGAGGAGGCGGACCTGGAGCGCGTGGTTCCCGTCGCGTCGGCGCTCGCGCGACTGGGGACTGTCCCCGCACGGGGCGAGCCCCCGAGTGAGACACGCGGATGAAGATCGCGCACGCGCCGTCGCAGGTCGAGCGGCAGCCGCGCGCGGTCGCGATCGGCACGTTCGACGGTCTTCACCGCGGCCACGCGGCCGTGCTGCGAGCGGCGATCGACACCGGTCTCGCGCCGACCGCGATCACGTTCGACCCGCACCCCCGGATCGCGCTCGGGAATCGGGTCGAGCTGATCACGACGCTCGAACGGCGTCTCGAGCTGCTCGCCGAGCTGCAGGTCGAGACGACGCTCGTGCTCTCCTTCACGGCCGAGCTGATGCGCCTGACGCCCGAGGAGTTCGCGGAGAGGTACCTCCGGACGATCGGTACCGAAGCGGTGGCGGCAGGGCCGGACTTCCGCTTCGGAGCAAAGCGTGCCGGTGATCTCGAGCTGCTGGGCGGCCTCGGCTACGCGCTCCTGGACGTGGACGTCGTGTCGGGCGTGTCGTCGACCGCGGTGCGCAGCGCCCTCGCGGACGGCGAGGTCGGTCGGGCCGCGACGCTGCTCGGTCGCCCCTACGAGCTCGACGGGATCGTCGTCGCCGGCGACCAGCGCGGTGGCACCCTCGGCTACCCGACCGCCAACATTGCGCTCGACCCGTCGCTCGCATGTCCGGGCTTCGGCATCTACGCCGGTCGCGCGCTCGACCACCGGGCTGCTGTGTCCATCGGCACGAACCCGCACTACGGTGGCACCGAGCGACGCATCGAGCCGTACCTGCTGGACTTCGAGGGCGATCTCTACGGGAAGCGGCTCGTGGTCGAGCTGTGGCAGCGGCTGCGCGACGAGGCGGTGTTCTCCACCGAAGACGATTTGATCGAGCAGATCGCACGCGACGTGGACGCGACACGTGCGGCCGTTCGACCCGTCTGATCCTGCCGCAGGGACTGGCCCTCACAGCTCGATCGCGAGACCGTCGCGGCGCGGATCGGCCGCGGCTCCGCGGCGGCCGACGCAGCTGACGCCGCCGAAGAAGTGGTGCACTTCGTCCCAGCGGACGATTTCACGGCCCTGCTCGGCAAGCTGCACGAGTGCGCGCTCGTCGACGCCCGGCTCAGCGTGCACGGCGCTCCCCGCCGGGTGGATGCGCGGCCTGTCGACGGCGTTCTGCGGCGTGAGCTCCTCGTCGAGAATCCCCGCCAAGACCGAGACGAGCGCCGTGCGCAGCCGCGTGCCGCCCGCCGCTCCGATCGCCAGCGCGAGGCCGTCGTGGTCATGGACGACGGTTGGGGCCATCATCGACTCCATGCGCCGTCCCGGCTCGAGCCCGCCGACGGCGAGATCGGTCTCGCCGAGCATCGAGTTGAGATGCAGGTCGA
>CAVPGO010000002.1:0-75229 GCA_963703975.1 uncultured Actinomycetes bacterium
AGCACGGCCATGATCACGGCGTTGTTGTGCGCCATCCACGCCTTCATGCGGTCGAGCACGGGGCCGGCGCGCCCGCCGAGCGCGAGGGTGATGACGACTGGGATACCCAAGATCATCGTCCGCGCCCACTGAGCCCTCCGCGCGCGTCGACGAGACACGAACGCCTCGCGGAACCGGTCGCCGCGGGATCTGGCGGTTCGGCTCGGTCCAGGCCGAGCGCCGTAGGGCCGGGTGATCCGGCCCTACGGGGCGTTGGCTCAGTCCTCTGCGAGCAGACGGTAGAGCCGCTTGCGCGCGTCGCGCAAGATCTGCTGCGCCGCTTCGATCTGGGCGCCGGTACCGGCCGACGCCACCTGACGGGTCGCGGCCATCACGCCGAAGACGAGGTCACGGAGCTCGACGAGCGGGTCGTCGCCGCCACCGGCGACCGACTTCCACGGCTCGGGCTGTCCGGCCGCACGTTCGCGCCCGGCGTCGGTGAGCTCGAAGACGCGCTTGCCCGTGTCGGACGCTGTGGCGCGGACGAGCTCCTCGTCCTCGAGCTGCTGGAGCGTCGGGTAGACCGAGCCGGGGCTGGGCGTCCACACGCCGCCCGTACGCTCGGAGAGCTCCTGGATGATCTGGTAGCCGTGCATCGGCTGCTCGGCGAGGAGGGCCAGGATCGCGGTCCGGATGTCGCCGCGGCGGGCGCGGCGGCCGCCGAACGGGCCGCGATCCGCCCGGAGGGCCCGACGCGCGCGGCGCGCGCGCACGCGCGGCTGCTCGGGCCCGTCGGCCGTCATCTGCCGCACGCGGCGACCGCCGATACGGCAGGTGGGTGCTGCATGGATGAATGTCGTCACGTGAGTTCCTTTCTGTTGTGACGTATCACAGTGCATCACGATATATCGTGATGCGTCACATGTCAAGGATCCCGGCGCCTCCGCTCTGATGACGTCGTGAGGTCCGGATCGTCCACCCGCCGTCTGACTCTCCCCGGATCGACGGGGTGGGGAGTAGCAGCAAGGGGGCGGGTCGCTGCCCGATCTTCTCCACGCGGCTGGATTCGGGCTGTTCGTGTCGAAACCCGAAAGAGTGGGAGACATGGGCCAACCCTCGCCTGCGCCCCGTTCGGGGCGTCGTCGCGTCGTCCGGATCACCGCGGTTCGCGCAACGCCGATCGCGCTGCTGGCCATGCTCGCGCTCGTCGTCGCCCCGGTTGCCGGTGCGAGCCTGGCGGACGAGACGGCGCTCGCGGAGCGCTACGCCCCCGTCGTGCGGCTCGTAGAGCAGACCGAGGAGTGCGGGCCCGGTGAGCCCTACGTCCCGACCGACGTCGATGTGCTGTTCGGAGAGCCGACCGTGGCCCTCCGCGGCCCGTGGAACCGCACCGACCTCGTGCAGATCGGCCCGGAAGCCACCGACCTCGTCAACCGGTACGAGTACCACCTCGACTTCCCCGGTGACCCGCTCGACGCCGGGTGCGACTACGAGCGGTGGGCGGGCCGACTGACGGACGGGACGCCGCCGGCCGTCTACGCGCATGTCGCGGCCGAGCCAGGTCGTCCGGGTCGGCTCGCGCTGCAGTACTGGTTCTTCTACCCGTTCAACGACTTCAACAACACCCATGAGGGCGACTGGGAGATGACCCAGCTCGTCTTCGATGCGGCGGACGCGCGTGAGGCGCTGCAGACATCACCGTCGGAGGTCGGCTACAGCTCGCACGAGGGGGCGGAGCGGGCCACGTGGGGTGACGAAAAGCTCGAGATCGCCGACGGCACACACCCGGTCGTCTATCCCGCGGCCGGCTCGCATGCGAACAAGTACACGGACGCGCTCTACCTCGGGAGCTCGGCGGACGCAGGCGTCGGCTGCGACGACACCCGCGGCCCGCACGTCCAGTCGATGCCGGTTGTGAAGACGATACCGAGCGATCCCGTGGCCGCGAGAGCCGCCTTCCCGTGGATCGCCTTCGAAGGGCGCTGGGGCGAGCTGCAGAAGGCGTTCTACAACGGGCCCACCGGCCCGAACACGAAGGAGCAGTGGGACCGTCCCATCGAATGGTCGGAGGCGTGGCGCGACACGAGCTACGCCGTGCCGACCGGCGGTCTCTTCGGTACGAGGGCGACCGATCTTTTCTGTGTCGGTGTCGCGAAGGGATCGGAGGCGCTGACCCGTCTGCTGCGCAACCCCGTGCCGATGCTCATCTTCCTCGGAGCCGTCCTCGGGCTCGTCGTGCTCGTCGCCGTGCGCGCGACCTGGACGCCCGTCGCGCCGCTTCGGCTGGCTCGACGGCGGACCTGGGGGCAGATCCTCGGCGCCTCGGCGCGGATGTACGTGAAGCGCGCGCCGCTCGTGCTCGGGATCGGCTTGCTCCTCATCCCACTGGCGGTGGTGATCACTGCGTTGCAGTGGCTTCTCTTCCAGCTGATCGACCTGCTCGGGACGATGACGGGCGAGGGCGCCGGCGTGTTCGCCTTCCTCGCCGTGGTGATCGGTGCGACGCTCACGCTCCTCGGCCTCGGGCTCGTGCAGGCTGCGATCGCCTGCGCCCTCGTCGAGATCGACGCCGGCCGGCCGGTCGCCCCGGTGCGGGCCTACCGGCTCGCGCTGCGCCGGATCAGGCCGCTGCTCGCCGGGATCGCGATCTTCGTCGCCGCCTGGGTCGTGCTGACGACGACCGCTTTCCTCATCCCGGTCGCCTTGTGGCTCGCCGTCCGCTGGTCACTGCTCGCCCCCGTCGTCGAGCTCGAGGACGCGCGCGCGATCACGTCGCTCCGGCGTAGCGGCCGACTCGTCAGCCGCCGCTGGCTGCGGGTCGGCTCGCTCGTGGGGGTCAGCGCCGTGGTGGCTCTCGCGGCCGGCCCGCTGCTCGGCGCGCTGCTGATCTTCGCCACCAGCGCGCCGCTGGCCCTGCTCAACGTCGTGGCCGGGGTCGTGTACGCGCTGGCGATGCCGTTCGTCGCGCTCGTCACCTCCTACGTCTACGTCGACGCACGAGCGCGGACCGAGCTCGAGCCGGTCGACTCACCACGCGAGTTGCCGGCAGAGATCGAGCTACCCAGCCCGGCCAGGTAGCCGGCCTCGAGTCGACCCGCGTCGATGGCGCGGACGAGCGAGGCGTGGTCGGCCTCAGCCTAGCGGCGGGGTCACCTGCGCCCTCGACGTCCCACAGCTGGCGGACGTCGTAGTCAATAGTCGCTGCGCTCGATGAGCTCGATGCGATAAGAGTCCGGGTCGCGGACGAAGCAGAGCAGCGAGCCGCCGTCACGCACGGTGTACGGAGGACGCTCCGGCTCGATCCCGTGCTCGGCCAGGCGGGCGAGCGTGTCCTCCATGCTGTCGACCGTGAGTGCGATGTGGCCGTAGGCGGTGCCGAGCTCGTAGGAGTCGACGCCGAAGTTGTGGGTCAGCTCCAACTCGGGTGACTCCTGACCCGGGACGCCGAGGAAGTAGTTGATCGCCTCCTCGCGGATCGGCAGCTCGCGCCGCTTCTCGAGCCCGAGGGCCTCGTAGAAGGCGAGCGAACGCTCCGGATCGGTGATGCGATAGCACGTGTGTATGAGCTCCATGGGCCCGAGCCTACAAGGTGCGGTTAGCCGTACGTCGCGGCCTTCGCGGCCGCTGGTAGCGTCGATGAAGGTGACCGCGCACAAGAATCCGTGGCTCGTCCTCGTCCTCGTCTGCATGGCGCAGTTCATGGTCGTGCTCGACGCGACGATCGTGAACGTCGCGCTGCCCTCCATCCAGGCCGACCTCGTGATGTCGAACACCGACCTGCAATGGATCGTCAACGCGTACGCACTCGTGTTCGGTGGCTTTCTCCTGCTCGGGGGTCGCGCCGGGGACCTCGTCGGCCGCAAGCGCGTCTTCCTCCTGGGCGTCGTCATCTTCACGGTCGCCTCGCTGCTCAACGCGCTCGCGCCGTCGTCGGAGTTCCTCATCGTCTTCCGCGGCGTCCAGGGGCTCGGCGCGGCGCTCGTCTCGCCCGCGGCGCTGTCGATCATCACCACGACGTTCGCCGAGGGCGCCGAGCGCACCAAGGCGATGGGGGTCTGGGCGGCGATTGCGGTCGGCGGCGGCGCGGTCGGGCTCGTGCTCGGCGGGATCCTCGTCGACACGCTCTCCTGGCCGTGGATCTTCTTCGTGAACGTCCCCGTCGGCATCGCCGTCTTCGCCGTCTCGCTGCGCCACGTGCCCGAATCGAAGGACGAGCATGCCCACAGGAGCTTCGACGTCGCCGGAGCGATCACGGTCACGTCAGGGCTCGTGATCCTCGTCTATGCGATCGTCAAGGCGCAGGAGAAGGGTTGGGGCTCGCCGCACACGATCGGCTTCGGCGCGGTTGCGTTCGGCCTCCTGACCGCCTTCGTGCTCATCGAGCGCCGTTCGCCCGAGCCGCTCGTCCGGCTCAGCATCTTCCGGGTACGCACGATTCGCGCCGCCAATACCGTGATGTTCGTCGTCGCCGCAGGCCTGTTCGCGATGTTCTACTTCAACACGCTGTACCTGCAGCGGGTGCTCGACTACTCGCCGCTCCAGGCCGGCCTCGCCTTCCTCCCGTTCACGGCCGGGATCATCATCGGCGCCGGCATCTCGCAGAACCTCGTCCCGCGGCTCGGCGCTCGCGAGGTGCCCGTGATCGGGCTCGTGCTCGCAATCGCGGGCCTCCTGCTCTTCGTCCGGCTGGACCCGAGCGGCACGTACCTCCCCGACCTCCTGCCCGGGATCATGCTCATGTCGATCGGCATGGGGCTCGTGTTCGTCCCGATCACGCTGATCGCGACGAGCGGCTTGCCGGTGGACGACGCCGGGCTCGCATCGGGCCTCTTCAACACATCGCAGCAGATCGGCGGGGCGCTCGGACTGGCGATCCTGGCCACGCTCGCGGCGAGCGCGACGAGCGACACGCTCGCGGGCGTCGGCGGACAGCCGTCACCTGCCGCCCAGGCCCAGGCCCTGGTCGACGGCTTCCACGTCGCCTACCTCGGTAGCGTGCTCTTCCTGGTCGCCGGCCTCGTGCTGCTGCTCTCGCTGCTACGCCGGAGCGACGTCGTCGCCGTCAGCGAGGGGCAGCCCGCCCCCGCCCCCGCTTGAGCGGCGGGCTTCGTCAACCTCGACGCAGGAGGCGACCGCGGCTCGCACCGTCGGAAAGAAGCGGGTGGCGCCGATCAGCTCCACGACCTTGGCGTCGCCGAGCCGCTCTTGTACGAAGGGCCGCATCCGCGCCACCGCGAAGTCGATGCCGTCACGACGCAGGTTTCGGACGAGCTCGGAGAGCGCCTCTGCCCCGGTCACGTCGACGTGCGAGACGGCCTCCGCGTCGAAGACGAGCCAGCGCACCTCGTAGGGTGCACCGCGAACCGCCTCGCGCACCCGGCCCTTGACGTAGCGCGCGTTGGCGAAGAAGAGCCGGTCGTCGAGCCGGTAGACGACGACGCCCTCCGTCACCTGTGCGGACGGATGCAGCGCCACGTTCCCCCAGCGCCCGAGGCCGTCGACCCAGCCGAGCACCGCGTCGTGTGGGCTCGCGCTGCGCCGCGTGGTGTCGATGACCGCAAGTGCCACGGCGACGAGGATTGCCTGGAGCACGCCGACCACCACCACGCCGGCTGTCGTCACGGCGGCGATCCCGACCTCGAAGCGGCTCGTCGCGCCGAGCGCCCGCCACGCGGCGAGGTCGATCAGGCCGAGCGCGGCCGCGATGATCACGGCCCCGAGCACCGCGCTCGGGAGCAGCTCGAGGGGGGCGGTGAGGACGAGGAGGACGACGGCGACAGCGCCGGCGGCCAGGAGCCCCGCGACCTGTGTGCGCGCTCCCATCTGGTCGTTCACCGCCGTGCGCGAGCTGCTCGCTCCGACCGGGAGCCCCTGCGAGACACCGGCCGCGGCCTGGATGCCCGCGAACGCGAGGAGCTCCTGCCCGGCGCGCACGTGCTGGTCGTTCTTGCCCGCGAACGAGCGCGCCGTGAGGATGCCGTCCGCGAAGCACACGAGGAAGAGCCCCAGGGCGGCAGGCACCAGCTGCGCGAAGTCGGCGAGCGGCACGCCGGGCAGGTCGATGCTGGGCAGGCCGGCCGGGATGTCGCCCAGCACCGCGACGCCGTGCGACTCGAGATCGAGCGCCCGCGAGACAAGGATCGCGCCGACGACGACGATCAGAGCGGCGGGCAGTCGCGGGGCGACGAAGCGAAGCGGGATCAGGACGGCGACCGCCACGGCGCCGACGGCCACCGTGGCTCCGCTCACGTCGGCGAGCTCGCCGCCGATCTCCGAGAGCTGCTGCACGGCCCGGGTCGCCTTGATGTCGAGGCCGAGCACCTTCTCGAGCTGGCCGAAGATCAGCGTGATCCCGACGCCGGTCAGGTAGCCGACCATCACCGGCTTCGAGATGTAGTCGGCGATCCAGCCGAGCCTGAGCACCCAGGCCAGCAGGAACACCGCGCATACGAGGAGCGCGAGCAGCGCCGCGAGCTCGGCGGCCTCCTGGCTCCCGGCCGCCGCAAGGGGCAGGACGCTCGCCCCGACGATGGCCGAGAGTGACGACTCCGGCCCGACGATGAGCTGCTTGGAGGAGCCGAGCAGCGCGTAGAGCACCGCGGGGAGGAGGAGCGCGTACAGGCCGTGCACCGGCGAGAGCCCCGCCACCTCCGCGTAGGCCATCGCAGACGGGATTGCCAGCGCCGCGACCGTCAATCCGGCCAAGAGGTCTCTCCGCGCCGTGTTCGGGCGGTAGCGCGGCACCTCGGCCGAGACGGGTACCGCCCGTTCCAGCAGCGGCATCGCGGGCTGCGGGCGGAACGGCGAGCGGGCCGGATCGTACGCCGGCCCCGGCTGCCCCTCCGGGAGGTCGCCGTCCTGGCCGGGCTCCGAGGTCATCGGGCGACCTACGGGAGGTGGTCGGTGGTGGCGGCCCGGCCTGTCATGCGGGCCGCCACCACCTCACGGGTCAGGAGGAGGCGAGCGCCTTCTGCTTGATGGCGTCGAACTCGCTCTGGGTGATCGCACCCGAGTCGAGCAGGCCCTTGGCCTTCTCGATCTCCGCCGCCGCGCCGCCGCTGGAGGCGACCGACTGCACATACGAATCGAACTGCGCCTGCTGCGCCTGCGCCTGCTTGATGTTCCGGTCGGTCATGCTGTCGTGGTTCGCGATCAGATAGATGAACACGCCGAGGAACGGCAGGACGATCACGAAGATGATCCACAGCACCTTCGAGAAGCCCGACGTGTCATGCCGCCGGAAAACGTCGGCGAACACGGTGATCAGAAGCCAGAACCAGATCACCCAGGCGAAGATGACGAGCATCGTCCAGAGGACGTCGAGGAATGGATAGTCGGCTGCTACGAACATCTGCCTCCCCTTGCTTGAGATCGTGATGGTGGAGCGCGCTGCGCGCGTAGCCTATCGCGCCAACGCCGGTCGCGTCGCCCTTGCTCGCGGCGAGCACTCGGGTGAACACGGCTCGGAACGGTGTCGGGCCGGGGTGACCCGGCCCGACACCGCAGTGTTGTGAGACCTCAGATCCCGAGGATCTGCTTCTTCTTCGCCTCGAACTCCTCTTCGGTGATGATGCCCTGGTTCTTCAGCTGCGCGAGCTGCTCGAGCTCGGCGGCGTAGTCGGGCTCGGCGGGAGCGGCTGCAACCGGCGGCGCTGCAGCCGCCTGCTGGTCATACGCGGCCTGGTCCTGCGCCGAGTACTTCTGGTCCTGACGGTGGCGCACCGCACCGGCGGTTCCTGCGACCACCGCGGTGGTCGCCGCCGCACGGACGAGACTCGGACCTCTGCGTCCAAACATCGCTTCCTCCCTTAGTTGTTGGCGAGCGCCCACTCGCGCGCCGCCTGGACGACGTCGTGCGGCAGCCGCTCGAAGGCGACCAGCACGCCGCCTGCGTCCCGCATCGCCTGCGCCACGTCCCGCGCCCAGACGTTCTCCCACAGGATCAGCGCGGCCGAGGTGTTCGGCTCGAGGCCTTCCGCGACGTCTGCCAGGTCGTCCTGGTTGAACAGACCGCTTGCTTCGAAGCCGGCATTCTCGAGCCCGGCCGCGACGTCCGGGTCGAGGTCGGTCAGCTCGAATGTGGCGATCCCTCCGTCGGCGTCCTTGCCGACGAACGTCACGTCGATGATGCGAATCGTCCCCGCTTCCACCAGGTCGGCGAGAGCCGGGGCGATGTCGCCCGTGAACTCGTTGCCCGGAAAGGCGACGATCGCGTAGTCGACCGGGCCGATCTCCGTCATGGTCTCTCCTCTCTCATGACTCCAACTCTCGGACGAATGAGCGGATTCTGACTGCCCTTCGCCACGCCATCATCTCATCACGACGACGTCTGAGGCGCCGCCACCTGCCCCTGCAGCTGACCGCGCCAACCGGCCAGCACCCCGTGCACCGTCGCCGCGCCGATGATCGGCTCGTCGGGCACGGCCAGCGACAGCGGGTGCAGAATGAACGGACGGGTCTGAGGCCCGCCCATGCCGCCGTGGAAGGAGATGAGCTCCTCGAAGGCGCAGCCCTCGTCGAGCTCCGGGTCGTAGAAGCTCCCGATCATCAGGTCGGCCACATGCGCGAAGCCGTCGGTGCGCAGCAGGTGGCGGGGAGCGGTCGGTGAGAACAGGGCAAGCGGATCCTCGCCCTCGATGCGCCCCTCGGCCAGGTAGTGGGCCCCGCTGCCCCCGAGCGCCACTGCCCCATGCTGTGATGAGCGCACGAGCACCCAGCCGACGTGCGGATGCTCCCGCAGGGCCGAGAGCAGCCGTGGGTGGCGCTCGTCGATCTCCTCGAGCGTGAGCCGGCGCTGCTCCTCCATCAGGTAGACGAGGCCGAGGTTGCCGGAGCCGAGCACGACCACCTGGCGATCGGAGACGTCGTTCTTCGGCTTCTTCTTCTTCTTCGACCCCGACCCGGTCGCCTCACCCACGGCAAGCCCGACCATCGCGTTCTGCTCGTCCCCGCCCGCGAACTCCGCCACCTGCCCGCTCGCGAGCGAGCGCTGCACGAGCTCGTCGAGGCCGTAGCCGTTGCGCTGCTTGAAGGTCGCCCCCTGTGTCTGGCCGTGGTCGGAGAGGACGACGATCTCGTAGGGGCGCGGAGCGAAGCGCCGTGCGCGGTCGATGCGGCCGAACTGCTCATCGAGCTTGCGCAGCGCTTCCAGCGTGTCGGCCCGCTCGAGCCCGGAGTGGTGGGCCACCTCGTCGTAGCTCGAAAAGGTCGCGTACACGGCGGGGCGGCCGCGCATCATGTCCTGCAGGACGCCGTACACGATGAGATCGCGCACGATCACGCACATCGCGCCGCGCATGAACGGGTAGATCCCGCCGCGGTGCCCGCGGGGGTGCACGTCGCGCCGGATCCCCCGCAGCGCGGCCACCCACTCGAGGATCACCTCCCAGGTGAAGAGAACGAGCGCGCGGGTGACGTTGTAGCCATTCGCGAAGAAGGCCCGGTACCCGGGGTTGGCCTTCTTCTCCGCCTCGATCCGGCTCACGGTGAGGATCACGTGGTCCGCCTCGCCGGAGAGCAGATTGCCGCGGCTGGCACCGCCGTTCACGAGCAGGCCGATCCCCGTCGCGTGCCGCCGCTCGATCTCGGCGCAGTCGGGGGGCGCCGAGCACGTCATCATCGTCCCGGTCTCCTTCTCCACCCAGCGGAAGGCGGGGATGTCCTCGTTCGAGCCGAGCAGGATGCCCGCCTGGCTGGCGCCGGTCTGCGAGGAGAGGTCGGTCTCCCACTCGGTCAGACGGTGCGTGTCCTCGGCCAGCCAGCGCGCCATGTTCGGAGCGTTGCCGTCGCGCATGGCGCGCCGCAGCACCGGTAGCGCGAGGCCGTCGATCTCGAGGTAGATGATCCCCGGGACGTCCGTGCGCTCCTCCCCGCCCTGGCGACGCGCGATGCGGCGGGTGACGCGCAGCGTGTACGTGTCGTCGTCGTTCGTGCCGAAGATCACCTCCAGCACGATCGAGGCCGCCGCCGCGAGCAGAGCCGTCAGGAGGGCCCACCAGAAGGAGTCGACCTGGATCGCCCGGTCGTCGACGTTGGCTGCGATGAGGAGCGCCAGCGCGTCGATGACGAGCACGAGCAGGAAGCCGGTGACGAGCTGGAGCGGCAGGCGCAGCGCCGCAACGATCGGCGGGAGCACCGCGTTGACGACTGCGACGACCGCAGCCACGACAATCGCACCCCAGAAGCTCGGGATGTCGACGTGCGGCACGATCGCCGCCGCGACGAGGAGCGCGAGGGCGGATATGAACCACGAGACGATCAAACGCAGCGGCCGCAGCCGCGGGAGCTCCGGCTGCCACGTCGTCTCGTCGCCGTACCCGGGGGTCGTCATGGCCGGGACCCTACCCGGTCGCCGAGCACGTGTCCCGCGCGAGTGGCGGATAATCGCCACCTCGCATGGGCGCCTGGTCACTCGCCGCGGTTGCCGTTTCGCTGCTCGCCTTCGCAGCGGTCTCCGGGCGCCTCGAGCGCTCCGTCCTGACACCGGCCATCTTCTTCGTCACGACCGGCCTCGTGGCCGGCAACGAGGCGCTCGGCGTGATCGATCTCCACATCGGCGCCGAGCCGGTGCGCATCCTCGCCGAGGCGACCCTCACGCTGATGCTCTTCGCCGACGCGTCACGGATCGACGTCGGGGCCCTGCGGCGAGAGATGACCGTCCCGCTGCGTCTGCTCGGGATCGGTCTGCCGCTGACGATCCTGGCGGGTGCGTTGCTGGCCGTGGGAGTGCTCGGCGAGTTGACCTTCCTCGAGGCGGTCGTCCTCGGAGTGGTGCTCGCCCCGACCGACGCGGCGCTCGGCCAGGCGGTCGTCACCGACGAGCGCCTCCCGTCCCGCATCCGGCAGGGCCTGAACGTCGAGAGCGGTCTCAACGACGGCATCTGCGTGCCGCTGCTCCTGATCGCGCTCGCGATCGCCGAGGCGGACGAGGGTGCGATGAACGCCCGCTCCGCCGTTCACCTCGTGCTCGAGGCGATCGGCTACGGGTTGTTCGGTGGGGCGATCGCGGGCGCGGCGGGTGCAGGCGTCGTCGTGCTTGCGGGCCGGCACGGTCTCATCGCCTCACGCTGGCTGCAGGTCGTGCCGTTGGCCGCGGCGGCGCTCGCCTACGGGGTGGCGGCGCCGCTCGGTGGCAGCGGCTTCATCGCCGCCTTCGTGGGCGGGTTCGTGTTCGGCGCGCTCCGCCGCCGCGTCGGAGGTGAGGTCACCTTTCTCGTCGACGAGGCCGGCGAGATCCTGAACGCGGTCACGCTGATCGTTTTCGGGGCCGTGATCTTCGGGCCGGTGCTCGGCGACCTCACCTGGGAGGCGGCGCTCTACGCCGTGCTCAGCCTCACTGTCGTCCGCATGCTCCCCGTCGCGGTTGCGATGCTCGGCACCGGAGCGCGCCGGCAAACCGTCCTCTATCTCGGCTGGTTCGGACCGCGTGGGCTCGCCTCGATCGTGTTCGCGGTGATTCTCATCGAGGACGCCTCGTTCCCCCACACGCCGACGTTGCTGCTGGCCGTCTTCGCCACGGTGGCGCTGTCGGTCTACGCCCACGGTCTCACCGCCCGGCCGCTGACCAACCGCTACGTCGACTGGTTCCACGGCCATCCACGCGACCGGCCGCCGCTCATGGAGAGCGTGCCCGCGCCTGAGCAACGCTGGCGGCAGCCACTGCCGGCAGCGGACACTGCGACCGACATAGCTTGACTTTCTCCCTCGGCTCGCCAGAGAATGCCCGGCGTGTGCTGCTTCGCCCTGATCGCCCTCGGCCTCGGTCCCCGCATCGCGATCGTGCTCGTCTGGATCTTCGGCGAGCGCGTCCAGCACGCCTTCGACTCGTGGTTCTGGGCGCTCCTCGGGGTCCTCTTCCTGCCGTGGACGACGCTGGCCTATCTGCTCGTATGGGATCCCGCCGGCCTTTCGGGCGGTGAGTGGATCGTCGTCGCGCTCGGCTTCGTGGCCGACATGGCGACGTACAGCGCCCGCGCCGCCAAGGGCCGGACGAGCTACTACTAGGCCGGCTCGCCGGCGGGCTGCGACTCCACCGCTGCCCGCGCTTCCATGACCTGTTCGCGCCGTGCCTTCGAGAGCTCCTGCACGAGGATCTGGATCGTCGCGGCGAGCGGGACGGCGGTGAGCGCCCCGAGCACACCGAGCAGCGCACCGAAGAGCGTCACGGCGACGATGATGAAGAACGGGGAGAGACTGACCGCCTTGCCCTGGATCTTCGGCGTCAGGATGCTGTTCTCGACCTGCTGGTAGACGAGGACGACCACGAGCATGATGATCGCGGCGGTGAGCCCCTCCTCGGCCCAGAGCGTCGGCACGAGGATGAACCCCGCGATCGTGGCACCGATGTTGGGGATCATGTCGAGGAGCCCCGCTATCACACCCAGCGCGACCGCGTAGCTCGAGCCGAGCAGCCAAGCGGTGACTCCCTGCGTCGTCCCGGCGATGGCCGCGATGATCACGACCCCGATCGCCCAGCGCGAGACCGACTCCGTCACCTTCTCCCACACCCCGAGCCAGCGGTCGTCGCTCCCCGGCATGAGCACGCTCGCCAGCGCCCGCTTCAGGTTCAGGATGTCGCTGAGCAGGAAAAGGCAGATGAAGAGGATCGTGAAGCAGGCGAGGAAGATCGAGAAGAAGTCGCCGGCGATGCCGAGCACCGCCGAGATCGCGTCGGGCACCGAGGCCGACGCCTGCTGTGCGCCGTCCTGCACGTTGTCGGCGGCCCCTGTGTCGCCGAGCCACGAGAGCTCGTCCGAGTCCTGAAGCTGCTGCACGGTGGCCGGCAGGTCCTTGATGAAGTCGCGCACCGAGCCGACGAGCGGGACCAGCAACAGCAGGGCGAGCACGGTCACAGCAACCGCCGTTCCGATCACCGTGACCGTCGCCGCGAGACCGCGGGACATGTGGGTCTTCGCCATCACGAGCCGCACCGGAAACTCGAACACGAGCGCGAGGAAGATGCCCACGAAGACGATCAGGAACGTATCGCCGATGGCCCAGAACGCCGCCATCAGCGCAATCGCCGCGGCCACGACCAGCACCGTGCGGATCGGGAGGACGAGCTCGACGCGGCGCGTGCTCTGCGGCTCAGGCTCCATCGCGCGGAACCCTACGCCGTCGGTCGGGGGAATGCACGCGGCCGGACAACGACGTAGGGTTCCGCCGATGACGACGAAGCACGCCAGGCTCGGTCGGACGTCATGAGTCACGCCGCAGTCGTCGCGGTCTCACCGCTGCGCGACGACTCGCGCAAGCGGCGCTTCGTCAAGCTCGCCGGCTGGGCTGCCGCGCTCGTCGTCGCGCTGGTCCTCAGCCGCCTGCTCGGCTGGGATCTCGTCGGGTGGTTCGAGAACGTCTGGGACCAGGTCACATCGATCTCGCTCGGCTACCTGATCGCAGGCTGCTTCTTCCAGACCGTCCAGACGACGCTGACCGCGATGTCCTGGCTGTTCATCCTGCGCGCCGCCTACCCGGCCGTGACGATCGGCTTCCGTCCGATCCTCGCCGCCTACGCGGTCTCGGTCGCCATGAACAACGTCCTGCCGGCGAACATGGGCACCTTCGCGCTGCTGCTCATGTTCGTGGCGCTCATCCCCGGCTCCAACTTCGCCGGGATCTTCGCCGGCTACCTCGTGCAGAAGATCTTCTTCACCGTGATCGGCACGCTCGTCTACCTCTACCTGTTCCTCACCGTGCCGGGCATGACGGTCGAGGGATCGCGCTCCCCCGACTGGAGCTGGTTCTCCGACCATCTCGGCCTGACGATCCTGATCGGTGCCGCCGCGGCCTTTCTCGTCGTGCTGCTCGTGCGCGTGTTCTGGCGCCAGGTGCAGAAGCTGTGGGAGAAGGCCAAGGTGGGCGGCGCGATCCTCAGGACACCGCGGAAGTACTTCCTCCGGGTGTTTCTCCCGTCGTTCGGCGGCTGGGTCGCCAAGTGCTGCGTGATCGGCGTGTTCCTCGCCGCCTACGGGATCCCCGTCACGTTCGCCTCGATCATGCACGTCGTCGGCTCGAACTCGCTCGCCAACACCGTCTCCGTGACACCCGGCGGCGTCGGCGTCAACCAGGCCATGAACGTGATCGCGCTCCAGGACTACACGAACGCCGACACCGCCACGGCCTATTCGATCGGCCAGCAGCTGGTCACGACCGCCTGGAACATGGTCTTCGCGATCGCGCTCGTCGTCTGGGTCTTCGGCTGGACGGGTGGCAAGTCGATGGTGACCGAGTCGTACTCGGGCGCCAAGGAGAAGGTGGCCGAGCAGAAGGTGCAGCACGCCGCCAAGCGGGCTGAGAAGAAGGCCGAGCGGAAGGCCGCACGGCAGCACCGGCACGACTCGCCGGGCAGCGAGTGAGCGCGCCGATCTCGCCGCTCGACGACGGGCTCGGCCTCGTTCTCGAGGAGGCGGCCGCCGGCGTCGCGGTGCTCAGGCTCGAGCCTTCGAGCCTCGCCGTGGTGGACGACGAGGAGCCGCCGTTCCTGCACGGCGGCGCGCTCGCCACCTGCGTCGACACGGCGGCCTGGTACGCAGCGGAGAGCGCTTCGCCCGGCTCGTGGGTCGTCTCGTCGCTCACCCTCGACTGCCTGCGGCTGGCGCGGGCCGAGCCCCACCTCGTACGGGCGACCTGCCGCAAGGCCGGGCGCACGCTTGCGGTCGCGGACGTGGAGATCGTGGCAGTGTCGGATGCCGCCCGAGTCGTCGCGCTGGGACGCGCCACGCTCGCTCGCGCCACGGGCTGAGGTCAGCCGACACGCCTCGGCGCGGCGATGAGCTCCGCCGCGCGCTCGGCCACCATCACCACCGGCCAGTTCGTGTGTCCGCGCGGCGGCTGCGGGATCGCCGACGCGTCGGCAATGCGCAGCGCCGTCACGCCACGCAGCCGCAGCTCCGGATCGACGACCGAGCCGGCGTCGACACCGAGCCGACAGGTGCCGACCGGGTGGTAGAGGGTCTGCGATCGCGCCCGCAGATGCGCGATGAGCTCGTCGTCGCTCCGTGCTGCTTCGCCGGGGAGGAGCTCCTCGCGCAGGAACCGTGCCAGCGGCTCCTGCCGCGCGACCTCGCGGGCGAGCTCGACGCCGCGCAGCAGCACGCGGATGTCGTGGCCTTCCGCGTCGGTCAGGTATCGCGGGTCGACGAGCGGTGGGTCGCGCGGATCGGCGGAGCGCAGTCGTACGTCGCCGACCGATCGCGGCTGCAACAGCACGGCGGCCACGGTGACGCCGTCCCGGGACGGCCGTGCGAGGCCCTCCTCCTCGAAGAGCACCGGCGCGAAGATCAGCTCCAGGTCGGGCGCCGGGAGCGACGGGTCGCTACGGATGAACGCCGCCGCCTCGGCCACGTTCGAGGTCAACGGCCCTCGACGCAGCAGGAGCCAGGAGAAGAGATGCCGCAGCCGCTCGGCGGTGTAGAGCGTCTCGACGCCCTCCGTCGCCACGAGAATGCCGTTCGCGAGGTGGTCGCGCAGCCCCTTGCCGACCTCCGGCGCGTCGGCGAGGCACTCGACGCCGACCGCCTCGAGCTCGTCGCGGGGCCCGATCCCCGACCGGAGCAGCAGCGCGGGTGAGCCGATCGCACCCGCGGTGACGATCACCTCCCGGGCGGCTCGCAGCTCCTCGCGATGATCGTCGACCGAGAGCTCGACACCGACGGCGCGGCCACCGTCGACAACCACACGGGTGGCATGCGCGCCCGTTCGCACGGTCAGGTTGGGGCGCCGCGAGGCGGGTCGGAGGTACCCGTCGGCAACGCTGAAGCGACGACCCCGCCGCGTCGACGTGGGCACGAGTCCGACGCCTTCGTTGTCGGGGTCGTTGAGATCGCGCGGTCGCAGGCCGGCCGCGATGGCCGCCTCGACAAAAGCCTTGCTCAGCGGGTTGCGCGGCCGCTCCGCCTCGAGCGGGAACGGGCCGGCCGCACTCCGCTCGTAGCAGTGCAGGACGTCCTCCCATCCCCAGCCGGGTACCTGCCACGCGTCCTGGTCGGCGCGATGTCCGCGCAGCACCATCATCGCGTTCAGCGAGGCGGAGCCCCCGAGCACCTTGCCGAGGGGAAAGAGCACCTCCCGCCCGTCGAGCTCCGCCTGCGGAGCCGTCCGGTAGCCCCAGTCGACCGGGCTCTGGTACAGGCGGGAGAAGGCCGCCGGAACCTTGATCTCGAGCTTGCGGTCACGCGGGCCGGCCTCGAGCAGAAGCACGGTCGTCTCCGGATCCTCCGACAGACGGGCCGCGAGCACGCAGCCGGCCGTGCCGGCCCCGACGACGACGTAGTCGTGCACGCGCCGATCGTACGGGCACCGCTGCGCAGGATCGCGGCATCGACGATCCCCCGCGGCACAGAGACGACACGATCCCGTCTCACACCCGTTTCGAGTCGGCCGCCACGATCGAGGCATGCCGTCGGTGACGACACCCTGGGGCAAGGCGACGGTCGTCGAGCAGGTGTCGCTTGCCCAACGCGCGGGTGAGCGGCGGTTCGGGACGGTCGTGGAGCTGCTCGAGACCGAGCGCGGCGAGCGGCTCGTTCGGGTTGCCTATACGACCGACGGACGGGCGAGGCGCGGCCCGGTCACGTTGCGGGAGCGGGAGCTGGACCGGCTGCGCGCGGCGCTCGAGCGGGCGCCGAGGCTGCGCCAAGCACTCCGGGAGGCGACCCGGTGAGCGAGGGGGAAAACGACGGGTTGGAGACGACTCGACCATCGGACGTGAGCCCACGCCCGCCGCAAGGCCTGCCCTCGAGATCCACCACGCCGGCGTGTTCCGACGGGTCGAGAAGCGCCGCGGGCAGCGCGGGGATCAGGACTAGCCGACGAGCTGACGCTCGCTCGCGGCGGCGACGAGCCCCTCGATGAGCGGACGGCCGCCGACCGGGCCGAGCAGCGGGTCGACCGCATGCTCGGGATGCGGCATCAGGCCCATCACATTGCGCCCTGCCGAAACGACGCCGGCGACGCGGTCGCGCGCTCCGTTCACGTCGTCCGCGTACCGCAGCACGATCCGATCCTCGCGCTCCAGGTCGTCGACGAGCCCGTCGTCCGCGTACCAGTTGCCCTCGCCGTGCTTGACCGGGATCACGAGCCGCTCACCTCGCTCGCAGCCGGCCGTGAACGTCGTCTCGGTCGTCTCGACGATGAGCTCGACGTCCCGGCAGACGAACTCGAGTTGCCGGTTGAGCCGGAGCACCCCGGGGAGCAGTCCCGCCTCGCAGAGGATCTGAAAGCCGTTGCAGATGCCGAGCACGGGACCGCCGTCCGCGGCAAATGCCGCCACGGCGCTCATGATCGGCGCCGTGCGCGCGATCGCACCGCACCGCAGGTAGTCGCCGTACGAGAACCCACCGGGCAGCACGACACCCATGACGTGTGCCGGGAGCGCAGCGTCTGCATGCCACACGCGCACCGGCTCGGCGCCGACCATGTCGAGCGCAAGAGCCGCGTCGCCGTCGTCGTTCGAGCCCGGGAACGTGACGACGCCGATGTGCGGGCGGTCACTCACGCCGACCTCGTTCCCACACCGGCGATCTCGATCTCGACGCTCTCGATGAGGGGGTTTGCGAGCAGCTCGGCACACATGCGCTCCACCTGCGCCCGTGCCTGCGCGGGGTCGTCGGTCGCGAGCTCGAGATCGACGAGCCGCCCGACGCGGGCGGCGACGACGGGGTAGCCGAGCTTGTCGAGCGAGGCCTGCACAGCCTCACCCTGCGGGTCGAGGATGCTCCGCTTCGGCCGGATGAAGACGGTGGCCTTCACAGGACGACGGCCGGCTCGGCGAGGTACCCGTCGAACGAGATCCCGGTGAGGCGCTCGAACGCCTCGACGTATCGGGCCCGCGTGCCCTCGACGACCTCGCCGGGGAGCTCGGGCCCGGGAGCGGTCTTGTCCCAGCCCGCTTGCTCGCACCAGTCGCGCACGAACTGCTTGTCGAAGGACGGCTGCTGTGTCCCGGGTGCGTAGCGGTCGGCCGGCCAGAAGCGCGAGGAGTCCGGCGTCAGCGCCTCGTCGGCAAGGGTCACGACCCCGTCCGAGTCGACCCCGAGCTCGAACTTCGTGTCTGCGACGACGATCCCGCGGGTCTCCGCATGGGCCGCCGCGAACCGGTACAGGGCAAGCGCCACCTCGCGCGCGGCCGCATACCGCTCGACCCCGCACAGCTCCGCCGCCGTGTCCTCATCGATGTTGAGGTCGTGTCCGGTCGAGGCCTTCGTCGCAGGAGTGACGATCGGCTCGGGCAACCGCCCGGACTCGACGAGCCCTGCCGGGAGGGCATGCCCGCACACGGCGCCCGTGGCCCGGTAGTCGCTCCACCCGGAGCCGGCCAGGTAGCCGCGCACCACGACCTCGACCGGGAGCATCTCCAGCCGGCGGCACTCGAGCGAGCGCCCGTCAGCGCGGATCGCGAGCAGGTGGTTCGGCACGATGTCACGCGTGCGCGCGAACCAGAACGCGGACAGCCCGGTCAGGACCTTCCCCTTGTCCGGAATCGGCGTCGGCAGCACGACGTCGAAGGTCGAGATGCGGTCGGAGGCGACCAGCAAGAGGCGCTCCTCGTCCAGCGCGTAGAGCTCCCGCACCTTTCCCGAGCCGATGTGGACCGCGTCACGCACGCACAGGCTCGCCTCGCCACGCGACCAGCTCCGCCAGCCGCTCGAAGACGACGTCCACGTGCCGCGTGTACGCGCCGAGGTCGAACACGGCGTCGAGGTCGACGCGCCCCGCGATCGCCTGCTCACGGCGAACGAGCTCCGGGAAGTCCAGCGCCTCGTCCCAGGAGCGCATCGCCACCCGTTGCACGAGCCGGTACGCCTCGTCGCGGGCGAGACCGCTCTCGACCAACGCGAGCAGCAGGCGCTGGCTGAAGAAGAGGTTGTGGCTGGCGGCAAGGTTGTCGCGCATCCGCTGCGGGTAGACGGTCATGCCGCTCACCAGCCACGTGAAGCGCTCGAGCATCGTGTCGACGGCGAGGAAGGAGTCGGGCAGCACGACGCGCTCGGCCGACGAGTGCGAGATGTCGCGCTCGTGCCAGAGGACGACGTTCTCGAGGCCCACGCCGGCGTTCGCCCGTACGACGCGGGCGAGCCCTGAGATGCGCTCTGCCGTGATCGGGTTGCGCTTGTGCGGCATCGCCGAGGATCCCTTCTGCCCACGGCCGAACGGCTCCTCGACCTCGCGTACCTCGGTGCGTGCGAGGTGACGGATCTCCGTGGCGAAGCGGTCGAGCGTCGAGGCGACCAGCGCGAGGGCGGACAGCACCTCGGCGTGCCGATCGCGCTGAAGGATCTGCGTCGAGCTGGGCGCCGGCTCGAGACCCAGACGCTCGCAGGCGATGCGCTCGACCTCGGGATCGACTGCCGCGTACTGCCCGACGACCCCCGAGAGCTTGCCCACGCGCATGCCCTCGAAGGCCCGCTCGAGCCGCCCCCGCTCGCGCTCCAGAGCGAACGCCCAGCCGGCCAGCTTGAGCCCGAAGGTGGTCGGCTCGGCGTGCACGCCGTGAGTACGGCCCATGCACAGCGTCAGGCGATGCTCCTCGGCCCGCCGCACGACTGCGGCGAACGCACCGTCGACACCCGCGAGGATCAGCGCTCCCGCGTCGCGGATCGCGAGCGAGAGCGCCGTGTCGAGCACATCGGAGGACGTCAGCCCGTAATGGAGCCAGCGTCCGTCATCGCCCAGCCCAGCTGCGACGGCGTCGACGAACGCGGCCACGTCGTGCCCGGTCTCCCGCTCACGCTCGGCCACGTCGGCGGGGTCGGGCACGCGGGCGCCGTCCCGAACGGCGACCGCGCTCGAGGCGGGCACGACGCCGACGGCAGCCCATCCGTCGAGCGCGGCCAGCTCGACGTCGAGCCAGCGCCGCAGCTTCTCTTCGTCCGACCAGATCCTGGCCATCTCCGGTCGGCTGTAACGGGCGATCACTGCCGTCGATTCTAGTCGCCGCTCCCCGGAGCCGAACGCGCAGCTTGTGGCACTCTATGGCCGGACGCGACGGTGGACCGGTGAGAGGCCCCGGTTCGTCGCAGGGCCCCACATCGCATGTACGTCTCATCCGCCACCCGTGCCCGGGGCAGGCGGCGAGTGCTCGCCGTCCTGGTCGTCGTGGGCGCGGTCGGGGCGGCACTGCTCGTCGCGACCGGCGCCCTGGCCCTCTCGGAGCGCGGGTCGCTCCCCGCTCGCACGTTCGTGGCAGGGGTCGACGTCGGCGGGATGAACGACGCGGAGGCGCGTGCGGCGCTCGACATCGCCGCGCGCGAGCAGAGCACGCGACCGGTCGAGCTCCGGGTCGACGATCCGGACGGCGACGTCACGGTGACCGTGACCGGCGCGCTGCTCGGCGCACAGCCCCGTATCGACGAAGCCCTCGAGCAGGCCGACGACACCGGGCTTCCCGCGCGTCTCGTGCGGCGCCTGGGCCTCGGGGAGAAGCGGGGCGTCCCGCTCCGCTACGACTTCCAGCCCGAGCAGCTCAACCGGCTCGAGGGTGAGCTCGACGCCCGGATCGCAACCGAGCCTGCGAATGCCGCGGTGACCGTGACCGCCGCCGGCACGAGCGTGCAGCCGAGCGTGCCCGGGCGCTCGCTCGACCTCGCCGGTCTCGTCAGCCGCCTCCGCCCGCTGCCCCCGTCTGTGGTCGTCCCGGTGGCTGTCGTGTCGCCGGCGGTGACGACCGAGGCCGCGCAGCGGGCAGCCGCGAAGATCGACGGGCTCCTTGCCTCACCGAGGGCGGTCGCCATCGGCTCCACGTCCGTCACGCTCCAGCCGGCTTTCCTCCGCCGCGCGCTCGTGATCGAGTCGAAGCAGGGAGAGGTCCAGGTGAGCCTCGACGCAGGGCTGCTGGGCCGACGCCTGCGACCGGCGTTCCGGGACCGGCTGCGCGTCCCGCGCGACGCCGCGTTCCGGGTCTCGGGCACGCATGTCCAGATCATCCCCTCGGCGCCCGGCCGCGAGCTCGATGTCAACTCGATCGTGCGGTCTCTGCTCGCGAACACCGCCTCCACGGTGCACCGGACCCGCTTCCGGTCGGTTGCGCCGGCGTTGACCACCGAGCAGGCGCGTGCTCTGAGGGTCACGGAGCTCGTGTCGGAGTTCACCACGTACTACCCGTGCTGCGCGCCACGCGTGACGAACATCCAGCGTGCCGCCCAGATCCTGGACGGCACGGTCGTCGGGCCCGGTGGAACGTTCTCGCTCAACGACGCGCTCGGCAGGCGCACCGTGGAGGGCGGCTTCGTGCTTGCGCCGCAAATCCTCGCGGGCCGCCTCGAGGACGCCGTCGGCGGTGGCGTGAGCCAGGTCGCGACGACGCTCTACAACGCCGCGTTCTTTGCCGGGCTCAGGCTCGACGCCCACCAGCCGCATCAGTTCTACATCTCGCGCTACCCCATGGGCCGCGAGGCGACCGTGTCGTGGGGTGGTCCCGAGCTGATCTTCACCAACGACTGGAAGGCCGGGCTGCTGATCAAGGTCTCCGCCTGGTCGACGGGGATCTCGATCCGCTTCTACTCGTCGAAGCTCGGACGACGCGTCGAGACCGTGACGGAGGATCCCTACAGCTACGTGCAGCCCAAGACGCGCGTGGTCAAGAACCCAGCGCTCGAGCCGGGCGATCGACGTGTCATGCAGGAGGCCGGCCCGGCCGGGTTCACGGTCGAGTACACGCGGAAGGTGTACCGCGGCGACGAGCTGCTCAGGGACGAGCGCTTCCGTACGCGCTACGACGCCGAGAACGCGTACGTCGAAGTCGGCCCGAAGAAGCCCAAGCCCAAGCCGAAGCCCGGCGCCACGAAGGAGACCCCGGCTTCGCCTGCAGCACCGAAGGCAGGGGACACGACGGGGTCGACCCAGGCGCCCGCCGACGACGGAACGAAGACGAAGACGACCACTAGCGGAGGCTGACCGCCACGCCCGCCGCCGCCGCCCGCGCGATGTCGTCGCGGCGCCGGACGCCGTCCCAGGAGATGAGATCGGCGGCGGCGTAGACCGCGTCGCGCGCGTCCGGAATCGTCGGGCGCGCTGCAGTGAGGGTGAGGATGCGCCCCCCGTTGGTCACGAGCAGTCCGTCGTGCAACGCGGTGCCGGCGTGGAAGACCAGCGCGCCCGCCGCCTCGGCGGACGCCACTCCGTCGATCGGCGAGCCGCGGTCGCTTGCTGCCGGGTAGTCGCCGGCGGCGAGCACGACGCTGACTGCGGCAAGCTGATGTGCTCCGAGCACCGCACCGGCGAGCTCCCCGGCGGCTGCCGCCGCCAGCGCCTCGAGCAGGTCGCCGTCGACGAGCGGGAGCAGTGTCTGCGTCTCCGGATCGCCGAAGCGGCAGTTGAACTCGAGCACGCGCGGCCCGTCGGGAGTGAGCATTATCCCGGCGAAGAGCGTGCCGACGAAGGGAGAGCCGCGACGTGTCAACTCCCGCAGGACGGGGCCGTGCACCGTGGCGAGAACCTCCTCGAGATCCTGACGTGAGAGCCCCGGCACCGGGGCGTAGGCCCCCATCCCGCCCGTGTTGGGGCCTTCGTCGCCGTCGAAGGCGCGCTTGAAGTCCTGCGCGGGCGGGAGCGGAACGGCCGTCGCTCCGTCACAGATCGCGAGCACCGAGACCTCCGGCCCCTCGAGCAGCTCCTCGATCACGATCTCTCCGCCGAAGGCCCGCACCGTCCGCAACCCGGCGTCGAGCTCCTCCTGTGTGCGGCAGACGACGACGCCCTTGCCCGCGGCCAGCCCGTCGGCTTTCACGACGCACGGGGCGACGGCGGCGTCCAGCGATCGTGCGGTGGGGACGCCGGCGTCATCCATCACGCTTTTCGCGAACGACTTCGACCCTTCGATCCGCGCTGCGTCCGCTCCGGGCCCGAAGACAGGGATGCCGCTGTGGCGAAGGAAGTCGCCGAGCCCGTCGACGAGCGGCGCCTCCGGCCCGACGACGACGAGGTCGACGTCGAGCGAGCGCCCGAGCGCGAGCAGCGCTTCCGCGTCGTCCGCCCGCACCGGATGGCACGTGCCGAGGTGGGCGATCCCGGGATTGCCGGGCGCCGCGTGGAGCTCGTCGAGGCCCGGAGACCGCGACAGCTTCCATGCGAGAGCGTGCTCCCGGCCACCCGACCCGACGAGGAGAACGCGCACGAGCCGAGTCTAGTCGTGCCTCGATTTGCTGCTCTCCCTGCCCGGGGCTACAGGGCCAGCACCGCTTCGCGGCCTGCGCCCGTGCCGACGAGGGTCACCGGCACGTCGAGAGCGTCGGCGACGAAGTCGACGTACGTCCGCGCTCGCGCCGGAAGCTCGGACCCGGTCAAGTGCTCCGTCCAGCCCTCGAGCCCCTCGAACACGGGTGCGCAGTGATGGAAGTCGGACTGATGTGCCGGGAAGTCCTCGGTCTCCGACCCGTCGGGCAGGCGGTAGCGGACACAGACCGGGATCTGCGAGAAGGTCGAGAGGACGTCGAGCTTGGTCAGCGCCAGCGAGGTGATCCCGTTGACGCGCACCGCGAAGCGCAGCGCGACGAGGTCGAGCCAGCCACAGCGTCGCATGCGGCCGGTGACGGTGCCGAACTCGCCGCCGAGCTCCCGCACCTGCTCTTGCGCGGGGCCGTCGATCTCGCTCGGGAAGGGACCTTCGCCAACGCGCGTGACGTACGCCTTGGCCACACCCAGCACCTGGTCGATCCGCTGGGGCCCGATTCCGAAGCTGACGGCGGCGCCCGCTGCGATCGGGCTGGACGACGTGACGAACGGGTAGGTGCCGTGGTCGAGGTCGAGCAGCGTTCCCTGCCCGCCTTCGAAGAGGACGCGCTCGCCACGGTGGAGCGCACGATCGACGAGCAGCGACGTGTCGGCGATCCACGGGGCGAGACGCTCGGCGTGGCGGAGATACATCTCGAAGATCTCTCCGGCGTCGAACGGCTCGAGCTCGTAGACGCGCTCGAGCCACACGTTCTTCTCCGCCACCGCCAGTTCGAGCTTCTCGCGCAGGATCTTCGCGTCGAGCAGGTCTTGCACCCGAATTCCGATTCTCGTTGCCTTGTCGGCATACGCCGGGCCGATGCCGCGCCGAGTGGTGCCGATCTGCAGCCGGCCGAGACGGCGCTCCCGCGCGCCGTCGAGGGCCACATGCCACGGCATGATCAGGTGGGCGTTGCCGGAGACGAAGACGAGCCCTCGAGTCGGGCGTCCACGCGCCTCGAGGTCGTCGATCTCGTCGATCAGCACCTGCGGGTCGACGACGCACCCGGCGCCGATCGCGCTCGCCTTCCCCTGGATGATCCCGCTCGGGATCTGGCGGATCTTGAACGTCTCGCCGTCGGCGACGATGGTGTGGCCGGCATTGGGGCCGCCCTGGTAGCGGCACACGAGGTCGGACTCGGCGGCGAGCAGGTCGACGATCTTGCCTTTCCCCTCATCGCCCCACTGCGCCCCGACGATCACGGTCGAGGGCACGTGCCGCAGTCTTGCAGAGACCGCGCGCGCCGGTCGCGTCCGGCTCCGCTACCCGGCCAGGTCGGTGAACTTGGCGTAGCGCTTGAGGAAGCTCAGCTTGATCGAGTCGGTCGGCCCGTTGCGATGCTTGGACAGGATCACCTCGGCGAGACCCTGCTGGTCCGACTCCTCCCCGTTGTAGTACTCGTCGCGATAGACGAAGAACACGAGGTCGGCGTCCTGCTCGAGCGAGCCGCTCTCGCGGAGGTCGGAGAGCACCGGGCGCTTGTCGTGGCGCTGCTCGACGGCGCGCGAGAGCTGCGACAGCGCGAGGATGGGCACGTCGAGGTCGCGTGCCAGGATCTTCAGCGAGCGCGAGATCTGCGAGACCTCCTGCACACGGTTCTCCACCGACTGCCCGGTCGACATCAGCTGCAGGTAGTCGACGATGATCAGACCGAGCTTCGGCTCGCGCGACTTCAGACGCCGCGCCTTCGAGCGCAGCTCCATCATCGTGATCGAGCCGGTGTCGTCGACCCAGATCGGCGCTTTCATCAGCTTGTCGCACGCCGCCGTCAGCCGCGGCCAGTCGTCCTGCGCGAGCTTCCCGGAGCGGAGCCGGTTCGACTCGACCTTGGCCTCGCTGCACATGAGCCGCTGCGTCACCTCGGCCTTGGACATCTCCAGCGTGAAGAGTGCAACCGGCGTCTCGTAACGCACCCCGAGGTTCGCGGCCGCGCACAGCGCGAGCGCGGACTTCCCCATCGACGGGCGGGCGGCGAGGATGATCAGGTTGCCCGGCTGGAAGCCTGAGGTGAGCGTGTCGAGAGCGCGGAAGCCGGACGGGATCCCGGTCAGCTCGGCGCCGGCCTCGTAGAGCTGTGTGATCCGTTCGAAGCCCTCGAGCAGCAGCGACTGGATGTGGGCGAAGTCGCCGGTGACCCTCTGCTGGGCCAGGTCGAACACGAGCTGTTCGGCACGGTCGACGAGATCCTGCGTCTCCCCCGAGCGCTCCTGGCCGAGCCGGGTGATCTCCTGCCCGACGCGTACGAGCCCGCGGAGCGTCGCCACCTCCTTGACGATCCGCGCGTAGTGCTCGACGTTCGACGCGGCCGGAACGAGGGCCGCGAGCTCCGCGATGCGGGCCGTGCCGCCGACGGCCTCGAGCTCGCTCCGCTCGTCGAGCTCGTCGGCGAGCGTGATCGCGTCGACGGGCTCCCCCTTGCCCCACAGCCCGAGGGCGGCACGGTAGACCTTGGCGTGGGACTCGCGGTAGAAGTCTGAAGCGTCGAGGATCTCGGTGACGGAGCCGATCGCCGTCGCCGAGATGAGCATCGCCCCGAGGACGGACTCCTCGGCCTCGAGATTCTGCGGCGGCACGGGTGCCGTGGCGGGGAGCGACGCGACGGTCACGGGTGGGGATCAAACCCTCCAGCGGCCGCAGGTGCGAATCGCAGCGTCAACGCACGGCGAGCAGGGAGAACGGAACACACGTTCGTATCGTATCCCCAGCTCAGGACGACTTGTCCCCAGCCGGGCGCCCGGCGTGCCGTCGAAAACGTCCGCTCCCAGCGTGAAGTTCGGCCCGCCGCACACAGCCGTGTGGACAGGTCTGTGGAAGACACGGCCGGGGCGGCCAGGCCGCCCCGGCGCTCTACTTGTCGTCTGCGTCGACGGCGACGTCGGCGACGCCGATCCCGGGCCCCGCAGGGTCGGCGCCGGAGCTCTCGGAGTCCTCGCCCTCCGCACCCTCGTCGGCCGCGTCCAGCAGCTCCGCGAGGTCGGCGACGGGCGTCTCGGCCACGGCCGCCTCGGCCGCCTCGGCCGCGGCCGCCGCCTCCATCGCGGCCAGCTCCTCCTCGGGCGGCAGCTCGCCGCCCTCGGGCACGACGAGCGTCTTCACCTCGGCCACGACGCCCTCGTAGACGTGCACCGGCACCGAGTACCGGCCGATGCGCTTGATCACGTCCAGGTCGATCTTGCGGCGGTCGACCCGCACCTTGCGCGTCCGCCACAGCTCCTCGGCGATGTCGGTCGGGGTGACCGAGCCGAACAGCGACCCGGTCGGCCCGGCCTTCACCTCGAAGCGCAGCACGGTCTGCGTGAGCGTGGTGGCGATCTCCGCGGCCTGGTCGGCCGACCGTGCCTCGTGCCGCGCGCGGTCGGCCTCGATGCGGCGCACCTCGGTCACCCGGCCGGGTGTGGCGACCTCGGCCAGGCGGCGGGGCAGCAGGAAGTTGCGTGCGTAGCCACGCTTGACGGGAACGACGTCGCCCTTGAGGCCGAGCTTCTCGACGTCCTGCAGCAGGATCACGTCCATCCGCGCTCCCCTACCCCGCCACGTAGGGCAGCAGCGCCATCTCACGGGCCCGCTTGACGGCCACCGCCACCTGACGCTGATGCCGGCGGCAGGCGCCGGTGATGCGGCGGTTGCGGATCTTGCCCTTCTCGGACATGTAGCGCCGCAGCTGGTTGACGTTCTTGTAGTCGACCTCGTCGACCTTGTCCTTGCAGAAGTAGCAGCTCTTGCGCTTGCCTCCCGGCCCCCCGGGGCCCGGGCGCTTGCGTGGCGGTGTCTTCTGAGCCATGTTCTTTCTCCTCGGCTTGCGGCCGCGAATGCGGACGCCTTCAGGGATTTTTCGCGGCTAGAACGGAATGTCGTCGTCGGATGCGGAGGCCGGGAAATCGGCTTCGGAGGGAGCGCCGGCCGTCGCTCCGGCGGGCACGTAGCCGGCGCTGTCGCCGTCACCGCGCCCGCCGAGGAACTGCACGCTCTCGGCGACGATCTCGACGGCCTCGCGCTTGTTGCCTTCCTGGGTCTCCCATTCGCGCCAGTCGAGCCGGCCGTCGATCGCAACCGGTCGGCCCTTGGCGAGGTACTGCGCGCAGTTCTCGCCCTGCTGGCCCCAGACGGTGACCGAGAAGTAGTTGGGCTTGTCCACCCACTGCCCCGTCTCGTCCTTGCGACGGGTGTTGACGGCGATCCGCAGCGAGCACACGGCGGTGCCCGACGGGGTGTGGCGAAGCTCTGGGTCGCGGGTCAGGTTCCCAACGAGCACGACACGGTTGATGCTGGCAGCCATGGTCACTCCTCCTCGGACGCGGACGCGAGCTCGACCTCGGCATCGTCGCTCGTCGGCGCGCCCACCGCTACGGTCGAATCCGTCCCTGTCCCGGAACGGCGTGTCGCCATGTGGCGCATGACCCCGTCGTCGATCTTGAGCACGCGCGACACCTCGCCGAGCGTCGCGGCGTCGCACGTGATGTTGAGGAGGTGGTAGAAGCCCTCCCCCTTGCGGCCGATCTCGTAGGCGAGCTTGCGCCGGCCCCATTCGTCGTGACGCTCGAAGGCGCCACCACTCTGCTCGACCTGGTCGCGCAGACGCGCGACGACCTCGCCCTGCTTCTCCTCGGGGAGATCGGGGTCGAGCAGCAGCAGAATCTCGTACTCGGTCACGGGTTCCCTGTACTCCTTCCCTCGGTCTGAATCGGCCCCGCCGGCAGGCGACGCCGGGAACGAGGCGTCGCGAAGCGGAGCAGGAAGCCTGACAAGGGTAGCAGTGGTTCAATGGTGTCCGCGGCCAGGGCCGCGCCGGCCGCCTCTCGGGCCCGGGAGGCGGGCGCGCTACGATCGCAGCGTGCGTCGCCTGTTCAGGTGGATCGTGGGGCTTGCCAGCGCGCTGGCGGTGTGGAGGCTCTGGTCGCACCGTCACCGGCAACAGCCGGCGGCCGAGCCGGCGCCGGATCCCGCCGGCGAGCTCCGGCGCAAGCTCGAGGAGACGCGGGAGGATGAGGCCCAGGTGGCCGAGGAGCCGGTGGTCGACGAGTCGCTGGAGGAGCGTCGCGCGCGCGTGCACGCCAAGGCACAGGAGGCGATCGACGCGATGCACGAGGGAGACGCGACGTGACGGACGCCGAGCGGCTCGCGGAAGAGTTGCGCCGGCTCTCGGACCGCATCGACACGCTTCAGTCCGATGTGCGCCGACTCTCGGGCCCCACGTTGCCGCCCGGCGAGCCCGGTTGGGACGACGAGCGGCTGCCGCCCGCCGTGTCGTACGCCTGGCTCAGCTCGCTCGAGAGCCCCGCGCGGCGGCGTCCGGCGCTGCCCCGGCTTCTGCTGGAGATCCTGTTCCTCGCTGCGTGCGCCACCGCGGCGGCGATCGCGGATCTCGATCCGGTGGCGCTCGCCGGTGTCATGGTCGGCGCCTGGGTGCTCGTGGCGCTGATCGAATGGGCGTCGTCGCGGGCCGACAGACGCCGCGACGAGCTGCTCTCCATCCCACCCCCGGCCCCGGCCGCCGCGGCTCTCGCCGACCCGTCGTGGTACGTGCCGCCGGTGGAGCAGACGCTCCTCGGCAACGCGACGTCGACCGACTCGGTCACCGCCGTCACGCGGCTGCCTGCCGCGGCGGAGCTCGACGTCGAGGCGACGATCGAGCAGCGCTCGTAGCCACCAGCGCGAAGACCCCCTGAGGGGTATCCACTTCGCCGCGGGAAAGCATGGGCACTCTACGGGCGCGGAGACGCGGGAGCTCGCCAGTCGATCGGGTAGGTGGCGGCCCAGTGCTCCGGGCAGGCGCGAATCATCTCGCTCCAGCGGTCCGCCAGCTCCTGCAGCACGCGCTGCTCGCCCACCCGCCCCTCCCGCCGCCCGGGAGCCGGCACCGGGGAGTCGATCGTCACCACCCACCGCCGCGGCGCGCGCGGGAGGACGTAGAACGAGACGATGGGAGCGCCGGTAAGGCGCGCGAACGCCACGATGCCGGCCGGCAACCGGGCCACCGAGTCGAGGAAGCGGACGTCGTAGCCACGCGGCTCGGCACCCCACTCGTCGTCGGCGAGGACGAGCAGCGCCTCGCCGGCCTCGAGCAGGCGGACCGCGCGCAGGGCCGGCTCGGTCCGGTACATGACCCGCAGCCCAGCCGTCACGCGCGAGTGCTCGATCGCCCACGCGAGCCAGTCGTCGGCCACGATCGCGGTCGTGGGCACGGGTACGGCGATCTTGGCCAGCGCGGTCGCCACCTCCCAGCCGCCCAGATGGATCCCCGCCAGCACCACGCCCCGCCCGGCGGCGAGCGCCTCGCCGACGTGCTCGAGCCCGTCGAAGTCAGCGGTCGCGCGCAGTTCGTCCGGGCGACCGAGAGCCCAGAGAAGGTCTGCCGAGCGGCGGGCCTCGTTGCCCACCTCGGCACGAACGAGCGACCGCACCATCGGGTCGCCGGGCCGGCTGCCGACCGCGTGCCCGATGTTCTCGGCGAGACGCCGCCGCTTGGTCGGCCGCAACGCCCACTCGGCGGTGCCGCCGGCACGCGCCAGCGCGTGGGCCGGCCCGGCGGGGAGCCTGGCGCCACCCCAGGCGGCCACGTCGATCACGCGCGCCAGGACGCGTGCCGCCAGCGGCCCCTGGCCGAAGGGCGCGTCTGGACGAGGCAATCCGTCCGGTGCGAGCAGGAGCTCGCGCCGGCGGCGCGCGACGGCTTCCGGCAGGTTCACCGGAGCGGCTCGAGCGAAGTCAGGCCGAGCTCGTAGCGCTCCACGAAGGTGACGTCCCCGATCGGCGACTGGTTCACGGTGCGGACGCGATACCGCAGCCGAACGGGCAGCCCGGTCTCGCGCTCCACCCAGCGCTCGTCGACGAGCGGCCCCCGCGCGGCGCCGTCCTCGGCGGCGGTGAGACGCAGGTGGATCGTCTCGACGGGGACGCCGCCCACTTGCAGCACCTGCTCTCCGAGCACGCCGACCGTCCCGGCCTGGGTCGTGTCACCCCCGTCGCACAGGTGCGAGGCCGTCGTACCGATCGCACTCGGATCGGTCAGCCACGGCGAGCCGCTGCACTCCCACCTCGTCTCGTCGTGCTGGCCGAAGAACACGTGACGCTCGGTCCAGCCGTCCAGCCGCTGGGCGCCCGCTCCCGTGGCGCACACGGTCATCGTCGTCGAGCGCGTCTCGAGCACGTCCCAGCGCAGCATCATCCCGCACGGTGCCTTGGTAACCGTGATCGTCGAGCGTGCCGGATAGCGGTGCGTGGTGCCTCCGAGCGCGGTGATCGACTCGTAGCCGGTCGTTCGATAGACGTACACACCCGGCGGGACGGGCGTGTCGCCGGCTGCCGCCGCGGCCCGGTAGCGTGCGAGTGCGTTCCGGAGAGAGGCGGGCGTGGCGGTGTCATGCAGGAAGAGCCGCCAGCCTGCCGCGCCCGCGGCTGCCAGCACCAGGAGCGCTCCCGCGGCGATCAGGAGGACCCTTGTCCGCCGCCTCACGAGCGTTCCGATCTCGGCTCCGAGAAGCGGGCCGGGACGTTCAGGGTCGCGACAAGGCCGGCCGCGAACGCGGCTGCGAGCACGGCGAAGAGGATCACGCGCGGAGCGTAGAGGCTGCCGGCCTGTTGAAGCTCGCGGACGACGGAGCTACGATCGGCGCACGCAGAGGACAGGCGGCGATCGCCAATCGCTCACCGTTGCTCTTCTAGGGGAGACCGGCTGCAGCCGGGATCGGCTAGAGAGGAGGTGGTCGAGATGGAGGTGGCAGCTCATGGCGACGCTTCGCGTCAGCCGTCACTCCGGTGAGGGCCGGCACCGGAGCGGCGCCGGAGAGGAAATGAGCCTGACCGAAGGCAGCCCCGGGGGACAGTGCCGCAAGGCGGTCGATCGGGGCTGCCGCCGCGCGAGCCGGCGGTCGCGCAGCGCCCTCTAGAGGCTTGATGTGTATTAGCGGCCGTCGTAGGCGGCGAGGGCGCGTGCTGGTCTGCCGGTGAGGGTGTTGAGGAGGATGCCGAGTGTGAGTGCGAGTAGGCGTTGCGCGATGCGTTGCGCGAGGCCGCGGGGTGTTCTCGCGAGGTGCCGTTCGAGTCTCATTTGTTCTTTGAGGTTCGAGAAGACGCTCTCGATTGTCAGCCTCGCGCTTGCCAGTACGCGTTCGCGTCTGTGGTTGGCGGTGGTGCGCTTGCGCGCCGGGGTCAGCAGCTCCACTTCGTTGCAGGCCATCCGCTCGTTGTAGGCGCGTCCCCAGAGGCCCTTGTCGGCGATGACGGTCTCGCCTGTGTCGACGAGGTCGAGCAGCGGCTCGTACTCGTGCTCGTTGGCGGGCACCCAGGTGTAGGCGAGCGGCAGCCCGCGCCGATCGGTGCGCAGCACCAGCCGCACACCCCAGACGTATTCGCTCTTGGCGGCGCAGTAGCCATAGGCGGCGGTGCCGGCAAACTCGCTTCGTTGCGCGCAGCCAGCGTAGTTGGCAACCCCGACCAGCGTCCCGTCGGCAAGGCGTGGGCCGCCGCTGTCGAGCAACCTGGCAAGCCGCTGCTGCACCACCGTCAGCAGCCCCGTCAGAGCGCGCAGACGCCGGTTGTACTGCGACTGCGAGGGCAGGTGCGGGAACCAGCCGGGCAGTCGGTAGCCGACAAGACCGAGGAACTGCCGGTCAGAGCTGATCCCCATCGCCGCCTGACAGACCGCGAGAGCGACCAGCTCCGCATCGCTGATCCTGGCCGGCGGCCCCGACCTGGCAGGGACCGGATACTCGTCCGCGAACACATACGCTGCAACAACAAGGGCTTCCAGATCGGGCGTCATCTCGAGCCTCCATCTCGAGGGGACACTGACCGGAAGCCCTTCGTCGTCCAGACGCGGGTCCCTACCGAATACACATCAAGCCTCTAGGCCTCGCCGGCTCCGTGACCGGCCCGCCGGCGCAGCGCCTCGGGGTCGAGCACGAGCGTCCGTCCGCGGTGGAGCTCGACCACGCCGTCACGCTCACACCGGCGGAGGACGCGGTTCACAGTCGCTCGCGACGTCCCGGCCAGCGCGGCCAGATCCTCCTGCCTGAGCGGGACGGTGACGGGCGGTCGGCCGCCGTAGACGCGAACGAGCTCGAGCAGCCGCCGCACGACCCGCTCGTCGGCGTCGACGGTATACGCCTCCACGAGCAGCTCGGACAGCCGCTGCACCTGCTGGGCGAGCAGCCGCACGAGCACCTCGTCCAGCGACGGGTGCCGCTGTGCGAGCCGGCGCAGCTCCGAGGCGCGGACGGCGAGCGTCTCGCCGGGCTCGAGCGCAGTGACCGTCGCCGTCCGCTCCTCACCGGTCAGCAGAGCGAGCTCTCCGAACGTGTCGCCCGGCCCGCGGATGGCGAGCGCGACCACGTCCCCCAGCGCCGTGCCGATGCAGATGTCGAAGCGACCCTTGCTGATCAAGTGGACGGAGTCGGTCGAGTCGCCACGATGGAAGACGACCTCGCCGCGCCGAAAGGTTCGGCGGCGAGCGAGCGAGAGCACTGCGCGGACGTCCGTCTCGGGCACGCCGTCGAACAGCTGCCATTCCATGTGTGACGAGCTTTACACAGCATCTGTGACGGGCGCGAACGACACGCGTGCCACCGGCTTCTAGGCTCGTCGCATGGTCGAGCAACGTAAGGAGGCAACGGTGGAGCCCTCGAAGACACTTCGGATGTTGGCCGCCACGGCGGTCGTTTCTGCGCTCGCCATCCTCTTGGCGAGCCCCGCGCAGGCGTCGTTCATCAGCGACGGAGGCGCCGGACCGGTGGCGGCGCCGAGCGTCGGCAACCCGGCCGACAGCGCCTGGATCGCGGTCGAGCGGGCGGCTGCCGCACAAACCGTTGCCAACCAGCGGGACGATGCGCGGCTTTCGCCGTCCCCGATCGACGAGCCGACGGTGACCTCTGGCGGGTCCGACGGCCTTGAAACGGGGACCTTCGTCGCCATCGCGGGCGGTGCGCTGCTGGTGCTCGGAGCGGGTGCTCTCCTCCTGCTCACCGCACGCCATCGTCGGGTCGCGCTTCCGTAGCGTTCCGGTTCTGACGGTCGAGAGGGCGGCGCGAGCCGCCCTCTCGACGTGCCATGGCCTCGCCCTCCGCCGGAGGGATCAAGACGCCAGGCGCTTTCGCCGATGACAGTGGCATGACCCCGCTGCACAACGCTTTCCGCGCGGCCACGGCTCTCGACCCGCCGCTGCTGTCGCCGCTTCGGCGCTGGCGCATGCTCGTGGCGGCCGCGGCGCGACCGGCCTCGCCCCGGCCCGCAGCTCGCCGGCGCTAGGGGCACCCCCCGGCTCTAACGCGCCACGTAGTCGAGCTCGAGGAAGTCGCTCACCTCGGCCAGCCAGCGCTCCTGCACGAAGCGCACGTGGTCGGGGTGCTCGTTGTAGGCCTCGTACGCGGCCCGGTCGGCGAACTCCATCGAGATCCCGAAGCGGTAGCCGTTCTTCGGGCTGACCTCGGCGAGGAGCTCGAACGTCTCGACGCCCGGGACGGCGGCGAGCCGCTCGGCCGCCTCGAGGAACTCGTGCTCCGCCGCCGATCCCTCCGCATGCACGAGCGCGAACACAACGGTGTGACGGACGCGCCCGGCGGTCATCCACTGAGCCTACCGCTCACCTGCGCTGGTCATGCGCTCGGCGTTCCGGCAGACTCCTGCCACCTGTCGAGGGCGGAGGCGCCACGGAGAGCGGCTTGTCAGCTGAGATACCGACGGTCGTGCTCGCGATGGCGGCGCGGCCGTACCGGCTCGTGCGGGCATACACGGCGGCGTGACGACGCTGATCGGCCGGGAGGAGACCGTCGCCCGCGTGGCGGCACTGCTCCGCCGGGACGACGTTCGGCTGCTCACGATCACGGGCCCGGGTGGTGTCGGCAAGAGCCGGCTGGCGCAAGCCGTCGCTGCCGAGGTCGCCGAGATCTTCGCCGACGGTGTCGTCGTCGTTCCATTGCAGTCAGTCCAAGACCCGGGGCTGGTCGTCCCCACCGTTGCCCGGTCGCTCGGTCTGCTCAACGGCCACGAGGAGCCGCTCCGCGGGCTCACGGCTCACCTTCACGGCCAGCGGCTGCTGCTCCTGCTCGACAACTTCGAGCAGGTGGTGGACGCCGCTCCGTCGCTCGTCGAGATCATCGACGGCTGCCCGGAGCTCAAGGTGGCGGTTACCAGCAGGTGGCGGCTGCGCGTGACGGGTGAGCAGGAGTTCCCGCTGGACCCTCTCGCGAGCGAGGCGGGAGTGGCGCTGTTCCTGGAGCGTGCGCGTGCGGTGCAGCCGGACCTCGCCGCCGACGAGATCACGCTCGGCGTCGTCGCCGAGATCTGCTCTCACCTCGACGGCTTGCCCCTGGCCATCGAGCTCGCCGCCGCGCGCGTGAAGCTGCTGTCGCCCGAGGCGATGCTCGTCAGGCTCGAGCGCCGCCTCGAGCTGCTCACCGCCGGCCCGCGCGACGCTCCCGCCAGGCACCAAGCCATGCGCGACACGATCCGCTGGAGCTACGAGCTTCTCGACGAGCGCGAGCAAGAGCTCTTCCGGCGACTGTCGGTCTTCGTCGGAAGCTGCACGCTCGAGGACGTCGAGGAGGTGTGCGGTGGCGACGTCGACCTGCTCGCCTCTCTCGTCGACAAGAACCTCGTCCGCGCTGATGAGGGACGGGTCCGCATGCTGGGGACGATTCGCGAATACGCCGCGGGCCTCCTCGGCGAGAGCGCGGAGGAGGCGAGCCTGCGCCGAGCCCACGCCGCGCACTACGCCTTGCTCGCGGAATCGGCAGCTCCGCGCCTGACGGGAACCGATCAGGTCGAGTGGCGCGACAGGCTCGAAGCGGGACACGACAACCTCCGCGTCGCCCTTCGATTCTCACTCGACGACGGCGACGTGGAGACGGCGCTGCGGCTCTGCGCGGCCCTCTGGCGCTTCTGGCTCGAGCGCGGCTACCTGAGTGAGGGAAGGTCGTGGCTCGACGAGGCGCTGGCCGCCGACGCGCCGGAGTCGGCCGCGCGCGCCCATGTGCTCACCGGTGACGGCATCCTGGCCCACTACCAGGGGGACTACGACCGCTCCGAGCAGCTCTGTGACGAGGCTCTCGTTCTGTGCCGGCAACTCGACGACCGGCGGGGAGCCGCCGAGGCCCTCACCGGTCTCGCCCTGGTGAACCGGACCCGCGGCCGCCATGCGCAATCGGAAGCGCTCTTCGGCGACGTGCTCGCGATCTACGAGGAGCTGGCTGACGGGCAGGGTTTGGCGAGGACGCTCGACCGGCTCGGCGTGGCTGTCTTCCTGGCCGACGGCGACGACGTGCGCGCGCGCGAGCTCATGCAGCAGAGTCTCGAGCTGTTCCGGGCATCCGGCGACACGGCGGGTACCGCGCTTGCACTCCACGATCTGGTCATGGCGCGGTCATCGTCGAGCCATGCGTCCTCGCAGGAGCGCCTCGACGAGAGCCTGGCCAGCTTCCGCAAGCTGGGCGACCGCCGGCGCGTCGCAATCGTCTTGTGGACCTACGGTGGCTTGCACGCCGACGCGGGTGACGCGGAGGCCGCGGGGACCTGCCTCGAGGAGTCCTTGACGCTGTTCGTCGAGTTCGGAGACCGCTGGTTCTGCGGGATCGTGCTCGAGCAGGCCGCGGCCGTCGCGGCTGCGACCGGCGACGCCGAGCGCTCCTGCCGTCTCCTCGGTGCGGCTGACGTGGTCTGGGCCGCGATCGACGCCCACCTGCCGGCCCGCTTCTGCGCCCGTCACGACCGGCGTGTCGACGAGCTGCGGGCGCTCCTCGGCGACGAGGTGTTCACCGCTGCCTGGGACGACGGCCGACGGCTGTCGCCGCGGGACACCCTGGAGATCGTCTCCCCTGTGAGACCGGCGCCGGACACGAGCACCCATGAGGACCTGACATCGCGCGAGGTCGATGTGCTCACCCTCGTAGCGACCGGTCTGACCGATGCCGAAGTCGCCGAGAGGCTGGTTGTGAGCCTACGCACGGTGCACGCGCACCTGCGCTCCGTCTACCGCAAGCTGGGCGTGCACTCCCGCAGCGCTGCCACGCGATATGCCGTGGACCACGGCCTGGGCGACTAGGCAACCGACCGGGACCCACGCGTCCGGCGTCATGAGCGAGCCTGGGGTGGCGGGCCATCGCTTGGGCCGCCCACCCGCTTGTCGTCGACCGAGGGCGTCTACGGCGCGTCCCCGCACAACACCTGCACGGTGAACTCCCGCGCCTCGCCCGACTGGTTCCGGCCACGCGCCGCCCACCCGGTCGCCCTGCCCGAGCCGTAGACGGGTGACTGGACACGAGGGCCACGTTGATGTCGCCCTTGTCGGTCCAGGTCGCGCCGCCCGAGACCGCCTGCTGGCCGGAGCTGCAACTCACTGTCTTCTCGGTGCTGTTCTTGCTCGGGATGCTCACCGAGACCAAGTGGAGTGTCAGCTTGCCGACGGTTCCGGGAGGTCCCTGCGGACCCGGCGGGCCCTTCGGAAGCTCTCCGGGAGCAAGTCCGACGAGAGGAGCGAGTGTTCCTGCACCTTCGCGCTCGTGACTGCCTGGTCCGCGATCTTCGAGTTCGTGACGGCGTTGGCGGCGAGCTTCGCGTTGTCGACGCCGGCGTTTGCGATCTTCGCGTTGGTGACCGCGTTGGCTGCGAGCTTCGCAGCGGTGACGCTGTTCGACGCGAGCTTCGCAGCGGTCGCGCTGTTCGACGCGAGCTTCGCGCTCGTGACCGCGTTGTTCTTGAGCTGGGCGGTGCCGACGCTGTTGTTCGGGACCGAGGTCACCGCTGCCACGCTCGTTCCGCCCAGCGCGAGCAGAACGGCAAGACAGGCCACGATGAGTGCCGGCGACGGTCGACGATGAACCAGACGTGCCATGGAGCCTCCTCTGATCGGCTTGTCGTCAGTGCTCAACGATGCCAGCGGGGATCGGACGCGCTGAGGCAAGCGTCGGTGCCACCGCCAAGAGCCCCGCTCGCCGGGGACGGCGCGCGTACTCCAGACCCACGCGTTCGCCTGGATCTCTTCCCGTCGAGCCGCCGGTCATGGAAGGCGGTTCCGACGTCTCATGCCTGCGCTGCGGGGTGCTCAGGCCGACGCCGCCTCGGCGACGATTGCCTCCTGCGGCCGAAGATCCCGCCCACGAACCATGAAGACCGAGACGAGGACACCGGCGAACGCGATCGCCGCGCCCGCCCAGAAGGCATTGACGAAGCCGTCCGTGAGTGCGACCGGCAGCGCGGTCCCGCTGGCCGCGGCGTCGTCCGTCGTCGAGACCGCGATCGTCGAGAGGATCGCGATGCCCACTGCGCCCCCGATCTGCTGCGACGTGTTGATCAGGCCGGACGCGAGGCCTGCCTCCTGTGGCTTCGTGCCGGCGAGAGCGGCGATCGTGATCGGAACGAAGGCGAACGGAATCCCGAGCCCGATGATCAGGAAGCCCGGGAAGAGATCCGTCCAGTACGAGCCGTCGACGGACACCTGCGTGAAGTAGAGGAGCCCGAGGGTGAGCATGCTCATCCCGAAGATCAGGGCGGGCTTGACGCCGACTCGGTTCACGGCGACCGCGGCGACATTGGCCCAGATGACCGCCGTGCCTGCGACGGCGAGGTAGCCGACACCCGTCTCGAGCGGCGAGTAGCCGAGCACCTGCTGCATGTAGAGCGTCAGCATCAGGAACATGGAGAAGAGCGCCGTGCCCATGATGAACCCGGCCACGTTCGCCGCCGTCAGCGTCTGCAGGCGGACGAAGATCGACAGGGGAACGAGCGGATCGCGTTGTCGCCGCTCCCAGGTGACGAATGCAATGTGCAAGATCGCGGAGGCAACGAAGACGGCGATGGTCTTCCCCGAGCCCCAACCCCAACTGTGGCCCTGGGTGATGCCGAGGACGAGCAGGACGAGCGCCGAGGTGATGAGCACCGCACCCGGCAGGTCGTGGCTCTGGCCATGCGCATCCTTGCTCTCCCGGAGGAGGATCGGCGCGAGCACGAGCGCCGCGATGCCGACGGGGACGTTCACGAAGAAGATCCACTCCCAGGAGAGCAGGTCGGTGAGAATCCCGCCCATGAGGACGCCGGCGGCCGCGCCGAAGCCGCCAACGGCGCCCCAGGCGCCGAGAGCGATATTGCGCTCGCGTCCTTCGCGGAATGTCGTCGACAGGATCGAGAGCGCGGAGGGAGTGATCGCCGCGGCGCCGAGGCCCTGGAGTGCGCGTGCGGCGATGAGCGATGCCTCGCTCCAGGCGAGCCCACAGAGGAGCGAGCCGATCGAGAAGACGACCAGACCGACCATGAAGACGCGCTTGCGCCCGAGAATGTCGGCCAGGCGGCCGCCGAGGAGCAGAAAGCCGCCGAACATCAGCGCGTACGCGCTGATCACCCACTGCAGGTTCTCCTGCGAGAAGCCGAGATCGGCCTGGATCGACGGAAGTGCGACGTTCACGATCGCAATGTCGAGCACGACCATGAACTGGACGGCGCACAGGAGCGCCAGAGCGAACCACTTCATGCGTTGCGAGCCAGCCACTCGGCTCCTCCCTTGCCAGCGACTTCAGCAGCAGGTTGCGATGGTACAACACCAACTTTCGATTTGCAAGTTCGATCTTCCTATTTACAAGCTGGTCCTGTACAATCCGGGTCCGTGTCGAAGAGCTACGCGCAGTACTGTCCGATCGCTCACGCGCTCGACATCGTCGGTGAGCGCTGGTCGCTCCTCATCGTTCGCGAGCTGTTTGCCTACGGGCCGCTCCGGTATTCGGACCTTCATGACCACCTCGGCGGGTGCGGTACCAACATCCTCGCTGCCCGCCTGAAGGAGCTCGAGCGGTGTGGCGTCATCCGGAGACGGCGGCTACCGCCGCCCGCGGCGTCCAACGTCTACGAGCTCACCGCCTACGGCGAGGAGCTCCGTCCCGTGATGCACCAGCTCGCCCACTGGGGATTGCGCTCGCTCGGCCCGCCGACGGCCGAGGACGTCCTACCTCCCGGGTGGCTGCCCCCGGCGCTGCGAACCGCCTTCCCTCCGGGCGCCTCGAAGGCATGTATCGAGTTCTGCATCGGCGACGAGCATGCGACCTTCAGCGACGGAGACGTGCGCGAAGGGCCCGGCGAACATCCTGACGCCGTTGTCGAGGGCGACGTCACCGGCCTCTACCACCTGCTCGTCGACCGTGATCTCGGCGCGGTGAACGTCCGCGGCAGCCGAAAGGCTGTGCGCGTGCTGTTGCAGAGCCTGCCGCAGCGGGATGTCGCCCGCACGATCGCCTGACGCGCTCCGACGCACGTCAGGCGAGAGTGGCCGCCGTCCGAACGGACGAAGTACTGTCGTCATGGAACGCTCGTGTCGAACGGATCGGCACACTTCGAGGACGAACTGCGCTCCCGCGCGCTGAGGGCCTCGGCGGCCGGCAGCGGCGATTCGGCACGCTCGGGGTGGGCGGTGTTCGAAACCTGGCTCGGGCGCTTCGCGCCCACGGCGCTTCCCTGGCGCCGGCCGCGGTTCGAGGTCGTGTTGCTCTTCCTCGTGGCCGTCGCCGCACTCCTGCCCGTGGCGCACGAATCGCCGCAGGACGTCTCCCGGTTCTGCCTTTCCCAGGCGATCGTGCACGGTCGTCTGACCGTCTCGCCCTGCGTCCAGACCAGCCCCGACCAGGTCCCGTACGGCGGACGCACGTACTCGGACAAGGCACCCGGCTTCTCCCTGCTCGCGATACCGGCGGTGGAGGCGGTGCGGCTCCGCCCTGCACCGGAATGGGACTACCCCCGCGACTCACGGGTCTGGGCGGTCCGCGTCCTGACGAGCGGACTGGCGTTCGTCCTGCTCGCGTTCGCCGTCGGCCGCGTCTCGGAGGGAATCGCGCCGGGCTGGGGCGGCGCGGCGCTCGTGACTTTCGCGCTCGGAACGCTCATGGCACCGCTCGCCGCGACCGGCTTCGGTCATGTTGCCGCGGCGGCATTCGGATTCGCCGCATTCCTCCTCGCCTGGCGACGGCGCGCTGCGGCCGCGGGCCTCGCGGCCGGGACGGCGATCCTCGTCGAGTACCAGGCCGGACTGATCGCCGTTCTCGTCGGGCTCTACGTCCTTCGGCGCGGGTTCGCGCCCGCCGTGCGGTACGTGGCGGGAGCCGTGCCGCCGCTGCTGCTGCTCGCGGCCTACGACTGGGCGGCGTTCGGCTCGCCGTTCCACCTCTCGTACCGCTACATCGCAAACGAGTACGCGGCCGACCAGAAGACCGGCTTCTTCGGCATCGGCATCCCGCACCTCCACTCCGTCCGCGAGGTGTTCGTCGGCGAGCACGGCCTGCTCCTCGACGCGCCGGTGGTCGTCGCCGCGGCCGCCGGCCTCGTCCTGCTCTGGAGGAGTCATCGCGCCGAGGCCACCCTGGCCGCCGCAGTGACGGCGATCTTCGTGCTCCTCAACTGCGGCTACTTCCTCCCGTACGGCGGGGGCTCGCCCGGCCCGCGGTTCCTCTCACCGGCGCTGCCCTTCCTCGCGCTCGGGCTCGCGCCGGCGTTCGCGCGCTGGCGGATCGTGACGAGTGTCCTTGCCGCCGTCTCGATCGCCGCCACCACCGCGGTGTCCCTCACGTGGGCGCAGATCTGGGAGGGCTACCGACTCGTCTGGCGCGATGTGCCGAACGCCTTCTCGGCCGACGGGTGGAGCCGCATCACGCCGGAGATCGGCCCGACGGCGCTCACCTGGGCGGGAGCGGGTCCCTGGGGCGGCGCCGTGGTCGTCGCCGGCTATGCGGCCGGGGCATTCCTCCTCGCCCTGCTGGGACGGATTCACCGGCAGAGCTAGGCCGGGACGCGGTGCGCACCACCCGTGCCGAGCGGAGACAGCCGCCACCTTGAGGGGAGGGCCCCCGGTGAGGTGTCTCCGCCCGGCGGGTGTCGCCCGTGCGAAGAGAGCCGGCGACACTGATCGCGTCCCGGGCAGGGACCGGGATAGTTCGGTGGCCGGCCGACGGTGCCCGGGAGGTGCGCCCGACAGCGTCCTCAGGGAACATTCCTGATCCCTCGGGCAGGTCCCACGTAGGCCGGTGCGTCTAGCCTCGTAGTCGAAGGACGGCGATGGCGACGAGGTATGCGAGGCCGCCGATGGCGCCGAGCCACGCGTAGGGGGAGCCGTCTTGGCCGCGGGCCATCTCGATGATGAAGGCGATGATGATGGCGGTGATCACGGCCATGCCGGCGATTGCGGTGGCGTGGATGTCGATCTGGCGGAAGCGCTCGTCGCGGCCGTCGCCGCGCAGGCCGCGGATCGTTTCGCTGCGGCCGCCGAGCAGGACTAGCGCTCCGAAGATGCTCATGATCGCGAGCGAGACGAGTCCGCTGCCGGGGTTGCCACCGATCCACTGCGCGATAAGCATGGCCAGCCCGAGTGCGACCGCGAAGAGCGGCAGGAACCATTTGCTTCTAGCCATGCGCATCGAATATCTCCTCCACTGAAGTCTCGAAGAACTGGGCGAGCGCGAGCGCGAGCGGCAGCGAGGGTGTGTAGCGCTCCTGCTCGATCGAGTTGATCGTTTGCCGCGACACGTCTAGTGCCGCTGCCAGCTGGCCCTGCGACAGCTCTCGCTGTGTCCGCAGTTGCCGTACCAGGTTCTTCATCTGTACACCGGCGCTCGCGTCTAGGACCGCCGGCGACGCAGCGTGCCACCGGAGCACTTCCCACCCGACTGAGGCCCGTACAGCGCGCCGACGAGGACTGCGGGCAGCCAGCCGGCCATCCAGACCGGGTCGAGGCTCGCGCTCGTGATCGCATTCGCGACCGTAGCGCCGACGACAATCGCCGTTACTGCCAGCACCACGATTGACGCCTTGGACCCGATCGTCGTTCTCATTTTCTTGTTCGCCTTTCGCTGTCAAGCTTGTTTGACAATGGAAAGGTAGCTTGACATGGAGAGCTTGTCAAGGAGGCTTTACACGGCGACGGACCGCGGCAACAAGGCGGCGTGCTGCGAAGCAGTGACAAAGCGCCGGTAACCGCTGTCTTACCCGATCATCACGGCGTCGCCCCCCGCGGCGTGTGGTGGTGGGATTACCTTGGCGGGCGTGGACGTCTTCGTGCTTGTCACGGGCACCGTCAGCGTCTTGGCGCTCGTCCCGCTCCTGTATCTGGCGCTGCGCAGCATGAGGGAGGCGACCAGCATCCGCGAGATCCAGCGCGAAGTTGCCGGCTTGCTTCGGGAGTCGAAGGAGCTGGGCGAGAATCTGCACGTGTTGCAGCGCGAGATTCAAAGTGACCAGCAGCACACGCGCAGCGGCATCGACAACACGCGTCAAGCGGTCGAGCGCGTCACCGAGGGCGTCGAGCAAGTCAGCTCGGTCATCGAGCGGGCGAGCCGCGCGCAGGCGGCGTGATCAACGCGCGTCAGCCTGAGGGGACTATCCCGGAGGGCCCCCGGTGCGCAGCCCTGGTGAGCCGAGGGGCTACCCGTGGACGGACGGTCACTCATGCATAGACTGACCCGGTGGAGGGATCGGGGCCATCGGCGTGGCACAGGACGAGCGCGGGCCGGGCGAGACGGCGGTATGCGCGCAGTGCCGCCGGGCTCCGCATGACCGCTGCGACTGGCTCTGGTGGAGAAGCCGACGGGACGAGGCCGGCGACCCGCGTTTGTTCTGCCCCGATTGCGACGAGGGCCAACCGCAGCCCCAGCAAAGCCGCCTGACTGCGGCCTCCTTGACCGTCGACCCGTCGTCACCATTAGGCGTCGGCAAAAGGTTGGGGCGGCCCGTCGTAGCGGGACACTCCTCGGGCGGGCCGCCCTCCACTCAGCATTCGTCATCCGTCACGCGCCGGTTTGAGTAGGAGATGCGCGGTGGGGCGTCGGGGAGAGTGGGGTTTACGCCGACGCACCACCGCAACGGCAGGGTCCCCGTTGGGAAAGAGGAACGCCAGAATCATGTCACCTAGACAGGCAACTGTCGAGCGCCCCACGGGTTCAAGAGTTACAGTCGCGCTGGACCGGGCCCATGCGCGCGAACGCGCGGCCCAAAGAAGGGAAGGAGTCTGCGGTCAGGGGCGTCGGATCCGCCCACCTTCTCGGGCGCCCTCAGCCGCAGCGCGTCCCCCCGCGACGGCCCCAGGTCTTCTCCGGTTTACCAAACCTGTGGCGCTGCGGGAAACTTTGGGAAAGTCAATTGCCGCGCGAGGCGGATTCCAGCGGACGTGAGCGGACTCGTCGCGGCGTTAGGCTCGCCTCGAGCCAAGGCCGCGACCCCGCATCAACGCTGGCAATCCCAGTAACGGAGCGGCGCCGGAGTCGAACCGACCGAGCCGTGGGTTGCACGACCGCACAGGTTTTGAAGACCTGCTGGGCCACCGGGCCCATGCCGCTCCGCGGCTGAGCCTAGCGGCACGGCGACACCGAAGACCGGCAGCCCACCGCGCCGAGTCCGGCTAGGCCGGCGCCGGGCGCGAGGTCGCGGACCGAGCGCTCGTAGGGGCACGCTTCGAGCGGGTGGCGGCGGTGGTTGCGGTCTTTCGTGCTCGGCGTTGGCCGGCCGGCTCGGGCTCGCTGTCGGTGGCGGGGAGGCGAAGCTCGGCGAGCGCATCGCTGACCGCTCCGACCAGCGCCTCCAGAGCAGCGAGCCGCTTGTTGATCTGGCCCGTCCTGAGCTTCAAGTCCGCCCGGGTGGCGTCCGCCTCCTGCAGCAGGACCCGGAATGCCTCTTCCGCAGAGAACATCGCCTGGCCAGAGGTTGCTTCCTGCAGCTCGTCCCACTGCTGGGCGAGGACGTCGGCGAGGCTCATGCGGTCGAGACCGTAGCTCGCCACGCAGATCTCCCCCAGCAGTCGGCCCGACCTCTCCTGCTCGGCGAGGGCACGCGCGAGCTGGTCGGCCGTGATCAGCCGCTTCTCGACGAAGATCGCCCCGATCTGGCGGCAGGGCGCCTGGTGTCTCTTCGCGCTCACCCGCTCAGGTATCGGCCGCCGCCGGCAGGTGCTGAAGCTCGCCCCACGACCCGCGTCGTCCCGTGTCCCGGGAAGCGGCGCTACGAAGTGGCTGCACGGCGTGCAGTCGATCTCGCGCCGGAGCGTGCTCTCTTCGGACGGGCACCGACAGGCGCGACGCCGTGCCCGCTGCGTGGATCGTCGGTCGAGGTCTTGTCGCCGGGGCGGAGCTCGGCGAGGGCGTCGCTCACACCCACGACGAGCGCCTCCAGCGCGGCGAGGCGCCGGCTGAGCTCGTCGGTCTTGACGGTCAGCTCGGTGCGCGCCGCCTGGGCCTCCTCCAGCAGAATCCGCAATTCGTCCTCCGCCGAGAGCTCGGGCCCTTCGTCGTCGCCGGTGCCGTCGAGGTCGGCCCCGGGTGTGGTGACCTGGTCGAGGGAGCGCTCCGCGCGCTGCATCTCTTCCCACTGCTCGGCGAGGGCGTCCGCGAGGCTGAGACGGTCGAGGCGGAACCTCTCGACGCAGATCTCGCCGAGCGGCCGCCCCGTCTCCTTCTGCTCCGCGAGGGCGTAGGCGAGCTGGTCGGCCGTGATCAGCGCCTTCTCGACGAGGATCGTCCCGATGCGGCGATAGGGAACTGGCTGTGGGGCGGCATCCACAGTGGAGCTATCGGCTGACGACCGATCTCACTAAAGCTCAGGTCGGGACCATGTCCTCTCGAGTGTCACGCGGCGGTGAGAGGACCTCATGCCGTCGCGTTCTTCGCCGTGGCGGCGCAGTCGTAGAGGGTCGCGCTCCCGGTACCGGTGCCATGGCTCCAGTCGGCGGCCGGCACCTCCCGGCAGGTCGCGGCGATCGTGTCGACGCCGGCGTTGCCGAAGTTCCGGAAGCCGATGCCGTCCCCGACGAGGAAGTACCGCGCAGCGCCGCTCGAAACGAGACGCTCGAGGAGATCGTCCGTGAGCACCGTCTCCCGCCCCGTGAACCCGCCCATCGCCGCCACGCGTTCGCCCTCGATGACGAGGGGTGCAGCCTGCTGTTCACTGCCGACGATCAGGGTGAAGCGGGTGCCGCTCCCCTGCCGCTTCGCGTAGGCCAGCGCCGCTTCCGCGTCGGCAGAGTTCCCGAACATCCCACCGCCGAATCCGGGGCCGGCCGACGAGCCGCCTTGACCGAATGATGGGGGCGTCCCGCCCTGACCGAAGGCCCGCGGACCGCCGTTCTGACCGAAGGAGGGCGGCGTCCGGCCCTGACCGAGCGCCGGAGGGATGCCGCCTTGGCCGAATCCACCGCGCCCGCCGCCGGGGAACCCGCCACGGAAGCCACCCGGCCGGCCGCCGCCGATCCCGGCGTAGCCCGGCCCGGCGCCCGGGAAGACGCCGTTCACGGCCGCGAGGTGCGTCGTCCGCGACCAGGCGGCCGGGGCCGCCAGCAACCCGGCGACCGCGATGACGAGCGCTGCGTTCGCGACGGCGGCTCGGCGACGGGCCGGCACCCGTCTCATGGCCAGCGCGAGCAGCCCCACGAGGCACGCTGCGGCGGCGAGCCCAACGAGCCACTGCAGCCACGGCAGATAGCCGGAGCGCCGTAGGAGATCGATCTGCAGCCAGGCGGTAGCGAGGATCGCCACCGCCGGGAGGGCGAGCCACCAGCCACCGCGGCGGGCATCGCGCCAGAGTGCGACGACCCCGATCCCGACGAGCCCGCAGGCCGCCGGTGCGAGCGCCGAGAGGTAGTACGTGTGCACGATGCCGCCGGCGAAACTGAAGACGGCGGCCGACGTCACGAACCAGCCGCCGATCACGGCCAGCGCGCCGAGCTCCCTGCGCCGGCGTGCAAGGAGCGCAGCCGCCAGCGCGGACAGCCCGCCGACGATGGCGAGCGGCAGGAGCCAGGCAGCCTGGTCGCCGAGCGCGTCGTTGAGCAGGCGCAGCGCTCCAGGTGTGCCCGAGAAGGCGCCGCCCAGCCCGCCCCCACGCGACGTGCCCCCCTCCTGGCCGGTGATCCGTCCGAGGCCGTTGTAGTCGAGCAGGAGACTGAGTGCGCTGTTGTCGGATGTGCTGCCCACGTACGGCCGATCGGAGGCAGGCGTCAGCTCGACGGCCGCGATCCAGGCTCCCCCGACGGCGACGAGAACGACCGTGGAGACGGCCAGTTGCCAGAGGCGGGTGCGGAAGCGCCCCGGGGCGAGCAGCAGGTAGGCGACGACCAGGACGGGCACGACGATCAGCGCCGCGAGCATCTTCGTGTTGACCGCCAGGCCGACGAGCACGGCCGTCGTCACCCCCCACCGCAGCCGGCCGCTCTCGACGGCACGCGCGCCTGCATACGCGGAGGCGACGAGCAGCAGCGCCAGGAGCGCGTCCGGATTGTTGTCGCGGTTGACGGCCACGCTGACCGGTGACACCGCGAGCGCCAGCGCGGCGACGAGCCCTGCCGCCCGCCCGAAGTACCGGGCCACGAGCAGGTAGAGGACCCCGACGGCGGCGATTCCGGCCACGGCGCTCGGCAGCAGCACGCTGAACCCCGAGTAGCCGAATGCCTTCGCGCTGGCCGCCGACAGCCACAGCGCAAGCGGGGGCTTGTCGACGGAGACGAGGCCGCCGGGATCGAACGAGCCGAAGGAGAAGTTCGACCAGCTGCCGAGCATGCTGCGCACGGCCGCCGAGTAGTACTCGTTCGCCCAGCCGTTCTGGCGGAGACGCCACAGGTTCAGGAACGCGGCCAGCCCGAGAACGCCAATGAGCGCGACCCGGTGCCAGTGCGCGGTCACCCGGGCAGCGACGGCGACCGGCGCGAAGCCGCCCTCGGGTGAGAGCGCCTGGTCGCTCACCGGCCGGTCACCGCCTGCAGCTCCGTGGCCGGGACGCGCCCCTCGCCGCGCCAGAACGACCGGCGCACCCGCCATCGAGCCGCAGCGGCCGCACGCCCTCGACCTCGCGCGAGAGGCGCGCACCGATCTCCGGCGTCGCGTCGCGGCTGGCGTTGTCGGCGATCACGATGCGCCAGCGGAAAGGGAAGCGAGAGGTGAGATAGCCGGCGAGCATGAGGACATTGCGCTCGAGCGTCCGCTCTTCCTGGTGCACCGGCACGACGACCTCGACGAGAGGGTCGGTCGACGGGTTGCGCGCCGTGCGAGGGCCTGTCTCCATGGGGTGCAGTGAATCCCGCGGGCCTAAACGACACCTGAGGCTCAGCTAAGAACTTCGTGAGAATCGCCGCCGGCCGGGCCAGTCCGGAGCCCGAGCCTGTGCGACGATTCCCGCGTGGCCCACCTCGACCTGGTCGACCCGGACGACGCCGACGGGCTCCTCGCCGAGGAGTACGAGGCCGCTCGACGACGGGCCGGAAAGGTCTTCAACATCGTGCGCTCCATGAGCCTGCGCCCGACCGTGTTGCGTCAGTCGATGGAGCTGTACAGAGCGATCATGTTCGGCCCCTCGGAGCTGACGCGGCAGGAGCGGGAGCTTCTGGCGACGGTCGTCTCCGCGACGAACGAGTGCTACTACTGACGGCGCGCGCACGCCGACGACCTCCGTGCAGAGGGCGCGCCAGACGAGCTTGCCGACCACGCCGAGCACGACTACCGCACTGCGGACCTCGATCCACGCACGCGCGCGCTCTGCGACTACGCACGCAAGCTGACGCTCACCCCGGCCGGCATGGGTCTCGCCGACCTCGACAGGCTCCGCGGCCACGGCGTGGACGACGCCACGATTCATGACGCGATCCAGGTGATCGGCTACTTCAACTACATCAACCGTGTCGCGGAGGCCATCGGCACGGACCCCGAGCCCGAGTGGGAGCCGCGCACCTACGACCCGCCTTCGTAGGGCCGGGGCATCCGGCCCTCATCACGTACGCGCGGAGCGCCGCAGAACGCGCTTGTCGCCGACGCGCCGCGTGACGCCGTCCTGGTCGAAGCGCTCGAGCAGGAGCTGAGCGTCGCGGCGGCCCGTGCCGGCCAGGTCGCGGAAACGGGCGATGGTGATCTCGCCCGCCGCGCGGCACTCCGTGACGAGGACGTTGCCGGCCACCTCGTATGCGGCTGCACCGATCGCGTAGCCATCTCCGAGCCGAACGAGCCGACCTTCGCGCTCGAGGAAGCGGGCGAGGTCGGCGTCCTCGATCTTCGTCGCGGCAACGCCTGCCGCGGCCAGCGCAGCCTCGAGCACGGCCGCGTCTTGCTGGCGCCCGCCGAGCGTGCCCACCGCCCCCGGGAGGTAGAGCTTCGCCCCGCGGCGCTCGAAAGGGAGGCGCGCCACGATGTCTGCGGCCCATGGCTCCGACGGCGGCGGCACTCCAGGGTCGAGCGGGTCGGCCTGCTCGATGCGTCTCCGCAGATCCGCCTCGAGGCCCTCCAGCCAACCGTCGGAGAAGGCCCAGGGGCCGGCCCGAGCGACGCCCGCGAGCTCACCGTCGAGGACGTACTGCAACGCGTCGACGTGGACCGGAGCCTGGATCGCCGCCGCAATGTCGCCCCGCTCGAGCAGCTCCATGCGTTCGACGTCACGGTGGCGCGGAGGCGCGGGATCGAGCACGACACCGCCCGCGACGGTCGTCTCGCGGCGCAACACGAGGTGGTCGCCGCGCGCCGCGACGACCGGCTCGGAGAGGCGGAGCTGCGCGTACCGCTCGCCGACACGAGCCAGGCGGGCTGTGACGCGTCGAGTCCCGTGATGGACGGACAGCCGCGCATTGTCGGCGAGCGGCTGCAGCTCGTCGAGCACGACGTCGAGGCGGTACGAGACCGGGTAGGCGCCGGCGGCGACGAGCGCATCGCCGCGCCTCACGTCGTCGCGCTCGACACCCGGCAGGCTCAGCGCGACGCGCTGTCCGGCCTCGGCTCGCGCCACCGGGCGGTCGTGCACCTGCACGCTGCGCACTCGCACCGGGCGACCCGCCGGCTCGATCCGGAGCTCGTCCCCCTCCCCGATGGAGCCCGACCAGAGGGTGCCGGTGACGACGGTGCCGATTCCGCGCAACGTGAAGACACGGTCGGCGTAGAGACGCGTGGCGCGCTGCGCCGTGCGGCGCACCACATCGTCGGCGGCCCGAGCGATCGCGGCGCGCAGCTCGACGAGACCGGTGCCGGCACGGGCCGAGACCGCCACGACCTCCGCGCCGGGAACGAGCTCGTGCGCCTCCAACACCGCCAGCTCGAGCGTATCGGCGTCGACCGCATCGGCCTTCGTGACGGCCACGACGCCCTTTTCGACGCCGAGCAAACGCAGGATGGCCAGGTGCTCGTGGGTCTGGGCGCGTGCCCCCTCACCAGCGTCGACGACGAGCAGGAAGAGGTCGATCCCGGTGGCGCCGGCCACCATGGTGCGCACGAAGCGCTCATGGCCGGGCACGTCGACGAGCGAGAGCCGGTGCCCGTCGGCCAGCTCGAGCGGCGCGTACCCGAGGTCGATCGAGATCCCCCGCCGTTGCTCCTCCGGCAGCCGGTCGGTGTCCTTGCCCGTGAGGGCGCGCACGAGCCAGGTCTTGCCGTGGTCGATGTGGCCGGCCGTACCGACCGTCAGGTTCATCCCGCTCGTACGGCGGAGGCGACCTCGTCCACCTCCGAGTCCGTGATCGTGCGGCAGTCGAGCAGCAGCCTGCCGTCACGGACGACGCCGATCACCGGCGGGTCTCCGCGGCGAAGCGGCTCCACCAGATCCTCGTCCACCGCGCACGCAAACGACGGCAGCTCGGCGAGCGGCAGCGCGCCGCCTCCAACTCGCGCGACGGTCTCCTCCACCGCGCCGCCGACCAGGCTCGCAAGCAGCTCCGCCCGTGCGCGGACAGCCTCGGCACGCTCTTCGAGCATGCGCAACACGGGGATCTCGCGTCGTGCGCGCTCCGGATCGAGGTAGAGCGCGAGCGTGCCCTCCAGCGCTGCGAGCGTCAGCTTGTCGGCTCGCAGCGCGCGCTGCAGCGGGTGGCGGCGCAGCCGCTCGACGAGGTCGGCACGGCCGACGACGATGCCCGCCTGCGGGCCCCCGAGGAGCTTGTCGCCCGAGAAGCACACGAGGTCGGCACCGCCGCCGAGGCTCTGCTGCGCCGTCGGCTCGTCGCCGAGGTCGACGAGCGCGCCCGAGCCGAGGTCGTCGACGAGCGGGAGGTCGTGGGCGGACGCGACGTCAGCCAGCTCGGCGAGTCGGGGGAGCTCCGTGAATCCGACCAGCCTGAAGTTCGACTGGTGCACGCGCAGCAGCACCGCGGTCTCGGGGCCGACGGCGTTCTCGTAGTCCACGGCACGCGTGCGATTCGTCGTGCCGACCTCTACGAGCCGCGCTCCCGAGCGGGCGAGGACATCAGGGATGCGGAAGCCGTCACCGATCTCGATCAGCTCGCCGCGCGAGACGAGCACCTCCCGCCCCTCGGCGAGGGCGGCGAGAGCGAGCAGCACGGCGGCGGCGTTGTTGTTCACGACCAGTGCCGCCTCGGCGCCGGTGAGCCGCCGCAGCGCCCCGGCGAGGTGATCCTGGCGGGAGCCGCGCTCCCCGCGGGCGAGGTCGTACTCCAGATTGGAGTAGCCGCGGCCGACCTCAACGGCTCGCGCGAGCGCGGGCTCGGAGAGCGGCGCCCGCCCCAGGTTCGTGTGGACGAGCACGCCGGTGGCGTTGATCACGCGACCGAGACTGGGCCGGCGGGCGGCATCGAGCTCGGCGAGGACGAGCGCAACGATGTCTCCCGGCTCGCCGCCGACACGGATCCGCTCCCGGGCCCGGTCGAGCGCCACGCGCGCGGTCGGGACAACGAGCGCGCGTGGCTCATCGGCGAATCGCTCGTCGCGGACGAGCTCGTCGACGGACGGGAGGTCGCGGAGCTTCACGTCCGAGAGTGTACGAAGTGGTTCGGTTCGGCTCGACGGATTCTCCGCTTAGTTCGGCAGGGCGAGCGTGACCACGAGCTCCCCGAGCAGGGCGGTAAGCGTGTCGGCCGACCGGGCGCCGATCTCGAGCACGCGCTCGTGGTCGATCGGCTCCGGAAGGATGCCGGCCGCCATGTTCGTGACGCACGAGACGGCGAGGCAGCGGAGGCCCATGTGGCGGGCCGCGAGCACCTCCGGCACGGTCGACATGCCGACCAGGTCGGCGCCCAGCGTCCGCAGCATGCGAATCTCGGCGGGCGTCTCGAACGCAGGGCCGAGCCAGCCTGCGTAGACCCCTTCGGAGAGCTCGACCCCCAGCCGCCGAGCGGCTGCATGGGCTGCTGCCCGGAGCCCGGGGTCGTACGCATCCGTCATGTCGGGAAACCGCGGGCCGAGCGTGTCGTCGTTCGGGCCGACGAGCGGCGACGTGCCCTGCAGGTTGAGGTGGTCCGAGACGAGCACGAGACGGCCAGGCTCGAGTGACGTGTCGATGGCGCCGCACGCGTTCGTGAGCACGAGCGTGCGCACGCCGAGCAGTCCGAGCACCCTGATCCCGAAGACGACTCTCCCCGCCGGATGGCCCTCGTACAGGTGCGCACGCCCCTTCATCACCGCCACCGGCACACCGCCGAACGCGCCCAGCACCAGCGTGCCGGCGTGCCCGACGGCCGTCGAGCCGGGCCAGCCCGGGATCTCCTCGTACGAGATGTCGACCGGCTGCTCGACCGCATCCGCGAAGCCCCCGAGCCCGCTACCGAGCACGACCCCGACCGACGGCGCGAGCGCTGTCCGCGCCCGGATCGCCGCGACCGCCTCGCCGAGCTCCTCGCTCACAGCAGGCTCCTCGCCCTTGCGGACGTGGCCGCTCGGGGGGGCGAACAAGCTCTGAGCCCACACCTGTGCCGAAAGTGCGCCAGTTTCTCCACAGGGCTCAGGCCGAGCCTTCGTCCAGCCGCCGCTCGTACACCGACACGACCATCTCCACCGCCTCGTCGGGATCGTCGCTGACCATGAGCAGGTCGAGGTCACCGGGGGAGACGAGCCCGCCCGGTAGCACCTCCTGGCGCAGCCAGTCCAGCACTTCACCCCAGTAGTCGGAGTCGAGCAGGACAACCGGGAAGTGGCCGATCTTCCCCGTTTGGATGAGGGTCAGCGCCTCCCACAGCTCGTCCTGCGTCCCGAACCCGCCCGGGAGGATGGCGAAGCCCTCGGCCGCCTTCACGAACATCACCTTGCGTGCGTAGAAGTGCTTGAAGGTCATTGCGATGTCGCAGAACGGGTTGAGCCCCTGCTCGTGCGGGAGCAGGATGTTGAAGCCGACGGAGAGGCCTCCGGCCTCCTGGCAGCCGCGGTTCGCCGCCTCCATCACGCCGGGGCCCCCGCCCGTGACGATGGCGAAGCCCCGCTGCGCGAACCGCGCGCCAAGCTCCCGCGCCAGCTCGTACCAGCGCGACCCGGGGGCGACGCGCGCGGAGCCGAAGACCGACACCGCAGGCCGGTCGATTCGTGCGACCGCCTGGAACCCGGAGAGGAACTCCGAGGCGATGAGCGACACGTCGCTGGCCAGCGTCTCGTGGCGCCGCCGCAGCAGGCGGTGGTCGAAGTCGCGCTCGCCGCCGGCCCGATCCGTTGTCGGCTCCGTCACAAACGATCCTGCGGGACGTGCGCGGCCACCATCCCGACGGCCAAGGCCGCAACGGTGAGCGCCGAGATGGCAACCACGATCCAGCCGAGCCGCTTCGCCTCCATGGGGTCGAGGCGCCCACCGCCCCGGCGCAGCACCTTCCACGAGCGCAGCACCTGCGCCCCGTCGAGGATCCAGAACGGAAGGAGGTTGAACAGGTTGAGCAGAAAGCCGGTGTAGGCCAGTGCCAACAGCAGCCGAGAGTCGCCGAGCTCTCCCGCGACGAGCACGCCGAAGGCGGCGGCGCCGCCGGCGATCGGGCCGGCGATGGAGACGAGTGCGTTTCGCCACGGGTCGAAGCGTGTGGTGCGGAGCGCGACGTAGGCGCCGAGAAACGGAATGAACACGGGGAGCCCCGGGTTGAGCCCCTGTCGCCGGGCCTCGACGTAGTGGCCCATCTCGTGCGCCAGGATGAGCAGCACGAAACCGACCGCGAAGGGCAGGCCCCAGATCAGCGCGTACCCGCCGACGGCGAGGAAGATGCCGAAGAACTTGAGCGCGATGAAGCCGAACTTGACGAGCGCTCCGAGGACGACCAGCACGGGCGCGAGCAGCCGCGTCAGAAGCGTCGTGCGCTGGCGCCCGTGATCGACCGGCAGGGTCGCGGGCTCGGGCGCGGTGACGGGCTCCGGCGCCGTCACCGGCTCGTCTAGCTGCCCTGGCCGATCCACTCTTCACCGCCCACGTAGATCTCTTTCTTCCACAGGGGCACGGTCACCTTCAATCTGTCGATCGCGTCGCGGCACGCGGCCAGCGCATCGGCTCGGTGCGCGGCGGAGACGGCGATCACGACGCTCGTTTCCCCGACCTCGACGACACCCACCCGATGATGGATGGCGACCCCGAGCAGCGTGTAGCGCTCGCCGAGCTCGGCGGCAATGCGTTCCATCTCGGTCTCGGCCATGCCCTCGTACGCGTCGTACTCGAGCCTGACGACGTCCCGTCCCCGAGAGCGGGCCCGTGTCGTACCGGCGAACGTCGCAATCGCTCCCGCGTTTTCGGAGGCCACCTCGCGCACGGCGGCCTCGAGCGCCAGCGGCTCCGCGCACAGCCGGAAGGCACCGCCGGAGACGGGCGGGATGACGGCCACCTCGTCGCCCTCGGCGAGCGGCCGCTCACGCGTCGCGTAATCGCGGTTGACCGCGAAGAGCAGACCCGGCGGCTCGTCGCCTTGGGCGAGCGCGGGCCAGACGTCGGCAACGACGGAGCCTTCGGCGAGCTCCACGTCGAGCTCGCGCCGCCCGGCACGCTCCGCAAGCCCGGCAAACAGCCTCACGGCCACCTTCACCGTCTCAGCGTATCCGGGAGTTGAATTCGCGGGACGCTGTCATGTTACATCTGGGTGATGGCGACGATGCTGCCGCGGACGAACCTGAACGAGCAGGTCTACGAGACGCTGCGGCGCCGGATTCTCGCTCGTGTAGCCGGCCCGGGGGAGAAGCTGAGCCTGCACGAGCTGGCCTCCGAGCTCGGGGTTTCGCGCAGCCCGGTCCACCACGCGCTGACGCGGCTCGTGGCGGAAGGGCTCCTCACCGTGAAGGCCCGACGCGGCTACTACGTGACACCGGTCACGGCGCACGCACTCGAGGAGGGCTACGACGTCCGTGAGGCGCTCGAGCTGCATGCGGCGGAGCGAACGGTCGGCAGCCTCGACCGGTCGCAGCTGTCCCGCCTGCGCGAGCTGCTCGATGCGACGACCGCCTCGATCTCGCACCAGGAGTGGGACACGACGAACGCCGCCTTCCACGAGTACCAGATCGACCTCGCCGGGAACGCACTGCTCTCGACTTTCTACCGTGAGCTGTCGGTGAACCTGATGATGCAGGTGATCCGTGGCGGCCGGCTCGAGGGCGGCGAGTACCTCGTCACCGAGCACACACGGATCGTGGAGGCGTTCGAGGCGTCGGATCTCGAGGCTGCCCGCGTAGCGATCCGCACGCACGTCGCCTCAGGACTGCGCATCGCGCTCGAGGCGCTCGAGCGAGCCGGCGGCGCGCTCTGAGGCTTCCCTCGATCGTACGGGCCGCCGCTCGGTGCGGCCGAGGTCGACAGCCTCACGACGTTCTCCCTGACGACGACGCACGGCCGGCGGGGCGCAGCGAGCGCCCCGCTGCAAGCCACGTAGGATTGGGGTGTGGCTGTCACCCCTGACCGGCGCTTGCTGGAGTCGGGGATCGAGGTGAAGCCGGTGTACGGCGCGGCGGACGTTCCTGCAGGCGAGCCGGAGCCACCCGGCGTCTTCCCGTTCACCCGCGGGCCGTATCCGGACATGTACCGCGGGCGCCCGTGGACGATCCGGCAATACGCCGGCTTCGGAACGGCGGCGGAGACGAACCTGCGCTTCCGCCACCTGCTCGCGCAGGGACAGATGGGCCTGTCGGTCGCGTTCGATCTCCCCACACAGCTCGGCTACGACTCCGACGACCCACACGCCGAGGGCGAGGTCGGTCGCACGGGCGTCGCCATCGACTCGATCGCCGACATGACGACTCTGTTCGACGCCATCCCGCTCGGCGACGTCTCCACCTCGATGACGATCAATGCGCCGGCCTCGCTGCTGCTGCTCCTGTACGAGCTCGTCGCCGAGAGCCAGGGCGTCCCGGGCGACCGGCTGCGCGGCACGGTGCAGAACGATGTGCTCAAGGAGTACGCAGCACGCGGGAACTACATCTTCCCGCCGCGACCGTCGATGCGGCTGACGACCGACCTGTTCGCCTATTGCGCAGAGCGGATCCCGGCGTGGAACACGATCTCCGTTTCCGGCTACCACATTCGCGAGGCGGGCTCGACCGCGGTCCAGGAGATCGCGTTCACGCTCGCAAACGGGATCGCCTACTGCGAGGCGGCGGTCGCGGCGGGCCTCTCACCCGACGCGTTCGGGGAACGGCTCTCCTTCTTCTTCAACGCTCACAACGACTTCTTTCAGGAGGTCGCCAAGTTCCGCGCTGCCCGCCGCCTCTGGGCGCGCATCATGCGCGACCGCTTCGGCGCCACCAACCCGAAGGCCCAGGCGCTCCGCTTCCACGCGCAGACCGGCGGCTCGACCCTGACGGCACAGCAGCCCGAGGTGAACATCGTGCGCGTCGCTCTGCAGGCGCTCTCGGCCGTCTGCGGCGGCGCGCAGTCGTTGCACACGAACGGCTTCGACGAGGCGCTCGCGCTGCCCACGCAGCATGCGGCGATCCTGGCCCTCCGGACCCAGCAAGTGCTGATGCACGAGGCGGGTACGACGGACACCGCCGATCCGCTCGGCGGCGCCTATTTTCTCGAATCGCTGACCGATGAGCTCGAGCGGCGCGCGGAGAAGCTGATCGCCCGTGTGGACGAGCTGGGAGGGGCGGTGGTCGCGATCGAGCGAGGCTTCGTGCAAGGCGAGATCGAGGAGAGCGCGTTCCGCTGGCAGCAGCAAGTCGAGCGCGGCGAGCGGGTGATCGTCGGCGTCAATCGCTTCGGCGAGGACGACGGGGAGCCGATCGAGCTGCATCGGCTCGACCCGGCCCTCGAGCGCGGCCAGCGCGAACGCACCGCCCGGGTGCGCGCCGAGCGGAGCGCGGAGGAGGCAGCCCGCGCGATCGACGAGGTGCGGCGCGTGGCCCAGACGGACGAGAACCTCCTCCCTCCGTTGCGCGAGGCGCTGCGCGCGCGCTGCACGATCGGTGAGCTCTGCGACGCCTTGCGGGATCTCTGGGGAACCTACGACGCGCAGCGCGCGTAGACCGCCCGTACCATTCGACGCCACGTGAGCGCGCACGAGCCGAAAGCGTCGCCCTCGACGAGGTCTCGTCTCGGTCTCGTGGTCCTCGTGGCGCTCGGAGCGGTGACACTGCCGCTCCTCGGGGTTGCGCTCCTCGGCGGCGGCCGCGCCGAGGCGGGCACGACGGCCTCCCCCAGCTTCACACGTGACGTGGCCCCGATCATCCGTGACAAGTGCGCCGGCTGCCATCGTCTCGGCGGGATCGCGCCGTTCGCGTTCCGCACCGCACACGACGTCTCCTCGAAGGCGGCCTTGATCGCCGCAGCGCTCCAAGAGCGGAGGATGCCGCCCTGGCCGCCAGGTGCGAAGTCGGCCCGGTTCGCCGGCCAGGAGCGACGCACGCTGACTCGGGAGCAACGCGACACGATCCTGCGCTGGGTGCGCTCCGGCGCGCGGGTGGACGGCAAGGCGGTCGGAGCGCCCACACGGCCCGGCACGACGCCGAGGCCGGGCGAGACCACGCTGCGCTTGACGCTGCCACAGGCGTACATGCCGAGCTCGACGGGCGGCTCGACGGACGACTACCGCTGCTTCATGCTCGACCCGAAGCTCGCCGGCGACTCGTTCGTCACGGCGGCCCGCATCGAGCCCGGCCAGGCTGCGCTCGTCCACCATGTGATCCTCTTCCGCGTCCCGCCCGACAGCGTTGCCTCCGCGGAGGCGCTCGATCGCGCTTCGAGCGGGCCCGGCTGGAGCTGCTTCGGTGGTACCGGCATCAGCGCCCCGGGCGGGACGGGGGGCGCGGAACGCGGGCTCGACAACGCCCCGTGGATCGCGGCCTGGGCGCCGGGCTGGGGTGGCGACCACCTGCCCGACGGCGTCGGTGTGCCGCTCGCGGCCGGCAGCCGCATCGTGATGCAGGTGCACTACAACCTCCTGAACGGCCGGCGGCCCGACCGCTCCCAGGCCGTTCTGACCACGGTGCCGGCAAGCACCGGCCTCCGCCCGCTCGAGACGACGCTGCTCCCCGCGCCGATCGAGCTCCCGTGCGCCAAGGACGAGTCGGGGCCGCTCTGCGACCGCGCCGCTGCGATGTTCGACCTGGTGCGCAAGTACGGACAGGACAACGCGCTCATCCCTGTGGGCCTTCTGCTGCTCTGCGACAAGGATGCCGCGCATCCTCCGACCGGCTCGGTCACCTTCTGCGACCGGCGCATCGCGGGCCCGACGACGATCTACTCGGTTGCAGGTCACATGCACCTTCTCGGCCGCTCGATCCGCGTCGAGCTCAATCCCGGCACCCCGCGAGCGAAGGTGCTGCTCGACATCCCGCGCTGGAACTTCCACTGGCAGGCCTCCTATGTGCTCGCAGCGCCAGTGCAGGCGCAGGCAGGCGACGTCCTCCGGGTCACGTGCCACCACGACGCCGAGCTGCGCAGGCAGGGCACGTCGGCCGCCGCCCGGAAGCCCCGGTACATCCTCTGGGGCGAGGGAACGACGGACGAGATGTGCCTCGGCATCGTCCAGGTGACGCGGCCGTAGGCCCGCTGCGCCGCGGTGCGCATCCTGCTCGTCTCCCAGATGTACCCCGGCCCGGCGGCTCCCGACCTGGGCACCTTCGTCGCCGCGCTCGAGCACGAGCTCGCCGCGCGGGGGCACGAGCTCGAGCGGGCGGTGATCGATCGGCGCGGCGGCCGGGTCCGGCATGTGACGCTGCTTGCGGACGTCGCGCGCACGGCACGGCGCTTCCACCCCGACGTCGTCTACGCCCATTTCCTCGCCCCCGCCGGCCTGTGGGCGACCCTCGCCGGGGGCGCTCCGGTTGTGCTGACGGCACACGGTCAGGATGTGGAGAACGCTCGTGGGAACGCCGTCGTCCGCCGTCTGACGGCGGTAGCGGTGGGCCGCGCCGCCGCTGTCGTCGCGGTGTCGGGCTGGCTGCGCGACCGTCTCGTCGAGGCGATCCCCGTCGCCGAGGGCAAGACCAGCGTGATCGACTGCGGGGTGGACGTGACGCGCTTCGCTCCCGGTGACGCGGACGAAGCGAGGGCACGCGTCGGCTGGCAGCCGGACGGCACCGGCTTCCTGTGCGTCGGGTCGCTCGGCGAGCGCAAGAACGTGCTCCGTCTGGCGAGGGCGTTCGAGCGACGCGGGGAAGGGGGTCTGGTGTTCGTCGGCGGTGGGCCACTACGCCCCGCGCTCGAAGGGAGGCGCGGCATCCTCCTGGCCGGCGTGGTCAGGCACGACGAGATTCCCGCCTGGATGACCGCTGCCGACGTCGTCTGCCAGCCGAGCCTGGCGGAGCCGTTCGGGCTGGCGACGCTCGAGGGGATGGCCTGCGGGCGCTCCGTGGTCGCGACACGCGTGGGTGGGCCGGCCGAGTTCGTGCCGCCGGGTGCAGGGGTGCTGGTCGACCCGGAGGACGGGGACGCGCTCGTCACGGCGCTCGACGAGGCGGCGGCGCTCCCACGACCCAACGCGACGGCCCGCCACGCCGCGCTGGGGCACGATGTCAGACGCCAGGCGGAGCGGGTGGAGGAGCTGCTCGCCCGAGCCGCTCGAGATCGGCCAGCCTGATCTCGACGAGAGGTCTCACGGCGTCCTCGAGCCCGGCCTCGCGGGCAACGGCGAGCGCCTGCTCGTAGCTCTCGCGGGCCTTCTCGGGGGCGACACCCTGCTTGAGCCGGTTGTCACCGGTGACGAGCAGGCGCTGGATCTTCGCCCGTGCCTCGTCGCCCGCAGCCACGACGGGAGGATAGACGGGCCGTTGCTACCATGGCCGACGCGATGATCCAGGTGTTCGCCGTCCTCCAGGTGCTGATCTCGGCCGCGCTCATCACGCTCGTGCTCATGCATTCGGGGCGCGACTCGGGCTTCGGCGGGATCGGCTTCACGCCCGCCTCGCAGGGTGGAACGCACATCGTCGAGCGGAACCTCACCCGCCTGACGGTGGTCGTGGCCGTGCTCTTCGGCGCGAACACCGTTGTGCTCTACCGTCTGCTCGCGTAGCGACGGCTTGCTGCAAGGCGAGAGCGCAGGGGCCGCGAAGGGCGGACGCCTTCAGGAATGTTCCGCGACTGCGATCCGCGACAGCGGATTCCGGTCTTGCGCCGGCCAGCGAAACGGCACCGGTACAATCCGTCGGCTCGCGCGCTGGTGGCGGAATTGGTAGACGCGCAAGGTTGAGGGCCTTGTGGCCTTAGGGCCGTGGAGGTTCAAGTCCTCTCCAGCGCATGCGTCAGAGGGGCCCCGCGGGGCCCCTCTTGCACGTGTGCGATCTTCGTGGGGCGGGCCTCGAGCAGGCTGCGATCGTGTTGACGCCGTCCGGGAAGGGGTCTACCCTTCCCTGACGAACATACGTTCGTCAGCGATCCAGGAGGGCTCTACCGTGCTCACCGCGCGACAGCAGGAGATCTGGCAGTTCCTCGTCGAGTACGTGGACGGCCACGGCTACCCGCCCACCGTGCGGGAGATCGGCGAGCACGTCGGGCTCGCATCACCGTCGACCGTGCACGCACACCTGGCGAACATCGAGCGTGCCGGCCTGATCCGGCGCGACCCCACCAAGCCGCGTGCGATCGAGCTCATCGGCCACCGCAGGCTCGAGGCCTCGGCGCCGGCTGCCGTCGCGAACGACCCGGAGGTGCAGCGCCTGCCGCTGCTCGGCCGTGTCGCCGCTGGAGGGCCGATCCTCGCCGAGGAGAACGTCGAGGACGTGGTCGTCGTGCCGGACACATTGGGACGCGGCGCCGACTTCGTCCTCATCGTCAAGGGGGACTCGATGGTCGACGCGGGGATCCTCGACGGCGACACCTTGGTCGTGCAGCACACCGACGACGCCTCGAACGGCGAGATCGTGGTCGCGCTGGCAGGTGACGACGAGGGTGCCGACGAGGCGACGGTGAAGCGCTTCTTCCGGGAGGCCGACGGGCGCGTGCGCCTGCAGCCTGAAAACGCTGCGCTCGAGCCCATCTACGCCCATCACGTTCGGGTGCTCGGCCGCGTGGTCGGGGTGTTCCGGAGCCTCCGATGAGCGTCTCGCCGCTCGCACGCACGCTCGACCAGGAGCTCCTGGCGCTCGTGCGCGGCGCCAGCCTGGAGTGCCTCGTGTGCGGCGAGTTCACGATGCGGTTCCCGCATGCGATCGCCTGCCCGGAGTGCCGCACGATCGTCGCCGATGGGATCTCGGTGCCCGAGCTCGAGCTGCCGTTGGTCGTGGCCGAGAACGTCTCGTAGGCCCGGAGACACCCGGACCTCGCCGGTTTGCGGCGCTGGCGCGGAATTCCGCCGGGCGCTACCGTGGGGTCGCAGGCCGGGTGACCGCGGGCGGCGGCTCGTCTGCCGTCCGAGGAAAGTCCGGACACCACAGGGCAGGACGCTGGGGAAACCCCAGGCGGCGAAAGCCGACGGAAAGTGGAACAGAGAGGAGACCGCCGGCGGGCGACCGTCGGTAAGGGTGAAACGGTGGGGTAAGAGCCCACCAGCGACCGTGGCGACACGGCGGCTATCCAAACCCCGTTCGGTGCAAGGCGAAGCAGGTCCTGATGACGTGGCCCGCCGAGGGACCGGGTACGCCGCTCGAGCCTCCGGGCGACCGGAGGCCTAGAGAGATGGTCACCCCCGACAGAATCCGGCTTACAGGCCTGCTACGGGAAGGCCCCGCATCTGCGGGGCCTTCCCATTCAGGCGCGCAGGCTCCGCATCTGGGGCAAGACGGGATGACGCAGGATCGTCGATGGGCGATACTCGCCGACCATGATCATGGTCAGCGAGCGAAGGAGTGGCCCGATGAGAGTCGTGCTTTCGACCCTGGTTGTGGCGGCGGTTGCGGTGTGCGTGGCCTCGGGCACGCCGGCGCAGCGACTGGCCTGCAAGGCGAACAACGGCATCGGGCCCGACGGCGGCCTCGCGGCGCTGCCGCCGCCGACTGCGGCAGGCGCCCGGTTCGTCGACCTCCTGCAGAACGCCGCGCCGGTCGACATGGCGATCGATCGGTCGACCGGACGGGTGTTCGTCGTGCAGCGCGGCACCAACGACGTTGCCGTGGTGAATGGGAAAGCCGACCCGGCGCAGCTGCTGTCCACCGTTCGCGTCGGTGCTCGGCCGGAGGCTGTCGAGTTCGACCCGCGCTCGAAGCGGCTCTTCGTTGCGAACGGCGCCGCCTGCTCCGTGTCGGTGCTCGACGTGCGCGGTCCCACTCCTCGCCTGCTTGCGACGCTCCCGGCAGCAAGCGGTCCGAGGAAGCTGGCGCTCGACCCCAAGACGGGGTTGGTCTATACCGCAAACTTCACCGGGAACACGATTCGGGTGATCAACGGGCGTGCCGCGAGACCGGCTCTCCTTCCGAGCCCGCTCGTTGTCGGTCCGGACCACGTCGCGGTCGCGTTCGAGCCCAAGTCGCGAAAGCTCGTCATGGTCACCAGCCAGGGTCAGCTCCAGATCTTCTCCCTCGCGCGTGGCAAGGCGGCGGCGGCAGGGCTCGTGCCGGTCGACAGCCCGATCGATACGACCAGCGACGGCCGAGGATTCGTCTACGTCGTCAATCTCGCCCCAGGCACGGTGACGAAGGTGGATGTCGTCAAGAGGGCCAAGGTGAAGACCTCACCGGCCGTCGGCTCCAACCCCTTCACCATCACCTGCGACCCCGGCAGCAACCGTCTCGTCCTTCCGACGCGTTCGGGCGCGGTCGCGCTCGTGAACCCGCAGACGCTCGCTCTGGCGGGGACGGTGCCCTCGTCACCGGCGCTGACGGCAGCTGCCGTCGACCCGGGCACATGCCGGCTCTGGATGCTCGACTACACCTACCACCGAGTCTGGTCCGTTCCGTACAAGGGACGGTGCGCGTAGCGAGACCGCGCACCCGGCTGCGGCGGCGCTTCGTCATCATTCGGCACAATGAGCCTCGTGTCCCGACGCCTGACCGCGTGGGCAGTGACGGTGCCGCTGGCGGTGCTCGGGACGCAGGCGGCGCACATGCTCGCCTATCGGATCGTGACGCCGGACGCGGACGCCCGTGCGCACGCTCTGGCCGTAACCGGGCATTCGTATCTCGAGTATCTGCCGCTGGCACTCGCCGTTGCGACAGTCTTGGTGGCGATCGCGCTGGTCTCCGAGCTGGGACAGATCGTCTCGGTCTCTGACGCGGGGCGCGCGCAGCCGCGGCTGGCCGGCTTCGCAGCGCTCGCACCGGCGATCTTCGCGTGCCAGGAGCACTTCGAGCGGCTCGCGCACGACGGCACCTTCCCGTGGGGCGCCGCGGCCGAACCGTCGTTCCTCGTCGGGCTGGCGCTCCAGGTTCCGTTCGCGTTGGTGGCGTACGGCACTGCGCGTCTGCTGCTCGGCGTCGCTCGTGCGCTCGGTGGCCTCGTGGCGGCGCGCCGGCCGCGCTGGGCCGTTCGACCCGCGGTGCCTCGACGGCGCCTTCCGGCTCTGGCGATTCGCGTTCCCGCCCTGGCCCGCGGCTACGGGGAGCGCGGACCGCCGGCCTTCGCCTGAGTCCGTTCCGGAGCCCGTCTGCGAACCACGGAGACGGGTCGCCCCGAACCAGGTGAGGAGGAATGGCCGTACCCCAGCGATATCGCGTCGCCGGGCGCATGCGTCTGGTGGTGCTCGCGGCGACGCTGCTCGCGCTCGTCGTGGCTCCGCCGGCATTCGCCCATGCCAACCTGTCGGCAACGACTCCGGCCAACGATGCCGTGCTCGACGCGTCGCCGGCGCAGGTCACGCTGCGCTTCGACGAGCCCGTCGAGTCGGCGTTCGGCTCGGTTCGCGTCTTCGACGGGGCGGCCAAGCGCGTCGACGATGGGCCGACGCTCCGCCCCGCGCCGAACGAGGTCGCGGTTGCGATCGGTCACACGCTGCCGCGGGGGACGTACACCGTCGCGTGGCGAGTCGTCTCGGCCGACTCTCATCCCGTTCACGGCGCCTTCGTCTTCCACGTCGGGAAGCCCGGCGCAGACGCGGGCGGAGTGGCGGAGCAGGTGCTCGGCGGGGACAGCGGCTCCACGGCCGTCTCCCGGTCGTTCACCGTGACACGCTGCCTCAGCCTGGTGCTGATCCTGCTCGTGGCAGGAGGCGCTTCGGCCCTGGCCCTCTGGGTCCCGGCAACGGATGACGTACGGCCGGCGCGGGGCCGCCAGTGGCTCACGCTGGCGGCGGCGGCAGGTGCTCTCGTCCCGGTGACGCTGCTGGCCATCGGCCTGCAGGGCGCGTCGGCGGCGGGGCTCGGCCTCGATGCCGTCGTCCGCTGGTCGCTCGCCTCCGAGGTGCTGGATACCCGGTTCGGCAAGACGGCCGTGGCGCGCCTCGTGCTCGCGGTGGCCGTCGCGGTGCTCGCTCTCGTGGCGTGGCGTCGGCGCGGGCGGGCGGAACAGCTGCTCGCGCTCGCTGCATGCTCGCTCGGGGCTCTGCTCGCGGCGACGCCGGCATTGGCGGGCCACGCGCAGGTCCAGGGCTCGCTCGCGGTGCTCTCCGACGCGGTGCACGTCGAGGCCGCCGCACTGTGGGCCGGCGGGCTGGCCTTCCTCCTGCTCCTGCTGCTCTGGGCGCGTGGGAGGCGGTGGGAGGTGGCCAGCGTGGCGGTGCCGGGCTTCTCCGGTGTCGCGATTGTCGCCGTCACGGCGCTGCTCGTCGCGGGCGTCGTGAACGGCCTCTTCGAGGTCGCCTCGTGGGCCGGGCTCTGGGAGACGACCTACGGGCGGCTGCTGCTGGTCAAAGTCGCGCTCGTGCTGCCTCTGCTGGCCCTCGGCGTGTTCAACAACCGCGTCTCCGTGCCCCGGCTCCGCGCCGGGGGGGCGTCCGGTGTCGACCGGCGCCGCTTCCTGCGGGCCACCGGCACGGAGCTTGCGCTGCTGGCGGTGATCGTCGGCGTCACCGCAGTGCTCGTCGCGGAGCCCCCGGCGAAGGCGCGGGCCGCAACGACTGGCCCGGTGTCGGTCGACACCCGGGTCGGCCCGTTCGACCTCAACCTGGTCGTCGACCCGGCAACAGCTGGGCGAAACGAAATCCACCTGTACCTGCTCGACCGTCAGGGCCAGCCGGCAACAGTGAGCGAGGCCCACATCCTTGCCTCGCTTCCGTCGGCATCCATCGGCCCTCTGCACCTGTATGCGATCCCGGCCGGGCCCGGCCACTACGTCGTCACCGGAGCGTCCTTCCCGATCGCCGGGGAGTGGGAGCTGCGGGTCGAGGTCCGGCGCGGCGAGTTCGACCAGTGGTCGACGACTGTTCCCATTTCGATTCGAAAGGAAACCTGAACCCCATGAAGCGACGTCTTCTCACCGTGGTGGCGGTTGCCGCCCTGTCGGGCCTGGCGCTCGCCGGCGCCGCTCAGGCGCACGTCACGTTGCATCCGAACGCAGTTCCGTCGGGTACGTTCGCGGTCATCGGGATCAACGTCCCGACCGAGAGCGAGACCGCAAGCACCGTCAAGCTCGACGTGAAGTTTCCACCCGGCATCCTCTCGGCGTCCGTGCAGCCGGTGCCGGGCTGGAAGGCGCGCGTGATCACAAAGAGGCTCGCGAAGCCGGTGAAGGTCGAGGATGAGATGGTCACCACCCGAGTCGACCGCATCGTGTTCTCCGGTGGCCGCATCGCGCCGGGCCAGTTCCAGTCGTTCCCGGTGTCGCTGCTCCTGCCGGCGGCGAAGCCGGGCACCCTGCTCACGTTCAAGGCGCTGCAGACCTACTCGAACGGCGACGTGGTCCGCTGGATCGACCCCACCGCCGAGGAGCCGGCCCCGCAGCTCGTGATCCGGCCCGCGTCGTCGCCGTCGCTCGACTACCCGGCGGGCGTTGCCGTCGCCAAGCAGGGCCTCGCGCACACGCTCAAGGGCGTGGCTGTCGGCCTGCCGCTCGGCGCTTTCGGCGCCTACCTCGCGCTCCGCCGCCGACGCAAGGCTGCATGAGACGCTCGTTTCTCGCAGCGGCCCTGGTTGCGCTCGTGGCCGCCCCCGCCGCCGCCGCCCACGGCGGCGGCGGGGCGCTCGGCTTCACGTCGACGGTCACCTCCGTCACACCACCGGTGGAGGGGCTCTCGGTCTCGGTGCGCGACTCCGACGATCGCCTGTTGCTCCGCAACGAGACCGGCAGGACGGTGGTCATCCTGGGCTATGAGGGTGAGCCGTATCTCGAGTTCCGGCCCGACCGCGTCTATCGGAACACCCGGTCGCCTGCCACGTACCTGAACGACGACCGCTACGCGAAGGTCACGCTCCCCGCGGACGCCGATCCGAAGGCCGAACCCGTCTGGGAGCAGGTCAGCCCGCGAGCGAGCTACGAGTGGCACGACCACCGCATCCACTGGATGAGCCGGACGATGCCGCCCAAGGTGGCCGCCGCGAGCGATCAGCCGCATCACGTCTTCGACTGGACCGTCCCCGGCCGCGTGGAGGGCAAGCCGCTCGTGATCGCCGGGACGCTCGACTACGCGCCGCCGCCGGGGCAGAGGTTCCCGAGGCTCCTGCTGATCCCACTCGCCGCGCTCGTCGTCGGCGGTGGGGCGGCGATGTGGCTACGGCTTCGCCGCGCCGGCTGAGGTCGACGCTGGTGTGCGGGCCGCTATGCCGCCCGCAGCACGACTTCGATCGACGTGCCGCGACCCGGCGCCGAGCGCAGGGTGAAGCCGCCGTCGATCGAGGCCGCGCGGCTGCGCATGTTCTTGAGCCCTTGCCCTGCGTCGTCTTCGCCCTCGAACCCGACGCCGTCGTCCCGGACGCCGACGATCCTCCGGCCTCCACGCTGCTCGATGGTGACCCACGCGCGGCGTGCGCCGGCGTGGCGACGGGCGTTTGCCAGCCCCTCCTGGACGATGCGGAAGATCTCGATCTGCTCGTCGGGCGCCAGGCGCACCGTCGGATCGATGTCGAGCTCGACCTCAAGGACGCCGTCGGCGGCCAGGAAGTCGACGTAGCGGCGCAGGCCGGCATCGAACGGGGCGGTGCCGCTGGCGGACGAGAGGGCGAGGACGGCGAAGCGTGCCTCCTGCTGCGCGGCCGTCGACGCCTGCTTGAGCCGTGGCAGCAGCTCGTCGAGAGGCGCGCCGCGCTCGAGCATGCTCACGTGTGTGGAGAGAGCGAACAGGTATTGCGCCAGTCCGTCGTGGATCTCGCGCGCGACGCGCGCGCGCTCTTCGGCAACGGCTCGCCCGAACTCCGCGTCGCCAATGGCACGCCAGACGCCGAACAGGAGCACGCCGTAGGCGAGCAGCCGGAGGAAGTCGCCCTGAAGGACGAACCCGGCCGACTGCGCGGGGGCGAGCACGTAGTGGAGGTCGGCGAAGAGCACGAGTGTGAGCGACAGCGCGAACCAGCTGTCGAGCTCGCGGCCGAACCGGCGGAAGCGCAGCCCGAAACCGATCGTCGCCACGAGGGCGAGAACCGCAAGGGCCGCGAAGACGAGCAGGGCCCCGGCTGCGCGTGCACCCTCCTCGGTGACGAGCGCGCCGTTTGCCCCGAGCGTGGACAGAAGTGCGCCGACCCCGGCCACCGCAACGATCGCTGCGAGGAAGGCGACGACGAGCATCCGCTGCCGCGCGGACACGCGTGCGGTCGCGAACGGAGCGGCTGCGATGAGGGCTGCGGCGACGAGCTCGACACAGAGCACCGCCCAGACCTGGCGGTTGGACAGCCTCCCGTCGTCGAGCTTCGGCACCACGCCGTAGACGAACGTCCCGAGCGCAGTGACCGCGAATCCGGCGGTGAGCAGCAGATCGAGTGCCCTTCCCTCGACGCGAAAGCGGATCGCGACCAGGACCGCGACCATCGAGGCGACCAGGGCGACGGACGTATCGAGCACCAGCCTGGCCCAGGGGAGCGTGTAGCCACCGAGCCGGTCCGTCGCGGCGAGCGCGACGGTCGCTCCTGCGAGCAGGCACACGATGGCCAGCTCACTCACGAGCCAGGAGCGGTAGGACGGGGCCTGCGCACCGTGCACCTCCCCCTCATCGGCAGGCGGGGTGCTGCCGATAAGGGCAGGGATGGCGGAGCGCATCCTCATCGTCGACGACCATCCCCTGACACGGGACGCGCTCGCCTCCCTGCTCGAGCAGCATGGGTTCGACGTCGTCGGTCAGGCTGCCGACGGCATGGAGGCGATCGCGCTGGCGAGCCGGCTCCGGCCCGGACCTCGTGCTCCTCGACCTGACGATGCCCGGCATGGACGGGCTCTCAGCACTGCCCGCGATCCGCGAGGCGTCAGCGGAGTCCGAGGTTGTCGTGCTCACGGCGTCCGGCACCGAGGAGAACCTGCTCGCAGCGATCCGCGGTGGCGCCGCGGGCTACCTGCTCAAGAGCGAGCCGCCCGAGCGGATCGCCGACTTCCTGCGCGGTGTCGTCGGTGGAGAGGCGGCCCTGTCGGGCTCGGTGGCCCGCAGCTTGCTCGAGCGGGTGCGGGTCGGTGGTCGCCTCGGCGGCGGCGTCCCGGACGAGATCGGCGGCCGGCTCTCGACCCGTGAGGTCGAGGTGCTCCTCCTCCTCGACGAGCATCTGACGACCGACGAGATCGCGCAGCGGTTGTACATCTCCGAGCACACCGTCCGCTCTCACGTCAAGAGCCTCCTGCGCAAGCTCGGTGTTTCCTCTCGGCGGGAGGCGCTCGAGCGCCTCGCCGTCGCGCGCGGCTGAGCGCTCCCGACGATCCCCCGCGGTGGGGGATGCCGATCGTCAGCCCGGGGCGATGGCCGGCCGCCCACGCCTGCCGATACTGATAGTGCGCTGGTTCCCATCCGGGAGCCGCGGGGGGAAACCGCATCGGAGACGGCCGGGCCGCACCCCGGCCGTCTTCTCTTCGCGTAGACGGAAATCCGCTCTCGCCGGTCTCCGCCGCGAAGACGCTGGGAGGACGTTCGCTTCGCGGCCGCATCGAGTGGCCGATCTCGGGGTGCCTCACGTGGAGGCGGATTCAAAGCCCTCGCGGGCGGCCGCGACGAGACCGGGCAGCGTGGCGACGTTGTACCCGCCCTCGAGCACCGCCGCGATTCTGGGTGCGTGACCGGCGCAACGGCGGGCCATCTCGCGAAAGCCGTCGGCCGTGACGCGCATCTGTCCGAGCGGGTCCTCGATGTGTGCGTCGAAGCCCGCCGAGACCACGAGCAGGTCCGGGTCGAAGGCCCGCACCGCGGGCTCGACGATCTCGTCGAAGGCCACCAGGTACTCGGCATCGCCGCTGCCGATCGGAAGAGGAACGTTGATCGTCGTCGCATTGCCGGTGCCAGGACCACCGGTGCCCGGGTAGAACGGCCACTGATGCAGCGAGACGAAGAGCACCGAGTCGTCGTCCGCGACGCAGGCCTCGGTGCCGTTGCCGTGATGCACGTCCCAGTCGACGATGGCCACACGCGCGAGTCCCAGCTCGAGCTGGGCGTGACGCGCTGCGACGACCACGTTGCCGAAGATGCAGAAGCCCATGGCCCGATCCGGGAGCGCGTGATGCCCCGGAGGGCGAACGAGCGCGAAGCCGTCGCACTCGACGGCAACGATTGCGCAGCCGGCTGCGAGCATCGCTGCCTCATAGGTCGTCGGCCCGCCGAGCGTGTCACCGTCGAGCCACTCCTCGGAGCGGAGCATCGAGAGCGCCTCGACGTATCCGGAATGGTGAACGCGAAGCACCTCTTCGCGTGTCGCGGGGCGTCCCTCGCGCACGGACACTTTGTCCAACAGGACCCGCAGACGCTCTTCACGCTCGGCGTGATGATGATGGCCGGTCGGATGGAGACGGGCGAGATCAGCGTGGCTGACGAGCTCCATCAGGCCGGCTCCGCCGCCTCTTGCAGCTGTTCGCCCAGCCGCCGGAGACCCAGCTCACGCGCTGCAACCGCTCCAGCCGCCCAGTCGGGCTCTCGGTCGCCGAGCACTGGGAGCGGCGCCGTTGCATCGAGTGTGGCAATCCGCAGGTACTCGCGGAGCGCCTGGGCCTCGGCCGGAAACCGCCCGGACACGAGCAGCGCCTCGAGCGAGCCGTGCTCGGCGAGCAGGGAGGCGGCCGTCTTCTCGCCCACTCCGCGAGCGCCGGGGATGCGGTCCGAGGGATCGCCGCGCAAGGCGATGAAGTCGGGTACCTGCGCCGGCTCGACGCCGTAGCGCTCCCGCACCTCCGCCGGCCCGACACGTGACATCTCGCTCACGCCCCGCCTGGGCTGCAGGATCGTCGTGGCGGGGCCTGCGAGCTGGAAGGCGTCGCGGTCGGAGGTCGCGACGATCGTCGCACCGCCGCGGCCTTCCTCCTGGACGACGGCGGCGGCGAGGAAATCGTCGGCCTCGTAGCCCGCCGCCTTCCCGCACACGATCCCGGTGGAGGCGACGAGCCCCGGCAGCAGATCGAGCTGCTCGAGGAGCTCCGGGTCGAACTCGCGCCCCGCCTGGTAGCCGGGCAGCAGGGCGCTGCGGTACGTCGGAGCGCCGATGGTGTCCCAGCCGACGACGACCGCCCGAGGCTGCTCGGCCTGCCACAGACGCAGGAGCATCGATCCGAAACCCGTCAGGGCGTTCCCCGGCCGCCCGTCCTCGCGACGGATCGAGCGGGGCAGGCCGTGAAAGGCCCGGTGGGCGAACGAGTCGCCGTCAACGACCAGGAGAGGACGCGCAGACGTCACGCGACAGTCTTCTCGAGAGCGAGGATCGCGTCGCGCAACCGGTCCGTCGCGACCGCCGCTGCGTCTGCCGGTGGGAGGCCGGCGAGGTCGCCGAGCTCGATGGGAGCACCGTACGCGACACGCCACGGCGCGAGGCGAGCCAGACGGTCGGTGCCAGAGATCATCGCGGGGACGAGCGGCACGCCGGCGCCGATGGCGATGCGAGCCGCCCCCGTGTGCCAACGGGCCTCGAACCGCTTGCGCAGACCCTTCTTGCGACGCGTGCCCTCCGGGAACATCACGACCACGTGGCCCGCGCGGCAGAGGCCGATCGCCGTGTCGACCGCCTCGTGATCACGCTCGCCGCGCCGGACCCTGAATCCGCCGCCCGCGCCGATCACGTACCCGAGCGGAAACCAGAAGAGCTCTGCCTTGGCCATGAAGCGCAGGAAGCGCCGGGGAAAGAGGGGGATCCCCAGCGGCCAGGGGTCGAAGTTCGAGGAGTGGTTGGCCGACAGGACATAGCCGCCATCGCGGGGCAGGTTCCCGACGCCGGATGCCCGTAGCCGGAATACGACCCGCACCACTGGCCACGAAAGCCCGCCGACGAGCAGGTACAGCCAGCTCACGCGCGGGTTCCGCAAGGACATCGCCGGCCAGGATACGTCCGCTTCGGACGATTGCGCCGCCGGACAGCCTCGCTATGGTGTCGCGCCATGACCCGACTCGTGATCGTGGAGTCACCCGCCAAGGCGAAGACCATTGCCGGCTACCTCGGCGAGGGGTTCGTCGTGGAGTCGAGCATCGGCCATATCCGTGACCTTCCGAACCGCGCCTCCGAGATCCCGAAGGAGGAGCGCTCGAGGTTCGGCGCCCTCGGCGTGGCCGTACACGACGGGTTCGAGCCCTACTACCTGCCGGACCCGGACAAGGCAGGGAAGATCAAGGAGCTGAAGCGGGAGCTCAAGAACGCCGACGAGCTCTTGCTCGCGACCGACGAAGACCGTGAAGGCGAAGCGATCGCCTGGCACCTGGTCGAGTTGCTCGAGCCCAAGGTGCCGGTGCGACGCATGGTCTTCCACGAGATCACGCGAGACGCGATCCGCCGGGCGCTGGAGGACACGCGCCAGATCGACGAGCGGTTGGTCGACGCGCAGGAGACGCGCCGCATCCTCGACCGCCTGTACGGCTACGAGGTCTCGCCCGTGCTGTGGAAGAAGGTGATGCCACGACTGTCGGCCGGCCGCGTGCAGTCGGTGGCCACGCGGCTCGTGGTCGACCGGGAGTGGGAGCGCATGCGCTTCGTCTCCGCCTCGTATTGGGACGTCGTGGGCACGTTCGAGCCCGGCACGTTCGAGGCTCGACTCGTCTCGGTCGACGGCCGGCGGGTTGCACACGGGCGCGACTTCGGCTCCGACGGACGCCCCGAAGGCGACGTCGTCGTGCTCGGGGAGGACGAGGCGACGACGCTCGCGGCGCAGCTGACCGACGTCCCGGTCGTGGTCCGGACGGTGGAGGAGAAGCCGTACACACGCCGCCCCGCGGCGCCGTTCCGCACGTCGACGCTGCAGCAGGAGGCGAGCCGCAAGCTTCGTTTCTCGTCGCAGACGACGATGCGTCTCGCCCAGCGGCTGTACGAGAACGGCTACATCACCTACATGCGCACCGACTCGGTCAACCTGTCCGAGTCGGCGCTCGGCGCCGCCCGCGCGCAGGCGACTGAGCTGTACGGCGCCGAGTACGTGCCGGCCGAGCCACGCCGCTACGAGCGAGCGGTGAAGAACGCCCAGGAGGCACACGAGGCGATCCGTCCAGCCGGTGAGGCGTTTCGCACGCCCGCCCAGGTCGAGCGTGAGCTGTCGCGCGACGAGCACGCGTTGTACGACCTCGTCTGGAAGCGGACGATCGCGTCGCAGATGGAGGATGCGCGAGGGCAGACGGTCTCGTTGCGGCTCGGCGCGACGTCAACCGGCGGCGCCGACGCGGAGTTCGCCGCCTCCGGCACCGTCATCACCTTCCGAGGTTTCATGGCGGCGTACCAGCCGGGCCGAGACGAGCCGTCGGAGGACGACGAGGAGCGCCCGTTGCCGCACTTGGCCGTCGGGGATTCCGTCACATCCCGAGAGCTTCGGCCGGAGGGCCACTCGACGAGCCCGCCACCGAGGTACACGGAGGCGTCGCTCGTGAAGGCGCTCGAGGACCGAGGCATCGGACGCCCGTCGACGTACGCGTCGATCCTGAGCACGATCCTCGACCGCGGCTACGTCTTCAAGAAGGGAACCGCACTCGTCCCCACCTTCCTCGCCTTCGCGGTCACCCGACTCCTCGAGGAGCATTTCGAGCGCCTCGTCGACTACGACTTCACCGCTCGCATGGAGGACGATCTCGACCGCATCGCGGCCGGCGACGAGCAGCGCGTCGAGTGGCTCGAGCGCTTCTACTTCGGGAACGGCGGGGAGCCCGGGTTGCATGCGCTGGTGACGGACCACCTGGACGAGATCGACGCCCGCGCGGTGAACTCGATCCCGATCCCGGGCAGCGACATCGTCGTCCGAGTGGGCCGGTACGGCCCCTACCTGGAACGCGGGGACGAGCGGGCCGGCCTGCCCGACGACTTGGCGCCGGACGAGCTCACCGTCGAGAAGGCCGAGGAGCTGCTCGCGCGGCCGAGCGGCGACCGCGTGCTCGGTGTCGACCCCGAGACGGGCCTGCAGATCGCCGCACGCGACGGGCGTTACGGGCCGTATGTGACCCAGGTGCTGCCCGAGGGCGACGAGAGCAAGCCCCGGACTGGCTCGCTGCTCTCGACCATGTCGCTCGACACGGTCACCCTCGACGACGCGCTCCGACTGTTGTCGCTACCCCGCACGCTCACAGCCCCCGACGGAGAGGAGATCGTCGTCGCCAACGGACGCTACGGGCCCTTCGTGAAGAAGGGATCCGAGACGCGGTCGCTGGAAACGGAGGAACAGCTCTTCACCCTCACCGCCGAGGAGGCACTGGCGCTTCTCGCACAACCGAAGCAACGACGACAGGGTGTCGCGAAACCTCCGCTTCGCGACTTCGGTGAGGCGGCGGAGGCCGGCGGAAAGCGCGTGCTCGTGAAGGACGGGCGGTTCGGTCCATACGTCACGGACGGCGAGACCAACGCCAGCCTACGCCGCGGCGACGACGCCGAGACGCTGACGATCGAGCGGGCGGTGGAGCTGCTCGCCGAGCGTCGGGCCAAGGGGCCCTCGACGCCGCGCAAGCGCTCGCGGCGGTGAGGCTCCCGCCGGCAGACCCCCTCGGGAGAGGGTGTCGGGGCGCGGGGAACCGCCGATACATGGGCATGGACGGGAAACGGAGCACACGAGGTTGCATTCCGGCCCAAGCGTGCTAACCTTTCACGTCCGCTCGACGTCCTAGGATGTCGGGTGACGCCTGCCTCGAGCTCGAGCGTACGACGTGAATGATCCGATCGGCCCGTCGGCCGCGGAATACCACAGACAAGCGCGACGTTCCGAGTTTGTGACACGGTTAAGCACCGAGTTCGCCCTGGAACCATCGGGAAAGCCAGCGTACAGTCAGAAGAGCTTGTGTAGCTCGGACGACACATTTCGAAAGGACTGACACTCCAGCTTGACGCAGAACCAGCTCATCGAACTGTTCGAGACGGAGCACCTCAAGGCGCTGATCGAGCGCGCCGAGGAGCGTGGCTGGGTGGAGCCGGCCGAGGTCGAGGTGTTCGCCACCGAGCACGATCTTGCCGACGACGAGGTCGAGGCGATCACGCGCGAGCTCGAGGCGATGGGTCTCGAGATCGGGGCGCCGCAGGCGGTCCGCAGCCGACAAGGAGAAGGACAAGGACGCAGCCGAGAACGAGGTCTGGGCCGCCGAGGCGATCACCGGCGCGGCCGACTCGCTGCAGCTGTTCCTCGCCGACGTCGGTAAGCACAAGCTGCTCACGGCGGCCGAGGAGGTGCAGCTCGCGAAGCGGATCGAGCGCGGCGACCCGGTGGCCAAGCGCCGCATGATCGAGTCGAACCTGCGGCTCGTCGTGTCGATCGCCAAGGGCTATCGCGGTCTCGGTGTGCCGTTCCTCGACCTGATCCAGGAGGGCACGCTCGGTCTCAATCGTGCCGTGGAGAAGTTCGACTGGCGACGGGGCTACAAGTTCTCGACCTACGCAACCTGGTGGATCCGCCAGTCGGTGCAGCGCGCCGTGGCGAACCACGCCCGCACGATCCGCGTGCCCGTGCACGTCGTCGAGCGGCAGCAGAAGCTCTCCCGCGCGGCGCGACGGCTCGAGGTCGAGCTCGGCCGCGAGGCGACGAAGGACGAGCTCGCCGAGGCGACGGGCCTGCCGATCCAGCACGTGGACGAGGCGCTCGGCGCCGCGCACGCGTCGGTGTCGCTGAACCAGACGGTCGGCGCAGACGACGAGGGTGAGCTGGGCGACCTGTTCGCAGATCGTGAGGCGGCTGACCCGTTCGACGAGGCCGAGGAGTCGTTGCGCCGGCAGAGCGTGCGGCGGGCGCTGGACGCCCTGCCCGAGCGCGAGCGGCGCATTCTCGAGCTGCGCTTCGGCTTCGAGGGCGAACCGTGGACGCTCGAGGCGATCGGCCACGAGCTCGACCTGACGCGTGAGCGCGTGCGGCAGCTCGAGGGTCAGGCGCTCTCGCGCCTCGCGGCGCTCCGCGAGCTCGCCTCGCTCGCGGCGTAGGCCACCAGAAGCGACGGCACGAGGGCCCGACAGGCGGGCCCTCGTCGTCGTGGGTCGGATCCGGCCGGCGCGTCGTGGCCCGAGCCCGCTCCCCGCCTGGCACGGCGTTCACCCATTCGGGGTGATCCCTCTAAAGCGTCATCTCCGAGAGGCCGATATCGGAACCGTGGACGCAGCCGAGCGCAAGGAGATCCTCGATCGCTATCGGGACCACAGCCGTCGCTTCGAGGCGGCTGCGGCACGCCGCGGTACCGGTCGAGCGGGATCCGTGATCCCGTTCGCTCCGCCGGTCTTGCGCGAGCTCGAGCAGGAACCGACCGCCCGCGAGATCGAGGTGCTGCAGCTGGTCGCGGACGGTCTCGTGAACCGCGAGATCGGACAGCGCCTCTACCTCTCCGAGGAGACGGTGAAGTCGCACGTGCGGCATCTCCTCGCGAAGCTGCAGGCGCGCAGCAGAGCCCACGCCGTAGCTGTGGGCTTCCGGCGTGGGCTCATTGCCTGACATCTGCCGTCGTTCCCCTTCGCTTCCGCGCTGTGCCGGCTACCCCGAAAGAGGGATGCCGACTACGGGCGCAGAAACGAGGATTCGACGGCTTACCAGTTCTTCACGCCGGCATTCAAGCCAGCATGAAGGAGATTGCGAACGAAAGCCTTCTGCATCGCTTACTCCTAGGTTGGGAACTGA
>CAVPGO010000003.1:0-25066 GCA_963703975.1 uncultured Actinomycetes bacterium
GTTCATGGCGTACGCCCACATCGACACGGGTTGCACGCGAAAGAGGACGACTGCGTCCCCCCAGCTGTACGGGCTCGATCCGTAGTGCGACGCCCACACCTCGTGCACCTCGTCGTGATCGGGGTGGTCCGGCATCAGCTCCTCTGTGTGCCCGTTCACCACGACGGCGACGTCGTCACCGACGTGGTGCGCCGCGCTGCAGGCCGGGTTACGCTCCAGGTTGCGCCACCGGGCCGATCCGCGGCCGGTGCCGAGCGTGAAGCGGCCACGCACGAAGTGGGCGTCGAGGGGCGCCACGCGCGGCTCGCCGCGCGCATTGACGGCCCCGAACGCGACATGCTTGAGCCCCTGCAGGTACGCAACCACCTGGGCGGCATCGAGCCTGCGCTCAGGTTTCACGATCCCCGCCATGTGGGGGTTCGCTCGTGCGTGGGTTGCGTCCATCAGCTCCTGCAGCCAGCGGATGTCAGCGGCGGTCTCGTGCACGGCCGTGATCATGCCTCCCCGACGGCCGCCGCGACTTCCGCAACGTCGGGATAGGAGAGCGAGCACCCGCGGAAGCGGCACGAGAGCCCCGCTGCCGCGATCCCGATGCGGATGGCGCGCGCCGGCGTCTCACCGAGCAAGCCCGCCCCGAGATAGGCCCCGGCGAGCGCGTCGCCTGCCCCCGCCGCGTCGACCGGGTCGACCGGGAGGGCGGGCACCTCGAGTTGCTCGCCGCCTGTCACGAGCAGGGCGCCGCGGTCGCCCCTCGTGACAACGAGCTCTGCGGCTCCGAGCTCGCGCGCGAGCCCCGCCGCATCCGAGCGGTCGAACACCGTGGCAGCCTCCTCCTCGGAGACGAAGACGACGTCCGCGGCGAGCGCCGCGGCACGCAGCGTCTCGAGCGATCCTCCGAGCGCGGGGCGATGGTTGATCGCGAGGGAGACGCGGACCCCACGGGCTCGGGCGCACTCGGCGAGGTCGAGCGCTGCCTCGCGTGCTGTCGGAGAGACGGCGAGGGTGATCCCCGTCAGGTGCAGCACACCGAGCCCTTCGAGAAATGCATCGCCGAGGTCGCCGGGGGCGAGGCGCGACCCGGCCGAGCCGCGACGGTGGTAGTCGAAGCGATGCAGGCCCTCCGCTCCTCGCTCGTTGACGTAGATCCCGGTCGGGGCGCCCGGGTCGACGAGCACGTGCCGGATGTCCACCCCGGTCTCGTTCCAGAAGGCCATCAGACGGCGGCCGAGCGCGTCGTCGCCGACCCGTCCGCCGAGCCGCGCTGCGACGCCCATCCGCGCCGCCATGGCGGCCGCGTTCGCTGCGTCGCCGCCGAATCCGAGGGTCACCGACCGGTCGGGTGCCGGCTCGAGGCCCAGCTCGACGAGCCCCTCTCCGACCGCTCCGAGCGAGGGCATGCTGTCCGATGTGGAATCCATTGCGCTGCGGCCGCGAAGCGGACGCCTTCAGGATCTTTGCGCGCATCGGGATTCGCGAGAGCGAATTCCGATGCTTGCGCCGGCGAGTCTAGTTCAGCGACGGATCGGGAGGCATCGTCGCGAGCAGCGTGAACGGTCCTCCCTTGCGTCTCAGCACCGCGCTCCACAACGAATCAGGGTCAACCGTGAACACGTCGTCTGCCAGCGCGGGCTCGACGATCCATGTCGACTCGGCAAGCTCGGTCTCGAGCTGGCCGGGGCCCCACCCGGCGTAGCCCGCAAAGACACGCGCCCGTGCCAGGTCGTCGAAATCGTCGGTCTCGCCCATCTCGCCCGGAAGGAAGCCGACCGTGCCGAAGACGAGCACGCCCGCGCGCTCCGGGTCGTCGAACTCGCCGAGCACGACGACAGCCTGCGGCTGCACAGGCCCGCCGACGTGGACGAGCTCGTCCCCGTCGACGAGGTCCGCGAGAGCGGGCACAGCTTCGTCGATCGTCACTTCGGAGCGGCGGTTGAGCACGATTCCCATCGCGCCCTCCTCGCCGTGCTCGCCCACCAGGACGACCGTGCGCCTGAAGTTCGGGTCGAGCAGGTCGGGAGCGGCAACGAGCAAGTGTCCGCGCAGCGACTCCACACGCTCATTCTCGCCGAAGCGCCCTCTACGGCGCGTCCCTTCACGAAGACGCAGCGGCAGTCCTAGGATGGCGTTGTGCCGGTCAGCAGCCGTGAGATACGCCTCGCAGCCCGTCCGCAGGGCGTCCCGGACGCGGATCTCTTCGAGCTCGCCGCGACGGAGGTTCCGGATCCGTCCGACGGTCAGGTGCAGATCCGCAACGCCTTCCTCTCGGTCGACCCGTACATGCGCGGCCGCATGAACGACCGCCGGTCGTACGTGGCGCCGTACGCGCTCGGCGAGGCGATGACCGGTGGCGCCGTGGGCCGGATCGCGGCGAGCCGCAACTCCGACTGGCCCGAGGGGACGTGGGTGCTGCACTCGCTGGGCTGGCGCGAGTGGGCGCTCTCCGACGGGCGCGGCCTGCAGCGGATCGACCCGGGCGTCGCGCCCGTCTCGACCGCGCTGGGCGTGCTCGGCATGCCCGGCTTCACGGCGTGGTACGGCCTCACCGAGCTGGGGCAGCCGCGCGAGGGCGAGACGGTGTTCGTCTCCGCCGCCGCAGGCGCCGTGGGCGGCGTCGTGGGCCAGGTGGCCCGTCTGCTCGGCTGCCGTGTCGTCGGCAGCGCCGGCTCGGAGGACAAGCTCGCCTGGTTGCGCGAGGTCGGCTACGAGACGGTCTTCTCCTACCGCGACCGGCCCGTGTGGGAAGGGCTGCGCGACGCGGCGCCCGACGGGATCGACGTCTACTTCGACAACGTCGGCGGCGACCACCTCGAGGCGGCGATCGGAGCGATGCGCCCGCACGGCCGGATCGTGGCCTGTGGCGCCATCTCGCGGTACAACGACATCGAGGCGCAGCCGGGCCCGAGCAACCTGTTCATGCTCTTCACGAAGCGCCTCACGGTGCGCGGCTTCATCATCACCGACCACTACGACCGCTACGGAGACTTTCTCGCCGTCATGGGCCCGTGGGTACGAGACGGGCAGGTGCGCTACCGGGAGACGATCGTGGACGGGATCGAGAACGCGCCGCGGGCCTTCCTCGGCCTCTTGGGCGGCGAGAACGTGGGCAAGATGCTCGTCCAGGTCGGGCCGTCGGAGTGAAGCTCCGCTGCAAGCTGCTGGGGCACAAGGTGCCCGAGAGCCGCCGCTTCTTCCTCACCGAGCGCCGCGCGAGGTGCGCCCGCTGCGGCAAGCGCGTCCGGCTCAGGCACTCGTAGCGCTGGGCGATCGCTCACGCGGGTTGCAGCACCGCGGTGACGGGCCGGGTGATCCGCAGCACGAGCCCTGCGGCGACGAGCGACAGCGCAGCGGCAGCGACGAACGCCGGCGCGTAGCTGTGGAGCAGCGTCTCCGAGAGCCCGCCACCGAAGGCGGCGATCCCGGCGCCGAGTTGGTGCGAGGCGAAGATCCAGCCGAAGACGACGCCGACGCGCTCGCGTCCGAACGCGTCGGCGGTGAGGGCGACGGTCGGCGGGACGGTGGCGACCCAATCGAGGCCGTAGAAGACTACGAACACGATCAACCCAGCGCCTTGTGCCTCGATCACGATGGGCAGCGCCAGGAGCGAGAGCCCGCGCAGGCCGTAGTACCAGAAGAGCAGCTTGCGCGGGTCGTAGCGGTCGGTCAACCACCCGGAGGCGAGCGTCCCGACGAGGTCGAACACGCCGATCATCGCGAGCAGACCGGCCGCGGCCACCTCGGTCATGCCGTGATCCATCGCCGCAGGGATCAGGTGCGTGCCGATCAGTCCGTTCGTCGTCAGGCCGCAGATGAAGAAGCTGCCGGTGAGCAGCCAGAACGTGCGTGAGCCGGCAACCCCGAGCAGGCCTTCTCCGAAGGCCACGAGGAACGGGTTTCCCGCCGGCGGTGGCGGCGGGTCGTCCTCGACCGCGCCGTACGGGCGCAACCCGATGTCGGCCGGGCGGTCGCGCAGCAGCAGCGCCACGAGGGGCAGGATCACGCCGAGGGCGACGAGCGCGATGCCCCCCACGGCGTAGCGCCAGCCGAGCGTGGCCGTCACCCAGGCGAGCAGCGGCAGGAACGACAGCTGCCCCGTCGCGTTGGCGGCGGTGAGGATGCCGGTCGCGAGCCCTCGTCGGGCGACGAACCAGCGGTTCGCCACCACCGCCGCCAGGGTGACGGACACGGCGCCGGTGGAGACACCCATGACCACGCCCCAGAGCAGCGTGAACTGCCACGTCGAGTTCATGGCCAGCGTCGCGAGGGCACCGACGGCCACCGCCGTGATGGAGACCATGACGCACCGCTTGAGCCCGAAGCGGTCGTACATCGCCGCCGCGAAGGGCCCGCCGAGCCCGTAGAGCATCAGGTTGAGCCCGGCGGCCAGCCCGATCGACGCGGTGGTCCAGCCGAACTCCTGGTGCAGCGGGTCGATCAGCACGCCGACGCACGTCCGGAAGCCGGCCATCGTCGCCAGCGTCACGAGCGTGACCGCGAGAACGACCCAGCCGTAATAGAACGGGAGCCGCCGCATCCACCCGAGCCTACGTGTCGGGGGCGGGTCGCCTGCCCCTGTGCCTGCCCGAAGGCAGGCACAGGGCTCACCCGCCGAGCCCCTCGCGGAGCGACGCCACGTACTCCCGCAACGCCGACGGGCCGCCTTCCGCCACCTGCAGCGCCCGGGAGCCGACGACGACGCCGTCGGTCAGCTCCGCCGCGGCGCGGGCGTGCTCCGGCGTGGAGATCCCGAACCCCGCGTACAGCTGCACGTCCGTGGCGGCGCGGGCGCGCGCCGCGAGACCGGCCAGCGCGTTCGAGAGCTCCGCACGAGCGCCCGTGGTGCCCGTGAGCGTGACGAGGTACAGCCACCCGTCCGTCTGCTCCGCCGCAAGCCGGATCCGCTCGTCGGTCGACGTGGGGGCGACGAGCTGGATGCGGCGCAGCGCGGGCAGAGCGCCCGCCGGCAGGTCGGCCACGATCATGCCCGTCGCGCCTGCCGCCCGCACATCGGCGTCGAAGCGCTCCCACCCGTACGCCTCGAGGAGCGAGCTGTAGGTCATGGGCACGATGGGTGTCCCGCCGACGCGCGCGCGCGTCTCCGCCAGGCAGGCGAGGCACGCGTCCGTTCGCATCCCCGCCGCGAGCGCGCGCTCCGCCGCCGCGCGGATCACCGGCCCGTCGGCGAGCGGGTCGGAGAACGGGAAGCCGAGCTCGACGATGTCGGCGCCGCCCAGGACGGCGGCCTCGGCGAGCGCCGGGGTCTCCGCGCCGGACATCAGGTAGATGACGAGCGCCTTGCGGCTCATCAGTAGAACTCCCGCTCTCCCAACGCCCGTAGCGCTTCCTCCAGATCCTTGTCGCCGCGGCCCGAGAGGCACACGAGCACGAGGTCTGCGTCGACGTCGCCCACCCGCGCGAGCGCGTGTGCGGACTCGAGCGCGGGGATGATCCCCTCGCTGCGGGAGAGGCGCACGAACGCGTCGAGGGCCTCGTCGTCGGTGCACGGGAGGTACTCCGCACGTCCCGTGTCGCGCAGCCAGGCGTGCTCCGGGCCGACGCCCGGGTAGTCGAGCCCGGCCGAGATCGAGTGGGCATCGAGGATCTGGCCGTCCGCATCGGCGAGGATCGACGAGCGCGACCCGTGCAGGACACCGGTGCGCCCTGCGCCCAGCGAGGCGGCTCCGGCCGCCTCGACGCCGACGAGCCGGACGTCCTCGTCCGCGACGAAGCCCGCGAACATCCCGATCGCGTTCGAGCCGCCGCCGACACAGGCGATGACCGCATCGGGCAGGCGGCCCTCGGCCGCCAGCACCTGCTCGCGTGCCTCACGGCCGATCACCGACTGCAGCTCCCGCACGAGCTCCGGGTAGGGGGCGGGGCCGACGCAGGAGCCGATCACGTAGTGCGTCGTCTCGACGTTCGTGATCCAGTCTCGGATCGCCTCGCTCGTCGCCTCCTTGAGCGTGCGGGTGCCGATCTCCACCGGCTCCACCCGGGCGCCGAGGAGATGCATCCGCTCGACGTTGGGCGCCTGCCGGCGCATGTCCTCGGAGCCCATGAACACGACGCATTCGAGCCCGAAGCGGGCGCATGCGGTCGCCGTTGCCACGCCGTGCTGTCCGGCGCCGGTCTCGGCGATGATCCGCGTCTTCCCGAGGCGCCGGGCGAGCACCACCTGCCCGAGCGCGTTGTTGATCTTGTGGGCACCCGTGTGGTTGAGATCCTCGCGCTTGAGGTAGAGCCGCCTCCCGGGCGCGAACCGCTCGGCGAGCGTCAGCGGCGACGGCCGTCCGACGTAGGTGGCGAGGAGATCGTCGAGCTCGGCCCGGAAGCCGTCGTCGTCGCGTAGGACCGTCCATGCGGCCGTGAGCTCGTCGAGCGCCGGCACCAGCGTCTCCGGGACGTAGCGCCCGCCGTAGATGCCGAAGGTCTGCGTCTGCGAGTCCAGCTCGGTCATGCGCGCACCGCCTCCACATAGCCCTTGATCCGGTCGTGATCCTTCACCCCGGGGAAGATCTCGAGCGAGGAGCTCGCGTCGACCGCCCACGGCCGCACCTCTGCGATCGCCTCGGCCACGTTCTCCGGCCCGAGACCGCCCGCCAGCACGACGCGCCCTTCGGCGGCCGCCGCGGCAGCACGCGACCAGTGCTGCGGGTCGTCCTCGGCCCAGGGGAGGTCCAGCAGCTGAGCCACCGCCTCGCCGTCGCGGTACAGGGTCGCGTCACGGCCGCGCACTTTCCCTTCGGCGTGTTGGTGCACCTGGTCGAGATCGGCCGGGCTGTCGCCCGCGTCACCGACCCAGACGGCGACCGAGAGCGCGGTCTCCGGTACCGGGAGCACCCCGGGGGCGACCCAGGGCTGGCCGGCTCCAGCACGAAGCCGACCAGGTCGGCGCCGGCGTCCAGCGCCGCCGTCACGTCTTCCTCGCGTGTCAGGCCGCACACCTTGACGAGCGGGCGCGAGACCAGCTCGGCCAGCCGTGCGGCGGGATCGGGCGCTTGCATCAGCGCCTGCCCGACGAGGATCGCGTCGGCGCCCGCCAGCTCGGCCGCCGCGCCCTGCGCGCGCGTGTGGATCCCCGACTCGGCCACGACGACGCGGTCGCGTGGGGCCCGCGCGACCAGCTCGAGCTGCAGGTCGCGGTCGATGTGGAACGTGCTCAGGTCGCGGGCGTTGATCCCGATCACCGGGGCGGCGAGGCGGACGGCGCGGTCGAGCTCATCGGCGTCGTGGGCCTCGACCAGCGTGTCGAGGCCGAGCTCCGCCGCAGCGGCGATCAGCCCTGCCGTCTGCGCGTCGTCGAGGTCGCGCAGGATCAGCAGCGCCGCGTCGGCGCCGTGGTCGCGGGCGGTGCGCAAGTCGTCGACCGTGGTGAAGAACCCCTTGGCCAGCAGACGGCACCTCGGAGGCTGCGCGCGCGGCCGCGAGATCCTCCCAGCTGCCGTCGAAGCGCGCGTCGACGAGAACGGAGACGGCGGCTGCCCCGGCGGCCGCGTAGGCGGGCGCGATCGCGGCCGGATCGGCGCCGGGCCGCAGGGATCCCGCCGACGGCGACCGCCGCTTGATCTCGGCGATCGCCTGCAGACCCTGTGCTCGGAGCGCATCCGCGAAACGTCCCACTAGGGCGTCTCCTGCGAGAACGAGACGATTGCGTCGAGGCGGGAGGAGGCGCCGCGCGTGTCGATCGCGGCCGCGGCACGGGCGAGCCCGTCCCGGAGGTCGTCGGCGATGCCGGCCGCCACGAGCGCCAGTCCCGCGTTGAGAACGACCGCCGCGCGACGCCCGCTGCGCTCCCCGTCGAGCACGGCGCGGATGGCGGCCGCATTCTCCTGCGCCGAGCCGCCCGCGAGCTCCCCCGGGTCGGCCGCGGCCAGTCCCAGCTCCCGTGGGTCGAGCGTCCACTCCGAGATCGCCCGTCGCCTACCTCCACGACGAGGTTCGGCCCGGCGGGGGAGAGCTCGTCGATGCCGCAACGTCCCCGTGCACGACGAATGCACGCCGCGCGCCGAGCTCGGCGAGCGTCTCGGCGTAGGTCCGGGCGAGCGCCGCGCTGTACACGCCGAAGACGCCGTCGCGCGCGCCCGCCGGGTTGGCGAGTGGACCGAGCACGTTGAAGACGGTGCGCGACGCCGAGCTCCTGGCGCATGGGCGCGGCATGGCGCATGGCGGGGTGGTGCGCGCGCGCGAACATGAAGCCGAAGCCGAGCTCGTCGATCGATGGCGCGATCCGGTCGGGCGGCTGCTCGAGCTCGACGCCGAGCTCCTCGCAGCACGTCGGCAGAGCCGCAGGCAGAGCTGCGGCGCCGGTTGCCGTGCTTGGCCACGCCGGCCCGGCGGCTGCGGCGACGAGCGCCGCGGCCGTGGAGATGTTGAACGCGTGCGCCGTCGCCGCCCGTGCCGACGACGTCGATCACGCGAGCTCGTGTCGGCGTGACGGGCACGACATGCTCGCGCATCGCCTCGGCGAAGCCGGTGATCTCGTCCGCCGTCTCCCCCTTGGTGCGCAGCGCGACGAGGACCGCCGCGATCTGGGCGGGCGTCGCCTCGCCGCCCATGATCGCGTCCATCACGGTGCGGCCTCCGCGCGGGAGAGGTCGCGCCGGTCGAGCAGTGTCTCGATCGCGTCGCGGATCGTCACCGCTCCCCTCCAGGAAGTTCTCCGCCATGGCCGGGCCGTGCGGCGTCAGCACCGACTCGGGGTGGAACTGCACGCCCTCGACCGGGTAGGTCGGTGGCGCACGCCCATCACCTCGCCGTCCTCCGTCCGCGAGGTCACCTCGAGCTCGTCCGGCACCGTGGTCGCGGCCAGCGAGTGGTAGCGCCCGGCCTCGATCTCCTCCGGCAACCCGTCGAAGATGCCCTTGCCGTCGTGGCGCACCGTGCTCGACTTGCCGTGCAGCAGCGCCTGCGCCTGGCCGACGTCGCCGCCGAACGCCTCCACGATCGCCTGGTGGCCGAGGCAGACGCCGAGCGTCGGCATCGTCGGCCCGAGCCGCCGGATCAGCTCGACCGAGACGCCCGCGTCCGTCGGGCGGCCGGGACCGGGGGAGACGACGAGCCGGTCGGGTGCCCGGGCCGTCGCCTCGTCCACGGTGATCGCGTCGTTCCGGTACGTGAGCACCTCGGCTCCGAGCTGCTCGAACAGGTGCACGAGGTTGTACGTGAACGAGTCGTAGTTATCCAGCATCAGACCCTCACGCCCCTGGACACCTCCGGCGCCCGAGGCACTGCACCAACCGCTTGTAACCGATCGATAGGAGCGTTGCTCGCCTCGCGGTGGTGGGGAGGAGGAGGCCGGCGGTCATCGGGCGTACTCCGTCTCGGCGAGGTCGATCGCCGCCTCGAGCGCGGCGAGCTTGCGCAGGCACTCCTCGTGCTCGGCGGCCGGGTCGGAGTCGGCCACGACGCCGGCGCCCGCCTGCAGGTGGGCGACGCCGTCGGCCATCACGATCGTCCGCAGCGCGATGCACGTGTCCATGGTGCCTCCCGGGAGCGCGTAGAGGACGGCGCCGGCGTACGGTCCGCGCCGGAACTCCTCGAGCTCCGAGATGATCTGCATCGCGCGCACCTTGGGTGCCCCGGAGACGGTGCCGGCCGGGAAGCAGGCGCGCAGCACGTCGAACGGCGTCACGCCGTCGCGCAGCTCGCCGACGACCTCGGAGACGAGGTGCGAGACGTGCGAGAAGCGCTCCACCTCCATCGAGCGTGCCACGTGCACGGTGCCCGCCCGGCACACGCGCGACAGGTCGTTGCGGCCGAGGTCGACGAGCATGACGTGCTCCGCCCGGTCCTTCTCCGACGAGAGCAGACGCTCGACGTCGCCCTCGGTCGGCTCGGTCGTGCCGGCGATCGGGACGAGGCTGGCGCGCCCGTCCTCGCAGGCGACGAGCCGCTCGGGCGACGAGCCGACGAGCGCGATCCCGTCCAGCTCGAGCAGGAAGAGGTACGGGGACGGGTTGACGCGGCGAAGCGCCCGGTAGACGTCGAGCGGGGACGCGGACGTCGGTCGCTCGGCCCGCTGCGACGGGACGATCTGGAACGCGTCGCCCGCGACGATGTGCTCCTTGCAGCGGCGCACCATCTCCTCGTAGCGCTCGCGCTCGGGAAAGCGCCGGAGCGGCCCCGCCGTGCCGCGCGCTCGCGCCGCCAGGGGATGCCGCCCTCGAGCCGGCCGGCGATCTCCTCGGCGTCGCCGGCGAGGACGTCGGCCGTGCCGGCGCCGTGGTCGAAGCGGACGAGCGTCTCGCCACGATGAGCCGGCTCTCCGGGAAAGTCGCGCCCGTCCGCCGGCAGCGGCACGGTCGGCTCGAGCGTCGCCGCGTGGTCGTAGGCGAGGTAGCCGACGAGCGGCCCGTCGACGCGTCCGCCTCGTCGAAGGTGACGAGACGCGACCCCGCGCCCATCCACGAGTAGCGGCCCAGCCGGCCGCGCTCGACCGACTCGAGCAGGAAGCTGGCGCGTCCCATCCCGCGCAGGCGCAGGTACGCCCCGAGGGGTGTCAGGAGGTCGGTGTTGATCGTGGTCGTCGATGTCATGGAAACGAAAAGACCTCCGGTGGGAGGTCTGGCGAAGCGGGCTCCCGTCGCCGTGTGGTCTAGCGATCAAACGGCCAGGCTCCCGCCTCGCTCGCTGCGCCACCAGGCCCAGGTCTGCACGGCGGAAGTCATGGCCGCGACAGCGTAGCGTCTGGTAGGAACCCGCTGCAATGTCGATTCCGCCACTGCTCGACTCAGTCTCCGCGCGCGCGGCCCGTCCGGGCTCGAGGAGGAGGTGAGCGCGATCGTGCGGCGCGAGGCGGCGTCGTTCGGCGCCGAGATCGAGTCCGATGCGCTCGGGGTCGACCGTCGCGCGCGTCCGCGGCACGGACGGGGGCAGGCTGCTCGCGGTCGCAGCACACGTCGACCAGGTGGGTGTCACGGGCTCCTGCACGTCTTCGGCGACGGCCTGCTCGGTGTGACCAAGCTGGCCAACTGGGGCGGCCTCGGACGCGGTCGGGCGCCGGTTCGAGATCGTGCCGTCGTTCGGCACCGTCCCGGCTGCTGCGGTTCGCGTCGGAGAGGGCGCGCTGTCGTGGGAGCAGGTGCGGCTCGATATCGGAGCGGACAGCGCGGAGGCGGCGCTCGCGCTCGTCGCCGTCGGCGATCCTGCGGTACCCGTCGGCCCGCCCGTGGAGCTCGCAGGCGGACGTCTCGTCTCCGCAGCGCTGGACAACCGGGCCGGGCTCTTCTCGGCGCTCGAGGCGCTGCGGCGCCTGGCAGCGGATCCCCCCGACTGGGACGTGGCTCTCGTCGCCTCGACGCAGGAGGAGGGGCAGGCGGCGGGCGGAGCGCGGGCGGCTGCCGAGCGTCTCCGGCCCGACGCCGCCGTCGTCGTGGAGGCGACCTACGGGACGTACGCGGCCGGCCATGACGTGGTCGGCTGGGGCAGTCACGACGTCGGCGACGGCCCCGCCGTGTTCAGGGGGCCCATCGTCAACCCCGTGGTCGCCGGCGGCCTGATCGAGGTCGCCGTGGACGAGGGAATCCTCCACTGCGTCGAGACGGGCCACGAGACGTCGAGCGACGCGGACGAGGTGTTCGTTGCCGCCGGTGGCATCCCCACCGGGATGGTCTCGATCCCCCTGCGCTCGATGCACACGGCGAACGAGATCGCCGTCCTGTCCGACGTCGAGGCAACCGCGCGGCTGCTCGAGGCGTACGCTCGCTCCCTCGGGCCCGACGCGTCGTTCGTCCGGTAGGCGAGCTCGGAGGCCGACCGATCCGACGTCGCGGGACAGCTCGATCGATCGTGCCGACCAGCACGCAGATCGCCTGGACGCTCGTGTCCGCCGCGATCGTCGTCGTCGGCATCGTGGCGTCGAGAACGGCATCCGACCCGATCGCCCACTGGATTCGCGACCAGAGCTTCAAGGTGACCCCGCGGTGGATGGTGCACGTCGTCGCCGCCGTTGCCGTGGCCGGCGCTCTCGTCGGGCTCGCGAGCCGCAGGTCACTCGGGCGACGGGCGCTTCAGTGGGTGTCGGCGGCTGCGCGGAGGACGGGGGACGCACTCTCCGTCGTCCCGCCGGCCGTGATCCTGACCGCGATGGTGGTGCTCGTCGCGGTGGCCCGGATCGCGCTCGGCACCGTCGAGGTGCTGCCTCGCGTCCTCGGTGACGAGCTCGTCTACTCGGGGCTGGCCAAGGGGGTCGCGCTCGACGGTGTGCCATCGTTACGGGGCCACATCACGATCGGGTACAGCCTCCTCGCTCCACTCGTGTGGGCTCCCGGCTACGCCCTCACGAGTACCGGCGTCGACGGGTACGAGGTCGCAAGAGCCGTCAATGCCGTCGCGCTCGCGCTCACTGCGGTTCCGACCTATCTGCTCTCCAAGAGGGTGACCGGCATAGGTTGGGGCCTGGTCGCCGCTGCCTGCACGGTGTTCGCGCCGTGGGGCGCATACAGCGCGCTCATGATGACCGAGTCGCTGTTCTACCTCGGCTTCGCGATCTTCGCGCTCGCCCTCGTGCGCACCCTCGAGTCTCCCACGGCGTGGCGGCAGCTGGTCTCCTTCGGGACGGTGTGCGCACTCGTCGCGGTGCGGCCCCAGGCTCTCGTTCTCGCGGGCGCGCTGGTGGGTGCCTACGTGCTGGCTGCCGCACTGGACGGCCGCCTCCGTGAGCTCCCTTCGACCTACTGGGTGACGCTGATCGCGTTCGGGGCCTTGGCGGCAGGCGCCTTCGTCGCCGAGGTGTCGGGTCTCCCGTTGCCCGCGGGAAAGTACGGGGCGCTGCTCAGCTCCGACTGGGGCTTCGTACGCGCGCTGAAGTGGGCCCTCTGGAACGTGGCGGCGATCGAGGCCGCCTTCGGTGTCGTCGCTCTCGTGGCGTTCCCCGTCGCTCTACGCCGTTTGTTGCGGAGAAGCGCGACGACGTCGGAGCAGGCCGTTGGCGTCGTCTCTCTCTCGCTGACGCTGGCCGTCCTCGCCTCCGTCGCGGTGCTCTCGGCGAGCCCGTACGGGCTCGGCGTGCTCCACGAGCGGAACCTGTTCTACGTCGCCCCGCTCGTCTTCGTGTGCTTCTTCTCGTGGCTTCCCCGCAGCGGCCCGCGAGTATCGCGCCTTGCTCTGGGCTCGGCCGCTGTGCTCGTGGCGCTGGCCCTGCTGCTACCGACCGATCTCGTGCAAGGCTCGAACAACGTCGATGGTCCCACGGCCGTCCTGCTCCGGGAGGTGGGCACCGTCGGCGGGCTCCGGCCCACGCTCTGGCTCGGCATCGCGGCGGTCCTCGCCGCGCTCGCACTGCTCGTGGGACGCAGCGTCGCCCTACCGATCATCGCGATCGTGATCGGCTTCGTCGGGGTGACCGCCCAGATGGACTACGAGGCCCATCTCGAGCGTCAGGCGGTGAACCTGGACTGGGTCGATCGCTCGCTACCCGAGCCCGCTCGGGCCACCCTCCTCAACGTCGGCGTGCCACCGTCCGGCGCCCCGTGTGCCGCGCCGGCGGAGGACGAGCAGCAGCAGCTGGTCGTCTGGACGGAGTTCCTCAACACGCGCGTCGACCGGGTGCTGCGTGTGTTCTCACCGAGCGCGCACGACAACCTGGCCTCGCCCGAACTCGCCGTGGGTGACGGAGGCGTCCTGCTGGAGGACGGGATGCCGCTGGACGAGGACTTCGTCGCCGCCGATTCGCGGCAGCCGCTCGTCGGCCGGCCGGTGGCACGTCTCGATCTGCGCTCACTCGTCCCGTCATCCGAGGGGGCCTCACTCACGCTGTGGTCCGTCCGACCCTCCGCTGAGACTTGCGGCTGCTCCCTCTCCGATCCCGCCTCGGCCCGACGGGACCGCGCGCTGACCGAAGCCGGCAGCGTGACGCTCGAACATCGAGACGCCACGCCGCCGGTGCGCCCGGCCACCTAGTAGCCGGGCGGCGTGCCGCTTCCGCCTCCGGTGTCGCTGCCGCCGTACCCGCCGTCGTCGCTCCCGCCGTTCCCACTGTCGTCGCTGCCGCCTCCGGACGCGGGCGGCTGGTCGTTGGTCGACGTCTTCGGTGGTTTCCGTAGGGACCTTCGGTGGACAGGCCGTGGCGGATTGCGCGCTCCGGGTCACGGCTTCGTGGGTACGCTGACCCGGTGACCCGCACGGTCATCGTCAGTGCCGTCCGTACGCCATTCGGGCGACTCGGCGGAGGGCTCGCAGCGCGGCCGGCGACGGAGCTCGGCTCGATAGCGATCTGCGCCGCGCTCGAGCGCGCCGGCATCGATCCGGCCGAAGTCGGCTACGTCCTGATGGGGCAGGTGCTGCAGGCGGGAGCCGGCCAGGCGCCGGCACGTCAGGCAGCGGTGGCCGCGGGCATCCCAAGAGGGTCCCGGCCGACACGGTCAACAAGGTCTGCGCCTCGTCGATCAGGGCAATCGAGCTCGCCGACCTGATCATCCGCGCGGGCCAGCACGAGGTTGTCGTCACCGGCGGCATGGAGTCGATGTCGAACGCGCCCTACCTGCTGCCGAAGGCACGCTTCGGGTACCGGCTCGGCCACGGCGAGGGGCTCGACCACATGGTCTTCGACGGACTCCAGTCCACCTTCGACGGGCTCCACATGGTGGCGCAGGCGTCGCTCGTCTCGCGCGAGCTCGGCATCAGCCGCGAGGACCAGGACGTGTGGGCCGCGCGCTCGCACGGCTCGCCGCCGCCGCCCCCCGGGGGCCGTTTCGACGACGAGATCGTCGCCGTCGGCGACGTCACCTCCGACGAGAGCGTGCGCCGCGACACGACGCTCGAGAAGCTCGCGTCGCTCGAGCCGGTATTCGACCCGGAGGGGACGACGACGGCCGGGAACGCCCCCGGCGTCAACGACGGCGCCTCGTGCGTCGTCGTCTGCTCCGAGGCGTTCGCTGCGCGACGCGGACTCGAGCCGCTCGCGACGATCATCGCGCAGGGGACGATCGCCGACGACTTCGCGTACCTCGCGCGCACCCCCGCACACGTCGTCCGCTGCCGCGCCAAGGCGGGGAAGTCGATCGCCGACGTGAAGCGGGTGGAGATCAACGAGGCGTTCGCGTCCGTCGCCAAGAACTCGACGGTGATGCTGGGCGTCGACGAGGCGATCGTGAACGTGAACGGCGGTGCCGTCGCGCTCGGCCACCCGATCGGCGCATCCGGTGGTCGCATCGTCGGGACGCTCGTGCACGAGTTGCGCCGTGAGGGCGGCGGGCTCGGCCTCGCCGCGATCTGCTCGGGCGGCGGGCAGGGTGACGCCCTCCTGCTCGAAGTGTGAGACGGGCGCGCCTCCTCTCGTCGTCTTCGTCGCGCTCGCCGGCTCCGGTCGGGCACGCGTCGCGCTCACGTGCCCCAAGCCGCTGCAGGAGCGGATCGACCAGGCCGAGCGGTGTTCGTCGGCCGCTCCGAGGGCTTCCGTCCCGGGCCCGACGGGCAGCGCGTCTACACGTTCGTCGTCGACCAGCAGGTGAAGGGCGACCTCGGAGCCAAGGTCGAGGTGCGCGTCCCGGTGCTGGCCGCGAACGGCGGCCAGAAGATCCCCACGGACGTCGCGGCGGGAGTGCTGGCGAGCCGGGCCGGCGGCGGGTGGTTCACGACCACCTGCGGCATCACCGATCCCGGCGCGGTCCTCGCCGAGGTCGACGAGCCGAAGGGCAACGCGATCAAGCTCGCGATCGGCGTCCTGATCCTGGCGGCGGTGCTCGCCTACTCGGTCGGCGCGTGCGGAAGCCGGCGGCCGTAGCCGGACGAGGGTGCGGGCGCGTGCGCGAGGAGCCGGGGCCGCCGGGCGGTAGCCTCGCCCCACCATGACGTTCGAGCGCGTCCTCGTCGTGGGCGCCGGCCAGATGGGCAGCGGCATCGCCCAGGTCGTCGCCGCCTCGGGCCGTCACGTGCTGCTCCACGACCCCTTCCCGGGCGCCGTCGAGCGTGGCCTGGCCGGGATCGGGAAGAGCCTCGCCAGGCTCGCCGAGAAGGGCACCGGGCCCGACCCCGAGACGGTGCTGGCGCGCATCACGCCCGTCGACGGCTTGCCTGCAGCCGACCTGATGATCGAGGCGATCGTCGAGGACCGCGACGCCAAGGAGGCTCTCTTCCGCGACGCCGACGACATGCTGCCCATGCACGCGATCCTCGCCACCAACACCTCGTCGATCCCGGTCACGTCGCTGGCCGCCGTCACGTCGCGGCCGGACCGCGTCGTCGGCATGCACTTCTTCAACCCGGTGCCCGTGCTCCGGCTGGTGGAGGTGATCCGGGCGCTGCAGACGTCGGACGAGACCACGACGGCGATCGTCGACCTGGCCGTCGAGCTCGGAAAGGTGCCGGCCGAGGCCAACGACTTCCCCGGCTTCGCCTCGAACCGGATCCTGATGCCGTTCGTCAACGAGGCGGCCTGGGCCGTGCTGGAAGGGGTGGCGGAGCCGGACGCGATCGACACGATCGCCAAGCTCGGCTTCGCCCATCCGATGGGACCGCTGGCGCTCGCCGACCTGATCGGCCTGGACACCTGTGTGGCGATCATGGAGGTGCTGCACGAGGGGCTCGGCAGCGACAAGTACGCCCCGTGTCCGCTGCTGCGCCAGTACGTTGCCGCCGGTCGTCTGGGGCGCAAGAGCGGCCGCGGCTTCTACGAGTACGCCTAAGGGCATGGATCTCCGGCTCCGGGCCCAGCTCGCGATCGCGGAGCCCTCCGACGAGGAGTTCGTCGACTCCGCCTTCTCACTCGTCCTGCGCCGTCCGCCGGACGCGGACGCGCGAGAGCGGGCGCTCGCGAAGCTCGCCGAGGGAACGCTCTCGCGGGCGACGCTCCTGCACGAGCTCGTCACGAGCGACGAGTTCGGGCGGGTTCGTCTCCTCGACGACGTCGTCGCGTTCGCACGGGGCGCGCGCTCGCGCGGGGAGCGGCCGCGGCGGCTGGAAGGGCCGCCGCGCAGCGACGAGCGCGTGATCGAGATCCCCTGGGTCCTCTCCCGGCTCCGGACAGGCAGGGTGCTGGAGGTCGGCTACGCGTTCGCCGAGCCCGCCTATCTCGCTGCGCTCTCTTTCGCCGGGGTCGACGAGCTGCTCGGCGTCGACCTTGCCGAGGCGGATGTCCCGGGCATGACGACACACACCGCCGACGTCCGGCAGCTCCCGTTCGCCGACGCCGAGCTGGATCAGGCGCTGCTCGTCTCGACGCTCGAGCACATCGGCGCCGACAACGAGCGCTACGGCGTCGGGGGAGGAGCGACGCGACCGCGATCGACGCGGCGCTTCGCGAGCTGCGCCGGGTGCTCCGGCCGGACGGGAGCCTTCTCGTGACGGTCCCGGTGGGGGAGCCGGAGGACTACGGCTGGTTCCGCCAGGAGAGCGTCCGCGGGTGGACACACCACTTCGTCAAGACCGGGTTCTTCGTCGAGGAGATCGAGCTCTACGAGCTCGGCGAGGAAGGATGGCGGGCCAACCCGACCTTTCAGAGCGAGGGCGTGCGCTACGGCGAGCGCGGCCCTGCGGCGTCGGCCGTCCTGTGCGCCGAGCTGAGTCCGCGCCGCCTGCGCCGTCTGGTGTCGGTGGACGGGCTCAGGCGCACGGCACGGCGTCGCGGCTCGCCGCTCTGGCGCCGCCTGAGGCCCGCGTAGACTGGCCGGGCCGATGGACTTCTCGCTCACCGCCGACCAGCGAGAGATCCAGGCGCTCGCGCGGGAGATCGCCGACACGGAGATCGCGCCGAACGCTGCGGCCTGGGATCGTGAGCACCGCTTTCCGTCGGAGCTCTTCGCGAGGCTCGGTGAGCTCGGCCTGATGGGCGTCTGCGTTCCGGCCGAGCTCGGCGGCGCCGGCGCCGACTTCCTCTCGTACATCCTCGTGCTCGAGGAGCTGTCGCGGGCTGACGCGGGCGTCGGTGTCACCGTGGCCGTTCACACGAGCGCCGCGACGCTCCCGATCGTCGCGTTCGGCACGGACGAGCAGAAGGCGCGCTTCGTTCCGCCGCTCGCGCGGGGAGAGACGCTCGGCGCGTTCGCGCTGACCGAGCCCGATTCTGGCTCCGATGCGGGTGCGCTTCGCACAACCGCGGTTGCCGACGGCGCAGGCTGGAGGCTCACCGGCACGAAGCAGTGGTGCACGAACGGGAGCCACGCGGGCACGTTCATCCTGTTCGCACGCACCGACCCGGCGACCCCGGGCGCGCGCGGGGTGTCGGCATTCGTGCTCGACGGCGAGCACGTGACGGTCGTCCGGGAGGAAGAGAAGCTCGGGCTCAACTCGTCGTCAACCGCCGACCTGCGCCTGGACGGCGTCCACATCGGCGGGGACAGGCTCCTGCACGAGGAGAACCGCGGCTTCACCGTCGCGATGGCGACGCTCGACGGCGGCCGTATCGGGATCGCCGCCCAGGCGGTCGGCATTGCGCGTGCGGCCTACGAGACGGCACGGGCCTACGCGCTCGAGCGCCGGCAGTTCGGCAAGCGGATCGCCGACTTCCAGGCGATCCAGTTCAAGCTCGCCGACATGGCGACCGAGATCGACGCCGCCCGCCTGCTCACGCTACCGGGCCGCCTGGCTCAAGCAGCACGGGCAGTCCCACACGGAGGAGGGCGCCAAGGCGAAGCTGTTCGCGTCGAGACCGCGCGGCGGTCGAGACGACGGAGGCGATCCAGATCCTCGGCGGGTACGGCTACACGAAGGAGTTCCCGGTCGAGCGCTACTTCCGCGACGCGAAGATCACCGAGATCTACGAGGGCACGAGTGAGGTGCAGCGCCTGGTCATCGCGCGCAGCATCCTCGAAGGGCTGGGGGGGGGGGGTACGCTGCGCCATGTCCGCGCGAGCGACGAGCCGGTCCGTCTGACGCGCATCTACACCCGTGGCGGCGACAAGGGGGAGACGTCGCTCGGAGACGGCTCCCGGGTCCGAAGCTCGACCCGAGGATCGCCGCCTACGGGACGGTGGACGAGCTGAACTCCCTGATCGGGCTGGTCCTGGCCAGGGACTGCCCGCCGGCTGGTGCGTGCTCGGCGGATCCAGAACGAGCTCTTCGACCTCGGCGCCGACCTCTCCGTGCCGTTCGAGGCGGAGGGTCGCCTGCGGATCACGGAGGCGCGTCGACGGACTCGAGGCGGCTGCGACCGGTTCAACGAAGGACTCGCCCGAGCTTCGCTCGTTCGTCCTCCCGGGCGGGACCGAGGTCGCGGCGCTCCTGCACGTCGCGCGCACCGTGTGCCGCCGAGGGGAGCGCGAGACGGTCGCGGCGGCGCACGAGCATGACGTCAACCCGCGGTGCATCGTCTACCTGAACCGGCTCTCGGACCTGCTCTTCATCCTCGCACGTGCAGCGACCTCGCTCGCGGGGGAGGCGAGCCGCTGTGGAAGCCGGGCGGCTCGCGCTAGCGTTCGCCGGGTCGTTCGTCGCCGGGGCTGCGGGCTCCGCGCTCGGTCTCGTCCTCGGCACGCTGCGCCTGCCGGTGATCCTCCTGGCCGCAGGTGACCCGACGGCGGGGGCCGGGACGAACATCGCCATCTCGGCGGCGGCGGCGGGAGCCGGCGGTCTGCGCCACGCCAGGGAGGGTCGCGTCGACTGGCGTGTCGTCGCGGTGATGGCGCCACCGTCGGTCGTCGGAGCGGTCGTGGGCTCGCTTCTCTCGGACGACGTCCCGCTGGCCATCCTGTACGCCGCCATCTCGATGGTGCTCGTATGGAGCGCCGTCGACCTCGCGGTGCGCCCCGTGACACCGGCGCCGCGAGCCCGCCTGCGTCTGACGCCGGCTGTTGTCTACGGTGGCCTCATCGGGGCGCTGGGTGGCGCGATCGGGGTGATCCTCGGCACTCTGCGCATGCCCGCGCTCGTGCGCTCGGTGGGAATGGACCTGCGGCGCGCCGCCGGCACCAACCTCGTCGTCGGCTTCCTGCTCGGCCTGGCCGGCTTCGCAGCGCACGCCGCGACGCTCGACGTCGACTGGGGCCTTCTCGCCGCGGGTCTGGCGGGCGCCATCCCCGGCGCCTGGATCGGCGCGCGCTACACCGGCGTGCTGTCGGAGCATGCGCTCCGCCTCGCGCTCGCCGTGACGCTCGCGGCGATCGGCGTGGCCTTCGCCGTCGAGGCCGTCGTTGCATGGTCGGGCGCTCGCTAGGCGTGGGCGGCCGACCAGGGTTGGCACGCGCGCTGCCGAACGCTTGAACGATGACCACGCTCCGCTGGGCTGCCGCTGCCGTCGCGGCGGCGCTCATGGCCGCCTGCTTCGCCGTGTTCGGCGCCACGCTCGATGCGGTCGTCGACGCCTCCGCCTGTGTCGTGCTCGTCGCCGTCACGGTGACCGACCTCGAGCGGCGCATCATCCCGAACAGGGTCATCGTGCCTGCCCTCGCCGCGGCGCTCGTCGTGCAGACGGCACTCGACCCGAGCCCGGAGTGGGCGCTGGCAGCCCTTGGTGGCGGGGGCTTCTTTCTCGTCGCCGCGCTCGTCTACCCGGCGGGCATGGGCATGGGCGACGTGAAGCTGGCCGCCTTCCTCGGCGCCTGGCTCGGCAAGAGCGTTGTCGTCGCCCTCTTCGCCGGCTCGCTGCTCGCGTGCATCCCCTCGATCGCGCTCCTCGTGACCAAGGGCTCGCGGGCTCGGAAGATCGGCTTGCCGTTCGCCCCGTTCCTCGCTGCCGGCGGCGTCGTGGCGCTCTTCTGGGGCGATGCGGTGCTCGACTGGTGGCTCTCGTAGGGACGCAGGCCCGGCCCGGCGAGAACGGCGCGAGGGTTGGATGCGTCCCCTGGGGAAGCGGTCAAGCGGCGGGCCGTCGCTGCCGACAAATGTCACATGCCGCACGAATCGGCGCATGCCCGCATGGACGGCCGGGTGGATCCCGCGCGGTTCAGCGCGGCCTGTCGCCAGGCAGCCGAGGTGGCGCGGGCGGCGGACAACCCGCAGGCAGCCGTCGACGGCGCGCTCGCCGCGTTCCACGACGGGCTCGGCAACGTCTACGTCGCTGCGCTCACCGTCGAGCACGAGCTCCTCTGGGTCGTCGGCGCCTGCGGCTTCGCCATGCTCTCCGACGGGCTCGACGTGGGGCAGGGCGTCGTCGGCCGGGCGGTGGCCCAACGGCGCGTGCAACTCGTCCTCGACGTGACGGCAGACCCGGACTTCATCGTCCTGTCGAAGGGTGTGGCCTCGGAGGTGGCGATCCCGCTCGTCGCAGACGACGACGTCGTGGGCGTGCTCAACATCGAGACGCTCAAGCCGCTGCCGGCCAACGCGGTCGATCTTCTGCAAGGGCTGCCCGAGGCGCTGACGCCCGCCGTCGCCGCGCTTCGCGGTGGCGGCGCCCCCGACCTGGCGTCGCTGGCACGCTTCTTCGTCTATGTCAGCTCGCTGCGCGAGCCGCGTGCCATCGCGGACGTCGTCGTGCGTGCGGTGGCGCGGATCCTCTCGCTCGAGAGCTGCCAGATCGCGCTCGTGGGCGAGGGGCACTCGTCGGTCGAGACCTCCTGGTGCGCCCCCGGCGGCCCTGCGCCGCTCGGCGGCGGCGCCGTCGCCGCGTTGCGAGCGCGGGTCGGCGCGAGCGCCGTGCACGAGGTGCTCGACGCCGCAGAGGCCGAGCTGACGGAGCCTCACGCCTCGGAGTGCGCAGCGGTCGTCGTGATGCCGATGCGCGCTGCGCGCGAAGAGCTCGGCGTCCTCGTCGGGACGAGCCGGGAGCCCTTCCGCCACGAGCCGGGACGCGCCGACGCCGCGGCGCTCGTCGTCGCCCACGGCGCAGCCTCCGTCGACGCGGCTTTCGCGCTGACACGCGAGCGCCGCACCGCGCTCACCGACCCGCTCACCGGGCTGCTGAACCGCCGCGGGCTCGAAGAGGTGCTCGACCTCCAGCTCGAGAGCGCGCAGGACAGGCGCCTGCCCCTCTCGATCGCCGTCGTCGACTGCGACGACCTCAAGGATCTGAACGATCGAGCCGGTCACGAGTTCGGAGACGCGGCGCTCCGCGAGATCGGGCTCGTGCTGCCGGAGGTCGTCGGCCCCGACGCACAGGTGGCCCGCGTGGGAGGCGACGAGTTCGCGGTCGTCCTCTCGGACGCAGACGCCGACGCGGGCGAGGAGCACGCCGAGGACTTCCGGCGGCGGCTCGTCGACGGGCTCACCAAGGCGGGGTTCCCCTTGCGCGTGAGCGTGGGGCTCGCCACGTACCCATACGACGGGGCGGGCGCCTCGCAGCTCCTGCGCGCTGCCGACCAGGCGCTGTACGAGGCGAAGGCGAGTGGCAAGAACCGCTCGATCAGCTTTCGCCATCTCGTCCGCCGCAGCGCCGCCGGCACGCCGCTGCCACGCACCGGCAGCATGGAGCGGGCAGGCACGGGTGTCGGGGCGAAGGTCCTCTCGGAGGCGCTCGAGGCGGCAACGGCGATCTGGGACGAGCAGACGATCGACGGCGCGCTCGAACGGCTCGCGAAGTCGATGACGTTCGTCCTCGGCTCGGTCGGCTGTCTCATCTCGCGTGTCGACGGGGATCGGCTCGTCGACCTCGAGAAGCACTCGTTGCGCGACATCGACCTCGGCGAGGACGTCTCCTACCTGATCGACGACTTCCCGATCACGCGCGAGGTCCTGGACACGGGCGTGTCGAAGGCGATCTCGTTCCTCGACGAGGACCTCGACCGGGGCGAGGCGTTCGTGCTTCGTGAGCTGCGGATGAACTGCTGCCTGCTGATCGCACTTCGCGTCGGTGACGCGACGTGGGGGCTCGTGGAGGTGTACGACATGCGCATGCGCCGCTTCGAGCCCGACGCGCAGGCTGCGGCCGAGTTCCTCGTGCGCCAGGCGGGCCGGCGGCTCGAGGCGCTGGGCGACACGACGACGCGGCGGAGGCGCCGCGGCCCGTTGTTCCGCGTGCCGTCGAGCTAGGGCCCGTGGACGCGAGCCCGCATCAGCCGAATGTGTCGGGCCCTCACCTGGCGGTGGAGTGCTCGGTCACCGGCTCCGCGTAGGCGCAGCGACGGGTGTCGCCCGGGAAGGGCGAGGCGCCGAGACGGCGCACCACGTACGAGCGCTCGTCCAGCGTGATCACGTCTCCGGAGGCCGGGGCCGGGCCCTCGACCTCGGCGATGCGGTAGCGGTCGCCGCCGGCGAAAACGACGTGCGCCGTTTCGAGTCGCGTCGGCTCCTCCTCGACCGCCGCTACGGCCTGCTGCGATCCGAGCTGCTGCTCACGGTCGGCGAGCTCGCGCTCACGGTCGTGCAGCGTCGCCGCGATCCGCTCGAGCGCCGTCTCGCGCTCCGCGATCGTGGCCTCACGCCGCTCCAGCGCTGCGCGGCGCAGCTCCACGGCGCCGACCTCGGTGCGGCGCTCGGCCAGCTCGCGCTCCGCGGCGGCGACGGCTTCCTCACGTTGAGCGAGCTGGGCGGCCGTACCGTTCAGGTGCGCGTGACGCTCGTCCAGCTCGGCCGATCCGTGCCGCAGCATCTCCTCGACAGCAGTGCGGAGCTCCCGCGCCCGCTCCTCGCGGCGCTGGAGATCGGCAACCGTCGCAGCGAGCTGCTCCGTGCGCAGCTCCAGCTCGCGACCGCGCTCCGCGATCAGGGCCTCGACGGCCGACTCACCCTGAGCGCCACTGTGGGTGAACAGGTGCCGCAGGCGGTGCCTGATGCCTTCTTCCTCCGGGTCGCGGCGCCCGGGCCAGTGCTCCCAGTCGAATTCGCGCTCCCGTCCAGGCTCTGGCTCTTGCTGGCTCATGATCTGATCGTAGTGATGCTGCGCCGGCGAGCAGGTCCTCAGCCGTCGAGTTCGGAACCCAACCCGCCGACGCCCATCGCGATTCGACGGGGCACAGGCGGCTTCCTGCCCGACGGCGTCCCTCGTTCGAGGGACGCCGTCCGCCGAAAAATGAACGATATGACATATATGGACGTTTCCGGGGCACGTCACCTGGCCGCCCGCATCCGCGCCGGCGTCCGCGTCGGCGAGCATGTCGAGCTGGTCGGTGACGTGTCCGGGAGCGGCCTCCGGGCCGGCGATCGCGGCATCGTCCACCGCATCTCGGACGACGGCAACGTCGTCGTCGACTGGGACCGCGGGTTCAGCGTTGCGATCGACCCCGAGGCGAACCCGATCCGCCCGGCCGCCTGAGCGCGCGCCAGGGCGGCCGCTGGGATTCCCCAGCGCCCTGGCAAGGCTTGGCGTGAGCGTGCCCATGCTTTGCGGCCGCGAAGCGGACGCCTTCAGGGGTGTTTTGCGCGTTTCGGATCCGCGGGAGCGGATCCGAAACCTGCGCCGGGAAGGTCCGAAACCTGCGCGGGCCAGGCGTGCCCATGCCTTGCGGCCGCGAAGCGGACGCCTTCAGGGGTCTTTGCGCGTTTCGGATCCGCGAGAGCGGATCCGAAACCTGCGCCGGGAAGGCTAGTGCACGCCGAAGTCGGCCGTGGCGACCGACGCGGGCAGGTTGCCGAAGGCCCCACCTGCGAGGGGGGAGCGCGCGACCCCGATCCCGATCTCGCGAAACTGCGGGGCGAGCAGGATCTGCCGGTGCGCGGGCGAGCCGAGCCACCGCGTCACCGTCTCGCGCGCAGTCAGCTCTCCGCTCGTTGCGAAGAGCGTCTCGCCGATCGACCAGCGCCGGTTCGGCCGCACCGGGTAGAAACGTCCGATCCGGTCTCCCGCCGACGTTCCGTCGAGCGACGTGTGGTCGAAGAAGCCGGCGTCGAGCATGGCGTTGGTATGCCCCAGGGCAGCCGCGCGAAGCGCGGGCGAGACCGTGAGCGGCCGCAGGCCTTGATCGACTCGGACGCGGTTGATCTCGCTGACGATCTGCGGCTCGACGGCGGCGAGCCGCTGTGACGTGGACGAGCCGGCGCCCGAGACCGGGATCGCCACGAGAGCGATCGCCGCGAGCCCGACGAGCAGGGAAAGACGCCGCAACACCATCGATGCCAAGCATCGAGCCGTCTGCCGCAAGACGCCGCCCCCCAATCGGGGAGGCGTGCCCCGAACGAGTGATCTGTGCAGGCGCCTGGTGGGCGTACCCCTGTGCCTGCCTGAAGGCAGGCACGAACGGCACACGTCTGTGTGGGCCTGTGCCTGCCTTCAGGCAGGCACGCGCGGCTGGTGGCCGCTGCCTGTTCAGCGATCGCCACCGTC
>CAVPGO010000004.1:0-4862 GCA_963703975.1 uncultured Actinomycetes bacterium
CAGATGCATCGCGGCACGATCTCGCGCCTGCGGGACGAGGTCGCGGAGCGCATGGCCGCGGAGCGCAACGCCTCACAGGCGCTCGACGATGCGCTGAGCCTCCTGGCGCGGGCGATCGAAAGCCGCGACATCGTCAACGGCGACCACGTCGACCGGATGGGCGGTTACTGCGCCCTGATCGGTGCCGAGCTCGGCATGCCGCCCGAGGAGCAGCACGTGCTGGCGCTCGCGGCCCGGCTGCACGACGTCGGCACCGTGGCCGTGCCCGACAGGCTGCTGCTGAAGGGTGGGGCCCTCGACGAGCACGAGCTGTGGGTGATGCAAAGCCACTGCCAGGCGGGCTTCGAGATCCTGTCCGCCTCGTCCAGCCCGGTGCTGCAACTCGCGGCCGAGATCGCGCTCACCCACCATGAGTGGTTCGACGGCTGCGGCTACCCCCGCGGCCTGACAGGCGCCGGCATCCCGCTCGCCGGGCGCATCGCTGCCATCGCGGACGTGTTCGACGCGCTCACCAGCGAACGGCCGTACCGCGCGCCGCTGACCGCCGAGGCGGCGGTGGAGGTCATGACACGAGAACGGGGAACGCACTTCGACGCCGAGCTCCTCGACCTGTTCCTCGCTTCGGAGCGGCTCTGCGCTCTCGACGAGCTCCCCGACATCTAGCGCAGCTGTACGCGAGGGTCGGGATGTATCCGGCGCCAAGCCTGGCACACGGCAGGGCTCGCCAACCCCCGTGCCTGCCTGAAGGCAGGCACACGGCACGGCGCACAGCGGCCCGCGAGGCCGTCCACGTGCGCTTTCGCCCTCAGGCTGGCACTGTCCGGTCCCGGGCAGCTACGCTGCTCGAACCCGGACAGCTTTGAGGCAGCTTGGCGACCGGGTTACCAAACGCCTAAAGAGCCCCCGCGCCGTCGGCCGGGACCGCTCATAGGCGCGGTCGCCCGGCCGTCGAAGGAGGAAGACGTGAGCGCGGCCGACCGATTGAGAGCACTCCTCGAGGAACGCATCGTGGTGCTCAACGGCGCCATGGGCACGCTGGTGCAGTCGCTCGGGCTGACGGAGGAAGACGTCCGCGGCATTCGCTTCCGCGGCGGGCACCCGAAGGACCTGCGCGGCGACATCGACGTGCTCAACCTCACACGGCCCGCGGACATCGAGGCCATCCACCGCGCCTATCTCGAGGCCGGCGCCGACGTCGTGACGACCAACACGTTTACGACGCACCCCGCCACACAACGCGAGTACGGGCTCGAGGAGCAGTGTTACGAGCTGGGCCGGACAGGGGCCGAGATCGCGCGGCGTGCGGTGGCCGCGCACGGTTCTGGGGTCGTCGGGGGCTCGCTCGGCCCGACCAGCGTCACGCTGTCGCTGTCGCCGCGCGTCGACGACGCGTCGTATCGGGTCGCCACCTTCGACGACATGCGCGCCGGCTACGCCGAAGTCGCGCGCGGCCTGCTCGACGGTGGCGCCGACCTGCTGCTCGTCGAGACGGTGTTCGACACCCTGAACGCCAAGGCGGCGATCGCGGGCGTGAAGGACCTCGAGGACGAGCGCGGGGAGAGGATCCCCCTGATCGTGTCCGTCACGGTCGTCGACCGGAGCGGCCGCACGCTGTCGGGCCAGACGGTGGACGCCTTCTGGATCGCTATCGAGCACGCCGAGCCGCTCGCCGTCGGCATCAACTGTGCGCTCGGGGCGACCGAGATGCGCCCGTTCCTCGCCGATCTCGCACGCGTCGCCCCGGTCCCGGTGCTCTGCTATCCGAACGCCGGCCTGCCCAACGCGTTCGGCGGCTACGACGAGACGCCCGAACAGACGGCGCGGCTGCTGCGGACCTTCGCCGAGGAGGGCCTCGTCAACGGCGTCGGCGGCTGCTGCGGCACCACCCCGGAGCACGTCGCACGCATCGCCGCCGCAGTGCACGGGCTCGCGCCGCGCCCGATCCCGCCGCGATCGACGCGCCCCCGCTTCAGCGGCCTGGAGCCGTTCGTCGTCGACGAGGACGCCACCTTCGTCGTCGCCGGCGAGCGCACGAACGTGGCCGGGTCGGCCGCCTTCCGCCGCCTCGTCGAGGCCGACGACTGGCAGGGGGCGGTCGACGTCGCGCTCGACCAGGTGCGCGGCGGCGCCAACCTGCTCGACGTGAACATGGATGCCGACCTGCTCGACGGAGTCTCGGCCATGACGACGTTCCTCAACCTCGTCGCCACCGAGCCGGAGGTCGCACGCCTCCCGGTGCTCGTGGACAGCTCCCGGTGGGAGGTGGCCATCGCCGGGCTCAAGTGCCTGCAGGGGAAGGGGCTCGTCAACTCGATCTCGCTCAAGGAGGGCGAGGAGGATTTCCTCGCCAAGGCGCACGAGGTGCGCCGCTACGGCGCCGCCGTCGTCGTGATGGCGTTCGACGAGCGTGGGCAGGCCGATACCGTCGAGCGGAAGGTCGAGATCCTCGGCCGTGCCTATGACCTGCTGACCGGGCGAGCCGGCTTCGCGCCGCAGGACATCGTCTTCGATCCGAACGTGCTCGCCGTCGCCACCGGCATCGAGGAGCACGACCTGTTCGCCAAGGCGTTCATCGACGCGCTGCCGCTGCTCCGCGAGCGGTGCCCCGGGGTGCTCCTCTCCGGTGGCATCTCGAACCTCTCCTTCGCCTTCCGCGGCAACGACGTCGTGCGCGAGGCGATGCACGCAGCATTCCTCTTCCACGCGGTGCACGCCGGGCTCGACATGGGCATCGTCAACGCCGGCCGGCTGCCGCTCTACGACGACATCCCCGCGGAGCTGCTCGAGGCGGTCGAGGACGTCGTCCTGGCCCGCCGGCCGGACGCGACCGAGCGCCTGCTCGGGCTCGCCGCGACCGTGCAGGGGACGGCCATGCAGCGCGAGGACGACCTGACCTGGCGCGACGCACCGGTCGAGAAGCGGCTCGAGCACGCACTCGTGCACGGCATCGCCGACTTCGTCGAGGAGGACGCCGAGGAGGCCCGCAGGTCGGCCGCCCGGCCGCTCGACGTGATCGAGGGCCCGCTCATGGACGGCATGAAGGTCGTCGGCGACCTCTTCGGCGACGGCAAGCTGTTTCTCCCCCAGGTGGTGAAGAGCGCACGCGCGATGAAGCGGGCCGTCGCCTATCTCGAGCCGTTCATGGAGGCTGATCGGAAGAGCGGCGAGCGCTCCACCCACGGCACGGTCGTGCTCGCCACCGTCAAGGGCGACGTGCACGACATCGGCAAGAACATCGTCGGCGTGGTGCTCGGCTGCAACGGCTACGAGGTCGTCGACCTCGGCGTGATGGTGCCGGCCGGGACGATCCTCGACACTGCGCTCGAGCGTGGCGCCGACGCGGTCGGCCTCTCCGGGCTCATCACCCCGTCCCTCGACGAGATGGTGCACGTCGCCCGCGAGATGGACCGTCGCGGCATCACGCTGCCGCTCCTCATCGGCGGCGCCACCACCTCGAAGCAGCACACGGCGGTCCGGATCGCACCGGAGTACGCGGAGCCCGTGGTGCATGTGCTCGACGCGTCGCGCGTTGTCGGTGTGGTCGGCTCACTGCTCGACCCGGTGCGCTGCGAGACGCTCGATCACGCGAACCGCGCCGACCAGGAGCGCCTGCGGACGCTCTTCGACGAACGCGGGCGCAAGCCGCTCCTCGCGCTCGATGCCGCCCGTGAGAACCGGACGGCGATCGAGTGGAGCGCCGACGACCTGGCGGAGCCCGCCTTCACCGGGGTGGAGGAGGTGACACCGTCCGTCGCCGAGCTGCGCCCGTACATCGACTGGACGTTCTTCCTCCACGCCTGGGAGTTGAAGGGACGCTACCCGGCGATCCTCGACGACCCACAGAAGGGCGCGGCTGCGAGAGAGCTCATCGACCACGCCAACGCGCTGCTCGACGAAATCGAGGCGGACGGCCTGTTCCGGCCGCGGGGGGTGTACGGCTTCTGGCGGGCGTGGGCCGAAGGGGACGACGTCGTCCTCGGCGGTGTCGGGCGCGCATCCACGGTGCGCTTCCCGATGCTGCGCCAGCAGGCCGACCACGGAGACTCGCGTCCCAACCGGTCGCTGGCCGACCTGGTCGCCCCGGCGGAGAGCGGGCTCGAGGACCACGTGGGCGCCTTCGCCGTGTCGGTGCACGGTGCCGACGAGCTCTCGGCGCGCTTCGAGCAGGAGCTCGACGACTACCGGGCGATCATGGTCAAGGCGCTCGCCGACCGGCTCGCCGAGGCGTTCGCGGAGTGGCTGCACGAGCGCGCCCGCCGCGAGTGGTACGCACCCGCCGAGCATCTCGAGCGGGGGGAGCTGGTGGAGGAGCGCTACCGGGGAATCCGCCCCGCGTACGGCTACCCGGCGTGCCCCGACCATTCGGAGAAGCGCCCTTTGCTGGCGCTGCTCGAGGCCGACCGGGCGGGGATCGAGCTGACGGAGAGCTGCGCCACTCTCCCCGCCGCGAGCGTGAGCGGCCTCCTGCTCGGCCACCCGCAGGCGCGGTACTTCTCGATCGGGCGGATCGGGCGCGATCAGGTCGAGGATTACGCCGTGCGCAAGGGGATCGAACCGGACGAGGCCGAGCGCTGGCTGCGGCCGATCCTCGCCTACGAAGCTGCCTAGTCCGCGAGGCGGGGATCCGCCGAGCGGATCCCCGCCCGCGGGGAAAGAGCCCTGAAGGCGTCCGCTTCGCGGCCGCGGGCCTCGGTTTTCGCATCAGGTGCCGTGGTAGTCGCGAGGCGGGGATCCGCCGAGCGGATCCCCGCCCGCGGGGAAAGAGCCCTGAAGGCGTCCGCTTCGCGGCCGCGGGCCTCGGTTCGCACCGCGGGCGTGCGGCTGGTCGCGGCGCCGGAAGGCCCAGGATTCACGCCCCCCGC
>CAVPGO010000005.1:0-15133 GCA_963703975.1 uncultured Actinomycetes bacterium
CCGAGGAGCGCCCGTCGAAGAGAGCTCCGACCTGTACTCGACCGGTGCGTCCTCTACGAGCTGCTCACCGGCGCGGTGCCGTTCACGGGTGAGACGCCCGTCGAGATCGCGATGAAGCACATCTCGCAGACGCCCGAGCCCCCCTCGGTCATCCGTCACGAGATCCCGCACGACCTCGACCTCGTCGTTCTGCGGGCGCTCGCCAAGGAGCCGGTCGACCGCTACCGGTCGGCGCAGGACATGGACCGGGACCTGGAGCTCGTCGCGCGCGGCGAGTCTGTGGCACGCGAGACCGAGGAGGCGGCCACCGTCGTGCTCGCGGGCTCGACCGCGGTCACGGAGGTCGCAGGCGGTGCGCCCCCGCGGCGCTCGACCGGCGGCTACGGGGGCGACGAGCGCTACCGGGCCTACGACGGCCCCGTCTCGCGGGTCGCGGTGTGTGGCCGTGGCTGCTCGCCATCGGCGCCATCCTCGCGCTCGCCGTCGCCGGCTGGTTCCTCTACAACCGAGTGCAGGACGAGATCTCCTCACAGAAGCCCGTCGCAGTGAACGACTACCGCGGCATCCAGGAGACGCTCGCGGTCGAGAACATCACCAGCGACGGGTTCGAGCCGCGGGTCACGCGGGAGCCGAGCGAAGAGGTGGCGGAGGGGTACGTCTTCCAACAGCAGCCCGAGCCGGGCACGCGGCTGGCCAAGGGGAGCCTCGTGACGGTGTTCGTCTCGACCGGCAAGCGCGAGGCGCGCGTGCCGAGCGTGGTGGGCAAGACGGAGGCGGACGCCGTCGCCGAGATCACGAAGGCAGGGCTGGAGGCGAAATCGGTGCCGATCAACTCCGGCGCAGCCTGCCGGCACCGTGACGGCCCAGGCCCCGTCTCCGGGCACGACGCTCGTGGAGGGATCCGAGGTGCGGATCAACGTCTCCAAGGGCCCCAAGCCGGTCGCGGTGCCGTCCGTCGTCGGCTCTGCTCTACGACACCGCCGCGGCGCAGCTGCAGTCTGCTGACTTCGCCGTCGGCCGCGACGACGTCGACAGCGACGAGCCGAAGGGCACCGTCGTCGCTCAGGACCCTGCGGGCAACTCGACCGCCTCGAAGGGTGCAACCGTGACGCTGTCCGTCTCGAAGGGCCCGGCGACGGTGGAAGTCCCCGATATCACCGGCCTCGACCTCGCCTCGGCCCGTCAGACGCTGCGCGCTGCCGGGTTCAAGGTCACGGTGACGGTCACCGACACCGAGGACGAGTCGCTCGACGGACTGGTCGCGTCGCAGAGCCCACTCGGCGGGACGCAGGCCGACCCGAAGAGCAGCGTGGCAATCGAGGTGTGGCGCTACGTGGCACCGCCGGTGACGACCGACACGACTACGACGACGACCGACATCACGCTTCCGTGAGACCCCGCATCCGCGTGGCGGTGCTCGCGGGCGGGCGTTCCAGCGAGCACGACATCTCGCTCGCGTCGGCGGCGTCGATCGCCCGGTCGCTCGACTCCGAGCGCTACGACGTGCAGGTGATCGAGATCGGGCGGGACGGCCGCTGGGCGCTCCCACGACCTACGGCGGCCGCGGCGGTCTCTCCGGGCCCGGCGGAGACGCTCCCCGTGCCCACCGACGGGACGCCGGCGACCCTGGGGGACTTCGACGTCGCCTTCATCGCGCTCCACGGGCCGTTCGGCGAAGACGGCACCGTACAGGGCCTGCTCGAGCTCGCAAACGTCCCGTACGTCGGGCCGGGAGTGCTCGCGTCCGCCCTGTGCATGGACAAGGACGTCTTCAAGCAGGTGATGCGGGCACAGGAGATTCCGGTCGCTCGCCATGTCGCGCTGCGACTCGGCGACGCGATCGAGAATCCGTTCGGCTTTCCCGTGTTCGTGAAGCCGGCACGCCTCGGCTCGTCGGTCGGCATCTCGAAGGTGCGTCACGAGTCGGAGCTCGGGGAGGCGGTGGCGCTCGCCCGTCGTCACGACGAGAAGGTGCTGGTGGAGGAGTTCGTACCGGGCATGGAGATCGAGGTCGCCGTGCTCGGCAACCTCCCGGAGCCGGAGGCGTCGCTTCCCGGGCAGGTCGTCTCCCACTACGCCGACTGGTACGACTTCTCGTCCAAGTACGATGCGGGAGGATCCGACCTCGTGATCCCGCCTCCGGGTCTGACCGGAGAGCAGAGCGAGCGGGCACGGCAGCTGGCGCTGCAGGCCTTCGTCGCGACCGACTGCGAGGGCATGGCACGCGTGGACCTCTTCGTCCGCGAGACCGACGGCGAGATCGTGCTCAACGAGCTGAACACGATTCCCGGCTTCACGGCGACGAGCTTCTACGCGCGGCTGTTCGCCGCGTCCGGAATCACCTACACGGAGCTCCTCGACCGGCTGACCGCACTGGCGCTCGAACGGCAGGAGCGGCGGCGCGGCCTGACGTTCTAGCCGGCGCAGGGCAGGAAACCGCTCCCGCGGTTTCCTGCCCGCGCGAAACCCCTGAAGGCGACCGCTTCGCGGCCGCAAAGCAGTATCTGCCCGCGCAGAGCGGAAATCCGCTCCCGCGGCTTGCCTGCCCGCGCGAAACCCCTGAAGGCGTCCGCTTCGCGGCCGCAAAGCATGGGTGGGTTTGCACCGAGGGTGCGTTGCCCCGAGCCGCGAGCGGGGAGGGGTCAGAGGGTGGCCGCGAGCGCGTCTTCCCAGACCTCGAGCGCCTCGTCGAGCTCCGACTCGGCGATCGTGAGTGGGCAGAGCGCGCGGATGCAGTTCCCGGCGACCCCGGCCTTGAGGAGGATCAGACCGCGCTGGAAGGCAGCCTCGATCACGGCCTCCGCCAGCTCGGGCGCCGGCTCCTTCGTGGCCGGGTCGTGGACGAGCTCGATCGCGAGCATCGCACCAAGGCCGCGCACGTCCCCGATTCGTGGGTGGCGCTGCTGCCAGGAGCGCATGCGCTCTCGGATCACGTCGCCGACGACTCCGGCACGATCGACGAGCCGCTCTTCCTCGAACACGTCCAGCACCGCCAGCGCCGCGGCGATCGCGACCGGATTCCCGACGAAGGTACCTCCGACGGCGCCCGAGTGCCCCGAGTCCATGATCTCTGTCCGGCCGATCACGCCCGAGAGCGGAAGCCCCGCGGCGATCGACTTGGCGACGGTGATCAGATCTGGCTCGACCGCAAAGTGCTCCATTGCGAACATGCGGGCGGTGCGACCGAAGCCCGTCTGCACCTCGTCGGCGACGAGCACGATGCCGTGCCGGTCGCAGCTCTCGCGCAGTCCTTCGACGAACGCCGGAGGCGCGGGGATGAAGCCGCCCTCGCCCTGCTCCGGCTCGAAGACGATCGCGGCGACGTGGTCTGCCGGAACGTGCGTGGCGAACATGTGCTCCAGCTGGGCCAGCGCCCCCCCGGCGTCGAGACCCCGGTAGGGGTTCGGATACGGGGCCCGGTAGACCTCCGGCGCGAACGGGCCCATGCCCAGCTTGTACGGGTGCGCCTTCGACGTCATCGTCAACGACAACAGCGTGCGACCGTGGAAGCCGCCCTCGAACGCGATCACCGCCGGCCGGCCGGTGTACAGCCGCGCCAGCTTGACGGCGTTCTCCACAGCCTCGGTGCCGGCGTTGAAGAAGGCGGCGCGCGTGCCACCCGAAATCGGTGCCAAGGCACCGAGCCGCTCGGCCAGCTCGACGTAGCTCTCGTACGGCACGACGGTGAAGTCGGTGTGCAGGAAGCGAGCGGCCTGCTCCTGCACCGCCTCCACGACGCGGGGGTGCCCGTGACCGACGTTCATCACTCCCACCCCGCCGGCGAAGTCGATGAACGTGTTCCCGTCGACGTCGGTGATCGTGGCGCCCGACGCCTCGGCGGCGAAGATGGGCAGATGGACGATGAGCGGGTGCGCAACCGCGGCGCGCTCGCGCTCCAGGATCTCCCGCGACCGTGGCCCGGGGAGCTCGGTGCGGATGTCGATCGCTCGGGTCAGGGACATGGCGAGGAGCGTAGCCGAGCGACTCGGCGGTAGGCTCGCGCAATGGACGCTGCCGACCTCGATCCAGACCCCCACGCGCAGCTCGCTGCCTGGCTCGACGAGGCGCGCGCGGCGGGTGTCGAGCACGCCGAGGCGATGGCGCTGGCCACAGCGACACGGGACGGCGTCCCGTCGGTGCGCATGGTGCTGCTCAAGGGGTGCGACGGCCCGGGCCTCACCTTTTTCACGAACCTCGAGAGCCGCAAGGCTGTCGAGCTCGCTGCGAACCCGAGAGCTGCGGTGAGCCTCCACTGGCAGCCTCTCCAGCGTCAGGTACGTGTCGAGGGTCTGGTGGAGCGCCTCTCCGACGAAGCAGGACAGGCGTACTTCGACACGAGGCCGCGTGGCAGCCGGCTGGCGGCGTGGGCCTCGCCGCAGTCGCGACCGGTCGGCGACCGGCACGAGCTCGAGCTGCACTTCGCGGAGACCGAGGCGCGGTTCGCCGGGATCGAGCGCCCGCCGCTGCCACCGTTCTGGGGCGGCTACCTGCTCCTCGCCGAGGCCTTCGAGTTCTGGCAGAACCGAGCGAACCGGCTCCACGATCGCATTCGCTACGAACGGAGCGGCGACGGGTGGAGTCGGGTGCGGCTGGCGCCGTGACCTGTCGCCGGGTGGATCAGGGGGCGGGCGCGAGAGCGGCCGTCGTGTACCGGCCTGCGGCGTTCCAGAGCAGATATCCCTTCGCCCCCTGGAGCCTGACCGCCTCGATCTGCTGCCGCACCCCGGCCAGGTCGTAGTTCCAGTCCTGGATCCACGGGACGAGCTGCACGTCCGTGCCGCGCAGCGCGCGGCGGAAATCGACGAGCGTCCGGAAGACGGTCTCGCCCGGCTCCGCGCTCGGGCTGGCGATTCCCAGCTCCCCACCGCCGTACAGCACCGGATAGGCCATCGGCGAGAGGTTGTCGACGTACGCGGAGATCCACTGCGGCACCTGGCCGATGCGCAGGTCACGCGTCGCGGACAGGCCGAATACGGCGGTCGAGAGGCGCACGCGGTACGGCTTCAGGCGCTGGCGGGCATAGTTGACGAAGTCCGCGATGACACGGCCGCGCGGCTGGCTCGTGTGTCCCGGGTAGACAGCGCGCGAGACGTCCCCGTCGGACGGGAAGCGCACGTAGTCGAGCATGATCTCGTCGAAGCCCGCGCGCGCGGCGACCTCTGCCACGGAGACCGCGTACTCCCAGACGCGGCGGTCGTACGGGTTCACCCAGGCGAGCCCCTGACGCGTCGTCCACGCGCTGCCGCCCGGAGTCTGCACGGCGAGATCGGGGCGCGCCTCCGCCAGCATGGGGTCCTGGAACACGACGATGCGGCCGATCAGATAGACCCCGCGGCGGTGCGCGAGACGCGCGACCGCAGCGGGCTTGAAGTTCGGTCGCGATGCGCCGATTCGCTGCGCCAGCGGGACGGCGCGCGAATGGAAGTTGACGATGCCGCCCTCGTCCTTGAGGTCGAGCTCGATCGTGTTCAGCCCATGCTTCTTGTAGCCGACATACTCCTCGAGCTTCCCGGGGAGCGAGGCGAGGGGCCCGGTGACGTGGACGCCCCGGATCTCGACCGGCAGCGGCCGCGGCCTCGTCGCGGTCGGGGCCCGCTCGGCTCCGCTCGTCCGCGCGACTGTCTTCGAGCCGGCGGAGCCACCCCCCTTGCCGACAAGCGTCATCCCGGCCGCGACTGCGAGAACGGCGACGAGAGTGACGGCCAAGGCCGCAGCCCTGCGACGGCGCTTGCGGCGGCGTGCCTGATCCCGGCGAGCGCGAAAGCGCTCGTTCGGCTCCATCGATGGATAGAGCATGGACACCGGGCCGGGGACCTTACCGCATCCCACTCCCCGGGCTCCGCGCCGGCGCTGTCTACGATAGGCGCCAATGGTCCTTTCCGACGGCGCCATCCGCCGCCTCGTGGAGGCAGGCCGCATCGGCATCGACCCATACGACCCGGGCCTGATGCAGCCCTCCAGCCTCGATGTGCGCGTTGCGGCGCTGTTCCGCGTGTTCCGGAACTCGCGCTACCCCTTCATCGACGTGAAGCAGGAGCAGGAAGAGCTGACGGAGCTCGTCGAGGTGGCGAAGGGCGAGGCGTTCATCCTGCACCCGGGCGAATTCGTGCTCGGGTCGACGCTCGAGCGCGTGACGCTCCCTGACGACCTGGTCGCGAGGCTCGAGGGGAAGTCGAGTCTTGGCAGGCTCGGACTGCTCATCCACTCGACCGCCGGCTTCATCGACCCGGGCTGGGACGGACACGTCACGCTCGAGCTCTCCAACGTGGCCAACCTCCCGATCACGATCTACCCGGCGATGAAGATCGGGCAGCTCTCCTTCGTGCAGCTGTCCGAGCCGGCGGAGCGACCGTACGGGTCGGGCGGTCTCGGCTCGAAGTACCAGGGCCAGCGCGGCCCGACGCCGAGCGCGTACTGGAAGAACTTCGTCGAGCCGTGATCGGTGTCACCGGCGCCGGCGGCTTCATCGGGCACCATGTGGTGCGAGAGCTCGTGACGGCCGGGGAGCGGGTGCGCGCTCTCGTTCGCACGCCGCGGGGCGCGAACGCCCTCGCCGGGCTCGACTGCGAGCTCGCGACGGGCGACATCAGCGACGCGACCTCGGTCGCCGCGGCCCTGGCGGGCTGTGACGCGGTGGTGCACCTGGTGGCGATCATCCACGGCCGGCCGGGCGACTTCGAGCGGGTGATCGCGGGTGGCGCGAACGTCGTCGTCGCGGCGGCGCGGGAGGCCGGCGTGCGCCGGATCGTCCACATGAGCGCCCTCGGCGTCGGCGAGCAGACGAAGGACACGGTGCCCTACTACCGTGCGAAGTGGGAGGCGGAGCGCACCGTGATCCAGAGCGGCCTCCCGTACGCCATTCTCCGTCCCAGCTTCGTGTTCGGGACGGATGGCGGCGCGCTGCCGCAGTTCGTGCGAATCGCGCGGCTGGCGCCCCTGACACCCGTCGTCGGCCCCGGCACCCAGCGGCTGCAGCCGATCTGGGTCGATGATCTCGCCCGTGCGGTCCGGCTCGCGCTCGTGGGGGGCGAGGGCCTCGACCAGCGTGCGTCGCCGACGCTCTGTGAGCTCGGAGGCCCCGACATCGTCGACTGGAACGGCTTCTGGCGCCGTCTCAAGGAGACGCTGGGCACGCGCCGCCCCGCACTACACCTGCCGTTCTGGCTGATGCGGCCGCCCGCACTCGTGCTGGAGCGCCTGCCGAACCCACCCGTGACGCGGGACCAGCTGACGATGCTCTCGCTCGGAGACAATGTCGTCGGCGACGGCGGGGCGGGCATGTCGAAGCTGGGGTTGCGAGATCGCATCCCGCTCGACGAGCAGCTGCGGCGTGTCGTTGCGGCGCAGCAGCGGGAGTAGCACGAGCGCCCAGACACACTCGCTGCCGAGGCGAGGCCTGCGCTCGTCGCTGCCTGAGCGTGCCTACAGAGATGACGAGGGCCGCCCTCACGGGCGGCCCTCGATCAGGTGACCAGCGATGGATTGGTAGAGGCGCTTCCGGCCGACCGAGGTCGGCGGCGCGGATCGCGAGCCCCCCACGCTGGCTAGGCGATTCCCGGTGGTCCCGGGGGCACGCCTCTACCCGCTGGTACCTCCGCTGCCGGTACTGCAGGAATCTGTCACGACCGGACCACCTCCTTTCCGCGGTAGTCCGACTCTACCGTCGCGAGCGGCCGACGGGAAGGGCCGCTACCGAACCAGGACGGCCGTCACCTCGAGACCGTGACCGACGGGCACCGTGACCGACACGAGCCCCGGGTCGGCTTGCCGTGCCGCAACGTACCCTCCGAGCTCGTCCCCGTGCGAGACGACGTTGTCCGCCACGATCACGCCACCCGGATCGACCATGGCCCGGGCAAGCGAGAACAACGTCTCGTAGTCCTGCTTCCACGCGTCGAGGAACACGACGTCGAAACCGTCGTCGAGGCGGGCGAGCGTCTCGAGCGCATTCCCCTCGACGAGCTCCGCATGCTCCTCGAGCCCGGCATCAGCCAGGTTGCGGCGCCACGCGTCGCACTTGACGGGGTCGAGCTCGAGGGATACGACGCGACCGCCGAGGATGCGTGCGGCGGCGGCCAGCCAGATCGTCGAGTAGCCGCGCGAGGCGCCGATCTCCAGCACCTCGACTTCGGGATTCCCGGCCACGAGGGCGAACAGCAGCCGTCCGCCCTCAGGGCCCACCGCGAGAGAGCGCTCGGCGGGAGGAAGACCGGCCGCAGTGTCGGCCTCGTCCTCCGCCTCGAGCCGGGCCAGCACATCGAGCACACGATCTTCCAGCATCAGGGCACCTCCACCACGATGATCCCGTCGTCACGCACCCGGACCGGGTACGCGGCGACCGGAAGGTAGGCCGGCAGCGTGAGCGCCTGCCCGGTGCGGACGTCGAAGCGGGCGCCGTGCCGCGGGCAGATCACCTCGCAGGTCTCCGGCTCCCACTCCCCTTCGCAGAGCTTCCCGTCGTCGTGGGTGCAGCGGTCCTCGATGGCGAAGAGCTCGCCGCCGCAGTTGTAGACACCGATTCCCTCGGGCCCTGCAGCCACCACCCGCGACGTGCCGGGCGGGAGCTCCTCCAGGGCGCAGACCTCCACCTCGGGCACTAGCACCTGCCGCGCAAGCTCGAGATCCGCTCCCGCGAATCTCGAGCGCGGAAAACCCCTGAAGGCGTCCGCTTCGCGGCCGCAGAGCACCTGCCGCGCAAGCTCGAGATCCACCTGCCGCGCAAGCTCGAGATCCGCTCCCGCGAATGTCGAGCGCGGAAAACCCCTGAAGGCGCCCGCCTCGCGGCCGCAGAGCATGTCGGTCTCACATCGAGCCCTCAGGTGACGGAGAACTCCGCCGACGTCGTCCCCCACTCCTCCGGCAACGGCGTCCCCTTCGCCCTGTGCAGCGCCACCTTCAGCACGCCCAGCCCGAGCAGCGCGCACTTGAGCCGCACGGGGGTGAGCGGGATGCCGATCTCCTCCAGCAGCTCCTCCTTCGGCATCGACGCGACCTCGCCGGCCGTTCGCCCCTTGACGAGGTCTGTCAGCATCGACGTCGCCGCCTGGCTGATGGCGCAGCCCCTGCCTTCGAAGCCCACGTCTGCGATCACGTCACCGTCGCCGAAACGCACGGACACGATCACCTCGTCGCCACAGAGCGGGTTCTGGCCCTCGGCGACGGCGTCGCTCGGGTCGAGGAGCCCGTGGTTCCGCGGCGCCTTGTAGTGGTCGAGGATGACCTCTCGATAGAGCTGCTCGAACTCACTCATAGGAACAGCTTGTGCACCTTGACCACGCCCGCGACGAGGCGGTCGATCTCCTCGGGCACGTTGTAGAGGTAGAAGCTGGCGCGCGTCGTCGCCGCGAGCCCGAAGTGGTCCATCACCGGCTGCGTGCAGTGATGACCGGCCCGCACGGCGACACCCTCGAGGTCGAGCACCTGCGCGACGTCGTGCGGGTGGACGCCGGCGACCTCGAACGAGACGATCCCGCCACGTCGGTCGGCCGGTGGGCCGAGCACGGTCACATAGGGAAGCTCGGCGAGTCGGGCGAGCGCGTACTCCGTCAGCACCTGCTCGTGACGCTCGATCGCCTCCAACCCGGCGGCTGTGAGGTAGTCGACCGCCTGCCCGAGCCCGTACGCCTCTGCGATCGGCGGGGTGCCGGCCTCGTACTTGTAGGGCAGCTCGGCCCAGGTTGTCGTCTCCTCGGTGACCTTGCTGATCATCGACCCCCCGAGCTCGAAGGGCGACATGCGCTCGAGCAGCTCGCGCTTCCCGAAGAGCACTCCGATCCCGCTCGGTCCGCACATCTTGTGTCCGGTGAAGGCGAGGAAGTCGCAGTCGAGCTGTTGCACGTCGACCGGACGGTTCGGCACCGCCTGACAGGCGTCGACGACCGAGATCGCGTCGCGAGCGTGCGCCCAGACGGTCAGCTCCTCGACCGGGTTGATGGTGCCGAGGGTGTTCGAGACGAGCGCGGAGGCAACGACCTTGACACGACCGCGGCGCTCCAGCTCCGGGAGCGCCTCGAGCACGAGCTCGCCCGCATCGTCGATCGGGATCATCGCGAACGCCGCACCCGTGCGCCCCGCGATGAACTGCCACGGCACGAAATTCGAGTGGTGCTCGAGCTCGGTCGCGAGCACGAGGTCGCCGGGACCGAGGTTGTCCAGGCCCCAGGCGTAGGCAACCAGGTTCAGCCCTTCCGTCCCGTTGCGCACGAAGATCACCTCGCGTGACGACCGTGCGTTGACGAGCTTGCGCAGCTTCTCGCGCGCTCCCTCGTAGCCTTCGGTCGCGCGCTCGCCGAGCGTGTAGACGGCCCGGTGCACGTTCGCGTACGACGTCTCGTAGAAGTCGCGCATCGCGTCGAGTACCTGTCGCGGCTTCTGTGACGAGTTCGCCGAGTCGAGATACGCGAGCGGCTTGCCGTGCACCTCGTGCTCGAACGCAGGGAAGTCGGCCCGCAACCTGCGTGCGTCGAGGGTCGGGACAGTGGTCTGGCTCACGTCCCCATGGTACCCGGGGTCTCAGGGGTGACCCGGCGGCGCAGCGGGACGAAGCGGTCATCGGTCAGCCACAGGAAGCCGATCGCGAGCGAAGAGCCGATTGCGATCATCAGCGCGGTGGCCGGTCGCGGCACCGCGAGCTCGTAGAAGTCACGCACCGGCGCCAGGGCCAGGATCGCAACGTAGAGAACGAGCAACACGACGCAGAGGAGGCCGACCCAGCGGGCGCGCGTCGGTCCGGTCGCTTCCAGCGCCAGCACGAGGTAGAGGCCGACGACGACGACCGTCGACGTCGCCGCCGTGCGCGCCTGGAGCAGCCCGCTGTCGAACACGTTGAGCGTGACGAGGTACGAGACCATGACACCGAGACCCGCAGCCACGCCGGCCGGCACCGCGAAGCGCGCCACGTCGCGCAGAAAGCCGTCCGTGTGCCAGGGGCCGTCGCTCGGGGCCAGGGCGAGGAAGAAGGCCGGCACACCGACGGTGAGCGCCCCGATCACCGTCAGGTGACGCGGGAGCAGCGGATACTCGGTCGGCGTCAGCCCGATGGCGAGGATCAGAAAGGCCGCGAACACCGACTTCGTCACGAACAGCTTCGTCACCCGCTGGATGTTGCGCAGGATCCGTCGTCCCTCCGCGACCATCCCGGGCACAGCGCCGAAACCGTCCGTCACCAGGACGACGTCGGCCACCGCGCGGGCCATCTGCGCTCCCGACCCCTGGGCGATGGCCAGCCGCGCCGCCTTGAGCGCCGGCACGTCGTTGACGCCGTCCCCCACCATGGCGACGTAGCGGCCGCGCGCGGTCAGCCCTTCGACCACGCGCCGCTTTCCCTCCGGGGTGATGCGCCCCACCACCGTCGCGCCAAGCACCTCCCGGGCGAGCGCATCGCCGTCCTCGGGAAGCAGACGCCCGTCCAGAGCGGGGCCGACGGAGGGCAGGCCTGCGTCGTCGGCGATGGACTGCACCGTGACGGGGTCGTCACCCGAGAGCACCTTCAACTCGACCCCCTCGCCCGTGAAGAAGGCGACCGTGTCGCGGATGTCCGGACGCAGCTCCTCGGCCAGGATGACGACCCCGAGGGGCCGGAGCGGCGGCGGGCCGTCGCCGGGGACGGACGGGAACGGCCCGGCGGCAGTGCCGAGGGCGACTGCGCGCCGCCCTTCCGCCTGACGCCCGGCGACCGTCTCCGCCAGCGCTCCGAGAGGGAACAGCTCCGGCGCCCCGAGCACGAACCGCGCCTCCCCGAGGTCCAGTCCGCTCCAGCGACGAGCCGACGAGAACGGAACGACGTCCACCGGCTCGCCGGCTCCGTCCGGAAACCGCTCGGCGAGAGCCGCTATCGTGAGGTTCCGGTCCGGTGACGCCGCGGCGAAGCGGCCGAGCTCGTGGGCGAGCCGCTCCGTGGGCACGCCGTCAGCCGCCAGGAGCTCCACCACCCGCAGCCGCGACTCGGTCAGTGTGCCGGTCTTGTCCAGGCAGATCGTGTCCACCGAGGCGAGCGACTCGATCGCGTTCAGCTGTTGCGCGAGCGCGCCGCGGCGCGCCAGGCGCACCGCTCCGGCCGCGTACGTGATCGAGACCAGCAACACGAGACCTTCCGGGACGAGCGTGACCATCCCCGCCACCGCCGTGTCGACGGCGTGCCGAATGCCGAGATCCTGCTTCCAGAGCGCGACGACGAGCACCGTCCCCAGCGGCACCATGGCGCCCACGAGCACGTAGAGCAGCCGGTTGACGGCCCGCTCGAGCGGAGAGCGCGGGTGCCGGAACTCACGCGCCGTCCCGGCGAGCCGCTCGGCGTAGCTGTCCGCTCCGACCGCGTCGACGATGAAGACGCCGCCACCTTCGACGGCAAACGAGCCGGAGCGAACCTCGTCACCCCGCGAGCGCTCGACGGGCCGCGACTCCCCGGTCAGGATCGCCTCGTCGACGAGGAGCCCGTCGGAGGACAGCAGGGTCCCGTCCGCGACGACCTGGTCGCCCGCCGCGAGGCGCACGTGGTCGCCGGTGACGACGCCGTCGACGTGCAACGGCCGCTCGCCCTCGGCCCGCACCACGCGGGCGGTCGGCGCCACGAGCGCGGCGAGCTCGTCCAGCGACCGCTTGGCGCGAAGCTCCTGGCCGATGCCGATCGCGGAGTTGGCCACGACGATGCCCAGGAAGAGCGCGTCGCGCCAGTCGGAGAAGACGAGGGTCAAGGCGCCCAGACCGACGAGAATGGCGTTGAACGGCGTCAGGACGTTCCCACGGACGATGCTCGCGGTCGAGCGACTCGTCTCGACGGGCGCCGTCTCGCCAGCGGCGGCAAGCCGCGTGGCAGCCTCCTCCTCGGTGAGCGGGGCAGGGGCGTCCACCATGCGGCTCAGGCGCCCGGGTGCCGTGCGCGGCCGTTGCCCTGAGCGAGGTCGTGGATCTCGCGCCGGCGCTCCTCTGCCGCGCCGGCTCGCTCGAGGATCTCGCTCACGACCAGCAACCGCTCGCGCTCGGAGGTTCGCTGCAGGAGGTCCTGCTTCAGCGGAGGTGCCAGCTCGAAGCGCGCCGCGAGGGCGAACGACAGCAGCGGGTGGTCGGCGCTCGGCGGTTCGAGCTCCGAGCCGGTCACCTCCAGCACGCGACCGAACAACTCGAGGGCACGTGCGACGGCGCTCGCCGGCGCCGGGTCGGACCGGTCGGCGAGCGGCTGCACGAGACCCGTGTGGAAGCTCCGCCCGGTCGTGAGCCGGCGCAGGCGAAAGCGGTCGCCACCCTCGACGACGACGTCGAGGCGGCCGTCGGGAAAGCGACGAACGACCTCCGTCACGGATGCGCGCGTGCCGACCGCCTGCAGGCCGTCGTCGTCGGCGTAGACCAGCCCGAACTCGCGGACCGCCTCGACGCACTCGCCGATCAGCTCGCGGTAGCGCTGCTCGAAGATGTGCAGCGGGATCTGCTCGGTGGGGAGGAGGACGATGCCGAGCGGAAACAACCCGATCTCCTCCATGGAGAAAGCCTACGCGGTACCCGTGGGCTCTCCGACCAGGGTAATCGGACACCCGATCGAGGTGTCCCGTGCAGGGGCTTGCGCCCTGGGGCGCCCCGCCTAGGCCTGCGGGATGCGTGACTCGAGTGCGGCGCCGAGCGCCTCTCGCACCGGCTGCAGCTCCACCCGGTCGAGCACGTCCTGGAAGAAGCCGCGCACGATGAGCCGCTCCGCTTCGGAACGTGAGAGCCCACGTGCCATCAGGTAGAAGAGCTGCTCGCGGTCGACCTGTCCCAGGGTGGCGCCGTGGGTGCAGCGCACGTCGTTGGCCAGGATCTCGAGACCCGGAATCGAGTTCGCGTGTGCGCTCTTGGAGAGCAGGAGATTGCGGTTCTCCTGGTACGCGTTCGTCTTCTGCGCACCCTCCTCGACTCGGATCATTCCGCGCCAAACGGCTGTTGCCGAATCCCGCAGCGCGCCCTTGAAGGCGAAGTCGCTGGTCGTCGACGGCGCCATGTGGCGCTGGTAGGTGTCGTAGTCGAGGTGCTGCGTGCCGTCCGCGAAGTACGCACCGGTGACGCGCGAGGTCGCGCCCTGTCCGGCGAGATCGTTCTGGATGCGCACCTTGCCCTTCGCAGAGCCGAAGCCGCCGGTCACCCAGTCGAGCTCCGCGTCGCGCTCGACCCGAGCATGGCACGACGCGAACAGCCAGGTCGCGCGCGAGAGGTTCTGCACGTTCACGTACTCGACCTTGGCCCCGTCGCCGACGACGATCTCCACCGCGGCATTCGCGTAGCCCGCGAGCTCCGGGGACGCGGACGCGAGCTCCTCGATCAACGTGAACCGGCTTTGCGGCTCCGCCACGACGAGCACGCGCCAGAAGAGGGTGCCGCCCTCGGCGGCGTTGGCGACGCGGAGGTAGAGCGGCCGCTCGAGCTCGACACCGGCGGGCACGTGCACGAGGAGCCCGTGCTCCCACAGCGCGGCATTGTGGGCACCGAACTTCTCGTCCGTGCCGACCAGCGTTCCGAGCAACGGATGATCCTCGGTCAGCGCCTCGAACCGGATACCGGCCGGCGCGCGCTCCACCGTGATACCGGTCTCGCCGATCGTGGCGAGCCCCGAGACATCGAGGTCGAGCAGTGACGTCGGGGGCAGCCCTCGCTCGGGGACCGTCCCCGAGGCGAAGGCATCGGGATCGAACCCCTCGAGGTCGGTGAACCGCCAGTGCTCGTCGCGGGTCGTCGGCAGCGGGAGCGCCTGGTAGCGCTCGAGCAGGTCAGCTCTCACGGGGTGCGTACCTCCGATGCAACATGATCTCGTTCCCGTCGGGGTCGTGGAAGATCGCCATGTGGCAGACGCTCGTGTCGAAGACGTCGCCGGCGAACTCGACCCCCTTCGCCTCGAGCGCCTCCTTCGCCTGCGCCACGTCCGGCACGCGGAGTGCGATAGGGGCCGAGTGCGGCCCGCGGAACTGCTGCCCGATGTTCGTCGGGTCGAGGAGGTAGAGGCTCACGTTCTCGCCGAGCTGGAACTCGGGCCACGAGCCCTGACCGGGGATCTCCGGCAGCCCCAGCGTCTCGGCGTAGAACCGGCGCGATCGCTCGAGGTCGCTCACGGGCACGGAGATGAAGTCGGTGCGCTCGACGGTGATCACGTGGCCGTCGGCTCCTACTCGCG
>CAVPGO010000006.1:0-35000 GCA_963703975.1 uncultured Actinomycetes bacterium
TTTCCGCGCGACGGTACGCCACGCCGCGTCAAGCGACATTCCCGAACTCAATGTCAGGCTCGGGGTTGTGGTGGCGTCCGCTGTGGGGCAGGCGAGGGATTGGGTCTCGAGGGGTGTGGCTAGCCCTTCTTGTCCGGAACCGCATGGTCCGGCCAGCTGAAAACTGACCCGCCGCAGGGCCGCGTCGAGCGCGGGGTGAACGGAGGCGTTAGCTGTCGCCGGGTTCGGTGCCGATGAGGGTCAGCGTCCAGGAGTTGACGATGGCCAGGAGCGAGAGGGCGATTACGGCGGCAGCGAGTGAGAAGAGTGCGAAGTCGAAACCAGCGACCAGCGCGACGCCAGCGGCGACGATGAGCAACATCGCTCCATCGAAGACCGCGATGAGCAGCGCGTTCCTGCGCCGCTCGGTCGGGGGCGTGTTGATCATTCTCCGCACTTGCCTGGGAACAGCCCTCACGAGAATGAAAAGCGCGCCGCACAGCAGCTCCACACCGAGCGCCCAGTCCGCCTGATCCGGGATGAGCACGACGAGCGAGACGACGAAGATGGACACGAGCGCAAAGATCGCCTGCCGCGCCTGGCCCCCGAAATGAGGCTGGGCGTTGATCGCCTCGCGGTTGATCGAGAGCGCGACGAACAGCAGGCCCAGGAGCACCGCCGCGGAAGCGCCAGCGACCAGATAGAAGTTCACCCACGCTTCCGCTTCGGTCAGGACGTTCTCCGTTCCCGGTTCGTCTGAGCGAGGCCTCCCTCAGCTTCTTGCCCCGGGGTTTGCCGAGCCTATGACGGGGCTCCGATGGGCGCAAGATCGCTTGCGAGCTAGGCGGCGAGTGACGCTTTCTCGAGCTGCGGCTTGACCTCGGTGATGAACAGATCCATCGTGCGCCGGGCCTCTTCGAGGGTCATGTCGCCCGTCGGCAGCTGCAGCACGATGTAGTCGGTGAGCCCGGGCTCGAGGATGCCGGCGAAGCGCTCGGCGATCTGGTCGACGGTGCCGGCGCCGGCGTTGATGGCGTCCTCGATGTGGGCCATGATGTTGCGCAAGGGGCCGAGTGCCGCGTCGCATTCGTCCTCGGGCAGCACGAGATGGTCGTGCTTGTGGACGTTGTGGGCGCGCCGCAGCAGACCGTCCATGCCGCGCCGCGCGATGTCGAGCGCCTCCTGCTCGGTCGGCGCGATCGCGAGCAGCATCGTGCAGCCGACGCGTGGCTCGGAGTTCGGCCCGTCCAGCCGGATCGTGTCGCCCTTGTGCGTGTGCCAGGTCTCGACGTACAGGTCGTAGGAGGCCTGGTCGATCGGGCCGGGCCACATCAGGTTCATGCCGTGGCGACCCGCCGTGACAGGGTTGCCGGGGTACCAGAACGGGATCGGCTCCTGGATCGGCTTCGTCGCCAGCGGGATGGTCGGGAAGTCGTAGTACTCGCTGTTCGCGCTCGAGATCTCACCGTTCGCGAACGCGTCGGAGATGATCCCGAGCACATCCGTGAATCGCTCCTTCGACTCCGGCCAGGTGCTGCCGAACCAGTAGTGCTCGATCGGCGCCACCCCGCGACCGACGCCGAAGTCGAGGCGGCCGCCGGTGAGCTGGTCGACCACGCACATGTCCTCGATGATCCGCACCGGGTGGTGCAGTGGCAGCAGCTTCACCATCGGGCCGAGTCGGATCTTCGTGGTGACCTGGGAGGCGGCGGCGATGAACACTTCCTGGTTGGGCGCCATGCACAGGTCGGAGCCGTGATGCTCGGCGAGGTGGAAGCCCGCGAACCCCGCCTCGTCGGCCAGCTTGATCAGATCGATCCGATCCTTGAACAGCTGGCGGCGTCGGCGTGCCCGGAATGTCCTCGATGTGATCGAAGATGCCAAAGGTAGGTGTCGCCACGGAGATCCGTCCTCTCGGTTCGCGTCGGTGTTAAGCATAGTTTCACACGCTCGAAGACGTTGGCGAGAGGGACGGCTCGGGGCCAGGGGCGATTCTTCGCCGGAATCGCCCGATGCAGTTCGACCGTCTGCGATGATCGCTGGGTGGGCGACACCGACCGCCGGGCCGACTCGCTGCGGGCGCTCGCGGCGCAGTTGGAGCAGCGGGACGAGGTCGTGGCGTCGCAGATCGCCGTCGTCTCCGGGCTCGCGACACGTGTGAGCGCCGTACGCGCCCGGGCGGGCGCGATCGGCGAGCGGCTCGACGCGCTCCCCGGCGAGCTCGACACGGTTGTGCGAGCGCAGGGTGAGGGGCGCACGGCCGCGGAGGAGGCCCGCGGCGAACTGGCCGAGGCGGAGCAGCGGCTCCAGCAGGTCGAGAGCAGCCGCCGGTCGAGCGCCGAGGATCACGCTCGGGCGCAGCGCGCGCTGCAGGACGCGCGCGAGGCGCTCGCCGACGCGGAGCGGCGCGTCGACCGGCTCACGGCGAGGCACGTCGAGCTGCGCGACCTCGAGCAGGCGCTGCAGGCCGAGGCGGAAGGCCTCGCGATCGAGGCGCGGGGCATCGCGGCGGGGCTGCGCGAGGCAGCCAGGGTTGCGGATGTCGGCGCGAGCCTGCCCGGGACATCGCTCGAGGAGATCGACGACTGGGGAGCGCGAGCGCGGGCGGCGCTCTTCGTTGCCAGAGGTACGCTCGAGACGGAGCGTGAGCGCATCGTCGTCGAGGCGAACGCGCTCGGGGCGGCAGTGCTCGGCGAAGAGCTCGCCGGGACGAGCGTTGCGCTCGTCCGCCGCCGCGTCGAGGACGCGCTGTCGTGATCGACCCCCTCGCACGTTGGCGCGCGCTCGGCCTGCCGGACAAGCCCGATTACGCAGGGTTGCTGACCTACGCGGGGCTGCCGTTCACCGAGGATCCGGCAGACCTCGCGGGCGTCGATGACGCGGTGCTCGGGGCGCCGATGGACGACCTCGTCTCCGACCGTCCGGGAGCGCGCTTCGGACCACGGGCGATCCGCGCAGCGGGCTATCCTCCCGGGCCGCATCTGGAGGTGAACGTCGACTGGTCGGAAGAGCTTCGTGTCGTCGACTACGGCGACGCGCCGGTGGTTCCGGCGGACCCCGCCAGGTCGCGTGCCGCAATCGAGGCGCTCGTGGCACAGGTCGCCGGGGCAGGCGTCATCCCGATCGTGCTGGGCGGCGACCATTCGATCGTCGAGGCCGACGTCAAGGGCGTCGGCTCGGTGCACGGCCCGGTCGCGCTCGTCCACTTCGACGCCCACACCGACACCGGGGACGAGGTGTTCGGAGTCGAGGTGTCGCACGGGACGCCGATGTACCGGCTTGTGCGAGCCGGGCACGTCGATCCGCGCCGGTACGTGCAGATCGGTCTGCGCGGCTACTGGCCTGGGGACAAGGAGTTCTCCTGGCAGGCGGAGCACGGCATCAGCAGCTTCTTCATGCACGACGTGCGCGACCGGGGCATCCGCGCCGTGGTCGAGGACACGATTCGTGTCGTCGGATCGGGTCCGGCCTTCCTCACCGTGGACGTCGACGTGCTCGATCCGGCGTTTGCCCCCGGCACCGGGACGCCGGAGCCGGGCGGGATGACCTCCGGCGAGCTGCTGTGGGCGGTGCGCACGCTCGCCGCCGCGCTCGACCTCGTCGGCATGGACGTCGTCGAGGTGATCCCCACAGCGGTTGCGTCGGCCGACGTCACCGCGCTCGTGGCCGAGCGGGTCGTACGGGAGACGCTGACAGGAACGGCGATGCGGAGGCGTGCCGCCGCATCCTAGGTGTGCCTCTAGTTGCTCCCGCTGGTGCTGGAGCTCGAGAGCAGGTTGGCGATGCGCGAGGCCACGACGGCGTGCCCGGCCTGCCTCCAGTGCATGTTCTCGGGCTGGTAGAGACAGGTGCCGGTGCGGCTCAGCGTGGGGCGCAGGTCGATGTAGGGCACGCCAAGGTCGGACGCGATCGCCCTGGTCATTCTCTGGGGCCTGTCGACGTCGAATTCGGGCCCGTTGCGGAAGTCGATGTGACCGGGCCAGTACGGCAGCTGGCCGGGCGTGCAGACCTGGATGGAGGCGGGCACCATGACGACGATCATGCGTGCGCCGACGGAGCGTGCGGTCGCGGCGATTCTCGCCAGGTCCTGCCGGACGAGTCGGCGCGCCTTGCCGAGTTCGGGCGTGTCGCGCTCGAAGGCTCTGAAGTTTCCGAAGGTGAGGCCGAGATCCTCGGGCCGTCCGAGCAGTGCCGACTTGAGCGGTGCTGCGACCTTGTGGCGAAGGTAGGCACGCAACTGTGCGAGACCGAGGATTGCGGCCGGGCTGTCCTGCTTTGCGAGGGAGAAACCGATCGAGGAGCGTACGTCCGCGTTGCTGTCGAGGACGTCGTCGTAGTCGTTCACGAACGTCTCCACGATGATCACGTCCGGCTTGTAGATGGGTGCGTAGCGCTCGATGACAGCGGCTTCCTGTCGTGGCCCGTATCCCGTGATGCCGAAGTTCATGACCTGCGCGCCGCCGGCGCCGAGCCGTGACGCGAGGTCTCGTTGAAGCAGGCGCGGCCAGGCCGTGTTCGTGTCGACCCCTTCCGCGCTCGTGAAAGCGTCGCCGGTCGTCATCACGCGCAGCACCCCGTCCGGCTTCGCGACAGGGTAGAGGGGGCCAGGGAAACCCAGGGCGTTGGCGTCCACGCGATAGTCGTAGCTCTGCCAGCGTAGGTCGGTATTCCTGGACGGCACGAGCTTCCAGCCGAAGGCAGGGTCTGGCATCAGCGACGGTCGTTCGCCCCAGCCGAGCGTTTCTTGCCGGTCGCTCCACCACACGGCGCGGTCCGCGGCGATCAGGCCGATAGCGAGGAAGAGGCAGACGGCACCGACGCCGAGAGCGACGCGACGCGTGCCGATCTCGCGTCTTTTCCGGCCGGCACGTGCGAGCGGCCAGTCGACGAATCGCTCCAACGCGATCCCGGCGGCCAGGGTGAGAGCGATCGCGGCGATCGCGCCGCCGGCGCTGCGCACCAGGCCCGCCGCCAGGCCGGCCGGGACGAGCGCGAGGACGAGTGGGTGGTGCACCAGGTAGAGCGAGTAGGAATGCCTTCCCGTCCAGCTGGTCGCCCGCGCCGCGCGCCCCGCCCTTCTGCCGAGCCGGTGGAGCGCTGCGAAGAGCAGCACGAACGCCGCGCTGCCCAGCAGCAACGGCGCGATCGCCATGCCGAGCAAGGTCAGCGAGAGCAGCGTCCCGAGCACGTACACCCCGACGGCGGCAAGGAGGGTGCGCCGCGCGGTCAGGATGCTGGTCACGCGCTCGCTGTCCCTGCTCATCCAGACTGCGACGCTGATGCCGAGTACGAACTCGGGGAGCCTGGTCACGAAGATCGCGCCACGAGACCAGGCATCGATGTAGCCGTCGAACAGCAGCAACCCGGCCGCTCTCGCCGAGCAACACACGACGATGCTCACGGCGAGCAGCCAGAGCGGGCCACGGGCGCGCAGCAAGCGCCAGAGCAGCGGAAAGACGAGGTAGAGCTGAATCAGGAGCCCGATGAACCACCACGCCGGGGCGAAGTAGTAGAGCTGTGACGGCGTCACGCGGATACCGGCCAAGCCGAGGAAGGTGCGTGGCTCGTTCAGGGCGAGACCCCGGCTGGTCAGAACCCACGCCAGGATGAAGAGCAGGTTGACGCCGATCCAGAGCGGATAGAGCCGCGCCATGCGACGACGGTAGAACCAGCCCAGCGGCACCGGCCGTTCACCGAACCGCGCGATCACGCCCCACGTCAGCCCGAACCCGCTGGCGATGAGAAACAACTGCACGCCTTGGTCGCCGGACCAGCCCGTCCAGCGCAGCGCATTCAGCGGGATGTCGGCGAGGCCGTGCCCCGAGAGCGGCTCGAGCTGATGCCAGCGGGCCGACAGTGACCCCCACGCGTCGCTCGGATTGGCGATCCGCGGTGATCCGAAGAGGTGCTCGACGATGTGGTTGAGCACGATCCACGCAAGCGCAATTGCCTTCATCTGATCGACCCAGGCGAACCGCGCAGGGCTCGTTCCGAGCGCCCGCGGAGGGGTGCTCATGCCGGACTCGTCAAGGCTCGTGTCGAGTGCCACCTAGACAAGCTATAGCCGCGCCCTCGGGAAGCGACAAGAGGGGACTCCGGCGCACACCCGCGGGTGCGAAATGACCCGTTGGTCGACACCCGAATGAGCTTGGGGACGAAACGGGGCGTGCTCGCGCGGGTGTCTGTCCTACGGCTGCGAGATGGGCGCCGGGCAGTACCAGAGCTGGGTCCTGCCGTAGAAGCCCTTGCTGTCGCAGCTGTCGCGCACCAGGCTCTTGTACCCGCTCGCAGCCCCGTCGGTGCACGACCACCACTGGCCGCCTGGCAACTTGTTCCCGTAGGGCGCGGCAACCTCCGTGCAGCGGGACAGCAGCCCGGAGCGCTCGAACCACTGCTGGCTCTGCGCCGCGGCGAGGAGACCGGCGATAGCGGCAAAGACGATCGCGATCTTTACGAGCACCATGGCGGTCGTGTGTGTTCGGTCGGGCGAATATCGGTCCCGGGAGTCATCGGCATGGTGGCGCCGCGCCTTGAGCGCACCGTCCCTGCAGCTTCCGTGCGCGCCGGCAGTGCGAGAGGCACTAGAGTCGCGCGACGTGGCGGCGACGATGATGGACGGGAAGGCGCTGGCCGCTCGCATCCGCGCAGACGTGGCGGGCGAGATCGCCGAGCTGGGCTCGGTCGGGCTGGCGACCGTGCTCGTCGGAGACGATCCGGCCTCCCACGTCTACATCAACGCCAAGCACAAGGCCGCGACGGAAGCGGGGCTGCACGCGTTCGACGTGCGTCTCCCCGAGACCACCTCCGAGGCCGAGGTGCTTGCGAGAATCGACGAGCTCAACACCGACGACAGCATCGACGGCATCCTCGTGCAGCTCCCACTCCCCGCGCACATGAGCGAGACGCGGGTCACGTATGCCGTCGAGCCGGCCAAGGACGTCGACGGATTCCATCCCGTCAACGCGGGTCACCTCTACCTCGGCACTCCGATCCACATACCCGCCACCCCGGCGGGCTGCATGGAACTGCTCTCCGCCTACGGCGTCGACCCGTCGGGCCGGGAGGCGGTCGTCATCGGACGCAGCGAGATCGTCGGCCGTCCCATGGCGATGCTCCTCATGCACGCGAACGCGACCGTCACGGTCTGTCACTCCCGCACGGCCGATCTCGCTGCTCACGTGTGTCGCGCCGACATCGTCGTGGCGGCCGTCGGACGCCCGGGGATCGTCATGCCGGCCATGGTCAAGCCCGGCGCAGCGGTGCTCGACGTCGGGCTGACCCGCACGGACGACGGCATCAGAGGCGATGTCGACCCTGCCGTGGCGGAGGTGGCGGGGTTTCTCACCCCGATGCCAGGCGGCACCGGGCCGATGACGATCGCCATGCTGCTCCGGTCGGCGGTTCGCGCGGCACGCCTCCGACGCGGACTGCTTGCGTTCCCGGGCGCCTGACCGGTACCGTTCCGGCGCTCGTGTGAGTCGCGTCGGCTCGACCGGGCCGGCGCTCGTTGTTTGAAGGAGGACGTTCGTGCCGGAGATTGGCACCGTCAAGTGGTTTTCGAACGAGAAGGGCTACGGCTTCATCGCCCGCGAGGGCGGCGAGGACGTGTTCGTCCACTTCTCCGCGATTGCCGGGGACGGCTACAAGACCCTGATGGAGGGTCAGAAGGTGGAGTTCGAGGTCGTCCAGGGCCCCAAGGGTGCCCAGGCCGCGAACGTCGTCGCCACGGCGTAGCACCGCGGCGACCGACTTCTCGGCGGGCCTCCCACGGGAGGCCCGCCGCGTTTCTGCTTGGATCTTCAGGCGATGCCGATCACGAAAGAGCAGGTGCTCCACGTCGCCGGGCTGGCACGGCTCGACCTCGGCGACGACGAGGTGGAACGGCTCACGCGCGAGCTGGGGGCGATCCTCGAGGCCGTCTCGAAGGTGTCGGAGCTCGATCTCGCCGACGTGCCGCCGACCTCGCATCCGCTCGACCTGGTCAACGTCTGGGCCGAGGACGAGCCGCACGCCTCCCTCACCGTGGAGGAGGCCCTCGCCAATGCTCCGGCGCGCGAGGGAGACCTGTTCCGCGTCCCGCCCACCGTCTGATGGCACGACGCTTGAGGGTGACGACGTGATGACGCACACCCGGCACGACCCCGGACCGGGAAGGCCGCGATGATCGACACGCTGCGGCTCACAGCCGAGGAGGCAGCCGGCCTGCTCGAGCGGAAGGAGCTGTCGGCGCCCGAGTTGCACGCGGCGTATCTCGCTGCCATCGAAGCCCGCGGCGACGAGCTCCACGCCTACCTCTGCACCGTCGAGGAGTGCGTCGGCACGGGGGTGCCGATCGCCGTCAAGGACGTCATCTCCACGCGGGGGATCGAGACGACCGCAGGCTCGCGCATCCTGCGTGGCTACGTCCCCGTGTTCGACGCCACCGTCGCCGCCCGCTGCAAGGCCGCCGGGCTCCCGGTGATCGGCAAGACGAACACCGACGAGTTCGCGATGGGCTCGTCGACCGAGAACTCTGCCTTCGGCCCCTCCCGTAACCCCTGGGATCTGTCGCGGGTGCCCGGCGGCTCGGGCGGTGGCACCGCAGCTGCCGTCTCCGGCGGCCTCGCTCCGTGGGGGCTCGGGTCGGACACCGGTGGCTCGATCAAGCAGCCCTCGGCGCTCTGCGGCAACGTCGGGTTGCGGCCCACGTACGGCACCGTCTCGCGCTACGGCGTCGTCGCCTTCGCGTCGAGCCTCGATCAGGTCGGGCCCGTCGCGAAGACCGTGCGTGACGTCGCGCTGCTGCTGTCGATCATTGCGGGTCGCGACCCGGCCGACTCGACCACCGTCGATCATCCCGAGCCGATTCGCCTGCCGCAGCGTGAGGATCTTCAGGGGCTCCGCATCGGCGTCCCGCGTCAGGTCGCCGGCCTCGACGCCATCGAAGCGGGCGTTCGGGCCTCCTTCGAGCACACGCTCGAGCTTGCCCGGGAGCTCGGGGCCGACGTGGGCGAGTGCGACCTGCCGCTCTCGTTCGACTACGGGATGCCGTGCTACTACCTGATCGCGCCGGCGGAGGCGTCGTCCAACCTGGCCCGCTACGACGGCGTCCGTTACGGCCCGCGCGCGGACGGCGCCGGCTATCGCGGGATGGTCGAGCGCACGCGCGACGAGGGGTTCGGCGACGAGCCGAAGCGCCGCATCATGATCGGCACGTACGCGCTCTCGGCCGGCTACTTCGACGCCTACTACGGCCAGGCGCAAAAGGTCCGCACGCTGCTCGTCCGCGAGCATCGGGACGCGCTCGAGCGCTTCGACGTGATCGCCACCCCGACGTCTCCGACGGTGGCCTTCCCGATCGGCGATCGCGCCGCCGACCCGCTCGCCATGTACGCCTGCGACCTGCTCACGATCCCCTCGTGTCTCGCCGGGCTCCCCGGGCTCAACGTCCCCTGCGGGCTCTCGGACGGCCTTCCGATCGGCCTCCAGTTGATCGGCCGGCAGTTCGGCGAGAACACCCTGTTCGACGCCGGCCACGCGCTCGAGCGTGCGATCGGCTTCGACCCGGTGCCGGAGCGGCTGCGGTGATCTGGGAGCCCGTCATCGGCCTCGAGATCCACGTGCAGCTCAAGACCCGGACGAAGATGTTCTGCCGCTGTGCGGTCGGATTCGGCGCCGGCGAGAACACGCAGACGTGCCCCGTCTGTCTCGGCTTCCCGGGCGCCCTGCCCGTCCCGAACCGCGCGGCAATCGCATGGACGATCAAGCTCGGCCTCGCGCTCGGCTGCGAGATCCCCTCCCGGGCCGTGTTCGCGCGCAAGAACTACTTCTACCCCGACCTGCCCAAGGGATATCAGATTTCCCAGTACGATCTACCATCTTGCGTAAATGGCATGGTGCTAGTTCCATTGCCAGAGGGTGATCATGCTGTGGGTATCGTGCGCGCGCACCTGGAGGAGGACGCGGCGAAGAACGTCCACGTCGGCGGTCGCAGCGGCCGCATCGGTGGGGCGGACTACACGCTCGTCGACTACAACCGCGGCGGTACGCCGCTCGTCGAGATCGTGACGGCGCCCGATATCCACTCGTCGGAGGAGGCGAAGCGGTTCCTGCAGTTGCTGCGCCAGACGATCGTCGAGCTCGGCATCTCCGACGCCGAGATGGAAAAGGGGACGCTCCGCGTCGACGCGAACGTCTCGGTCCGCCCGGCGGGCTCGAACGAGCTGCGTACCCGCTGCGAGATCAAGAACATGAACTCCTTCACGTTCGTCGCCCGCGGTATCGAGGCCGAGGTCGCGCGGCAGATCGCCGTCTGGGAGTCGGGCGACGACGTCGTGCAGGCGACCTACGACTTCGACGCCGGCTCCGGAGCGCTCACCTCCAGGCGGGCCAAGGAGGAGGCGGACGACTACCGCTACTTCCCGGAGCCGGACCTGGTACCGGTCGAGCCGTCCACCGAGCTCGTCGAGAGCCTGCGGAGCGAGCTGCCCGTGCTCCCGGCCGAGCGGATCCGCCGCATCGGCGAGCGGCTCGACCACGAGCGGGCGCTCGTGCTGGTCACCGGTGGGCTCGACGGCCTCTGGGAGGCGACTGTCGGTGCCGGCGCCGACCCCGTGCCCGCCGCCAATCTCATCGCCAACAACGTCGTGGCAGCGGGGATCGACCCGGCCGCCGTGCCGGCCGCGGCGCTGGCACAGCTGGTCGCCGCGCGCGAGCGGATTCCGCGCGCGGCGCTCGATGAGGCGATCGCGAACCTCGGCGCACCCGGGTTCTCGGTCGACCCCTACCTCGCGCAGGAGGTCGTCTCGGACACCGGCGCGCTCGAGCCGATCGTCGACGCCGTCATCGCCGCGAGCCCCGACCAGGTCGAGGCCTACCGCGGAGGCAAGGAGGGCCTGCTCGGGTTCTTCGTCGGCCGGGTGATGAAGGAGACGAAGGGCCAGGCCGACCCGCGCGCCGTCAACGAGCTCGTGCGGGCGAAGCTCGGAGGGTAGAGCACGATAGAAGAGATGCAAGAGCTGTTCGAGGTGCGGCCCTGAACGTCGTCGCCCACGGCATTGGCGGCGTTCGCGATCTGCCCGTCCCGCCCTGGCTCTTCTACTGGGGCGCCGCCGTGGTGCTCGTGATCTCCTTCCTCGCGCTCGGCCTGCTCTGGCAGCGACCCGTGCTGGGACGGCATGCCCTTGGGCGCGGGCTCGGCGAGGGAGTGTCGCGGTTCGTCCTCGGACCGTTGCGCATCGCCGTACAGATCGTCTCCGCGCTCCTCTTCCTGCTCGTCTGGTCGTCGGCTCTGGTCGGGACCACGGACCCGATCGCCAACCTCGCGCCGACGTGGGTGTACGTGATCTTCTGGCTGGGCGTCCCGGCGCTGAGCGTCGTGTTCGGGAACGTCTGGCGGGCGCTGAGCCCGTGGCGCGCGCTCGCAGACGGGTTCGTGTGGGTGTGGGAAGGCACGGGGCACGAAGCGCGCCCACTCGCCGTCTACCCCGCGCGGCTCGGGCGCTGGCCCGGCGCCGTGGCGCTGTTCGCGTTCGCCGCGCTCGAGCTTGCCTACTCGGACCCGGCCTCTCCGCGGGCGCTCGCCTTTGCAATCGCGATCTACACGTACGTCACGCTGTTCGGCATGATCGCCTTCGGGCGTCCCACCTGGACGGAGGGCGGCGAGGGGTTCGCCATCATGTTCGGCTACCTGGCTCGGACGGCGCCGCTCTACGCCCGCGATGGGCGGATCCGGCTGCGCTGGCCGCTGACCGGGCTCGCCGGGGCCGAGCGCGTACCGGGATCACTCGCCTTCGTCGCGGTCATGCTCGGCTCGGTCGCCTTCGACGGCTTCAGCCGCACCGCCACCTGGCAGGACCTGCTCGCCCGCGCAGAAGGGCCGTACATCGTCCACAACCCGGGCACCGCCGAGCTGGTCGGGACAGGGCTCGCGGTGTGGGGGCTGCTCTCCGCGGTCGTGGTCGTCGCGCTCGCGTTCGGTGCGGCCTGTGAGGTCGCCGGCTGGCTCGTGAACGCGCCGCGCCCGCTGCAGCCCGAGTTCCTGCTGTCGTTGGTCCCGATCGCCTTCGTCTACGAGCTGGCTCACTACTTCTCGCTCTTCCTCACCCAGGGCCAGTTCGTCGTCCCGTTGCTCTCCGACCCGTTCGGGCGCGGCTGGGATCTCCTCGGCACCGCGGACGTCGTACCGAATCTGTCTGTCATCTCGCCGAACACCATCTGGTACGTGCAGGCGACCGCGCTCGTGGCCGGTCACGTGGCGGCCCTCGCCGTCGCGCACGACCGTGCCGTGGACGTCTTCCCGGGCCGCCGTGACGCGCTGCGGTCGCAGTACGCGATGCTCGGGCTGATGGTGCTCTACACCGTAGGCGGCCTGTGGATCCTCTCCCGCAACTGATTGCGCACCACACGAGCGCGGCCGGCGTCGGCGTCGAGCTGGGTGTGATCGCGGTGATCGCCGGGGTCTTCGGCCTCGCATGGTGGCGCGGCAAGCGGCGGCGGAAGCGAGAGCCGCCGGCCGAGATGCGGGACTGACCTGCTGCGCAGGGCCGGGAACCGCAGGAGCGGATCCCGGCCCGCGCGAAGATCCCTGAAGGCGTCCGCTTCGCGGCCGCAAGTGCAGGGGCACCTTCAGATCGAGCCCGCGGCTTGAGTCGTCTAGCGCGTGACGACGAAACCGGCGTAGAGCAGCGCCGACGCGGCCGCGAGCGAGAGCGCCGACTCGGCGGCGCCGAGACCGGCGAGGGCGCTTCCGAGCGCGGCCACGGCGATACCGGCGAGCAGGAGGCCGTTGCCCAGCGGTCGGCGACGAAACGTCGCAATCGCAACGCCCGCGGCGGCCAGCGTGCCGATCGTGTTCCCCACGATCGCGAGCAGGCGCAGCGGGAAGAAGTCGAGGTGGTCCTGGGCGGCTGGGATCGAAGAGCCCACGACCGGCGCCGTCAGCGGTTGGGCGATCGCCACACCGATCGCCAGGCCGACATAGACGAGAGCCACGGGCGCGACCCACGTCCACCGGATCCGGATCAGCGAGCCGGCACCGAGCAACGCGGCGGTGAGCAGCCCGCCCGCCAGGTAGTAGAGGCGAAAGGTGCGGTCATCCCACCCGTCGGCTGCGCCCCAGGCCAGCGCCGACGACGCGAGAGCGAACGCGGCGAGCGACGCTCCCCACCAGGCGAGCTCACGAGCGCGGGTGCGCCGGTGGCGCCGCACCAGCTCTGCGGCCAGCCGTAGCGACACGAGTGCGGCGGCGAAGGCGAGCAGCGCGTCCATGGCGGGTTGAGCCTAGACGGACGTGTTTTCCTTCGGCGCCGTCCGCGCCGAAGGGAAACACGCTCCGAGCCCGTGGGCGTGCCCTATCGTGCGCCGGTTCGTCCAGATGGGAGCGTCGAGAGCGACCATCGCGGCAGGCCCATCGGGCGCGTACTCTTCTGCGGTCACGTCCCGTCCAGAGGAGGTCCGGTGGAGGCTCGGCGTGTCGTGCTGGCGCTCGCAGTTGGTGCCGTCTCCGCCGTCGCGGCCGTCGCCGGGGCGGGCGCGGCGAGCAGCCCGCGCGACCATGCTGCGCAGGCGTGGAACGTGCTGCCGCCGGGCGAGGCGGGCGGGGTCGCGTTCACCAAGAACTCGACCGACCAGATCCGCCTCTACGAGGGCCTCACTCGGATGCGCGACCGCGTCACGGACACGGACCTGAAGCGGTTCTTCAAGCGGGAGACGCTGGGCCTCGGCTCGGAGAAGGCGGTCGGGGTCGAGCGGCCGCGCCGCGGCGTCTCGATCAGCCGCGACCGCTGGGGCGTGCCGCACGTCAAGGGCCTGACGCAGGCCGACGTCGCTTTCGGCGCCGGGTGGGCCACCGCCGCCGACCGCCAGCTGATCATCGAGCTCCTCCGCGGGCCCGGGCGCATTGCCGCCCTCGACACCCCGGGCATCGACGCCTTCGAACTGGCGCTATCGGGGCGTGCGTTCGTGCCGAGCGCGCAGACCGAGGCGTTCCTCGCACGCCAGTATCCGTTGCTCGTGGCGCAGGGTGCCAGAGGGAAGCGGGCGCTCAAGCTGATCGACGCCTTCGTGGCGGGGATCAATGCGCAGTACGCGAAGGCCGGCCTGCCCTTGCCCAAGTGGACACGGAACGATGTCGTGGCTGTGGCCGGGTTGATGGGGGCGGTCTTCGGGGCCGGCGGCGGGGACGAGGTGCGCCGCTCGCAGTTCCTGGCGCGGCTCCAAGGGCGGCTCGGCGCGGAGACGGGACGTCAGGTGTGGGAAGACCTCCGCCAGCGCGACGACCCCGAGGCACGCGTCGCCGCCGAGGGCTCGTTTCCATACGGCGGGCGTCCCACGAGCGAGGTGGGCAACGTCGTCGTCGACCCCGGGAGCTTCGAGCCGGCAGGCCGGCGCGACGCGACCACGACGCAGCTCCCCATGTCGAACGCGCTGCTCGTCGGCGCGAGGAGATCCGCAACCGGCAAGCCGCTCTTCGTGGCGGGGCCGCAGGTGGGGCACTACTACCCGGGCATCCTCATGGAGCTCGACCTGGAGGGCGGCGGCTACAGGGCGCGCGGCGCCTCGTTCCCGGGCGTCTCGTTCTCCGTTCTGGTCGGTCGTGGCGGCGACTACGCGTGGAGCGCTACCTCAGCCGGCTCGGACCTGATCGACGAGTACGTGGAGACGCTCTGCGGCGGCAGCGACACGAGGTACCTCTTCCGCGGCGACTGTCGCGACATGACGACCTTCGACGCGGGCGTGATCAAGGGCCTCCCCGGTCAGCCGGACGAGCCCCTCGTCTTTCGCGAGACGATCCACGGCCCGGTGGTCGGCTACGCGACGGTGGAGGGAAAGCGGGTCGCGATCAGCCGCAAGCGGTCGACTCGCGGCCGTGAGCTGCTCTCGACGCTGTTCTTCTTCGATCTCAACCTCAACGTCGTGCACTCGGCGAAGGAGTTCCTGAAGAGCGCGGCACAGGAGGAGCTGACCTTCAACTGGCTCTACGCCGACAACCGCGACATCGCGCAGTTCACCGCCGGCCGCCTGCCGCTAAGGCCGTCGACCGTCGACCCGGGACTTCCTACGAAAGGCACCGGGCAGTACGAGTGGGCCGGCTTCGCGCCCGCGTCGGCACACGCCCAGGTGATCAACCCGAGAAGCGGCGTGATCCTGAACTGGAACAACAAGCCCGCCCGGGGCTACGCCGGTTCCGACAGCGAATGGACATGGGGCTCCGTCCAGCGTGTCGATCTTCTCTGGGCGGGGATCCAGCGGCAGCAGAAGCACACCCTCGGCAGCGTCGTGGCCGCCATGAGCGGCGCCTCCACGCAGGACCTCCGCCTCGTGCGCGTGTGGCCGATCATCCGCACCGCGCTCGCGCGTGGCACCGCGCCGACGCCGCGCGCGGCGGCTGCGGCTGCGCAGCTCGACGCATGGCTCGCCACCAGTGGGAGCAGGATCGACGACGACCTCGACGGGAAGGTGGACGCGGCCGGTGCCGCAGTGCTCGACGCGGCCTGGAACGGCATCGCGGACGCCGTGCTCGCACCCGTGCTCGGACGCGGCCCCGGCGGCCTCCTCGACCAGCTCGCCGCCTTCCTCCCGCGCGACCAGCCGCCGAACCCGACGGGCGACAGCTACTACGCGGGCTGGTGGTCGTACGTCGACAAGGATCTGCGCTCGCTGCTCGGCCGGCCGGTCCGTGGCGCGTACGGGACGAGGTTCTGCGGCGCCGGCAACGCGGCCGCGTGCGCGGCATCGCTCTGGGCCGCTCTCGATGCGGCCGCCGCGAAGCTCGAGCAGGCGCAGGGAGCGGACGCCTCGCAGTGGCGGGCCGAGGCCACCGGAGAGCGCATCCACTTCGCGCCCGGGATCCTCGCGCAGACGATGCGCGGCTCCAACAAGCCGACCTTCCAGCAGGCGATCACCTTCGCCACGCACCGCTCGTAGGGCCGGAAGTGGCCCCGGCGCCGGACGGGTAGGCTCAGGGCAGTGAAGCAGAAGCGCCTCCTCCTGACGCCCGGGCCCACGCCGGTGCCGCCGGAGGTGCTCCGGGCCATCGCCGAGCCGGTCGTGCATCATCGCTCGCCGGACTTCACAGCCGTGTTCGAGGTCGTCCTGCAGCGGCTCCGAGAGGTGTTCCGGACGTCGGGTGACGTCCTCCTCTTCACCTCCTCGGGTACCGGGGCCTTCGAGTCTGCATTCGTCAACGTCTTCTCAGCGGACGAGCGCGTGCTGGTCGTCTCCTGCGGCGAGTTCGGAACGCGCTGGCAGCAGCTCGGCCGCGCCTTCGGGCTCGACGTCGTACCGCTCGACTATCCGTGGGGCGAGACGCCGCGCCCGGCCGACGTGGCCGCCGCGCTCGCACAGTGCGGCGCCGGTGCCTGCGTGCTCGTCCACTCCGAGACCTCGACCGGCGTCGTCGCCGACCTCGAGGTGCTGCTGGAGGTGAGCCGGGAGGCCGGGGCGCTCACGATCGTCGATGCCATCTCCAGCCTCGGTGCCGTTCCGCTCGAGACCGACGCGTGGGGTGCCGACGTGGTGGTCACCGGCTCGCAGAAGGCGCTCATGACACCACCGGGACTCTCCTTCGTCGCGGTGTCGGAGCGGGCCTGGGTGAGATCGGAAGCCGCGACGCTGCCCCGCTTCTACTGGGACTGGCAGAAGATGCGGAAGGCGCAGGAGAAGGGCTCGACCCCGTTCACCCCGGCCACGTCGACGGTCGTCGCCCTTGCCGAGGCCCTCCGGCTGCTCCTCGAGGACGGGCTGGAGACGGCCTTCGCCCGGCACATCGCCCTCGGCCGCTCGTGCCGCGCGGGCGTGAGAGCATTGGGGCTCGAGCTGTACTCGCCCGACGACGATCGGGCGGCCGTCCTCACGGCGGCGCTGACGCCGGACGGCGTCGACGCCGTCGCCTTGCGGCTGGCGCTTCGCGACCGGCACGGCATCACCATTGCCGGCGGTCACGGGGAGCTCGTGCCGCGGCTGTTCCGCATCGGCCACATCGGCTACGTCGGCATCGACGAGATCGCAACCGCGCTCGCAGCCATCGAGGGCGAGCTCGCCGCCGCCGGTGTGGCAGTGGAGCCCGGAGCCGCCGCCTCCGCCGCCCGCGCCGCGTACGGTGCGGCAGCGGCCGTATGACGACGATGCGGGTTCTCGTCCGTGAGCCGATCGCTGCACCCGGCCTCGAGCTGCTGCGCAGCCACTTCGACGTCGACGTGGACGAGGAGACGCCGCTCGCCGAAATCGTCGATCGGTACGACGCCATCGTGGTTCGTTCGGCGACGCGGCTCACCGCCGATGTGCTCGCCCGCGCGGAGCGGCTCAAGGTGATCGCGCGCGCGGGCGTCGGCATCGACAACGTGGACGTCGACGCAGCCACCCGCCGCGGGATCGTCGTCGCGAACGCTCCGGAGTCGACCGTCACCTCGGCGGCCGAGCAGACGATCGGGCTGCTCGTGGCGCTGGCGCGAAACATCCCGCAGGCGCATGCCGCGCTGAAGGAGGGGCGCTGGGAGCGGGCGCGCTGGAGCGGCATCGAGCTCGACGGGAAGACGCTCGGCATCATCGGCTTCGGCCGCATCGGCCAGCAGGTCGCGAGGCGAGCGGCCGGCCTCGGCATGCGCGTCAGCGGCTACGACCCGCTCGTCGGCGACGATCGCTTCCGTGACCTCGGCGTGGAGCGGGCCGCGACGCTCGACGAGCTCCTCGCCGGGGCGGACATCGTGACGCTGCACTCTCCCCTCACCGAGCAGACGCGCGGGCTGATCGGGCGCGACACGATCGCGAAGATGCGCGACGGGGCCAGGCTCGTCAACGCGGCTCGCGGAGCGCTCGTCGACGAGGACGCCCTCATCGAGGCGATCCGGTCGGGAAAACTCGCCGGTGCGGCGCTCGACGTCTTCTCGACCGAGCCGTACTCAGGCCCTCTGCTGGACCTGGACGAGGTCGTCGTCACGCCCCACCTCGCGGCCTCGACCGACGAGGCCCAGGACCGCGCCGGCGTGATCGCGGCAGAGCAGGTGGTAGCCGCGCTCGAAGGCGGCATCGTCACGACGGCCGTCAACATCCCCGTCGTCGACCAAGCCGACCTCGAGGTGCTCGGCCCGTTCATCCCGCTCGCGGGACGGCTCGGGCGCCTGTCCGTCGAGCTGACCGACGGGCGCCCCGATCGCATCGTCGTCGCGGCGCACGGGCCTCTGTCGGACTACGACACGCGGCTGCTGACCGTCGCCGCGCTGAACGGCGCCTTCGAGGGCCGCTCGGACCACGTGGTCAACGTCGTCAACGCTCCGCTGATCGCCGCCGAGCGGGGCATTGCCGTGTCCGAGCAGCGCTTCCGCGGCTCGCGCGACTACACGAACGTGGTCGAGGTGCTCGTCGGGACGGACGGTGACGAGGTCACCGTCTCGGGGACGACGATCGGACCCGAGGGCCGGCTGTTCCTCGCCGGTGCGCTGGGCTACGGGATCGACATCGAGCTGGCCCAGCACATGATCTTCCTCGTCTACGACGACATGCCCGGTGTGATCGGGCGCGTGGGCACGCTCTGCGGCGAGGCGGGGGTCAACATCGCGAACATGGCCGTGTCGCGGACGAAAGAGGGAGGCAAGGTGCTCATGGTCTTCTCCGTCGACACGCCGGCCACACCGGAGCTCGTCGAGCGGCTGCACGAGGTCGGCTTCGACGACGCCCGCTTCATCGACCTCGGGTGACGGCGTTGGCGGGCCGAGGCGGCGGCTGGGTCGTGGCGCAGTTCGCCCTGATCGCGGCGATCATGGCCGCAGTCGCGTTGCCCCTCGACTGGCCGGCGGCGGTGCGAGGCACTCTGTCGACGGTCGGCGCGATGCTCGCGTTCGCGGGCGGCGCTCTCGCCGTCTGGGCGGCTCGCTCGCTGGGGCGCGCGCTGACCCCGTTTCCGCAGCCGGCGGAGGCGGGCGCGCTCGTGGAGGGCGGGCCGTTCCGCTGGGTTCGTCACCCGATCTACTCGGGCGGTCTCGTCTTCTTCCTCGGCTGGTCGCTGTTCGCGGGACCCGTCGCGCTCGCACTCACCGCGCTGCTCGGTGTTCTGTGGGCGCTCAAGGCGCGGGTCGAAGAGCGGCACCTCGCAGCGCGGTATCCGCGCTACGCCGCCTACGCGCAGTGCGTGCGGTCACGTCTGCTTCCAGGGGTCTACTGACCCGTGGCCGTGGCACCTTGGCCGGAGCAGGTCGAGCGCGTAGCCGCGTACCTGCGTGCCGCGGGGGCGGAGGCACGCCTGGAGGAGCTGCGTCTCTCCTGTGCCACGGCGCAGGAGGCGGCTGATGCGATCGGCTGCACTCTCGGCCAGATCGTGAAGTCGCTCGTGCTCGTGTGCGACGGGATACCCGTCGTGGCTCTCGTGCCCGGCGACCGGCAGGCCGACACCCGTCGCATCGCCCGCACGGTCGGTGCGCGTCACGCACGTGTCGCGCGCGCCGAGGAGGTCGTGTCGGCAACGGGGTTCGAACCCGGCGCCGTATCGCCCTTCCCTCTCGATCGGGTCGACCGCGTGCTGCTCGACCGCTCACTCCTGCGTCACCGCACCGTCTGGTGCGGCGCCGGCTCGTCGCGACACCTCGCCGCCTTGCTACCCCTCGAGCTGCAGCGGCTGGCCCAGGCCGAGGTCGCAGACGTCACCGCCACGGAACGCCAGGGGTAGCCGCGGCGTGGAGCGGCCGGCGCGTCGCGGTGGGGCGTCACCCGGTGGGAGAGCCGGATAGTCTTGTCCTGTCCCAGGCAGCCTGAACGGAGGAGCCATGCAGGAGACCGACAAGATCTGGATGAACGGCGGGCTCGTCGACTGGAACGATGCCAAGGTCCACGTCGGTGTACACGGCCTGCACTACGGGACCGGCGTGTTCGAGGGCATTCGCTGCTACGAGACGCCGAAGGGCCCGGCCGTGTTCCGTCTTGCCGATCACCTGCAGCGGCTGCACGACTCGGCGCGGCTGCTCTACATGGAGATCCCGTTCACGGTCGAAGAGCTGCGCGAGGCGACGCACGAGCTGGTGCGGGCCAACGGGCTGCCGGCCTGCTACATCCGTCCGATCGCCTTCTTCGGCTACGGCTCGCTGGGTGTGCACACGCGTGGCAACCCGGTGGAGACGGTGCTGATGAGCTGGCCGTGGGGCGCCTATCTCGGCGAGGACAGCCTGTCGCAGGGGATCACGGCGAAGATCTCCTCCTGGAAGCGTGTGGGGCCGAACGTGATCCCGCACGTCTCGAAGGCGACGGGCATCTACCTGAACTCGATGCTGGCGACGACGGAGGCACAGCGGGCCGGCTACGACGAGGGCATCCTGCTCACCGACGACGGCTTCGTCGCGGACGGGCCGGGAGAGAACATCTTCGTCGTCGCCGACGGTCGCATCCTGACGCCGCCGCTCTCGACCTCGATCCTGCCGGGGATCACGCGCAACTCGGTGATCCAGATCGCCCAGGACCTCGGCTACGTGGTCGACGAGACGCCGATCATCCGCACCGACCTCGCCCTTGCAGACGAGGTGTTCATGACCGGAACGGCTGCCGAGGTGACGCCGGTGCGCGCCGTCGACGACATCGAGATCGGGGTCGGCCCGGTGACCAAGGAGATCCAGCAGCACTACCTCGACACCGTCAACGGCCGCAGCGAGCGCTGGAGCCACTGGTTGGACGTCGTGGAGCTGGCGGCTCCCCTCGTCGCGCAAGCGGGCGACCCGCCCAGCGGATCCCCGCCGCGCAAAGACCCCTGAGAGAGTGCGCTCGTGAGCTCGGCCACGAGGACGATCCCGCTTTCCTCCCCGTGGCTCGACGAGCGGGAGGAGGAGCTCGTCCTCGGTGTGCTCCGCTCCGGCCGGCTCTCGCTCGGGCCGATGATCGATCGCTTCGAGGAGGCGTGCGCCGACGCGGTTGGGGCGCCGTACGCCGTGGCCGTCTCGAGCGGGACGGCCGGCCTGCACCTGCTCTGCGTGGCGGCCGGGGTCGAGCCGGGCGACGAGGTGATCACGTCGCCGTACTCGTTCGTGGCGTCGGCCAACTGCGCGATCTACGAGGGTGCGACGCCGGTCTTCGCCGACATCGACGGCCGCACGCTCAACCTGGACCCCCGTTCGGTGGAAGCCGCGATCACACCGCGCACCAAGGTCGTCGTGGCCGTCGACATCTTCGGCTACCCGAGCGAAATAGAAGAATTGCAAGAGGTGTGCAGACGTCACGGCGTGACGCTCGTGGACGACTCGTGCGAGGCGCTCGGTGCGGTCTACAAGGGGCAGCCGCTCGGGGCGCAGGGACAGGACGCCGTCTTCGCCTTCTACCCGAACAAGCAGATCACGACGGGTGAGGGTGGCGTCGTGACCACGTGGTCGGAGGAGACCTGGCGCCTGCTGCGGAGCCTGCGCAACCAGGGCCGCGCCGACGGCGGCGGGTGGCTGGACCACGCCCGACTCGGGTTCAACTATCGCATCGACGACATCCGCGCTGCGATCGGCATCGGGCAGCTCGAGAAGCTCGAGCAGATCCTGGCCCGCCGCCACTCCGTCGCGATGCGCTACGACGACCTGCTGGCGGGGATCGAAGGTCTCGAGCTCCCCTGCCCGGACGACGAGGATCACGTCCGCTCCTGGTTCGTCTACGTCGTCGCGCTCCCTCCGGGTGCCGATCGGGAGGCCGTGATCGCGTCGCTCGAGGAGCGGGGCGTACAGACCGCCCGTTACCTCCCGTGCATCCACTTGCAGAGTTACATGCGCGAGCGCTACGGGTTCCGTGAGGGTCAGTACCCCGTCGCCGAGGCGACCAGCCCGCGCACGCTCGCCCTGCCCTTCCACGCAAGGCTCGATCCGGACGACCAGGAGATCGTCGTCGAGGCGCTGCGCGCCGCGCTCTCCCGGTGAGGCGCGAGCCGGGTCAGGGGGAAGCGCTCCTGGTCTGGGGCCTGTGGGCGCTCGATGCCGCCGTCGTCGCCGTCACCTACTCGCGCGTCGACCCTGCGCGGCTGTACCACGTCAGCGGAGACGGGCTGCGCGGCGGCCTGAGCCGGGTCGTCGTGCTGCTCGACTTCCCGCTCGCGCTCGTGGCGATCGCGCTCACCCTCGTGGGGCTGGCGGCGCTCGGGCGCGGCTCGTGGTGGGTCGGCGTGCCGGCAATTGCGCTGTGCGCCGTGACGGCGGTGCCCGGTGTCGTGCGGCAGGAGGATCTCGACGCGCGCTGGATCAACGCGATCCCGGCGCTCGGGGTCGTGCTCGCTCTGTGCATCAGCGTCGCTGCGGCGTTCCGCGCGGGGATCGAGCTCGCGCCGCGCTTGCCGGGCGATCCTCTGCGGCTCGTGCTCGGCGTCGCGCTGGCGGTCGTCTCGCTGCCGTGGATCAGCGCGGAGCTGGGCTTCGACCTGCCGGGTGACGTGTTCCTCGGCGAGCAGGTGCCGGCGGGCGAGACGATGCCCGCCGTCCATCTCGGGCACCACCACGGGCTCGACGGTTCCCTCATCGTCGTGTCGGCGCTGCTCCTCTCACGCTGTCGCGTCGGCGGAAGGGTCGGCTCGATCACCACCGCGTACCTGTCGCTGGCGATCGGGTACGGGCTCGTGAACGTCGCGAACGACGCCTGGCACGAGCAGATCGTGAAGCGCGGCTGGGTCGACTGGGCGATCCCGAGTGCGCTCGAGCCCGGAGCCCGGCCGATCTGGCTGGTCGTGCTCGCGCTCATGGCCCTCGCGTGGTGGCTGCTCGGGCGGGAGCGCGCGATACTACGGGCGTGAGCGCGCCGGGCATGGTTTTCCTGGGCTTCGGCAAGTACGTACGCGCCGACAGGATCTACGCCCTCGAGCCGATCACGGGTGGCGAGCGCGGGAACGGGCGCCGCACGCTCGTCTGGGTCGAGGGGATTGCCGAGCCGATCGTCGCCTCGCGCACGCAGGAGACGATCCTCGAGGAGATGGCACTGGAGGTCGAGCCGCCACGTGGCCGCCGCCATCGCCGACCCCTCGCGCAGCACCCGCAACTCTTCGGCGAAGAGGCGTGACGCTCGCGCAGGTGGTGTCGCTCCCGGCGACGGAGGCGGCACCGGCTCTGCTCGGCTGGACGCTGCTGGTCGACGGCGTCGGCGGGGTGATCGTCGAGACGGAGGCCTACGCCGAGGACGATCCGGCAAGCCACTCCTTCCGCGGGAGAACACGGCGCAACGGCGCCATGTTCGGCCGTCCCGGCCGCCTGTACGTGTACCGCTCGTACGGCGTCCACTGGTGCGCAAACGTGGTCTGCGACGCGGAGGGGACCGGTGCCGCGGTGTTGCTCCGCGCGCTCGAGCCGACGCACGGGCTCGACACGATGCGGGCGCGGCGTGGGGTGGACGACCCGCGGCTCCTGTGCGCGGGTCCCGGCCGGCTGACCGAGGCGCTCGGGATCTCGAGCGCGCACGACGGCATGCCGATCGACCGGGGGCCGTTCTCGCTGCTCGCCCCGGAACGACCTGCGGCGCTCGAGACGACCAGGCGCATCGGGATCTCTCGTGGGGTCGAGAGCGAATGGCGCTTCGTCGTACGCGGGTCTGCCTGGTCGTCTACCGGCCCACGACGAGCGTGACCTTCATCCGCGGCCCCGCGGCCACTCCGGGGGCAGGCTTCTGTGTCAGCACGACGCCTGCCGCGCCCGAGGAGAAGCTGATCGTCGTGCGCGGCTTGAGCTTGGCCAGCCGCGCCTTCGCAGCCGCGAGGCTCGACCCGGTGAGGTTGGGGAAGATGCCGTAGCGCGGGTCGGGTCTCGTCACCCACAGGTGCACGTCGCTCGCAGCCGAGGCGAAAGCCCCGGTATGGGGCTCCTGGCGCACGATGAGCCCCGGGCGGCTGCCGGGCTTGGCCGGGATGCCGATCGGTGCGACCCCGAGGGGCTGGGCCGCGAGCCGCTCGCGCGCGGCGGAGATGTGAAGGCCGGTCACGTTCGGGACTCGGACCTCGTTGGGGTAGCACTCGGCTTGCTTGGACGGCGCCAGTCCCGAGAAGAACGCCACCACCTGCGTTCCGGGGCAGTAGCCGTTGTCGAGCTTCCACCCGCCGCGCTTCACGATGCGATACTCCTGTGCCCCGAGGTACGGCGGCGCGGCGAACGAGGTTGCCGTCTCCTGCTCGTCCGTGCGGGCCGCGGTCGTGAACTCCTTCCAGATGAGCGCGGGCAGCGTGCCTCCCGCGACCGGCCTGCCGTGGAACTCCGTCGTCATCGGCCTGAGGGCGTTCGGGTAGCCCACCCAGACTGCCGTCACGAGCTCGGGCGTGTACCCGACGAACCAGGCGTCCCCGTAGTTGTCGGTCGTCCCGGTCTTGCCGGCGATCGGCACCCCGGGAATGTCGGCGCGCCGGCCGGTGCCGATCTGCACGACGCTCTCGAGGATCGAGGTGAGCAGTCGGTCCTGCCCCTCGTCGAGCACCCGTTTGCGCACCGGGGTGTTCATGCGCACCTTGTCTCCGCGGCGCGAGCCGACCTGCTCGATCACCCGCGGCCGGTCGCCGGTGAGAGAGCCGTCGATCCGCAGGCCGTCGTTCGCCAGGGTCGCGTAGGCCCGCGCCATGTCGAGCGGGTTCACCGCGACGGCGCCGAGCCCGATCGAGAAGTAGGCGGGCAGGTCGCTGCGGATGCCCAGGCGGTGCGCGGTGTCGACGATCGCCTTCGGGCCGACGAGCTCCGTCAGCTGCGCGTAGACCGAGTTGTCGGACGAGATCGTGGCGCGTGTCAGGTCGACCCTGCCGAGGTACGAGCCCTCATAGTTGGTCACTCGCCAGAACCGGTCACCCGCGTCGATCACGACAGGCTTCGAGTCGAATCGCGTCAACGGCGAGACCCCGCGACGGAAGGCGGTGGCGAGCACGATCGGCTTGAAGGCGGAGCCCGGTTGCCGCTCGGCCTGCGTGGCGAGGTTGAACTGGCTCTTGTGGAAGTTCGTGCCGCCCACCATCGCCCGCACCGCTCCGGTGCGTGGGTCGATCGCCACGAGCGCGGCGGCGGGCCCGTCCGGATCGGTGAGCACCTTGGAAATCGCCCGCGAGGCCTGCTCCTGCAGCTTGAGGTCGATCGTCGTCGTCACCGCGAGCCCGCCGCCGAACACGCGCTCGGCGCCGAACTTCGCCACCAGCTGATCCTTGACGTAGTTGACGAAGTACGGCGCCGGCCCTTGCGTGCCCGGAAGCCGGACGTCCTCGGGGCGTGGGAGCGGTGAACGCTCGGCGAGCCGCCGCTCGCCGTGGGTGATCTTCCCCTGCTCCTCGAGCTGCGCGAGCACATAGGAGCGGCGCGCGCGCGCGGCAGCCGGGTGCTGTACCGGGTCGTAGCGCGCCGGGTCGGTCGGAAGCCCTGCGAGCAGCGCGGCCTCGGGGAGCGTCAACTCGTAGGCGCTCTTTTCGAAATAGGCGCGCGCCGCCTGGAGGATGCCGTACGCGCCGTTTCCGAAGTAGATCGTGTTCAGATACGCGGTCAGGATCCGCTGCTTCGACCAGCGTTGCTCGAGCTGCCAGGCGAGCGCCGCCTCCCGCACCTTCCGGGCGATCGTGCGCTCGTTTCTCACGTACGCGTTCTTGACGAACTGCTGCGTGATCGTGGACCCGCCCTCCACGAGTCCCTGGTTGCGGACGTCTTGCCAGAGGGCGCGTCCGATGCCACGCACGTCGACACCGTTGTGCTCGTAGAAGCGCTTGTCCTCCACGGCGACGATGGCCTGCTTCATGATCGGCGCGATCTGGCCGTCCTTGACCAGCACGCGGCTCTCCTCGCCCCGCAGCACCGCCAGGACCGAGTACCCGTTCGAGGCGTAGACCACGGAGTCGACCTGTGGATGGTTCCGGGCCGGGTCGAGTTGCGGGATCTCGCTCGCGAGCGCGGTCACGATGCCGAACGAAAAGGCCACACCCGCCAGCACGAACAGCACACCGAGCAGTGCCAGCAAGCGCAGCTTCCGAATGCGGCGCCGCTTCCGCGGCGGCGCCTCAGATCGTCGTCGAAGCCGCAACCGCGCGATTGTAGCTCCGTGCAGGTACTTGATGGTTCAGCGGAGGTTGTCTTCGCGTGACGCGCTCAGCCGCCGAGACGACGGCGAGCAGCGAACTGCCGTAGCGCTCCACCTTCGCCGGCCCGAGCCCGCGGACCGAGCTCAGCTCGGAGAGCGACGCGGGCCGCGCGGCGGCGAGCTCGCGCAGCGTTGCGTCGTGGAGGACGACGTAGGCCGGCACGCCGTCCTCGCGCGATCGCTCGAGACGCCACGCGCGCAGGCGCTCCACGAGACCCTCGTCCGCCGGTCCGTGGGCATGCGGCCCGAGCGCGGGCAGCGGCGCGTCCGGGATGGCACGCAGCACGCGATACCCGTCGGGGGTCAGGGTCTCGACGAGGGCACCGGCGGATTCGAGTGCGCGCACCCAGCGGGTCACCTCGCCCTCGCTCGCCGCTGCCAGGACCCCGTACGAGGCGGAGCGCCGGGCGGACGGCGGCGCCGAGACGGAGCCGCGCAGCGTTGCGACGAGGCTTCGGCGGCCGAGCGGCCAGGCGAGCCCTGCGACGGCTCGGACGATGGTGCCGGACAGGTCATCGGGCAGCGGTGCGGCCGGAGTCGCCGGCGATCGCGCCTCACCACGCGGGGCGCACACGTCGCAGGCGTCGCACGGCTCGGAGAGGCTCTCGCCGAAATGCTCGGCGACCTGCGCGTGGCGACAGGTGTCGCTCTCTCCGAAGGCGATGATGCGCTCCACCCGGGCCTCCGCGACACGCCGGTAGCGGTCGAGCAGATCGTCCACGAGGCCAGACGCATGGGCCGGCGGCGCAGGCAGGTCGACGGTCAGCAGCCGACCCTCGTCGTATCCGCGGACCAGGAGCCCTGCCTGCTCGAGCATGCCGACCAGCACGCGCGGATCATGGTCGCCCGCGCGGGGCTGCAGCGCCTCCGGGTCGAGCACGCCCCCCGCGTCGCGGAGCGCGCGGTAGACGGCGCGCAGGTCGCCCGCCCGTGGTACGTCGCCGAGTGCGAAGCGCCGCAGCGAAGCCGCGTCGCCGGCGCCGGCGAGCAGCAGCGTGTCGCTCGGCGCTCCGTCACGCCCTGCGCGACCGACCATCTGTACGTAGCTCTCGAGCGAGTCGGGATGGTTGACGAGCGCAGACGAGCCGGACGTCCGGCTTGTCGATGCCCATGCCGAACGCCGTCGTCGCCGTCACGACCTGGATCGACCCTGCGACGAACTCGTCCTGCACGCGGGTGCGCTCGTCGGGCTCGAGGCCTGCGTGATATGCGGCGGCACGGAGACCATGACCGCGAGAGCACGCGCGCGAGCCCTCGCTCGAGCGCGCGAGCGCGCGTACACGATCGCGGAAGCTCCGCCCAGAGCGCGCAGCCGCTCGACGAGGATGCGCAGCCGGTCCTCGCCGTTCGAGACCTCCTCGACGTCGTAGCGGAGGTTCGGCCGCACGACCGTCGTGCGCACGACCTCGAGGCTCGCGACCGAGCGCTGCGGCGATCTCCGGACACGGTGGCGGGGGTCGCGGTCGCTGTCATCCCGAGCAGCGTCGGGCGCGCCGAGCGCCTCGAGCGCGCGGCGGATGAAGAGGTAGTCGGGCCGGAAGTCGTGCCCCCACATGCTGACGCAGTGCACCTCGTCGATCACGACGAGCCCGACGCCGATGCGCGCGCAGCGTCTCGACGAAGGCGGCGCTGGCGCAGACGCTCCGGCGCCGCGTAGAGCAGGCGCGTGCGGCCCGCCGCCACGTCCCGCGAGCCGTGCGCGCCGTCCTCCGGGGGCGAGCGACGAGTTGACGAACGTCGCCGTGGCAGCGACCTCCGGCGGCAGCTTGTCGACCTGGTCCTTCATCAGCGCGATCAGCGGCGAGAGCACGAGCGTCGGCTCGGGCCGCAGCATCGCCGCGAGCTGGTAGGTGAGCGACTTGCCCGAGCCGGTCGGCATCAGCGCCAGCGTGTCGCGCCCTCGACGGCCGCGCGCACGACCCGCTCCTGACCGGGCCGGAAGTCGTCGAAGCCGAAGAGCTCGCTCAGCTCGGGGGCGGAGCACGGTCATGCGAACGAGTGTACGGGCGCAATCGGAACGACTTCGTGACGGATCCGCGCGCCCGTGGCGTGCAGGGCGGGATCGATCCGGCCTACGCGGGGCCGAGGCGGCGATCGGCGCCGTCGTCGGCGCGTCGACGCCGCCCTCGGGCTCGACGGTGACCGCGACCACGCTCCGGGCTGGCACGGTCCTCGTCGACGAGCACGACGTCGGGCCCGTCGGTACCGGGGAACGTTCCCGCCGGCTTCGGCGTCGTCTCCTCGATCATCCACGCCTCGTACGTCTTGCCCGTCGGGAGCCGACGACCAGGTCGAGCACGAGCACCGCGTCGCCGTCCGGCCGACCACGAGCCGGCCGTCGCCCGACGGCAGCGCGACGGTGCGCGCCGTCGGGTCGGCCAGCACGGCGCGTGCCTCTCTGGGTGTCGCGAGCGCCGTGCGCGCGTCGTCGAGATCGCTCGTCAGCGACGCGCGTAGAGGCCGAGACCGATCGCGACGACCGCCGCGATCGCGGCGGCACGCCGAGCACCGGCGTCCACCTGCGCTGCGGGTTGCAGCGGAACGACGTTCTGCGGCTCGGCGCGGGCCTCCTCGAGGATGCGCTCGCGCAGCTCCGGCGCTCGGCTGCAGGCCCCGTCGTCGCCACGGCCAGCGCCCCGTGACCTCCCAGAACGAGGCCAGCTCCTCCTGGCACCGCTCGCAGCCCTGCGAGATGCGCCTCGTACGCCGTCCCGCTCCTCCGGGTCGAGCGCGTCGAGCGCGTAGCCGGCGGTCAGCTCGTGAATTCCGGTGCTCCATGATCCTTCCTGGTGGCCGTCGTCGAGCAGCTCGCGCAGGCGCGCGAGCCCGGCGAACATCCTGCTCTTGATCGTACCGAGCGGCACGCCGAGCCTTTCGGCCAGCTCGGACTGCGAGAAGCCGCCGTAGTAGGCGAGCTCGATCGCCTCGCGCTGCGCGTCGGGCAGCCGGGCCAGCGCCGCCTGCACGCGCTCGCGCTCGAAACCGCAGCCAGGCCGCCTCGTCGGGGCCCGGAGGCACTCGGTCGCCGCCGCGCGCCGTCGTCGAGCGGGTCGGCGCGGCGCCGCTCCTCACGCCGCACGAGGTCGACGGCGCGCCGGTGCACGAGGGTGAGGATCCACGTGCTCGCCTTGGCGCGCTCGGCCCGAAACGCCGGCGGCCGTGCGCCAGACGGCCAGGAAGCCCTCCTGCACGGCGTCCTCCGCGAGCCGGTCGTCGCGCAGGACACGCGAACGCGAGGCCGTACGCGACACGGCCGACGCGGTCGTAGAGCTCCGCGAGGGCAGTCTCGTCTCCGCGTGCCACGAGCGCCACGAGCGCCTCGTCGGAGAGGTGTGCGAGGTGCCTACGCATCGACCAGAGAGCCGACGCTAGCTCGGGCAACGCTACACGGTGCCATTCATCGCCCCTGGTTCGCTCCCCGGCCGATCCGGTTCGCTCACGCAGACGGCCGAACCGGTCTCGGCCTCCGTGCGAACCAGCGCCGACCCCAAGGCAGTACTGACGAAAGGAGACGACGAATGAGCAGAGGGACAGCGACCGCGGCCTCGGCCTGCTGCTCGTAGCAGCGGCCGTCGCGGCGGCGGTCACGCTCGGCCCGGGTGTCGGGCAAGGCGTCGAGCCATCGCGAGGCGCCACTGATCGCGGAGGATCCCTCCGCCGATCTGCACGGACGTGTACGCGTTCCGGAGCCCGGACAGGCCGAGCACCGTCACGATCCTCGCGAACGTGATTCCGGGCGAGGACCCGGCCGCCGGGCCGAACTGGTACACGTTCTCGCCCGGAGCCCGGTACAACCTCAAGATCGACACGAACGGCGACGCGAGCCCGGACGTCACGTACAGGTTCGCGTTCATCCGCAAGACGGGGCCGTACTTCCTCGGCGACACCGCCCAGCCGTACGTGGTGACGCGGATCAAGGGCGGCAAGGCAACCGTCGTCGCGAAGGGCACGACGCCGCCGAACAACATCGGCCCGCGTTCGACGCCCAAGTATCGTGATCTCGCGGCCAAGGGCGTGCTGCCGTTCGACGGCGGCGCGTCGAAGGCGTTCGCCGGTCAGCGGGACGACCCGTTCTTCGGAGACATCGGCGCGATCTTCGATCTCGTCGCGATCCGCAAGGGGACGGGCAACCAGGGCGGAGGGAAGGACTTCTTCGCCGGGTACGGTGTCCACACGTACGGCGTCCAGATCCCGATCGCGGGTCTCGACGCGAAGGCCAACACGATCGGTGTCTGGGCCTCTGTCGATCGCCGAGCGGTGACGACGCGCGGCGCCACGACGCGGGGCTCGGGCGGCTGGGTGCAGGTGAACCGGCTGGGGAACCCGCTCGTGAACGAGGTGATCATCCCGACAGGTCTCAAGGACCGCTGGAACGCGCAGCAGCCGTCCGTCGACTCGCAGTACCGCAAGTACTACGAGACGCCGATCCTGGCGGCGGTGATCAACAAGCTGTACAAGCTCGGTGCTCCGGAGACCGGCCGTGACGATCTCGTCGCCGTGCTGCTCACGGGCGTGCCGCAGCTGAACAACACCGGCACGACCCTGGCCGACATGCTGCGGGTCAACCTCTCGATCCCGGTCGCGGCCGCCCCGAAGCGCCTCGGCGTCCTGGCCGGCGACACGCAAGGCTGGCCCAACGGCAGACGGCTCGGCGACGACGTGATCGACATCGCAGAGCAGGCCGTCGGCGGCTTCCTCAAGGGGACGAAGCTGCCGCTCGGCGACGGAGTCGACGCGGACGACGGAAAGCTGCTGCCCGCGTTCCCGTACGTCGCGGATCCGCAGAGCGGCTTCGACAACACCAAGGGCAAGTAAGGGGCCCACGCTCGATCGCACGGGAGGGCCGCCGCGAGGCGGCCCTCCGGCGTCTCTCGGTGAACCGCTCGCGGCCGCCGGGCGAATCAGAGCCGCAGTACGACCACAAGACCATGCGACCACGGACGCGACTCTTCCTCGTTCTCGCCCTGGCCGGAGCCCTCTCGGTCGGAGCGCTCGGTGGCGGCATCCTTGCCGACCCCGGCGGGAGCGCGAGGCGAGCGACGGCCGTGCCTGCCGAGACGGAGCCGGCCGCGGAGGCGGCGCTCGGCGGCTACGGGTCGGCGGGGAGCGGCGACCTGGCAGCGCTGGAGCGGCAGGTCGCTCGAGCGCCCCGCGACGTCCACGCGCTGACGCTGCTCGCATACGGCTTTCTGCAGCGGTGGCGCGATACAGCCGATGCGTCGTATCTGCCCCGTGCCGCGGCGGCACTCGGGCGAGCCCACCGCCTGGCCCCGAACGACCCGCTCGTGATAACCGGGCAGGGCTCGCTCGCGCTGACCCGGCACGAGTTTCGGTCGGCGTTGCGCCTCGGGCGTGAAGCCCGGCGGCTGGCGCCGTTCAGCGCGCGCCCACTCGGCGTGATCGGTGACGCGCTGCTCGAGCTGGGGCGGTACGACGCCGCATTCGCCGCCTTCGAGCGGATGAACGCACTCAAGCCGAATGTCGCCTCGTATGCACGCATCGCGTACGCCCGCGAGCTGCTCGGTGACGTCCGCGGTGCGCTCGCGGCGATGCGCCTTGCCGTCGACGCGTCGACCGGTCAGCGGGAGCCCGAGGCGTGGGCGCTGGTGGAGGTGGCGAAGTTGGAGCTCGCCCGCGGGCACGTGCAAACGGCGAAGAGAGATCTCGGCGCCGCGCTCACACTCATGCCCGGCTATGTGACGGCCGAGGAGCAGCTGGCGCGCGTCGACGCCGCCGTCGGCGACCTCCCACGTGCGATCGAGGCGGCGAGCCGCGCCGAGCAAGCGGTCCCGTTGCCACAGGTCGTCGCGCTCCACGGCGATCTGCTCGCCCGCGCCGGCCGGACGGCGCAGGCGCGTCAGCAGTACCGCACGGTGGCCGTGATCGACCGCATCCTCGCGGCCGGAGGCATCCGCACCGATCTCGAGGCGGCGCTCTTCGACGCCGATCATCTGATCCGCCCCAAAGGCCTCGTAGCGCGCGCACGCGACGCGCGGATCGCCCGACCGTCGATCTACGGCGACGACACGCTCGGCTGGGCGCTGACGCGCACCGGCCGCTGCGAGGAGGCGCTGCCGTGGTTGCAGCGCGCGTCGCGGCTCGGGACGCAGGACGCTCTGCTCTTCTTCCACCGTGGCTACGCAGAGGGCTGCGCCGGGAACCGCCCGGCGATGCGGTCGTGGTATCGCAAGGCCCTCGGTGTCAACCCGCACTTCTCGGTGCGCTGGGCGCCCGTGGCGAAGGGTGCGCTGCGATGAGGCGGCTGGCCGTCGCCCTCCTGTCGCTCGTCGTCGTCGCGACGGCCATGCTGCTTCCGGCCGCCGCCCAGGCGCATCCGCTCGGCAACTTCACGGTCAATCACTTCGCAGCCGTCGAGGTCTCCGGTGGCAGGACGTACGTCCACGTCGCGCTCGACCTCGCGGAGATCCCGGCCTTTCAGCTCGGCGATCGCGTGCGCGCCCGCGGATACGCAGCCTCGCTCGCCCGGGAGCTGGAGCTGACGCTCGACGGCCACCGCGCACCGCTGACCGTGCTGCAGCACCGTGTCGCAGCTCGGCCGGGCGCGGGCGGGCTGACGACGCTCCGCTTCGAGGCCGTCTACGAGGCGCGGGGACGTGGCATGGAGATCGGCTTTCGCGACCGCTCGTTCGGCAGTCGTATCGGCTGGCGCGAGATCACCGTTTCCGCCCGCGACGGAGCGCGGGTGACGGCCTCGTCAGTGCCGGCACGAAGCGCGAGCGACGAGCTTCGTGTCTACCCGGCCGACCTGCTTCGCTCACCCCTCGACGTGCGCGCGGCGACCGCAACGGTCGAACCGGGTGACGGGCGAGGGGCGCCTCCGACGATCGAAGCGGTCGCGGCACCGCGGCACGTGGGTGGGGGTTTCGAGTCACTGATCCGGCGCGGCGACCTGTCGGCCGGCCTCGTGCTCCTGTCGCTCCTCGTCGCTGCCTTCTGGGGAGCGGCGCATGCGCTCACACCCGGCCACGGAAAGGCACTGGTGGCCGGGTACCTCGTCGGCACCCGCGGCAGGCCGCGCCACGCCTTCCTCCTCGGCGCCACCGTGACGGCGACGCACACGGCGGGTGTGTTCGCACTCGGGCTCGTCACGCTGGCGCTCTCGCAGCTGATCGTGCCGGAGCAGCTCTACCCCTGGCTGACGCTCGTCTCCGGGTTGCTCGTCGTAGCCGTGGGTGCCGCAGTGCTGCGGGCTCGTCTGCGTGGACGTCACGCGCACGACGGACATCACCACGGGCACGACCACCAGCACAGCCACCGGGACAACCACGGGCACCATCACGACGAGTCCACGCTGACGTCGCGCGGGATTCTCGGTGTCGGCGTGGCCGCCGGCCTGCTCCCCTGCCCGTCGGCGCTCGTCGTCCTGCTGTCCGCGATCGCGCTGCACCGGATCGGCTTCGGGATGGCGCTGATCGTCGCCTTCAGCCTCGGCCTGGCGGCGACGATCACAGGCATCGGGCTCGTCGCCGTGCTCGCCCGGCGTGCGTTCTCGAACGTCTCTCTGGACGGCCGGGTGGTGCACGCGCTTCCGGCGGTCTCGGCCGCTGTGATCGTCGTCGTCGGTCTCGTCATCACTGTGAAGGCGATCCCCGGCGTCGTGTGATCTGAACCGTTCGTGCGGGACACGCGAACCACCACGACACACGAGAGGGGGCCAAGAGATGTTCGGACTGGACGATCGGATAGCAGAGCTCTCGCACGGCGCCTCGATAGCCGTCGTGCTCGCCGTCGCCGTCGTCCTCGGGCTCCGGCATGCAACCGACCCTGACCACCTCGCAGCCGTGACCACGCTCGTCGCCTCCGGCAAGGAGCGGGCAACGCGCTCCGCTGCGCGGCTTGGCGCCTGGTGGGGGCTCGGTCACGCCGTCACGCTCGTGGTCTTCGGCGTACCGATCCTCGTCGCCGAGAGATACCTGCCCGAGCACGTGCAGCAAGGCGCTGAGACTGCCGTCGCAGCGCTGATCGTCTTTCTGGCCGTTCGTTTGCTGCTTCGTTGGCATCACGGGATGTTCGCCTTCGTGTCCGATCCGGGTGGAGCGGAGACCGAGCACCGGCACGGGGTTCGGACTCCGGCCGGCGCGTTCGGCATCGGCCTCGTTCACGGCATGGGCGGCAGCGCCGGCGTAGGTGTGCTCCTCCTCGCCGCGATCCCGGACGAAACCGTCGCTCTGGCGTCGCTGGTGCTGCTGGCCGTCTTCACTGCCGTCTCGATGACGATCGTCACGACCGGCTTCGGTGCCGCTCTTTCGGCTCCGCCAGTGGCACGCTCGCTCGCGGGCGCTGCCCCGGCGCTCGGCGTGGCCAGCCTTGCCTTCGGCCTCTGGTACGCGGCGGCCGCGTGGAGCCTCGCTCCGTATCCGTTCTAGCCGTCCGCGCAGACCCCGAACGCGTTCGCCCGGCGGCTGCACGCGCTCATCTGCGTCGCGTCGAGCCTCGGCCAGGCCGTAGGCTCCGCCTGTGGCGGAGCCGATCACGCTCACCGACGTCGAGGCGCTCGCACTGGGGCGCCTCGATCCGCCGTGGCGCGAATACTTCGCCGGCGGAGCCGGTGACGAGCGCACGCTGCGGGCGAACGTCGCGGCGTTCGGAGGCTACGCGCTCCGCCCGCGCATCCTGATGGGGATCGAACACTGCACCACGGCGACGACCGTGCTCGGTCACGAGCTGGGGCTGCCGCTGCTGGTGGCTCCCGTGGCCTACATGCGCCGGGCGCACCCGGACGGGGAGGAAGGGCTGGCGCGTGCGGCGGCGGCCGTGGGCGCGGGTCTGTGCCTCTCCTCCTTCGCGACGACGACACCGGCCGCCGTCGCCGCTGCGGCACCCGCGCTCGTGCGCCTGTACCAGGTCTACACCTTCAGCGACCGTGGCCTCACCGACGAGCTGATCGGCGAGGCGCTCGACGCGGGTTTCTCCGCGATCGTGCTCACGGCGGACCTGCCGGTGGTCGGGTCCCGCGACCGCGAGCGCCGAATCGAGTGGACGATGCCCGAGGACGACGT
>CAVPGO010000007.1:0-23562 GCA_963703975.1 uncultured Actinomycetes bacterium
CCACCGCACCAACAGATGTCAGGCTGGATGATATCTACCGCGGCGCGCTCAATCAATGACCTGAATCCCGTGCGACCGAGGCAGCGCTCGCCAGCTGCAATAGCAATCGGGGATGTAGCGCGAAGCTCACATAGTCCAGCGATATTGTCCGGCGCCACCGGCTCTTCAATGTAACGCACGTTGTAATCGCTAAGCATATGTGTTGCTGAACGTGCAACAGCCGGCGTGAACCTACCGTGGGCATCAACGTATATATCGACGCTTGGGCCAACCGACTCCCGAATGGCAGCAACAAGCTCAACCCCCTCGACCAAATCAGTAGAAGTCGCAAACGTGCCAGCCGTTCCAAACGGGTCTACCTTAAGGGCACGATGACCACGCTCTACTACTTCGCGAGCGAGTTCACTGAATGATGCTGGCGTTCTCTCTCCTCGATACCATCCGTTCGCGTAGACAGGAATACGATCACGTACCGGACCGCCCAACAGCCGATAAAGAGGAACGTCGTATACTTTACCCATTACATCAAGACAGGCTGTGATGATGCCCGCAGCCGCAGCCAACCCGACGATGTCCCCTTTGTACCAGTCCGCGTCAACGATCCGTGCCCAGATTTGGTTTGGTGATAAGGGATCAAGCCCTCTGACGATGCTGTTCAAGAATGCGATATGAGCACTAACCGCATGCTCCCGGTATTCCACCGTAGCCTCACCCCAGCCAGTCAGCCCGTCGTCAGTCGTTACCTTGACGTAGGTCAAGTTCCGCCAGCTGGTCCCGGCAACGAGGACCTCAACTTCTTCGATTTGCGTCTTTGCGTGATTGGTCATTCGTTTCTTACAGATTCTCTTCGAGGCTGTACTAAGGCAGATAAAGTACGCGCGGGAATCATGCCTCGCGCAGCGAGTCGTCCCGGGCTGTTCTACAGCGGATCGGTAGCTTTCCGAGACGGGCGTATCATTCCGCAGGAAAGTCTGACGGCCCTCCAGGTAGCTGTCAACTAGGCACTCCCCACGGTTCACCGAACGGCCGCGTGTCTCGGACACCGCCTCGAGCGCCAGTGGCTGTCCCGTCTCGTCGCCAAGGACGTCGGCTTGAGGACGGTCGGCTTGGAGCACCCGGGTTCGACCTTCTCAGCTCTACACGAGACGCACGTCACGCTGGGGTCCGGCAGGTGCGACCAACACATCGTGTGGCCAGAGAACGGTAACGGGATTGGCCGACGCAATGCAGTTCGGCCCGGGCCTGCGCGAAAATGGCCACTCAGATGACGGTGCGCACGGCGGCGAGGATGTCGTCGGCACCGGGGATCACGCCAGCCTCGAGGTCCTTCTGGTAGGGGACGGGCGTGTGCGCCGCTCCGACGCGTACGACCGGCTGGTCGAGATCCCAGAACCCATGCTCTCCGACGGCTGCAGCCATTTCGGCTCCGATGCCGCAAAACCGGGTCGCCTCGTGGGCTACCACTACCCGGTTGGTCTTCGCAACCGACGCAAGGATGGAGTCGGATCGAGAGGGAAGAGCGTCCTCGGATCCACCACCTCGGCGCTCACGCCCTCTTGCTCAAGCTGTGATGCGGCGCGCAGTGCGAGGGGCACGGCCCCGCCTATCGCCACGATCGTGACGTCCTCTCCCGGGCGCACCACGCGCGCGGTGCCGAGAGGGATCGCGTACGGCTCCTCCGGCACGGGCTCCGCCTGGGCAAAGAACAGCTGTTTCGGCTCGAGGAATATCACAGGATTGTCGTCGCGGATGGCGGCGGTCAGCAGTCCCTTCGCGTCGTACGGGCTCGACGGCATCACGACCACGAGGCCGGGCGTGTGACAAAACCACGCTTCCAGGCTCTGTGAATGCTGCGCGCCCAGCCTGAGCCCGGGGCCCGAGGCGCCGCGGATGACGAGCGGGATCCGCGGCGACCCGCCCGTCATGAACCGGAGCTTGGCGGCCTGGTTCGTGATCTGATCCATCGCGACAGCACAGAAGTCGAAGAACTGCAGCTCGACCACCGGGCGCAGGCCGGCGAGTGCTGCGCCGATGGCCGCGCCGACGAACCCCGTCTCGGAGATCGGCGTATCGCGCACGCGCGTCGGCCCGAATCTCTCATACAGCTCCTCCGTGGCGCGGAAGAGCCCGCCGACAGAGCCGATGTCCTCGCCCATGAGGATCACCGACTCCTCCCGTTCCATCTCCTGGGCGAGCGCCTCATTGATCGCTTGCATGAACGTGAGCGCGCGCGAGCCCTCCTGCGGCTCGGGGTACGAGGGCGCATGCGCGATGTAGACCGCCGCCTGCATGTCCTCTTCGACCGCCGGGGGGTCGGCCAGGGACATGCGGACGGCTCCCTCGACTTCAGCTTCCACCGTGTTCGCGACGTCCGAGAGGACATGCTCCTCGACGCCGTGCTCGACGAGGAAGCCGGCGAAGCGCGGGATGGGATCCCGGGCTTCCCACTTGCGGACGAGGTCGGGGTCGCGTGTGTCCGGAAGGTTCGTCCGCATCGAGTGGTTCATACGCCGATACGTCTTGGCCTCGATGAACGCAGGCCCCGCGCCGCGCCGCGCCGCATCGACATAGACGCGTGCGACGTCGGCCACTGCCAGCACGTCGTTGCCGTCAACGATCTCCCACGGGATGCCGTAGCCGCTGGCTCGTGGGGCGATGTCCTCGACCGCGCGACTCGCCCGCCAGCCGACCGACAGAGCGAACTGGTTGTTCTCGCAGACGAACACGACAGGGAGGCCCCACGTCGCGGCGAGGTTCAATGCCTCGTGGGATGCACCCTGGTTGGCCGCCCCGTCGCCGAAGAAGACGACGGCGACCCTGCCGGAGCCCTGAATCTGAGAGGCAAGCGCCGCGCCGCAACCGATGGGCATCGGGCGCTCCTACGATGCCGTTGCAGCCTAGGATGTTGAGATCAAGGTCAGCGATATGCATGGAGCCACCCAGTCCCCGGCAGTAACCGGTTCGGCGGCCCAGCAACTCGGCCATCATCGCGTGGAGGTCGCCGCCCTTGGCGATGACGTGCCCGTGGCTCCGATGGTGGCCCACGACGTAGTCGCGCGGCTCGAGGACGCTCCCGACTCCCACCGCCACGGCCTCCTGCCCGACACAGCTGTGTGCCGTGCCGAGGATGACGCCGTCTTGAAACAGATCGTGCGCCCGGTCCTCAAACCGCCGGATGCGCAGCATCTCGCCGTAGAGGTGCAGCCACGCCTCTGGTGAGCCCGCGGCCGAAGGCGAACCTCCGGCACCCGCCTCGCCATCTGGAGCCGAGCTCATGCCGTCGGCCGAAGCGTGGTTCCTGTCGGGGCCGACCCGACGCTCACCGGCTGCTGCTCATCGATGACGGTTGCGCTGCATCGCAAGGGGCGCTAAGGCTATCAGCGTCTTTTCCACCGTCTTGAAACGTACGCGCCATTGCGGTAACCCGTTTCCGTAGTCGCCTGGGTGCTAAGACGGCGGCTCCCGTCAGGCGGCGCGACCTTCCGAGAAATGCCCGAGCGAGGCGGACGGCAAGGATTCATGGCCAAGTTCAGAGGGTGGTTAGATGATGACGCGGGCGTCTGATTTGCAGGTGAGGGAGGCTCCCGGTTGGCTGAGGCAACCATGAAGAAGCTCGCGAACACAGACCTTCAGGTTTCTTCGATGTGTCTTGGCGGCAACGTCTTTGGCTGGACCGTCGACGAGCGTGGCGCGTTCGATGTCCTCGACGCGTTTGCGGCCGGCGGCGGGAACTTCCTCGACACGGCAGACCAGTACACCTCGTGGGTGGCTGGGAACCTCGGAGGCGAGTCGGAAGAGATCATCGGGCGCTGGATGGAGCATCGGGGCAACCGCGACCAGATAGTGCTGGCGACGAAGGTCGGGAAGGCACCAGGGTTGGCAGGGCTGTCGGCGACGACGATCAGGCGCGCCGCGGAAGCGTCCCTCAAGCGGCTACGGACCGATCGGATCGACCTCTATTACGCACACCTCGATGACACCCGAACACCACTCGAGGAGACGCTCTCGGCGTTCGACGCACTGATTCGAGAAGGAAAAGTGCGCTATCTCGGGGCGTCCAACTACGATGCCTCGCGGCTTGCCGCGGCACTGGCGACGAGCGACGCGCAAGGGTTGGCGCGGTACGTCGCGATCCAACCGCACTACAACCTCGTGAACCGCGACGAGTACGAGGGAGAACTCGCGGAGCTGTGCCTCCGCGAGCAGGTCAGCTGTCTTCCTTACTACGCGCTCGCGAACGGCTTCCTGACCGGGAAGTACCGCACCGCGAACGTGACGGGGGTCAGCCCTCGCGAGAGTCTCGCAACTGCCTATCTGGATCGTGGTGGAATGGCCGTTCTAGGAGCGCTTGACGAGGTTGCCGCCACCCACAAGACAACCGTCGCGGCAGTCGCGCTCGCCTGGCTTGCGGCTCAACCGACAGTGGCCGCTCCGATCGCTAGCGCCCGCACACCCCAACAGCTCCGAGAGCTCGTGCCGATGGCCAGCGTCCGCCTTTCCCACGGGGAGCTCGGCTTGCTACGTGCCGCAGCGACACCGGCCTAGCAGCGGGCCGCAGCCGCTCTTGGCCTCGGATCGCACTCGAAGGCGGCAAGCGCAGCGCACTCTCCGACGCCTGGGGCGCGGGTTCGAGCTTTGCTCGGCCGCACCTCTCATAACCGGTCAGATCTGAGTCAGATCTCGAGTCCCATCAAGTTGAGGACGCCGCATTCAGAGTGCGCAAACCTCCATGAACACTGGGATCACGTCTTGCAGTCTCGTCCTTTGCAAGGCGAAGGTCACCAGTTCTATGTTTACATCCATCTATCGGGATCTCTGAGATAGACGGCCTCGCTGACGCCGTGGTCGGACGCGCCCTCGAGCTGGATCCCCGCCTCGAGCACTCGGCGCAGCGCATCGGCGAGGGTGACCCGGTCCGGGTAGCGGACTGCGACGTGGAAGAGGCCGGTCGTCCCGCGTGGCGGCGGTGAGCCGTCCTGCGACTCCCACGTGTTGAGCCCGATGTGGTGGTGGTAACCGCCCGCCGAGACGAACGCGGCCGAGTCGCCCAGCCGCGCCTGCTCCTCGAAGCCCAGCACGCCCGTCCAGAACCCGAGCGCACGATCGAGATCCGCCACCTTCAAGTGGACGTGCCCGATGTCCACGCGCGGATCGATGCTCACTCGTCGAGGGTATCCGGTGGGTACCGCGAGAGCGCCGCGCCTGCCAGGGCGAAGAGCACGACGGCGATCCAGTGCACACCGATCACGTCCGTCTGAAGACCGACGGATGCAATCGCAACGACGGAAGCTGCGAGCCAGGCGGCCCGGTGCCAGAGCCCCGCCACGAGTGCCACCAGCCAGGCTACGAAGAGCAGCGCTCCGCCCAGCCCCGTGTCGACGCCGAGCTCCGTGTAGGTCGACTCGCCGGCCCGGATCTCCACACCGGTGCGCTTCGCGGAGACACCCGCGTTGCCCAGCCCGTAGCCCCACGGGTGGCGGGCGACGGTCTCGATCCCGTCCCGGAGGTTGCGCCAGTGGCTCTCGGTCGACGCCTCCCGGCCGGAGAGCGAGCCGCCGGTGCCACCCGTCGCCGCGGCGTGCGCACGAAGGCACGCGAGCTCAGCGGGTGTGTAGGAGGTGGATGGCCCGATCGTCGGGAAGGCGATGAGGAAGAGGGCGGACACTGCGAGCGATCCCGCCGCGAGCGCCGCCGGCTCCCACCGGCGCCGCGCAGCGGCCAGCACGACGAGCCCGAGCGCGAGCGCCCCGAAGGCGGCCCGTGTATGGGTCCAGAGCAGGCCGGCGTAGACGAGCGCAGCCGCGGCCACGGTCCAGCGGGTCGGTCGACGCGCGGCGAGGAAGAGCAGCACCACGACCAGCACGTAGGCGGTAGCGAGCGGAGAAAGAAACGTCGACACGCCGCGCCGCAGCGGGTTCGTCTCGTCACCCGTGTTGAAGATCCAGTTCTCGGGCAGGTGGGAGAGGCATGCGTAGTCGAGCCCGAGCTGCTCGCGGAACCAGCCCGGGACGCCGGAATCGCGCCACCACTGCAGGGGCACGGCGTACACCTCGACCACCGTCCACGCCGCGAGCGCGGCGCCGAGCCCGGCGAGCAGGAGCCCGAGCCGCCGCCACTTCGGCGCCGAAAGCACGAGCAGGCGCCCCAGGAAGTACGCAGCCACGGGCAGCAGATGGTGCCGCAGCGCGTACAGCTCGCCGCGTGCGGTCGCGCTTCCGCCCAGCCAGGACTGCGGCAGCAGCCACCACAGCACCACGGCGGCGCCATAGGCGAGGGCCAGCCGGTCCGGCCACCGGTCGAAGGGCACACGCCGGGCGCCCCAGAGAGCCGCAGCGAGCGCAGCAAGGACCAGCACGTCCTTCCAGGCGGCGGCGACGTCGAGCGCACGGCCGCGGATGCCGGCGTCCCAGAGCAGCGCCATGACGAGGTTGTGGAGGGCAAGCCCGACCGTCAGGGTGAGCAGCGCCGCCCAGGCGAACCGCCCGGTCACGCGATCGCCACCAGCGACAGGCCGAGGTTCACGATCCGCACCGGGCCGGGGAACAGCGACCGGAGGTCGGCCGGCCCGAGCAGATGGTTCTCCTTCGCCCACGGTCGCCGGGCGAGATCGTAGGCGCGGTGCGCGGCAGGCTCTGGCAGCCAGTGCACGAGGGGCAGGCGCGTGTGGGCCTCGACCGGGAACCAGCGGTTCGGTGTCGTGACGAACACGCGACGCCCGACGCGGAGCGCCTCGGCGACGAAGGCGCGCTGGCGCTCGGCGCCGCCCACGTGCTCGACGACCGCGTTCGAGAAGACGACGTCGAAGGAGCCGTCCGCGAACGGGAGCGCACACGCGTCACCCTGGACGTAGCCGATACGCGGATACGCGGCGCGAAACCCGGCTCCGTCGTGGAGCCCGAGCGCCGTGATGCGCCCGGGCCAGGGGTACAGCTCCTCGAAGAAGTTGTGCGTACGGCAGCCCGACTCCCCGCCGCGCCCGCCGAACCCCACCTCGTCGACGCCGACATCCAGCACGGTCGTGTCGGCCGTGGGACGGATCTCCTCGAGAAAGAGACGGAGCTTTCGCCTCCGCGAGCGCAGCGAGACCGCATCCACAAGGCGCATCAGACGCGACGGTACCCGGCGCGTCCGCCGTGCGCACGGCCACGCCGGCCGCGTTCGGGCCAGGAGTCCGGCCCTCCGGAGCGCTAGGGTGCGCCCGTGCTCGAGGACGTCGTTTCCCCGCGCGGGCCGTACCGGTTGTCGCTGATGGCGCGGGGCGGCAGGTGGACGGCACCCCTCTCGTCCGGCGACGCATACGCGTGGCAGCTACCCGACGGCGGCGTCGTCGTCCGAGCGACCGACGAGGAGGGGCTGCGTCTCGCGCGCTTCATGCTCGCCCTCGACCACGACACCGGCGCGTTCCACGAGCGCTTCGCCCGCGATCGGCTGCTCGGGCCCTCGGCCAGGGCGCTCGCCGGCTACCGCCCGTTGCGCCTCGCCACCGTCGCGCACGCGACGCTGCGCGCGATCGTGGGACAGCTGATCGAGTCACGGCGCGCCCGCACCATCGAGCGCTCGATCCTCGGGCAGCTGGGGACCCCCGTCGCGACGAGAGAGGCTCTCGCGCGCCTGTCACCGCTCGACCTGCGCCGTCACGGTCTGGCCCAGCACCGCGCCTCGACGCTGGCGCGGATCGTGTCCGGCGTCGATCTCGAGCGCCTGCGGTCACTGCCGGGCGACGCCGCGCTGGCACGACTCGGTCGCGAGCGCGGCATCGGCCCGTGGTCGATCGGTGTGGTCGCGCTCGAGGGGCTCGGACGCTACGACCACGGCCTCGTCGGCGACCTCGGGCTCGTGAAGCTCGCGGCGTCGCTCTGGGGACGCTGGCCCGAGGCCGCGGAGACCGCCGCGCTGCTCGAGCCGTACGAGGAGTGGCAGGGTCTCGCGGGCGAGGTGCTCATGCTCGGCTGGTCGCGCAGCCTGGTCCCCGGTGCCGACGCCGACGTCGCCCGTCGCACCCGGCTACGCACGCGCCGCGCCGCATAGCTCGAGCCTCGTGACGATCGGTGACGAGGGCCGTGCGGCCTCTAGACTCCACCCATGACGGTCGACCGGCGGCGAATTGCAATTCTCGGGGCGGGCAAGATCGGGGAGGCGCTGCTGGCCGGCTTGCTCTCGTCCGGCTGGCGGTCGAGCGAGGACATCGTCGCGTCCGGCCGCCGCGCCGAGCGCCTGGCCGAGCTCAGCGAGCGCTACGGCATCCGCACGACCCTGTCGAACGAGGAGGCCGCGAGCGGCGCCGGGCTGGTGGTGCTTTCGGTCAAGCCCCAGGACATCGAGGTGCTCCTCGGCGAGATCGGACCGGTCATCTCGGAGGAGCAGACGGTGCTCTCGATCGCCGCGGCGATCCCGACGGCCACGATCGAGCGGCATCTGGCATCGGGCGTCCCGGTCTGCCGGGCGATGCCCAACACGCCGTCGACGGTCCACGAGGGCATCGCGGGCCTGTGTGCCGGCGCACATGCCGACGACCAGCACGTCACCCTGGCCGAGGAGGCGCTCGCCCATCTCGGCGCCGTCGTACGCGTGCACGAAAGCGCCATGGACGCGGTGACGGCGGTCTCGGGCTCGGGCCCGGCCTACTTCGCGCTGCTCGCGGAGGCGATGATCGAGGCGGGCATTCTCCTCGGGCTCTCGCGGGAGATCTCGACCCAGCTGGTCGTGCAGACGATGTTCGGCACGGCCAAGCAGCTGCGGGACGAGCACATCCATCCGGTCGAGTTGAGGGAGATGGTCACCTCCCCGGGGGGCACGACCATCGCCGCCATCCGAGAGCTCGAGATCGCGGGTGTTCGGGCCGCCTTTCTCAACGCGATCCAGGCCGCGATGAACCGCTCTCGCGAGCTGGCCGCCGGCGAGCTCTGACCGGATCCGGCCCTCGAGCGCGGGGCGCGCCGGGACGAGTGAGCGGTTTCTCGGCTCGAGGCCCGGTAGCCGGGGCGGGCCCGCGCTCCGGGCGCTGATCGGCCGGTCGGTCGACCTCTAGACTCGCGGCGATGGGGCGCTCCCTCCGCGAGGTGGTCTACGTCGACGGCGTCCGCACGGCGTTCGGCAAGGCGGGACCTGGCGGGTTGTTCTGGAAGACCCGAGCCGACGACATGGCGGTCAAGGCCGTACGCGAGGTGCTGCGGCGCGCCCCCGGCGTGCCCGCAGAACGGATCGGCGACGTCGTGCTCGCCGCCACGGCGCAGGTCGGCGATCAGGGGCTCACGCTCGGCCGGGACGTCGCCCTCCTCGCGGGGCTCCCGCACACGGTGCCCGGACTGGCGGTCGATCGCATGTGCGCCGGGGCACTCACCGCGACGACGATCGCCGCGGGGGAGATCGCCATGGGCGCCGCCGATCTCGTGCTCGCCGGCGGGGTGGAGCACATGGGCCATCACCCGATGGGTGCCGATGTCGACTTCAACCCGCGCTTCGTGTCGGAGCGACTGATCGACGAGAGCGCCGCGGTGATGGGGCAGACGGCGGAGAACCTGCACGACGTGTTCCCGCAGCTGACACGCGAAGCCGCCGACGCGTACGCGCTGCGTTCGCAGCACCGGGCGGCGGCCGCGTGGGAGGACCGCGACGGCGTCTACTCCCGGACGGTCGTGCCGATGAGCGTCTTCACCGAGGAAGGCTGGAAGCTCGCAGACCGCGACGAGTTCCTGCGCCCGGACACGACGCCGGCAGGGCTGGCGGCCCTCCGCACGCCGTTCCGGCCCGGAGGCCGCGTCACCGCCGGCAACTCGGCCGGCCTGACCGACGGTGCGACCGCCTGCCTCCTCGCTGCCGAGGACACCGCCCGCGAGCTCGGCCTCGAGGCCCGCATGCGCCTGGTCGACTTCGCCTACGTCGGCGTCGAGCCGCACCTGATGGGAATCGGCCCGGTGCCCGCCACCGAGCAGGTGCTCGCCCGCGCAGGGGTCGCACTCGACCGGGTCGGCCTCTTCGAGCTCAACGAGCCGTTCGCCGTGCAGGTGCTCACCTGGTGCGACGGTGTCGGCGTCGACCCTGAGGACCCACGGCTCAACCCGTACGGCGGGGCGATCGCCTGCGGCCACCCGCTCGCCGCCACCGGCGTCAGGTTGATGGCGCAGCTCGCCTACGGGTTCGAGCGGCAGCCCGAGGTGCGGTACGGGCTGACGGCGCTGTGCGTCGGGCTGGGCATGGGAGCGGCGCTCCTGTGGGAGAACGTCAGGCATGGCTGACCCGGTGACGCAGTTCCACCTGCAGCGGATCGACACGCGCGCCGGCCCGGTGGCGCTGGTCACGATCGACAACGGCGCCGACTGGCAGAAGCCCAACACCTTCGGACGCGAGGCGCTCGACTCGCTCGCAGGCGTGCTCGACGGCCTGCGAACGCGCGACTGGCGGGGAATGGTGCTGACCGGGAAACCGCTCGTCTTCGCGGCCGGTGCCGACATCACACAGTTCCCCGGCATCACACCCGAGCTGGCTCGACTCGGCGGCCGCGCCGGGCACGACCTGTTCGCCCGGATCCGCGGGCTTCCGTTCCCGACTCTCGCGGCGATCAACGGCGCCGCGCTCGGCGGCGGCGTGGAGATCGGTCTGCACTGCGACTACCGCACCGTTTCGTCCTCGGTGCGACACGTGGCCTTCCCCGAGGTGTTTCTCGGCCTCATCCCCGGCTGGGGCGGCACGCAGCTCGTCCCGCGGCTGATCGGCGCCGCGGGCGCGGTGCAGCTGATCGTCGACAACCCGCTGCGGCAGAACCGGATGCTCACCGGCCCAGAGGCGGTCGACCTGGGCCTCTGCGACAGACTGCTCGATCCGGTCGAGTTCCTCGACGAGTCACTCGCGGAGCTCGTTCGCATCGTCGAGGAAGGGCGCGGCAAGCGCAGCCTCGACGCCGATTTGAGCGATGCGGCCGAGGTGTGCGCCAAGGCTCGTGCGCGGGTCGACGACCAGGTCCACGGAGCCGCGCCGGCCCCCTATCGGGCGCTCGACCTGATCGAGGGCGCCGCCTCGTGGACGCTCGAGGAGGGCTACCGGGCCGAGGAGGACGCGCTTGCCGAGCTGCTACCGGGCCCCGAGGCGCAGGCGTCGATCTACGCCTTCGACGTCGTGGAGCGTCGGATCAAGCGCGGCGTCGGCGTGCCGGACGCCGAGCCACGCCGGGTGCAGCGGGTCGGTGTCGTGGGCGCGGGGCTGATGGCGACGCAGCTCGTCACGCTCTTCCTGCGCAGGCTCGAAGTGCCGGTCGTGCTCACCGACGTCGACCCGAGCCGGGTGGGAGAAGCCGTGGCCGCGATCGGGACAGAGCTCGAGCGGCTCGTCGCGCGCGGGCGGCTTCCCGAGGCGAAGGCTCGCTTCCTCGCCGGGGCCGTCGTTGCAGGCGAAGGGCTGGGCTCGTATGCGGGCTGCGACCTCGTGCTCGAGGCGGTGTTCGAGGAGTTGGCGGTGAAGCAGGAGGTGTTCGGTGCGCTCGAGGACGTCGTCAGCGAGACCTGTCTCCTGGCGACGAACACGTCGTCTCTCTCGGTCAGCCGGATGGGCGCCGGCTTGCACCACCCGGAGCGGGTCGTCGGACTGCACTTCTTCAACCCGGTGGCGGTGCTACCCCTCGTGGAGGTGGTGCGCACGGCCGTCACCGACGACGTCGCACTCGCCACGGCGTGGGCTGTGACCAAGCGCCTCGGCAAACGCGGCGTGCTCGTCGAGGACACCCCGGCCTTCGTCGTCAACCGCATGCTGACCCGGCAGTCGTGCGTCCTCTTCGCGGCCGTGGAGAACGGCAACACGTTCGAGGAGACAGACGCAGCCGCGCTCCGACTCGGGCTCCCCATGCCGCCGTCGGCGCTCCTCGCCATGGTCGGGCCGCGCGTCGCCAACCAGGTCCGCCACACGCTGCACGACGCGTTCCCCGACCGCTTCCCGCTCTCGCCGACACTGCAGCGCCTGGCTGACGGGGAGATGGACGTCGTTATCACGGGTGACGAGCGCAAGACGGTGGACGAGATCTACGAGGCACTGCTCGAGGCGCTGGCCGACGAGGCGCGCCATCTCCTCCTGGAGGGAGTCGTCGGCTCGGCGGCCGAGATCGACGCCTGCCTGATCCTCGGCGCCGGGTTCCCCTTCTTCCGCGGCGGCATCACGAAGCACCTCGACCAGTCGGGTGTCTCGGAGCGCGTGCTCGGCGCAACGCTGGCCTCGCTGGGCCCCACGTGAGGTCCCGGATCCGCGCCGCACCTGCAGAGCACGCCCGGGATCCGCGCCAGGATTGCAGGATTGACAGCGTCCTTGCGCACGCAGCCGACGCTTACGCTAACCTCCGCAGTAGCGGCGGGGCTCGACCGCATCGGATCGCGCGAGCACGCTGACCTACCACGTAGCGGCACGTGCTTGCGTGCTGCGCCCATGCAGGAAGTCACACTCACCCCGACACCGACGTCGGACTCGTCCGAGGAGCTTGCCGCCGCGGCGGCACGCGCGGAGGCGTGGTTCGGCGAGCCGTTCCTCCACCGCGGGGAGGAGGCCTCCGAGGCGCTCGCCCCCGGGACGGCACGACGCGCGGCGCTCGACGACGCTCTCGGAGAGTTGCGGTCCGGACGGGCCACGCCGTCGGCCCGCTGGAAGGTGCACTACGGCCTGATGCTCGGGCTCGAGCGCGTCCTGGCCGGCGAGACACCGACGACGGCGGACGGGACCGAGCTGCGGCGCCATCAGATCGACGCGCTCACCGGCATGTTGACCGAGCTCATCGCCGCCACGCAGCGTGCGGCCGAGGACACCGGCAACGGCAACGGCGGCAACGGCCATACGGTCGAGCTCGACGAGGAGGCGGAGGAGCTCGAGGACGAGGACGACCTCGACGCCGGCTTCATCGACGAGGACGACGACACGCTCGACCGCGGGCCGGACCCGGGCGCGTCGCGGCGCTACCGCTTCCGGCATCCGACAGCGTCCGGCAAGACGATCGCGGCCGCCGGTTTCGTCGAGGCCTCGCGCCGGCTCGGCGTGCTGATTCTCACCCATCGCCGCCTACTGGTCTCCCAGTTCCAGCGCGACCTGACGACGGAGGGATACGCCGACAGACTGGTGCCGGCGATCGAGCAGGGCCAGGAACCGCCACGGGACGACCCGATCACGATTCAGACGTACGCCTGGTTCGCGCGTCACGGGCGCGAGCTCTCGCGCGAGGCGTACCAGCTCGTGATCTGCGACGAGGCCCATACCGCTCTCGGCGAGAAGACGTCTGCCGCAATCCGAGCGTTCTCCGAGCCGCTCTACATCGGCATGACCGCAACCGAGCAGCTCATCGCGAAGCAGGTCTCGGACGTCTTCCCGGCCTCGGTCGACGACCTGCCGCTTGCGGACGCCGCCCGGCGCGGGCTCATCGCGCCGCTGCGCTGCATGCGTGTGCCGCCCGTGGCGGCGATCAACTCGGTGCCGATCGTGGGTGGAGACTTCGAGGAGCGCGCTCTGGCAGCGGCTCTCGACCACCAGGCTCTCAACCAGGCAGCCGCGAGCCTCTACCGCGACCGCTTCGGCACCACACCCGGCATCGTCTACGCGGCGGGCGTGGAGCATGCCTACAACCTCGCCCAGGAGTTCCGCGCCACGGGTCTCAGGGCAACGGCGGTGTCGGGCCGCACGCCGCCCCGTGAGCTCGCCGAGACGCTGGCCGCCTACGAGCGTGGCGAGATCAACGTCCTCGTCAACGCGCAGCTGCTCGCCGAGGGCTGGAACTCGCCGCGCGCCACCGTGTGCATGCACCTCGCCCCGACGGCGTCACGGCGCGTGTACCAGCAGCGCATCGGCCGGATCATGCGGATTCATCCGCGCAAGGAAGCGGGCATCGTCGTCGACTTCGTGCCGAAGGCGTCCACCCATGCCGAGCGCGTGATCTCGCTGCACTCGCTGCTCGACGCGGACTTCTACCGCGAGGGCGCCCGCGTCACGCCCGCTCCCCGGCGACGCTCACAGCGGCGCGCGCGGCGGAAGCTCTCCCCGGCGCCGTGGCTCGTCCCTGTGACACCCGACGTCCGCCGTCGGCTGGCCGTCATCCAGCGTGAATGGCAGCGCGTCGATCCCAAGTTCCTGGACGACGACGAGCAGCGTTTCTGGGCCACGATCGCAGGTCGGCAGATCCGCTTCGATCAGCGGGCCGAGTTCGCGCGCAAGTTCGCCGAGGGCCGAGCCGGCAGGGGCGCGCTCGAGACGTTCCTCGCGACGTGCGCGGCGGAGAACCCCAATCGGCGCCTGCGTATGACGGCGCTCGCCGACCGCGTCGGCATGACGGTGGAGCGGGCCGACTTCGACGACCTCGTCACGCTCGTCACGCAGGCGCCACCTTGGGAGAAGGATCGCGCCTCGGGCGTCCGCGTGCTGCTCCGCGCAGTCGGCGATGGCAAGGCAAACGCTCCCGACCAGATCCTCCAACGCTGGACGTGGCGCCTGGCGCGCGCCGTCCGCAAGACGCTCGACAGGAAGGGCAGCCAGGAGTTCCCGGAGGCGAAGCGGCTGCTGGGAGCCGTCGCCAACTCGCGCGGTCACCGGCACGAGGAGAACGTGGGCCAACTCGCCCGCATCGCTCGGGCGCTGCCGACGCAGGTGGCAGCAGCGCTGCTGGCCTCCGCCGAGGGGTACACCCCCAGGGCCAACGGCGTCCTGGAGCAGGCGCGCGAGGATCTCGGCCCGATCCAGGAGATCGCCAACGCGCTGGCCGACAATCTCCCGGCCCCGAAGGCCCCGACGCGCAAGTCACGGCGGCGCCGGCGCAAGAAGCGCACTGGGCCGGAGCAGCCTCAGCCGGACGGCCCGAACGAAGGCGTGGTCACCGACGCCGGCGGCCCCACGGAAGCGCCTCTTCCGCCTGCGGCAGAGACCGAAGCCGCCGCATAGCTCGCACCGCTCGCCCGAGCTCGGTCGGACACGGCGCTTCAGCCCGTCTTGGCTAGCCCTTTCCTCCACTGACGGGCGGGTCGCCGTCACCGCGCTGCTGGCGGTCCCGCTCGCGCAGGAAGCGTGTCAGCTCGGCCGCGAGCGCGTCGCCGGTTGGGAGCTCGCCCTCGTCGCTGAAGAGCTCGATGGTGTCGGCTCGGCGCTCGAGCTCCTCGACGTACGCCGTGGTCTCCGCGTCCGAGGCCACCGCCTCACTGACCTGAGCGGCGTACGCCTCCTCGGCCTGGCTGAGCTCGGCGACGTCGATGTCCACTCCGAGCAAGGTCCCCAGCCGCTCGCACAGCGCCCGCGCGGCGCGAGGGCTCGGAACGAGCGAGACGTAGTGCGGCACGGCCGACCAGAGGCTGACCGAGCGCAGGTCGCGACGCTTGCAGGCGTCGTGGAGCACGCCGACGATCCCGGTAGGGCCCTCGTACCGTGACAGCTGCAGCCCGAGCTCTTCGACCAGCTGCGGATCGGTCGCCGCGCCCGTGACAGGCGCAGACCGCGTGTGCGGGACGTCCGCGAGCAGCGCACCGAGCGTCACCACGAGCTCGACGCCGAGATCGGTGGCGAGGGACGACACGAGGTCGGTGAACGCTCTCCAGCGGTAGTTCGGCTCGACGCCGAGCAGGATCACGGCGTCCCTGTCGCCATCCGGAAGCCGCGCGTGGAAGAACACGTTCTCCGGCCACTCGATGTGGCGCGTGAGGCCTTCGTCCAGGGTCACCGTCGGCCGCACCGACTGGAAGTCGACGAACCCCTCCGGATCGATGTCGGCGAACCGCTCGGCCTGCCAGCTCCGCGCGAGGTAGGCGGCCGCGAGCGTCGCCGCCTGCCCCCCGTCGTTCCAGCCCTTGAAGGCAGCGATCAGGACGGGCCGGGTGAGCGCTGGGTGTTCGGCGATGCGGAGCTCCGCTGCCACGACGACAGCCTACTGGCGCGCACTCCCTCCGGGGACGCGGCGAGGAGCGGCACCGGCGGCCGCCAGAGCACGAACACGAGCGAGACGGTCAGCGTCCAGACGGTCGCCGCCAGAAGCACGTGGACGAGGACGAGCCCCCACGGGAGCGCATTCCGGTACTGCACTTCGCCGACGATCATCTGGGCGCCCAGGGTGACGAGCAGCAGCAGGCCGAGCCGCGCCACCCCGGGAACCGCACGGCGGTGGGCGACGAGCCACGACCCGACGAGCGCGAGACCGACGCCGTAGACGGCGGTGACGCGGACGTGAACCCAGACGGCATCCGTCACCGCGACGCCGAGCCGGCGGATGTCCTCGCCGCCCGAGTGAGGGCCGGCCGCCGTGGCCACCGCACCGGTGACGACGAGCGCCAGGCAGGCGGGGACACCGAGCGTCGCCACCGTCCGCCACCAGCGCGGGCCGACCGGCGCACCCACGCCGCGCACGTGGCTCCAGGCTTCGAGCGTGACGACCGTCGCGAGCCCGACGACGATCAGCGCCAGGAGGAAGTGCGACATGACGAGGAGCGGGTGCAAGTCGAGGATCACGGTCAGCCCGCCGAGGGGGATCTGCGCCGCAGCGCCGAGGAACACCGCGAGCGCGGCCAGGCGCACGGGCCGTGGCAGCCGGTCGACCCGGCGAGAGGCAAGCCAGGTCACGAGCGTGAGGACGATGCCTGCGAGCGCGACGAGTCGGTTGCCGAACTCGACGAACGCGTGGAAGCCCTGCTCCGGGAACGGCCTGTCTCCGCACCGAGGCCAGTTGTCGCACCCGAGCCCGGACGCCGTGAGGCGCACGAAGGCGCCCGAGGTGACCACGACGTAGAGCACCGACAGCGTCGCGGCCGCGAGCCATACGAACGTCCGCGGTGACACGGTCCGGCGCCAGATGCGGGCCATGGCGCCGAGTCTACGCGCGGTCAGCGCAGCGCTACGCCTTTGCCGGCCTCGACGTGGCCGACACGCCACAGCGCGAGCCCGGCCGAGGCGAAGGCCGCGACGAGGACGGCACCGCGGTCTGCGGGGAGCGTGATCAGCAGGCCGCCGGCCGTCTGCGGGTCGTACGCGAGCGCCTCCAGCGAGGCCTCGGCGCTGCTGTCGACGTGGGCTGCTGCGAACTCGCGGTTGCGCCGGTCGCCGCCGGTGCGCACGCCACCGGCTGCGAGCTCGAGCGCACCGGGCAGCGCGGGAAGTGCCCCGGCGTCGAGCACGAGTCGCACGCCGCTCCGCGACGCCGTCTCATGGGCGTGGCCGAGCAGCCCGAAGCCGGTCACGTCGGTGACGGCATGGGGCCCGTACGCCCGCAGCGTCTCGGCAGCAGCCCGATTGAGCGTCTTCATCGTTGCCACGGCCACGTCGAGCGAGCCCGGGGGCGCCTGCCCGTCGCGTTCCGCCTGCAGCACGAGCCCCGTCCCGAGCGGCTTGGTGAGGAAGACGGCGTCACCCGCCCGTGCAGCGCTCTTCGCCCAGATCCCGTCCGGGTGGACGGTACCGACGACGGCGAGCCCGTACTTCGGCTCCGCGTCCCGGATCGTGTGCCCGCCTGCGAGGATCGCCCCGGCCGCTCGGACGACCTCGTCGGCGCCTGCCAGCACCTCGCCGAGCATCTCCGTCGGCAGCTCCTCGGGGAAGGCGGTGACCGAGAGGGCCAGGAGCGGCGCTGCCGCCCATGGCGAACACGTCGTTCAGTGCGTTCGCGGCGGCGATCGCGCCGAAGTCGTGCGGGTCGTCGACGACCGGCGGGAAGAAGTCGACGGTGAAGACGAGGGCCCGCTCGTCGTCGAGCCGGTACACGGCGGCGTCGTCGGCAGGGTTGAGCCCGACGAGCAGGTCGGCGGCTTCCGCCGGTGCGAGCGCGCCGAGCAGGCTCTCCAGCCGCGCCGCCGGATACTTGGCGGCACAGCCTCCGGCGCGGGCGAGGCTGGTGAGCGTCGGTGAGGCCATGAGCCGAGTGTACGGCCGGCCGGAAGGAGACGAGCGACCCGCGGTGAAGCACCTCTCGACGGAGAGACCTCTCGACTTCTCCTCCCCTGACGCGAAGGCCGCCTCCCCCTGACCGGCGGCCTTCGCAGTACTTGCCGCGCAGGTGGGGATCCGCGAGAGCGGATCCCCACCGCGCCAAGGAAACCAAGACCCCTGAAGGCTCCGCTGCGCGGCCGCAAAGCAGGAACTTGCCGCGCAGGTGGGGATCCGCGGGAGCGGATCCCGAGCTTGCGCCGAAAGGCTGTGCGAGACTCGAGCCGTGCCATCCGCGCTCGTCACCGGCGGTTCCTCCGGGATCGGCCTGGCCATCGCCCGGGTGCTCGCAGAGGAAGGGCTCGCGCTCACGCTCGCGGCGCGTACCGTCGCGCGGCTCGAGTCGGCCGCCGCCGAGCTCGGCGCTCAGGCGGTCGCCGCAGATGTGTCGAGCGAGGACGACTGCGCGGCACTCGTGGCCGCGCACGTCGCCCGTCACGGTGGGCTGGACGTGCTCGTCAACTCGGCCGGGGTCGGTTTCGCCGGGCTCATCGCGGACACGTCGACGAAGCGCTTCGACGTGCAGCTCGGGGTCAACCTGCGCGGCACGTTCCTCGTCACGCGCGCAGCGCTGCCGCACCTGCGCGTCACGCACGGCCTCGTCGTCAATCTCGCGTCGATCGCCGGGACGCTGGCGGTTCCAGGGCTCGCGACCTACGGTGCCAGCAAGGCGGCGGTCATCTCGCTGACCAGGTCGCTGGCGCGGGAGGAGGCCGCGAACGGCGTGCGGGTGACGGCCTTGTGCCCCGGCTTCGTCGACACGGCGATGGCGCAGTGGACCGGTCTCCCGCCCGAGGAGATGATCCAGCCGGAGGACTGCGCCGAGCTCGTGCGAGCACTACTCCGCCTCTCACCCGCGGTTCGCGTGCCCGTGATCGTGATCGAGCGCGGCGGGGACGACGTCTAGAGGACGTCGCCGCCCGGGGAGCCGCTCTCCTCGTCTCCGCCCTCGAGCTCGCGCACGCCCAGCGGCCCCAGGATCTGAGTCAGTCCCGCACGGCCGTACAACTCGAGCTTGGCGCGCGAGTCCTCGAGGTCGAGGATCCGCATGTTCAGCTGGCCGATGCGGTCCTGAGGGCCGAAGGCGGCATCCTCGACCCGTTCCATCGAGAGACGCTCCGGCTCGTAGGTGGCGTTCTCCGAGACGGTGTCGACGATCGTGTAGTCGTCGCCGCGGCGGAGCTCGACCGTCACCTCGCCCGTGACCGCGTGACCGACCCAGCTCTGGAGGCTCTGGCGCAGCATCAGCGCCTGCGGGTCGAACCATCGCCCCTCGTAGAGCAGCCGGCCGAGCCGGCGGCCCATGACGCGGTAGTTGTCGATCGTCGCCTCGTTGTGGGTCACGTTCACCAACCGTTCGTAGGCGAGCCACAGCAACGCCATCCCGGGCGCCTCGTAGACGCCGCGGCTCTTCGCCTCGATGATCCGGTTCTCGATCTGGTCGGACATGCCGAGGCCGTGACGGCCACCGATCGCGTTCGCTTCGAGGACGAGCGCTACCGGGCCGAGCTCCCGACCGTCGAGCGCGACAGGCCATCCCTCCCGGAAGCGGATGCCGACGGTCTCCACCGGGATCTCCACCGCGGCGTCCCAGTGCCGCACGCCCATGATCGGCTGCACGAGCGCCAGCGAGCGGTCGAGCAACTCCAGCTCCTTCGCCTCGTGCGTTGCCCCCCAAATGTTCGCATCGGTCGAGTACGCCGCGTCGGGGCTCAGGCGATAGGGGAGCCCGCGAGCGAGCAGGTACTCGCTCAGCTCCGCACGGCCGCCGAGCGCACCGACGAATTCGGGGTCGAGCCACGGCTTGTAGACCCGCAGCGACGGGTTTGCGAGCACGCCGTAGCGGAAGAACCGCTCGATGTCGTTGCCCTTGTGGGTCGACCCGTCACCCCAGATGTCGACACCGTGCTCGTGCATGGCATGCACGAGCATCGTCCCCGTCACGGCACGACCCAGCGGGGTGGTGTTGAAGTACGTCTTGCCTCCGCTCGAGATGTGGAAGGCACCGCACTGCAGCGCAGCCAACCCTTCGTGGACCAGCTGGTCGCGGCAGTCGACCGCCCAGGCGTCCTCCGCGCCGTACTCGAGTGCACGCGCGGGGATCGCATCGACGTTCTCTTCGTCGTACTGCCCGAGGTTCGCCGTGAACGCGTACGGAAGGCCACCGTGCTCCCGGATCCACGCCACCGCCACGGACGTGTCGAGCCCACCCGAGAAGGCGATACCGACCTTCTCGCCGACGGGAAGCGAGGTCAGGATCCGCGACATGGAGAGAGCGTAATGCTCGGCTCCACCCGGTGTCCGGCCTCAGACGCCGCCTGGCACACCGGAGCACCGACACCTGCCACGGTGCAGCGCTACGTCGAGACGACCTGGCGCACGGCGCGCTCGAGCTCCGCCGTCGAGAAAGCGCCCTCGAGCTTCGTACGCACAACGCCCTTCCGATCGACCACGAACGTGAACGGCTCCGTCGGAAGCTTCCATTCGTCGACCCACCGGTTGACCCCGTTGGCTGGATCGTTGCCCTTGTAGATCTCGACGTGGATGAAGCGCACGCCCGTGCTCGCGAGCTTCTTGCGCACCGCCGAGACGACGTCCACGACAGGCCCGCACGTCCGGCTCTGGCAGTACAGCGGTGTCGCGAAGGTGACCACGAACGGCTGGCCCGCAGCGAGCGCGTCTGCCACAGACGTCCGGTAGAGCGCCCGGTCGGGGGTCCGCGCGGTCGTCAGCCGGCGGAGATCGCCCCCCGTCGAGGCCAGCGTCGGGGTGTGCGACGCGATCGCCCGGTCGCCGGGTGACGGCGCCGCCGCGTCCTTGCGAGCGACGAGATTGCCGACGGCCTGGATCTGCTCGCCACCGACGGGCTCTGCGAGCAGCCAGAACCTCCCCGGCCCGGGGAGCTCGACATGCGTGACGTAGATCGTCTGCGCGTCGGCGGTCGCTCCGCCGGGCACGCCGATCCGCTCGAGGCGTGCGGTCGTCTCGAGAAACGGTGCTTGCTTGAGGCCGCGAGCCACCCAGACCCGCGCCGTCGGGCGCTCGATCAGGCGCGACTGCTTGTCGACGACGAGAAACGAGACCCGGTTCGGGCCCAAGCCGTAGTCGGACGTCCCCGCGACGACGCCCACGTCGTCCCCGGACGCGCGCAGGAGTCCCTCGAGGGAGCTTCCGGCCGCGGACGTGTCGGCGCCCTGCCCGTCGGAGCGACCGCAGCCGACGAGCAGGGCGCACAGGAGGGCGGTGAGGGCCGCAGCCGAGCGCATCTGCGCCCGAGTCTAGCCGCCGACCCGTGGCGCCCTTACCAGCCGCCGCCGTCGGCCCAGCCGGCCGAGGCAATCGGCGCGAGCGCCGCGGCGATCAGCGCAAGCGTCGCCATCAGAAGCAGGAGACGTACGGTCATGGGAACCTCCTCTCGGGACTAGAAGCGGATTTCCCGGAGCGCCTCCGCGGCGTTCCGGTAGTGGCGTGCCGCCTCGCGGTCGTCCCCCCGACGACCTGCGAGGTCACCCAACGCCACCCAAGCCCCCGCCCGATGCGCAACAGACGCGTACTGCTCGTACGCCGCGTCCGCGGCCCGGAAGCTTTGTTCCGCTTCATCCCACAGTCCCTGCTCCATGAGCGCCCTGCCCAACGTGAGCTGAGACCCACCGACCTCGTCGAGGAAGTCCTCCCGTCCCTCGAGAAGCTCGAGCGACCGGCGCGCGTGGTCAACCGCGGCCGGGTAGTTCCCCTGCTGCAAGTGCACGGTCGCGAGCCCCCCAAGAGCCCGCGCCGCATCCGGAGGCATGCCGGCCTCGACTGCGAGGCCGAACGCTGCCGTGAGGTGCTCGACCGCCTCGTCCTCGTGACCGAGGAGCAGCTGCAAGCCGCCGAGATTGAGCGTCATCTGACCGACGTTCCGTACGTCCTCGAGCTCCTGGTACAGCTCGCGTGCCTGCACCGCGTAGCGCCGCGAGAGAATCAGGTGCCCCGTGCGCTCGGCGACGATCGACGCCTGGAAGTACGAGTTGGCCAGCATGCGCGTATCCGCCGCGGCCTCCGCGAGCTCGATCGCGGCCTCGATGTCCTCCCGGGCCGCTTCGAAGTCACGCTGGCGACGACGGCAGTACGCCCGCCAGTGCAGGATCTCTGCCTTCAGGCCGTCGCAGGGCAGCTCCGAGCGCTCCGCCAGCGCCAACGCCTCGTTCAGCAGCGCCACCGACGTCGCGATGCTCGCGAGCGTGTAGCGGCAGATGCCCATGCGCAGCAGCACGTCCGCGCGATCGAGATCGGAGAACTCGGGACTCTCGACGAGCGCCCGGGCAGAGGCGAGCAGGTCGAGCGCCCGACGCGCCTCGCCCAGCCGGACGAGCGCGCGCGCGCGCCCGACGAGAGCGCGGACTTCGAGCTCGGGCGCGCCGGTGACGCCGACCTCGGCGTGCACCGCGGCGAAGACCTCGAGCGCCTCCTCGGGACGGTTGTCGATCGTGAGCGCCTCGGCGCGGGTGAGCGCCGCCTCCACCCGGTCCCGGGTCTCCACGGAGACCCCGACGGCCAGGAACTGCGCGTCGACGCCGAGCCGAGACGCCAGCCACTCGACGGAATCATGAGTCGGCCGCGTCTTCCCACGCTCGATCTGGCTGACGTACTCCTTCGAGAAGCGCTCGCCGGCGAGCTGGCTCTGGCTCAGGCCCGCAGCGAGACGGAGCGAACGCAGGCGTTCGCCGAGCCCGGAGACGGGCACTGCCCGTGTCGTGCTCGAGGCGGCGTCTGCCATCTGCTCCTCAGTCAAGCTGTCTCCTTTGAGCTCTGCGCTCCCCCGACCGGGGGATCCGCGGCGACTCATTCGAGTGACGAAAGTGTGAAGTAGAGGGTAGACGAAATCACTTGACCAAGCTACTTGACTTTTCTGGACATGTCCCCTAGAGTCGTCCCACCACGCAACGGCCCGGACGCCAAGGTCGTTGCGCGGGGCGCACCAGCCGGACACGGCGACGGGCGCGGAGACAACGTGACTGGGCCGCAGAGTCACGAGCTCCGGGTCGTCGCCCCGCAAGGTTTCGCCCCTCGAGGAGACGCCCCCGGGAGCCGCAGCCGGGGGCGTTTTCTTCGTGGGGGACAACCTGCGGTTTTCCCCCCACGTGCCCCCCTTCCCTGTCGCATTTCTCCGGTTGAGCGCTGGTGGCCTCCCGCCGGGGCAAGCCCGGCTTCGGCCGTTACGCGCATGCAGTAGACGAGGTTCGACCCTGCCCGGCGGGTGATCCAAGCCCCACTAGGATCGACCGCGAGCAGCGAGCGGCACCGCAGCGTTTACACGCGGATTCGTCGCGATGGTGCCGCTCTGGGTCGGCGTCGCGCCGTTCGCGCTCGCCTACGCGGTGCTCGCGCGCGACGTCGGCCTCTCGCGTGCTCGAGACGCAGGCGCTGTCGGTGCTCGTCTTCGCGGGAGCGGCGCAGGTGAGCGCGGTCGGCCTCGTGTCCCAGGGAGCCGTCGGGCTCGGATTCCGTCGACCACCTTCCTCCTGAACGTGCGGCCACGTGCTGTACGGACTGTCGCTCGGCCGCACCGCGCGATTCGACGGCTGGCGTCGACCGGTGGCCGCGTACTTCCTCACCGACGAGGCGTTCGGCGTCATGGTGGCCCGGCACGAGCGAACCTTCGGCTTTCTG
>CAVPGO010000008.1:0-33853 GCA_963703975.1 uncultured Actinomycetes bacterium
GCTGGTCGTCGTCTCCAACCCGCTCGACGCCATGTGCCACGTGGCGAAGGCCGTCTCGCGCTTCCCCAAGGAGCGGGTCGTGGGGATGGCGGGCATCCTCGACACGGCACGCTTCGCCGCGTTCATCTCGTGGGAGACCGGGAAGTCCGTCACGGACGTGCAGGCGCTGGTGCTCGGCGGGCACGGCGACCAGATGGTCCCGGTCGTGTCGGCCACGACCGTCGGCGGCGTGCCGCTCGACCAGCTGACGACGAAGGCGCGCATCGCGAAGATGGTCGACCGGACGCGCAAGGGTGGCGGCGAGATCGTCAACCTGCTCGGCACCTCGGCCTGGTACGCGCCGGGCGAGGCGGCCGCGCAGATGGTCGACGCGATCTGCCTCGACCAGAAGCGCGTGCTCCCGTGCACCGCCTATCTCGAGGGCGAGTACGGCATCGACGGCCTCTACATCGGCGTCCCGGTCGTGCTCGGCGCCTCCGGGATCGAGGAGATCGTGCGTCTCAAGCTCACAGCCGACGAGAAGAAGATGCTGCGCGACTCGGCCGCCGCGGTGCGCGAGGTCGTCGCGGTTCTCGAGCGCCGCTAGGGCGGCCCGGGACGGACACCAGGTGTCGGGCTGAAGCCCGACACCCACAGCAGACCGCCGCGGCGTGAGGCTTCAGCCTCACGCCCGGTTCACCACACCACAGCAACCCACGGTCGGAGCGGACACCAGGTGTCGGGCTCAAGCCCGACACCCACAGCCGGGCCGGGCCGGCGCGGCGTGAGGCTTCAGCCTCACGCCTGGTTCACCACACCCAGCCGGCGGACAGGTCGGGCTAAGCCCGACACGCACAGCCGGGCCGGGCCGGCGCGGCGTGAGGCTTCAGCCTCACGCCCGGTTCACCACACCACAGCAACCCACGGTCGGAGCGGACACCAGGTGTCGGGCTCAAGCCCGACACCCACAGCCCGGCCGGGCCGGCGCGGCGTGAGGCTTCAGCCTCACGCCTGGTGGGCGCGTCTTCACGAGCGCTGAACAGCGGCACCATTACGCTTCGACCCATGGAGCTCGGTCTCAGCGGGCGCACGGCCATCGTGTGCGGCGCCTCCTCCGGGATGGGTCTCGCGATCAGCGGAGCGCTCCGGGCCGAGGGCGCCAACGTCGTCATGGTCGCGCGGCGCGCGGAACTGCTCGAGCAGGAAGCCGGCCGTCTCGGTGCGCTCGGCGTTCCCGGCGACCTGACCGCCCCCGACACCGCCGAGCGGGTCGCCGCCGCAGCTCTCGACGCCTACGGCGGCATCGACATCCTCGTGCTGAACGGCGGCGGCCCGCCACCCGGGCCCGCAGTCGGCATGACGGCGGAGGCCGTGAGCTCGGCCGTCGAGCTCTTGCTCACCGCGCACGTACGCCTCGTGGAGCGCTGCCTGCCGCATCTGCGCGCCGGAGGCCGCGGCAGGATCGTCGCGATCGAGTCGTCGTCCGTGAAGGAGCCGCTGCCCAACCTGGCCCTCTCGAACGCGATCCGGCCCGGCGTCGTGGGCTGGCTCAAGACCCTGGCCCGGGAGCTGGGCCCGGACGGTGTCACGGTCAACGTGATCGCACCCGGACGGATCGACACCGACCGCTTCCGCCAGGTGTTCCCGGACGGTCTCGCACCCGCCGACCTCGAGGCGATCCCGTTGCGGAGGATCGGCGCACCGGACGAGATCGCCGCAGTCGCCTGCTTCCTCGCCTCCGACGCTGCCGCCTACGTGACCGGGGCGGTCGTCCCCGTCGACGGCGGCCTCACGCGCGCACTGCTCTGAGCGTGACGATGACGAACCGTCGCGTCCTCTCCTGGACAGTGGGCATCGCGCTCTCCCTCTCGTTCGTCGTCGTGGGCGTCGCCTGGGCTCTCCCCACGAACTCCTTTCTCTTCCTGCCCCACCAGGCGCAGCCGCTCGCCGGCAAGGTCGTCGTGAAGGGCGCGAAGGGGACCGACGAGAAGGGCGCCATCTACTACGTCGACGTCACCGTGCGCCGCACGAACTGGCTGGAGCGCCTCGTGCCCTTCGTCCGTCCCGAGGGCGCCACGCTGGTGCCGGAGGCCGCGCTGCTCCAAGCCGGTTCCAGCTTCGAGGAGCGCCGCCAGGAGTCGCTGGCCGAGATGGCCCGCTCCGAGGACGTGGCGGCGGCCGTCGCGCTCCGCGCAGCCGGGTACCAGGTGTCCGCCGCGCCGCGCGGCGCCCTCGTCGAGGCCATCGACCCGTCCGTCCCGGCGGCGAGGATCCTCAAGGACGGGGACGTGATCGTCGAGGCGGCGGGCCGGCCCATTCGTACTACCGGCGACCTCAGGGATGCCGTCTCGACGGTCGAGCCCGGAGAGTCGGTCGCGCTCCGTGTTCGGCGCGGCGGCAAGCCACAAGACGTGACCGTGAAAACGGTGCATTTCCCGGGTGTCCCCACCCGTCCGATCATCGGGATTCAGATCACCCAGGCGGCGGACATCAAGCTGCCGGTCGACGTCCGCATCGATCTCGGTGACGTCGGAGGCCCGTCCGCGGGCCTGCCCTTCGCCCTCGACGTCCTGCAGGAGCTCGGCCGGGACGTCGACCGCGGCTACCGCGTCGCGGCCACCGGCGAGATGGAGCTCGACGGCACCGTCGCCCCCATCGGCGGCATGAGACAGAAGGTGATCGGGGTACGCAAGGCGGGTGCGGATGTCTTCCTGGTGCCTGCTGGGGATAACGCAAGGGTGGCTCGCCGATATGCAGGGAACCTTCGCGTGATCGCGGTGGAGAACTTTCAACAGGCGTTGCGCAAACTGGCCGCACTCCCTCGAAAGGGGTAGTTTTGCAGGCCTTTTGCCTGTTCTGGAAACAGGCGGAATTTGCGGGCGTTTCGTCGCCGGCCCCCTTGCGCCCATCTGGGGAGGGGGCCAGAATGGCCGCTTGCCCGCAAGGGACAACGCTAGACCATCAGCAACTTTGTCCAAACTAACCCGAGCAACCTGTAATGACTGCTACTTCCGCCAAGCGGGTCTGTGCGCTCTCCCGGGTGACCGGCCGTGCCCGACCTTCCGCGCGGCGAAGGGTGGGCTCGCCCCGCCGCGGCAGGCGCCCCTCGTACTCCACCCCGTCACACCACTCGTTGCGCGTGTGACGGCGGCGGCCTGACGCCGTAGACTCGCGGCATGTCCGAACCCGCGTCTCCCGGCCCCCCGGCGAAGCGCGACGGCATCCCGTGGCGCCTCATCCTGATCGGCGTGCTCGCGCTCTACGGGATCCTGCTCGTCGTCCTGAACGCCCGGCAGACGAAGGTGAACTTCGTCTTCTGGAGCACCGAGGCATCACTCGTCGTGCTCCTGCTGATCACCCTCGCGATCGGCTTCCTCGCAGGGTTCCTCTTCGACGCCGCGCGCGATCGCCGCAAGCGAGGGACGGCCAAGCCGCCTGCGTCGTAGGGCGGGACGGATCCGGCTCTACGAAAGAAGCGAGGCGAGGATCGCGACGCCCTCGCCGATGCGCTCCGGGCTCTCGAAGCTGAACGCGAAGCGCGCCTCCCCCTTCCCCGCCGATCCCTCGGGAAAGAAGTCGCTGCCGCGCACGAAGGTCACGCCCGCGTCCGCCGCGCGGCTCTGGAGCTCCGCCGCGTCACGCGAGCCGAAGTCGACCCACAGGAAGTAGCCACCCTCGGGCCGGTTCCACGTGACGTCGTCCGGCATCTCGCCGGACAGCGCCTCGAGCATCGCGTCGCGCCGCCGGCCGAGCAGCCCGCGGATGCGGTCGAGGTTCGGCTCGAACCCTCCCCGCACATGGAGCTCGTGCACGATCGCCTGCGGCAGCAAGGGCGGCGAGATGTACGTCGAGACGGCGCGGTCGTCGTAGGCGGCGCGCAGCTCCTCGGGCACGACGACGTACCCGACGCGCAGGCCCGGAGCGACCGTCTTCGAGAACGACGACGTGAAGCCCACGTGCGCGCCGCCTTCGAGCGCGTGCAGCGACGGGGGTGCCTCCCCTTCGTAGCGCACCAGGCCGTAGGGATCGTCCTCGAGGACGTCCAGGTCACGCTCCTGCGCGATCGCGGCGAGCCGGCGCCGCCGGTCGGTGCCGAGCGTGCGGCCGGTCGGATTCTGAAAGGTCGGGATCGTGTACAGGAACGAGATGTCCCCGCCACGGTCGAGCTCGGCCTCGAGCGCGTCCAGGTCGAGCCCCTCGTCGTCCATCGGCAGGCTCACGACGTCGGCACCCTGCCAGCCGAGCAGCTTGAGCGGCCGGTCGTACGTCGGTCCCTCGACGAGCACGCGGCCGGGGCGTCGCTGCAGCTGGGTCGCCGCGTAGAAGACGAATCCCTGCAGGCCGCCGGTCGTGACGAACACGCGGCTCGGATCGACACCGTGACGCTCGCCGAGCAGCTCGCGCAGCGGGCCGTAGCCCCCGCCGGTGCCGTAGGACAGGATCACCGTTCCGTCGCGCTCCAACGCAGCGCGCGCGCAGTCGGCGAGCAGCACCGGATCGACGCACTCCGGCGCCGGAGCGCCCCGGGCGAACGAGATCGGCGGCATGCCGTTCAGCCTAGCGACGGCGGGCTGCCGGACCGCGAAACGCCCGTTTTCCGGGATTGCTGCTACCGTGAGAGCACGGACAACCGCCGGTTGCCCAGTGAGATCTCGCTTCTTTCGACTCCTCTCAGGGATGGGCTCGAGGGCAGGTCAGGTCTCGAACCCACAATTCCAGGAGTCGATCAACCCATATGCACCAGCAGTCTTTCGCTGCGCTCGGCGTGAGCGCAGACATCGTCGCTGCGCTCGCTGCGCGCGACATCACCGTTCCCTTCCAGATCCAAGAGCGCACGATCCCGGCGGCCATCGCCGGCCGCGACGTGCTCGCGAAGGCACCCACCGGGTCGGGCAAGACGTTCGCGTTCGCGCTGCCGATCCTCGAACGCCTCGACCCGCGCGGCGGGCGACCCGCAGCGCTCGTGCTCGTACCGACGCGGGAGCTCGCGCTCCAGGTGACCGACGAGTTCGCCGCGCTGCGCAAGGCCAGCGGCATCACCGTCGCGTCCGTCTACGGCGGCGTGCCGCTGCGCAACCAGAGCCAGCTGGCACGCGATGCGCACGTGCTCGTCGCCACTCCCGGCCGGCTGCAGGACCTGCTCGACCGCCGCATGGTGAAGCTCGACCACATCTCGATCCTCATCCTCGACGAGGCCGACCGGATGCTCGACATGGGCTTCAAGCCTCAGGTCGACCGCATCCTGCGCCATGTCTCCGATGCGCGACAGACGATGTTCTTCTCGGCGACGCTCGACGGCGCCGTCGGCGAGCTCGCCCGTGCGTACACGCGCGACCCGCTCCGGGTCGAGGCCGAGCTCTCGTTCGAGCTGCAGTCGGGCGAGGTCGACCACCACTTCGTCTCGGTGACGGCAGAGAACAAGGTGGAGAAGCTCATCGAGCTGCTCCGGGCCGAGCGCGGCCTCGCGCTCGTCTTCGTCCGCACCAAGCGGGGCGCCGACCGGCTCGCGAAGCGGCTCGCCTACCACCAGGTGAACGCGGTCGCGATGCACGGCGACAAGAGCCAGGCACAGCGCGAGCGGGCGCTCGCCCGCTTCGAGTCGGGCAAGGTCTCGACGCTGATCGCCACCGACGTGGCTGCCCGGGGTCTCGACCTCACCGGCATCACCCACGTCATCAACTACGACCCGCCCGAGGACGAGAAGGCCTACACGCACCGCGTCGGCCGCACCGGCCGTGCCGGACGCTCGGGCACCGGCGTCACGCTGGTGCTGCCCGACCAGGAAGGCGAGATGAGCCGCGTCGCAAACCTGAACGGGCACCGCGAGAGCTTCGAGCAGACCGGGATGCGCATTGCAGCCCCGCGTCTCGTCTACTCGGGCCGCCGTCGCGGGTCGAAGTGGGGCCCGACCCGGCCCCGCCGCAAGATCTAGTCGAGCTCCGCGGCCGGAATGAATAGGGGCGCGCCGGGGGATGGCGCGCCCCTTCCTGCCGCAGAAGCCGGTCCGGCACCCACCGGCCCCCTCGGGGGAGAGTGAGGACGCCAAGGCCGATCCGGCCATCCCAGCCTTTCGCCGCGCCCGGCGCACTTCCCTTCCCGATCGCACGAACATGCGTTCGTGACCTCGGAGGGGTCTCACAGGCCGTTTCCGGCACGGAAACGATAGGGGTCAGTGGACAAGCCGTTTTGGCTCAACCACGCGGTTGCCTTGCGCCGCATGGAGAAGCGGCGCGCCCTTCCATCGCTCTCGACAGTTGCCTGCCCAGGTGACATGATTCAGCCGCCCCTCTTCCCCGGGGGGACCTGCCGCAATTGCGGTGGTGCGCTGGCGTACCCCCAACCTCCGCCGGCGCACCACTGCGGATCTCCTGACCAAACCGGGGAGAGAGCCGTCACGAACTCTGGCTGGAGGGCGGCTCGTGGCCCGCTACCACGGGTCGCGACGTCACGCGTCGGGCAATGCCGAAGCCCTGCGCGACACCGGTTTGTATGCTCCGGCCGTGCGGGCTTGGCGTGGCCGGACCGTCGTGCTGATCGGGGTGACGCTGCTCGCCCTCGGCGCCGGGTCATCCGTGCGCGCCTCGACCACGGCGATCCCGGCCCAGCAGTGGACCGCCAACTTCTGCGGCTCGATCCTGACCTGGGTCACGTTCATCGACCAGCGGACCGATGCCTACAACAAGGCGATCGACAACTGGAAGGTCAACGGGCACGGCAAGATCAGCAAGATCCGAGGCGTCGTCATCGCGTACGTGCGCGACACCACCGTGTCGACCGACCAGATGGTGCACAAGGTGAAGGCGGCCGGGCCGCCGGCCGTCACCAACGGGGCGAAGACTCAGTCGCAGGTCAACGCGGCGCTCGGGCAGGTCGGCGCCGTCTTCCACACCGCGCTCACGCAAGCACGCAAGCTCCCCACCACGAACCCCGTTCTCTTCCTCTCGAGGACGCAGGCGCTCACCAAGCAGATCGGGACGGGATTCGGCAAGGTGAGTGGCGCGTTTGCCGCCATCGGGAAGAGCGCCTCACCGGCGCTCAAGACCGCCGGCCGCACCTCACCGGCCTGCCAGGCGCTCCGCTAGGCCAGTGGGGCACTGTCCCCCTGTGCGAACATGTGTTCGTGACCTCGGAGGGGCACCCGTACGCGCGTTTCCAGCACGCTCTCGACAGGCGCAACCTCCTTGCCGCCGAGGACGCTGCCCGCGAGCTCGAGCAGCTCTCGCTCGACGACGCGCTGCAGCTCGTCCACCTGTACGCGGAACGAGGCTCACCGAAGTTCGAGAAGGCCGCGGTCAGGTGGCTCGAGCGGTACATGGCCGAGGGCTCCCCCACGCTGCGCGACCTCGCCACCGTTGCTGCACTTCTCGCTGAACGCGACGCCACTTCTTCGTAAGATCAGACTGTGGCGGACGAGAACACGTCGGGGGAGGAGCCGACCTGCGCGAACTGCGGCAGGGTCCCCCGTGACGACAACGACTGGCTCTGGTGGCGTGCCCGCTCGGACTCGCTCGGTGAGCTGCACCTGTTCTGCGGCGACTGCGACGAGACCGAGTTCGGCCCCGGCACAGCCGCCTGAGGCCCTACGCGAGAGGCCCACTCGCGGCGTGGCGTGCTCGGCCGAACGAAGTGCTGGCCCTGCAAGTCGAATCCTGTTCGCCTAAGCTCCTACGTCTCGCGCGCCACTGGCGCGTCGGCAGGTTGCGGGCTTTCGGCCGGGGTTCTGGCAGCAGGGCCAGTGTCAGAACATCCTACGCCGTTTGGGGCGTGAGAGTGGTTAAGGCTTCTTCCCGATCCGCAACCATCACGGATTTTGCGATAAGGCTGGCCACAGGGACAGGTCTGCGCCGTTTCAGCAGACGTTCTCCTCGGCGTACAATCCAACCGAAGTGACGGACCACGAGGACATCGGGCGCGTCGCCGCGCAGTTGGCCGACCTCACTCACACCGTCGAGTTGATGGAAAAAAAGCTCAAGGCGGTTGGCGAGCGCGCTGACAGCCAGCAAGAGCGCGCGAACACCCAGCAAGAGCGCATTGACCTCGCGGCGCGAGAACTGGCCGAGGTCAGTGAGCGTCTGCAAGCTGCGGCGAACGCGCTCCGAGAATCAATCTGATCGTTCGTTCGGGAATCGCTCCGGCGGAAGCGAACAGCGGGCCTTTCGTCGACCGCTCTATGCGAAGTAGGTGTCGTCGTGCGTGTAGGGCGGGGCGCACATGCACAGCAGGCGTGCGCCGCCCGCGCCGGCGCGGAGCGTGTGCCAGGCGCCCGGCGGAATCAGCACCGCGTCCCCCGGGCCGACCTCGCGCTCGTCTCCGTCGACCTCCATCAGGCCGCCGCCCTCGACCAGGAAGTAGATCTCCTCCGAGACCCGGTGATAGTGGCGCTCCGTCGTCTGGGCCGGTGCGAGGGTTGCCTCGGCGAGGCTCTGGTTGCGCACGAGCTCTGACGTGGGCAGGCCGAGCAGCTCGCGGATCGTCGAACCGTCCTTCGTCGTGAACGGCTCTGCCGCCTCGAGGCTCCGGATCTCCATGCGGCCAGGATAGGCTGCCTGGATGTCGTCCTCGGAGGGCCTCGACGCGCTCGCGACCTCCGTCGACGGACGGACGTTCTCGTATCTCGTCTCGCCGGACCGACTCGACGTCGTGACCGGCGGCTACGCGGTTCTCGACCACGCCTCGGGAGTCAGGCTCGGCCAGGTGACTGGTATCGAGCTCGCCGGTCACGGCGGCCCCCGGCTCGCCGACGTCACAGGCCGCGTGCTCGACGGTGCGGACGGGCCGTTCCACGAGGCGCGCGTCCGTGCCGCCGCGCCGGACGAGGTCGCCGCGTGGCTCGGGCGGGTTCGTCCTGCCAGGGCCGGGCTCCATGTCGGCTCGCTGGCCTTCGACCCTGCGCTCGAGCTCGCTCTCGACGCAGGCGCATTCGACCGGCACACGTTCCTGTGCGGCCAATCGGGGTCGGGCAAGACGTACGCGCTCGGCACGATTCTCGAGCGGCTGCTCGTGGAGACCTCGCTCCGGATCCTGATCCTCGATCCGAACTCCGACTTCGTCCGTCTCGGCGAGCTGCGAGACGACGCGCCCGGGCCCGTGCGGGACCGGTACGCGGAGGCAGCTACCGCGGTCGAGGTACGGCAGGCCGGCGACGACGGCGCCGACCGCCTCCACGTCCGCTTCCGCGACTTCGACGCCGCCGAGCAGGCGGCGGTGATGCGCCTCGACCCGATCGCCGACCGCGAGGAGTACGCGGCGTTGGCGGAGGCACTCGACCGGGCCGCCGACCTCGCCGGGGGCACTGTGCGGGAGACGGTCGACCTGATGTGGGCGAGCCCCGATCCGCTGCACTCGCTCGGCGTGCGCGCGCGGAACCTCGGCCTCGACCGCTGGCGGGTCTGGTCGGGCGCCGACCCGGGCTCGCTCGAGGACCTCGTCCAGCCTGGCGGGCCGCGCTGCGTGGTGGCCGACCTCGGCTCGCTCGGCAGCCGTGAGGAGCAGGCGGTGGCCGCGGAATCGCTGCTCGCCGCGCTCTGGCGCCGCCGGGCCGCGCGTGAGCCGATCCTGATCGTGATCGACGAGGCCCACAACGTGTGCCCCGGCGCACCGGACGACCCCCTCACCGCCATGGCCACCGAGCACGCGGTGCGGATCGCCGGCGAGGGGCGCAAGTTCGGCCTCGTGCTGCTCGTCTCCACGCAGCGCCCGCAGAAGGTGCACGAGAACGTCGTCTCGCAGTGCGACAACCTCGTCCTCATGCGGATGAACTCGCGCGCCGACCTCGCGCTCGTCTCCGAGATCTTCTCGTTCGTGCCGCAGCCGCTGCTCGGGCTCGCGAGCGAGTTCCGGCAGGGCGAGGCCGTCGTGGCCGGGAAGCTGGTGCCGAGCCCGACCCTGGGGCGCTTCGGGCCGCGCTGGTCGGTTGAAGGCGGCGCGGACGTGCCGTCCGACTGGGCCGCGCCGCGCTAGCCGCCCGCGAGCTCCGCCACGAGCTGAGCGGTCTCGGTCGGCGTCGTGCCGACGCGAATCCCCTTCGCCTCGAGCGCGTCCTTCTTCGCCTGCGCCGTGCCCGCGGAGCCGGAGATGATCGCGCCCGCGTGCCCCATGGTCTTCCCCGGCGGAGCGGTGAACCCGGCGATGTAGGAGACGACCGGCTTCGTCATCTCCGCCTCGATGAAGGCGGCAGCCTTTTCCTCCTCGTCGCCGCCGATCTCCCCCACCATGACCACGTACTCGGTCTCGGGGTCGGCCTCGAAGCGCCCCAGCATGTCGATGAACGACGAGCCGACGACCGGGTCGCCGCCGATCCCCACGATCGTCGAGTTGCCGAGGCCGAGCTGCGTCAGCTCGTGACCGATCTGATAGGTGAGCGTGCCCGAGCGCGAGACGAGGCCGACCGACCCGGCGGCGAAGATCTCCGCAGGGATGATCCCGACGTTCGCCTTGCCCGGCGACAGCACTCCGGGGCAGTTCGGCCCGATCAGCGTGACGCCGCGGACGTCGACGTAGGCCTTGATGCGCAGCATCTCGTGGGCCGGCACGTGCTCGGTGATCACGATCACGGCACCGATGCCGGCGTCGATCGCCTCGTAGACGGCGTCGGCGGCGAACGGTGCCGGCACGAAGATCATCGAGGTGTTCGCCCCGGCCTCCGCGACCGCCGCGGCCACCGTGTCGAACACCGGCACCCCCTCGACGTCCTGGCCGCCCTTCCCGGGCGTCACGCCGGCGACCAGCTGTGTGCCGTAGGCGCGGTTGCGAAGCCCGTGGAAACGTCCCTCGGAGCCGGTCAGCCCCTGGACGACGAGGCGCGTCGAGGTGTCGACGACGATCGCCATCTAGGCCTTCACCGCTTTGATCGCGATCTTGTCGAGCGTGATGCGGCCGTCGGCGACCCGGTCGCCGAGAAGCTCAGCACGCGCGCGGCCTCCGCGCCTTCGCAGCCGGTCCGCGCCAGCCACGCGCCCACGTCGAACGAGTGGGCGAAGAAGGCGACGTCGTCCAGCCCGAGGCCGGCGCCGAGCACGATCTCCCGCCATCGGCATCCGTGTAGTTGCGCACATGCGTGGGATCACGGAGCTTCTCCGCCTCCTCCACCCCGGCGCCCATGTTCACCGTGTCGACGATCAACACCCGGCCGCCCGCCGCCCGCGCCATCTCACCGACCGCCGCGCGCACGTCGGCGAAGTGGTGTGCCGCCGTGCGACAGGCGACCACGTCGAAGCTCGAGTCGGCAAACGGGAGGTTCTCGGCCGGGCAGGTGACATCCGCTCGCATGCCCGGCGCCGCATCGGTCGTCACCACCTCGAGCCCTGCCTCACGCAGGCGCCGCGCCACGTGGCCGCCGCCGGTGGCGACGTCCAGCGCTGTGCGCGCGCCCGCGGCCCACTCGACCAGGCGATCGAGGTCCTTTCCCTCCCGGTGGGCGTCGGACTCGACGTACGCCTGCGCGCGCTGCGACGACACGTCGGTCATCGTGAGAGCTCCACCGCCTTCCGTGCGGCCTCGAGCATCGTCGGCTCGATGTGCACGTTCGCCACGGCCGCGTCGGCGAGGATCCGCCGGCCATCCTCTGCGTTCGTGCCGTCGAGGCGCACCACCACCGGGAGCTCGATCGACATCTGCGAGAGGGCCTGCAGGATGCCCCGCGCCACCTCGTCGCAGCGCGTGATGCCGCCGAAGATGTTGAAGAAGATCGCCTTCACCTGCGGGTCGCGGGTGATCACCTCGAGCGCGTCGACCACTCCCTGGGCGTCACCGCCGCCGCCGAGGTCGCAGAAGTTGGCCGGGCGCCCGCCGACGAACGTGACGACGTCGACCGTGGACATGGTCAGGCCGGCGCCGTTGCCCAGCACGCCGACTTCGCCGTCGAGCTTCACGTACGTGACGCCCTTCTCACGCGCCAGCGACTCGAGGGGATCGGCCGCCGCCGAGTCGCGCATCTCCGCGATCTCCGGGTGGCGGTAGAGCGCGTTGTCGTCGACCGTGAACTTCGAGTCGAGCGCCCGCACCTCGCCCTCGGGTGTGACGATCAGCGGGTTGATCTCGCAGAGCATCGCGTCGAACTGCGTGAAGGCGTCGTAGAGCTTGGCCACGATCGCCGCGATCTGCTTCTGCTCCCCGGGATCCTCGATCCCCGCGCTGTACACGAGCCGGCGCGCTTGCCAGGGGTGGAAGCCCTCGAGGGGATCGACGTGCAGGCGAACGAGCGCCTCTGGAGACGTCGCGGCAACGTCCTCGATGTCGACGCCGCCCTCTTTCGTGAACATGAAGAGCGACCGTTGCGCACCGCGATCGAACGTCAGCGAGAGGTAGTACTCCTTGGCGATGTCCGAGGCCTTCTCGACCCACACCTTGCGCACCACGTGCCCGCGGATGTCCAGGCCGAGGATCTCGCGTGCCCGCGCCTCGGCGTCCGCCGGCGTCTCCGCGAGCTTGATGCCGCCGGCCTTGCCACGGCCGCCGGTGAGCACCTGGGCCTTGACGACGACGGCGCCGCCGAGCTCCCGCGCCGCCTGCCGCGCTTCCTGCGGGCTTGCGGCCAGCCGACCGTCGGAGACGGGGATTCCGGCACGCCGGAACAGCTCCTTGCCCTGGTACTCGTAGAGGTCCACCGGACGGCGAGCATACCCACGCCTGGTTCCGCGACGGACTCGCATGCGAGCATGGCGGGATGACCCGCGTCACGCTCGCTCTCCTCGCGGTGCTGGTCGCGACGGGCGCCACGGCGTGCACCGGCACGGAGGTGACGCTCCCTCCCGCCTCGCCTGCCTCCTTGCAGGAGGCCCAGGTCAACTGGGTCGAGTCGACGTCGTCCAAGCCGCCCCGCCTCGTCTTTCAGGTCGAGCGGATCCACGTCACGCCGAACGGTTGGAGCGCCAGGGTGGCGATCCGCAACGACACGGGGGTCGGCTGGTCGTTCGGCGACTCGAACGCGTCGACGGCGCCGTTCGGCGTGATGCTCTTCGTCACGGGCGCGATGGACGAGCTGGAGCGCCGGATCCGGGAGGGCGAGCTGCCCGGACTCCGCGGGGCCCGCACGATCAGGCCCGTTCCGCCCGAGACCCTGGAGCCCGGCCAGTCCTGGGAAGGCACCATCGCGGCGCCCGGTGCGCTCGCCGCCGGGCGCTGGCTCCGGGTCGTGTTCGGCCCGTTGCGGGCCGATGGCCAGGCCCCGCCGGGCCTCGGGCAGGAGCTGAGCTGGATCACCGACAACGCTCTCCAGCTGCGCGGCTAGGCCTGTGGAGAAATTGGCACGAAGTTGGCACACGTTCCGGCTCAGAGCTTGTTCGCTCCCTCCACGGGGCCTGTCCCGCAGGGCCGAGGCCCAACTGGCGCCAGGGCGCGCGGCTAGGCCTGTGGAGAAATTGGCACGAAGTTGGCACACGTTCCGGCTCAGAGCTTGTTCGCTCCCTCCACGGGGCCTGTCCCGCAGGGCCGAGGCCCAACTGGCGCCAGGGCGCGCTAGACGATCAGGGCCTGGAACGACGGGTCGCCATGGAGCGACGCGAAGTCGTCGTCGGCGCGGACGGCGGCACGCAGACCGGGGTCGAGCTCGAGGGCTCGGCTCAGATGCTCCAGCGCTGCGGCCGACTCGCCCATGAGCGCCTCGAAGCCGGCGAGGTCGTAGAGCAGCGCGACGTCTTCGCCGTGGTCGGCGAGGGCGCGCCGCAGGAGCTCGGCACCGTCCGCGTAACGACCGGGCGCGTAGAAGGCAGTCGCGCGGCGGAGTGCGTCGTGGACGCCATGGATCTCCAGCAGCCTGCGCAGCTCGGCGATCGGGGTTGGGTGGTCGTCCACACGTAGTTCGCAGACCCTGTCGACTCCCTCGCGGCTCTCGGCGGCTCCGCCGGCGCGCTCGACGACGAGCGCGGCCGCCTGCTGTCCGCGGGAGTCTCCTCCCGCCGCCTGCCCGGCCTCGAGCGCGGCGACAAGCCGCTCGGCGAGCGTGCCCGGCGTCTCGAGGTACGCGCGCTCCATCCCCGCCACGACAGCCTCGCCGGCGAGGATGTTCCCCTGCACCGCGTAGCCCGGGCCCGTGCGATCGCCTGCCCAGGCGAGGCAGCTCGCCCCCGTGTGCGCCGCGGCGCGCCCGTCGGCTGCGACAACGCCGAGCTGCCTCGTCTCGCGCTTCTCGTCCTCGGACAGAACGGCGTCGATCGCCTCGCCGGGCGCAGCACCCGCGGCCAGCGCCTCGAGCCCGCGAGGGCCGTAGGCGGCGACCCCTGCCGCCTGTGTCGCCACTGCGCCGACGCCGGCCTTCGCCCACGGCACGACGGCGCCCACCGCGAAGTACTTCGACTGGACCGCGCAGCCGACCTCGCCTGCGTCAGGGTCGACGGCGACGATCGAGAAGGTCGCCTTGACCCCATTCGCCTGCACGGGAGGAATGTAATCGCGAGTCGCCAGGCTCGCGGCCGTCTTCTCGGGGAGCACGGCAGCCGGCCTGCCAAGGGTCTAGGTTGACGTGATGGATCCCCGAACCGGAACCGCCAGAGCGAGTCCGGGGTGAGCCGGATGTTCGGTCGGCTGGCTCGGCGGCGATCGGGCCACGTCGATCCGTCTCGGTGATCGACGCCGTGACGGCCGTCGGCATCCTGACCGGGATCGGGTTGCGGATCTGGGTGCTGTCCGCCCCCTCGCTGGGCTCGCTGGATGCGGACGAGGCGGTGTGCGGGCCTCATGGCGCGGCACTTCCTGGACGGCGAGTGGTCGAGTTTCTTCTGGGGCCAGAGCTACGGCGGCTCGCAGGAGGCCATCCTGACGGCCGCCCTCTTCGGCGTCCGGCACCGGGACGCTGCTGCTGAGGGTCGTCCCCACTGCCCTCTACGCCGTCGCCACCGTGCTCGTCTGGCGCGTGGGTCGCCGCACCGTCGGTGAGCCGGCGGCGCGGCTCGCCGCCGCCCTCTTCTGGGGTCTGGCCGGCGTATTTCGTCTGGCGATCGACGAAGGCCTACGGCTTCTACGGCTCGGGTCTCGTTCTGGGACTCACGATCCTGCTGCTGCTCTCCGGCTCCGCGAGCAGCGCTCGCGCAGGGAGGTGGCGTTGCTGGGTCTTGCGCTGGGCCTCAGCTGGTGGGCAACTCCGCAGATCGTCATCCTCGCCCTGCCGGCACTGGTCTGGCTCGTCTGGCGACGACCGAGCGTGCTGCGCGACTGGTGGATCGCTCTCCCGGCTGCTCTCGTCGGCGCGTCCCCGTGGATCGCCTGGAACGCCAGATGCATCTGGAACTCGCTCAACCCGATCGAGGACAGGACGGGCAAGCTCGACCATCTGCGCACACTGTTCACCGACGTCGCGCCGACGGCGCTCGGGTTGCGCGTCCCCTTCTCGCTCGAGTGGATCGCCGGCCCGATCGTCGGGCTGGGCCCTGACCGGTCTCGCGGTTGCCGGCCTGGCCTGGCTGGTCTGGCGACGTCCACAGCGCCTCGAGGTGCTGATCCTCGCCTGTCTCGTCTTCGTGCCGATCCACGTGCTCTCCCCGTACAGCTTTCGTCACCGTCGAGCCGCGCTACACTGAGCCTGCTGCAGCCTGTGCTGGCGCTGCTGATCGCGCGAGCGGTCTACCGCCCATGGCCCGTGGCCGTCGGGGCGGTCGCTGCAGCCGTGGCGCTCTCGGTAGCGGGTCTCGCCAGCATGGAGCGACACCGGCTGACGGTGCCCCGGATCAACGAGACGCCGACTCCCGAGAACCTGACGGGGCTCGTGCGCGCGCTCGAGCGCGCGCAGGTGAAGACTGCCTTCGCCGACTACTGGGTCGCGTACCCGATCGACTTCTTGAGCCGCGAGCGGATCATCGCCACGCCGGCCCCCGACACCGGCACGATCCGCAACGTCCTCTGGGACGAGGCCGTCCGTCGCAGCCCGAACCCTGCCTACGTGTTCGTCCGGGGCGCAGGTCGCGAGAGCCTCGCGCGGTCGCGCCTGCTACGCGCCCGGTATCACCGCATCGAGGTCGGCGAGTTCTCCGTGTACCTTCGGTCCGGTCGATAGAGGGTCGCTGCAGCCGTGGTCGGGTCCCGATCGCGTTCGAGATGCTGATGCACGAGCTGGACGACCGTCGCGCCCTCACCCATTGCGGTCGTGACCCGCTTCACGGACCCGTGACGGATGTCGCCGGCGGCGAAGATCCCCGGGACGCTCGTCTCGAGCAGCATCGGCGCGCGTTCGAGCGGCCAACCGCTCGGGTCGGGGTCCAGGTCGCTCCCGGCGAGGATGAACCCACGCTCGTCGCGCTCCACGGTGCCGTCCAGCCACTCCGTGTGCGGCTCGGCGCCGATCATCACGAAGAGGCCGGCGGTCGGGATCCGTTCCAACCCGCCGCTCGACCGGTCGCGGACGACGACCGCCTGCAGCTGGTCGTCGCCCTCGCCGTCGACCAGCTCGACTCCCAGCCGGACCGAGACGTTCGGCAGTCCATCCAGCTCCGAGATCAGATACTCGGACATGTTCTTCGCGAGCGAGTCACCGCGGGCGAGCAGCGTGACCTCGTCGGCGTACTTCGCCAGATGCGCAGCCGCCTGCCCGGCGGCGTTGCCGGCACCGACGACGCAGACATGGCTCCCTCGCATCGCACGCGCCTCGCTGGCCGCCGCACCGTAGAAGACGCCGGCGCCGACCCGCTCTTCGAGCCCCGGGATCCCGAGCCGCCGCCACGAGACGCCCATGGCGAGCACGACGGTGCGGGCGGCGACCTCCTGGCCGTCGGCCACCTGCACGACGAACTCCGTGCCCGAGGAACGCAGCGACGTCGCCCGCTGCGCGAAGACGAGGTTCGCCCCGAACAGCCACGCCTGCTCGCACGCGCGATACGCGAGGTCGTGGCCGCCGATCCCCCAGGTGAAACCGGGGACGTTGCGGATGCGAGTGCTCGCGCCCGCCTGACCGCCGGAGATCTGTCGCTCGAGGACGATCGTGTCGAGCCCTTCCGAGGCCGCATAGACAGCCGCCGAGAGGCCGGCGGGCCCGGCGCCGATGATCGCGACGTCGTAGACGTCCACACCGAGGCGCGTGCCGCCGCCGAGAGCCTCGACGAGGTCGCCGTCTGTCGGGTCGACGAGCAGGCGACCGTCGTGTCGAACGACCGTCGGGAGCCGTGAGCCGGCCCGCCCGACCTCGCGCAGCAGCGCCGCGCCCTCCTCGGAATCCGTCGAGTGGAACGTGAACGGCGTGCCGAAGCGTGTCAGGAGGTCGCGGATCTCGTAAGCGCGCGCGCTGTTCTCGAGCGCCGCGATCCGCAACATCGCAAACCCGTCCGGCTCGGAGCGCGCCCAGCCGGCGAGAAACTCGCTCACCGCCGGATACAAGCCATGGTCAGGCGACCAGGGCTTGACGAGGTGATAGTCGATCTGGCCGAGCGTCATCGCGGACACGATCGGATTCGCCGCCGTGTAGTCGCGCTCGACGAGAAGGATCCGCTTCGCCGCAGGATGAAGCGCGTGAGCGCGCGCGAGGAACTCGATGCCGGTCAGTTCGGGCATCGACTGGTCGGCGATCACGAGGGCGACGGACTGGGCGTCGTCCGCCAACGCCGCCAGTCGGGCCAGCCCGGCCGTGGGCTCGTCGGCGGCGATGATGCGAGTGTCGTTCCCGAAGCGCCGGCCGAGATCCGCCTCGAGCGCTTCCAGAACCGATGCCTCTGCCGAGGTCAGGAAGATGATCGGGACGTCTCGACGACGATAGGCCTCCGTCCCTGAAGCGCGCTGGAGGCTGCGAGGCCCATCAGCTCCGCACTTCGACCGACACGAGGTACGTGCCGGGCACGGCGATCGGGCCGGCTGCTCGAGGCGGTTCCACGAGAGTACGAGATCGTACAGGTCCGTACCAGCTCGTCGCGCCTCGGGGCCGGCAGCCTCGAGCGCCTTCAGGGTCGGCCCGTAGTAGCGGCGAAGCACTCGACGAACTCCTCCGCGGAGGCGAACCGGAACGTGAAGTGCGAGTCGGTCCCCAGGTCTCGTCGTTCCCGAACAGCCCCTCCAGGTGCTCCCCGGTACCCCACAGCATCGGTGAGGGGAGCCCGCCGGCGGCGGCACGTGTGCCGCGACCGTGGCGAACATCTCGCCGATGAACCCGTCCGGGGTCCAGCTCGCAAGCGCGATCGTGCCGCCGGGCCTCGTGACGCGCACCAGCTCGGCCGCCGCCTCGCGTGGTCGGGGGCGAACATCGTCCCAAACACCGGACGGCCGCGTCGAACGACCCGTCGGGGAACGGCATCGCCTCGGCGTCGCCCTCGCGCAGGTCCACGTCGACCTCTCGGCGGCTGCCCGCTCGCGGCCGCGCTCGAGCAGCTCGGGACGTAGTCGATACCCGTCACGGCGCTGCCGGGCCGGGCGGCGGCGATCGACGCGTTGCCGCTCCCGCTTGCCACGTCGAGCACGTGCCAGCCCGCCATGAGGTCGGCGGCGTCGCTCAGCCGCTCGGCGACGGGCACGATCCGGGTCGCGACCTCGACGATAGTCGCCGCTTGCCCAGCTGGCCTGCTGGCGGGCCTTGACGGCGGCCAGGTCGAGCGTGGGTGCAGTGGACATGGGTTGCTCTTCCTGTAATTAGCACGAGCGTTCGTGCTACAGGAGATAATACGACCGATCGTGCTAAATTGCAAGCAATGGATGCGACACAGGCCGCAGGCAAGGTGGCGCGGCGCGCGCGGAAGCCGCGCAGCGACGGCGAACGGAGCCGCGCGGCGATCCTGCGCTCAGCCGGGCAGCTCGCCACCGTCGAGGGCCTCGACGGGCTCTCCATCAACCGTCTGGCAGACGCCGTCGGAATGAGCAAGAGCGGGCTGTTCGCCCACTTCGGCTCGAAGGAGGAGCTGCAGCTCGCCACGATCGAGGCGGCCAGCGCGCTCTTCGCCGAGCACGTGATCGCGCCCGCTCGAGACATGCCGAACGGGCTCGAGCGCCTGCGCGTGCTCGCCGATCGCTACCTGGCGCACATCGAGCGCGACCTCTTCCCCGGCGGCTGCTTCTTCGCGTCCGTCGCGGCCGAGATGGACACCCATCCGGGCCCGGTGCGCGACCGGGCGGTCCAGGGTCACGAACGACTGGCTCGCACAGCTCGAGGCGGCCGTGCGCGATGCTCAGGTCGAGGGCGCGATCGACCCCTCGAGGTGTAGCTCGCCTTCGAGCTCAACGCGTACCTGCTCCTCGCGAACGCGCAGTTCGTGATCAGTCGCCAGGACGGCGCCGTTCGAGCGTGCGCGCCGCGCGCTGGAGCACAGGCTGGCGGCTGCGGCTCCCGCCGCGTAGCGTCGAGAGCTGCCAGACCCGCCTCGGGGCCGTCGCCGACGGTGGCAAGGAGTGCGGTGATCGTGACACGGGAGCGCGGCGGTCGGCAGTCGCTAGGCTCGCGACCGTGGACGCGATCGTCGTCGACGGCCTCGAGAAGACGTACGGCAAGGAGACGCGCGCGCTCGACGGGATGACCTTCTCGGTTCCCGAGGGGGAGGTCTTCGGGCTGCTCGGGCCGAACGGGGCCGGAAAGTCGACCACCGTCCGGATCCTGACGACGCTCACGAGAGCCGACGCAGGCAGGGCGACCGTGGCCGGCCGTGACGTCGCCTCCGAGGCAGGGGCCGTACGACGTGCGATCGGCTACGTTCCGCAGGCGTCCGGCGTCGACCGCGAGGCGACCGGGCAGGAGAACCTGCTCCTCCAGGGACGGCTGCAGGGGATGCGCGGGGCCGACCTCGAGCACCGGGCGGGCGAGCTGCTCGATACCTTCGGGCTCACCGACAAGGCGCACGCGCTCGTCAAGACCTACTCGGGCGGGATGAAGCGGCGCCTCGACGTCGCGATCGGCCTCGTCCACCGGCCGCAGGTGCTGTTCCTCGACGAGCCCACGACCGGGCTCGATCCCGAGGCCAGGGCAGCGATGTGGGAGGAGCTCTCGCGTCTCGCCGCCGCCGAGCAGCTCACGATCCTGCTCACGACCCACTACCTCGAGGAGGCCGACCGACTCGCGAGGCGGGTGGCGATCGTCACCGCGGCCAGGTGGTGGTCGAGGGCACGCCGGAGGCGCTCAAGCGAGAACTGCGCGGCGACGCCGTCACCGTCGAGCTCGACGGGGCGGACACCTCACGCGCGACAAAGGTCTCACGGAGCTGGCCGGGGTTCACGAGGTGACGCCGGACGGGCGCCGCCTCCACCTCCGGGTCGACAACGGTGCCCAGGCCGTGCCCGTGATCCTCGGCGCCCTCGACACGGCGGGCACCGGCGTCCACGCGGTCACCGTCTCCCGGCCCTCGCTCGACGACGTCTACCTCCACCACACGGGCCGCGACTTCCGCTCCGACGACGAGGGCGGCACGTGAGCATCGCCACCCAGACGCTCTTTCTCTGCGGCCGCGTCCTGAGGAACCTCGCCAGGCAGCCCATCTGGATCGTCGTGATGGTCGTGCAGCCGATGTTCTGGCTGCTGCTCTACAGCCAGCTGTTCCGGCGCATCACCGAGCTGCCCGGGTTCGGGACGACCTCGTACATCGACTACCTGACACCCGGTGTCGCCGTGATGACGGCCTTCTTCTCCGGCTCGTGGGCCGGTATGGGGATGATCGAGGACCTCGACCGCGGCGTCCTCGAGCGGTTTCTGGCCACCCCGGCCCGCAGGGGTGCGATCGTGTTCGGGCGCATCCTCGAGTCGTCGATCGTGGCCACGCTGCAGGCGGTGCTGATCCTCGTCACGGGGCTCTTCCTCGGGCGCCACGAACGGCGGCGTGACGGGGTGGCTCGTGATCCTGCTCGCGTCGTTCCTGGTCGCGGCCGGATTCGCCGGGATCTCGCACGGCGTTGCGCTGCGCACCCGGCAGGAGGCGTCGATGATCGCCGTCGCCCAGTTCATCGGGCTGCCTCTGCTCTTCTTCTCCTCGCTCCTGATCGCACGGGCGCTGATTCCCGCGTGGATGCAGGATCTCTCGCTCCTCAACCCGGTCGAGTGGGCCGTACGGGCCGCACGCGGCGAGGCGCTGCCCGGACACCGACTGGGGCGAGATGGGCCGTTCCTGCTCCTGCTCGCCGGGTTCGCGGCCACGACCGCGTTCGCGACGTGGAGCTTCCGCTCCTACCAGCGCACGCTCTGAGCCCGTGATCGTCGCTCTCGGGCTCGGCGCCGCAGTTCCGGGCGAGCACGGGGCCAGGATGCTCCTGCACTGCGACGGTCGACTCGCCCGCCGTGTGCGCAAAGCTGACGTGCTCGCCGTCGTCTTCGAGCAGCCCGAGCGCATCCACCCGATCCAACCCGAGACGCCGTCTGATCTCGATCTCGGCCGCCTGGACGTGCGGCGGGTAGAGCGTACGACCGCGGTAGAGGTCGAGCGGGATCCGGTGCCCGCGCAGCAGCCGTGCCACCTCCCGGCGTCGCGGGCGCACCCGACCCAGCTGGACGCCCGCGGGCAGCGCGAGGACGTTCGCGGCGAAGCGGTGGCCGCCGTGGTGGGACGACTGCCACAGCAACCCGGATCGACGTGCTGCCCCAGCGCCTCGAAACCGGCGGGCCGAGGCGAGCACAGCACGGATCCCGCTCCACCGTGCGCGCACACGAGCAGCAGCGGCGCCGCACGACCGGGTCGCCATCCGGGGCGGGATCGGCGTCGGCGACTACCTCGAGCCTCGACAGGTCACGCCGGACGAGCCTGCCGCCGGCTTCTTACTCGTCGCGCGGAAGACGACCGTCTCGCGCCCGCGACGTCGGCCGCCGGATGAGGAGGACCGAGCTCGAGAACGAGCTCGAGCGCGTCGCGGACGCGCCCGGGGAGTCCGCGTCCGCGACTGCATCCCGCCCCCAGGTGCCGCGCCGTTCCACGACGAGCCAGTCCGTCGCCTGCGTCGACGTGCCGGCGAGCGCCTCGCCCGCGGCGACGGACGCGTCGGCGCACGTCGCCGGTGGCGGTGTGCCGGTCACCGGGATCGCGCTCATCCGTTGGGTCGACGATCTCGCAGAGGAGCTCCCCGGCTCACCGCGTCGCCGGGCACGACGGTGACGGCGCCGACGACTCCGGAGCGCGCGGGGCGATCTCGTTCTCCATCTTCCATCGCCTCGACGACGAAGAGCACTTGGCCCCCCTCGACCGCGTCGCCATCTATCACCTCCACGGCGAGGACGGTTCCCTGCATCGGGGTGTACACCGCTCCGGGCGCGCCGACCGCGAGGGCCGCCTGACGGCCGTTGCGGCGACGGGCGAGCTCGCCCACCGGCGGCTCGGTCGTATGCAGCCGCATCTCGTAGCCGCGACCGTCGACCTCGACCGACACGACGCGCTCACGCGTGCCGAGTGGACCCGCTCCGTCCGACCCTCGCTAGCTCGTTGTCCGATGAGACAACTCCTCCTCCAGCTCCGCGGCGCGCTGCGCCAGCTCCTCGGATTCCACGAGGCCGTGGCACGTGTCGCCGGCGACGAAGGACGGGTGCTCGAGCAGCGCCAGGTGGAATCCGATGAGCGTCGGCGGTCCCGCCACCACGATCTCGCGCAGGGCGCGCAGCATTCGCCGGCGTGCACGATCGCGGTCGACGTCGTGCACGATGAGCTTCGCGATCATCGGGTCGTAGAGGCCGGAGATCTCGTCGCCGGCGCGCACACCCGAGTCGACGCGCACACCCGGGCCGGCGGGCTCGCGATACGCGGTGATCCGTCCGGGCGCGGGCAGGAAGCCGCGGGACACGTCCTCCGCGTTGATGCGGCACTCGATCGCATGACCGCGCAGCACGACGTCCTCCTGCGTGAACGACAGGGGCTCGCCGGCGGCCACGAGCACCTGCTCCCGCACGAGGTCGATCCCGGTGACCATCTCGGTCACGGTGTGCTCGACCTGGATCCGGGTGTTCATCTCCATGAAGAAGTACTCGCCGTCGTCGGTGAGCAGCCCTTCGATCGTGCCGGCCGACCGGTAGCCGGCGGCGCGCGCCGCGTCGACCGCGAGCGCGCCGATGCGCGCTCGCAGCGCTCTCGTCCACGGCGGGCGACGGCGTCTCTTCGACGAGCTTCTGGTGACGGCGCTGGATCGTGCAGTCCCGCTCGCCGAGGTGGACGACGTTGCCGTGGGCGTCGGCGAGCACTTGCACCTCGACGTGCCGCGGGTCGACGAGGTACCGCTCCGCGTACACGGTGCCGTCGCCGAAGTAGCTCAGGCCTTCGCGCGCGGCGGACTCGAACGCGCGCTCCGCGTCCTCGGGCCCGTCGACGAGCTTCATCCCCTTGCCGCCGCCGCCCGCCGCCGCCTTGACGATCAGCGGATAGCCGATCTCTTCCCCGAGCCGCAGGAGCGCCGCCGTGTCGGCGAGCGCGCCGGTCGCCCCGGGGACGATGGGAACCCCCGCGGCCCGCATCGCGGCACGCGCCGCGGTCTTGTTCCCCATCAGCTCGATCGCGTCCGGCGGCGGCCCGATCCAGACGAGCCCCGCCTCCTCGACCGCCCGCGCGAAGGCTGCGTTCTCGGCCAGGAAGCCGTAGCCGGGGTGCACGGCCTCGGCGCCCGACCGGAGCGCAGCATCGACGATCGCGTCACCCCGCAGGTAGCTGTCGGCCGGCGGGCCCGCGCCGACCCTGTACGCCTCGTCGGCTGCTTCGACGTGCGCACGACCGCGGTCGGCGTCCGAGTACACGGCCACGCAGCCGATGTCGAGCTCGCGCAGCGTGCGGAAGACACGGATGGCGATCTCGCCCCGGTTGGCGACGAGGACCTTCGAGAAGACGCTCACCAGGCGCGTATTCTCCCCGACTGTGACGTTGCCCGACCGGCTGACCGTCGCACGCGCGCTCGCCGTGCCGGTCGTCATCGTCCTGTTCGCCTGGGACTTCCCGAATCACGCGTACTGGGCGACAGCGGTGTTCGCGGTCGCGATGGCGACCGACCAGGTGGACGGGTGGCTCGCGCGCCGCCGCAATCAGACCTCCGCGCTCGGCTCGCTGCTCGACCCGATCGCCGACAAGGTGCTGGTCATGGCGACTCTGGCGATGCTCGTCGGCCAGGGAGTTGTCCCGGCCTGGATGGTGGCCGCGATCCTGGCGCGCGAGTTCCTCGTCTCCGGGCTCCGCCTGGCCGCGATCGAGCGAGGCGTGGTGATCGGTGCGCGCGATCTCGGGAAGATCAAGACGTGGGCGCAGGCGGTCGCCGCGGTGGTCGCCGGGCTTGCCGCCGCCGGCGCGTGGGACGACACCGTGGCGTTCTGGACAATGCTCGTCGCGGTGCTGTTGACGTGGCTCTCCGCGCTCGACTACGCACGCGCCGCGCCGCGGCTGCTCGCCGGCTCGGGGTCGTAGCCCGGATCGCGCTCGACCCCCTCGGCGAGCGCCGCGCGCCGCCACTCCCCGTCCGTGAGCGAGACACGTGCGGGGCCCGCGGCGAGCGCCGCGATGGCTTGGCGCACGGCCCGCTCGATCTCCGGGGTTGCCTGCGGCACGAGCTCGAGTCGCGCGAGATCGCCGTCCATCGGCAGCGAGCCTACAGGGGCAACAGTCGCGCCGCCGTCGCCTTGAACGACGCCACGACGACCTCTCCTTCGCGCAGGCCGAGCCGCCCGGCGGAGCCGGTTGTGACCTCGGCCGCCAGCGGCCCGACACGCACGCGGACGCGGTTGCCGAGGGTGACGAGCGACGTGATCGGTGCGCGGACGTGGTTGACGGCCGTGTCGACCGGCGCCTCCCGGGCGAGCGACACCTCCCACGGGTAGATGCTGAGCGCCACCCGGCCTTGCCCCGGGTCGGTCGACCATGCGGTCACGCCGGCGTCGAGCGCCACCTCGGTGAGCCCGTTCGGACCGGCCGTCGCCGTTCCCGGCAGGAGCGTTGCGCCGGTGAAGCTCGCGACGAACGGGTCGGTGGGAGCGGCGACCAGACCCGCGGGCGTGTCGACCTGGAGCACGCGGCCCTCGACGATCACGCCGACCAGGTCGGCCAGCGCGGCTGCGTCCTCGAAGTCGTGCGTGACGAGCAGCGTCGGGATGCCGAGCCCCGCAATGACCTCGCGCAGCTCGGAGCGCACACCGGCTCGCGTGTGCGTGTCCAGCGCCGCGAGCGGCTCGTCGAGCAACAGCACGGCCGGGCCCCGGGCGATCGCACGGGCCAGCGCGACACGCTGCCGCTCCCCTCCGGAGAGCTCGCGGACACGTGCCGACGCGAGGTGAGAGATCCGGAAGCGCTCCAGCAACGCAGCGACATCGGTTCCCTTGCCTGCGCCGAAGCGCACGTTCCCGACCACGTCGAGGTGCGGGAAGAGCGCGTACTCCTGGAAGAGGTAGCCGACGCGACGGCGCTCGGGAGCGACGTCGATGCCGTGTCTCGTGTCGAGCCAGGTCTCGCCGTCGCGCGACGATCCGGCCGCTGTCGGGCGTGACCAGACCGGAGATGACACGGAGGGCGGTCGTCTTGCCCGCCCCCGACGGACCCACGAGCGCCACGGTCGTGCGCTCGGGAACGGTCAGCTCGACGGACGCGACGAAGCTGCGAAGGGAATGGGTGAACTCGATGCTGAGCGCCATCGGGTGACGACCTTGACGGAGAGAAGGAGTGCCGCGCTGCAGAGGACGAGCACCGCGCTGATCGCGAGCGCCACGTCGAAGTCGAGATCGAACTGCTCGTAGATCGCGAGCGAGAGGGTCTGCGTCACGCCCTGGAGCGAGCCGGCGAACATGATCGTCGCCCCGAACTCGCCGAGACCGCGGGCGAAGGCCAGGGCGGCACCGGCACCCAGGCCGCCTGCTGCGAGGGGGAGCGCGATGCGGAAGAACACCCGCGCCCGCCCGGCGCCGAGCGTCCGCGCGGCTGCCGGCAGCGACGGGTCGAGCGCCTCGAACCCGGACACGGCCGTGCGGACGTAGAACGGACTGGCCACGAACGTCACGGCGAGGATCACGGCCACCTTCGTGAACGCGATGTCGACACCGAGGGCATCGAGCGTCCCGCCGAGGAGCCCCAGGGTCCCGAATGCGGCGATGAGCCCGATGCCGGCGACGGCAGGGGGAAGCACGAGCGGCAGCTCGATGAGGGTGACGACGAGGTCGCGCAGACGCGACTCACGTGTCGCAGCCCAGTACGCCGTGGGAGTGCCGAAGACGATGATCAGCACCATTGCGGCGACATTGGTCTCGAACGTCACGACGAGAGCGTCCTTCGCTGCGTCGGTGCCGAGCGCCGAGAGCAGGTCGCCCGGCGGCACCCGCAGGAAGATGGCGACCACCGGCAGCAGCAGGAAGAGCAGCGCGGCGCCCGTCGTGAAGACGAGCGCCGCGCGAAAGACGCGGTCTATGACGACGCCTTTGGGAGCGGGAGGAAGCCGGCGTTCTTGAGTGCCGTCTGACCCTTGGCGGAAAGCAGCGTCTTGATCCATGCCTGGGCTGCCGCCTGCTTGGACGAGTTGCGACACGACGGCGATCTCGTAGCGCACGCGCGGCTGCGCCCAGGCGGGAATGCGGATCACCGTCACCTTGTCGCCGACCGGGCGGGCGTCGGTCGCGTAGACGAAGCCCGCGTCGGCCTGACCGAGCGCCACCTTCCCCGTGACGGCCTTGACGTCCGACTCCTGGCTCACGACCTTGGAGAGCACCGAGCTCAGCCCCATCTTGCGCAGCACCGTGCGCGTGTACCCGCCGACGGGCACCGCCGCGCCGGCCACGACGAGCTTCACGGGCTTGCGCTCGAGGTCGTAGACGGACTGGATACCCGCCGGGTTCGACTTGGGCACGATGAGCACCAGCCGGTTGGCGGTGAAGGTGACCGGCTTGTCGACGAGGCCCGCCTTGAAGAGACGCTGCGTGTTGAGCGGGGCGGCCGAGGCGAAGATGTCCGCGGGAGCACCGTTCTTGATCTGCGTCTCGAGCGTGTTCGACCCTGCGAAGCTGTACTTCTGCGCCGGATCGAACGCCTTGAACACCTCCGTCAGCGACGCAGCGGCGTAGATCGTCAGCGGATCCGCCTGCGTTCGCGCGGTCGCACCCGACGCGAGCGCCGACGCCGCAATGAACGTGGTCGCGATGACGGACGCCAGGAAACGATTCCTCACGACGACCTCCTAACCCAGGTACCCCTCGAGAGCCGCGCTGGCGGCCTCGAGGTCCGCTGCGACGGGGAACGGCTCGACGTCCGCACGACCCATGAGCGCGGACAGGGCACCAAGCTGCTGTCCGACGCTTGCCGCGAGGCTCGCGTACAGGACGCGGTAGTCGGGCACGGCGACGGAAGCGAGGGCTGTCTGGTAGGAGGCGAGCAGCGCCCGCAGCACGACGCGTCCCGTCGTCACCGTCTCCGCGGGGCTGGAGAACGCATCCTCGGGCCACTCGAACGCAAAGTCTTCCTCGGCCGGTGCCGTCTGGCCCGCACCGACCAGCAGGTCGCCCAACGCCTTCGCATGCTGCATCGCCGCCGCCCGCCCATGACGCAGCATGGTGGCGCTCGCCCCGCTCGAGACCTCGGCGTCGAGCGCCCTGTCATAGAAGTTCCCGAGCAGGAGCTCGCCCGAGACGCCGAAGTTTGCGTACGCGAGCTCATCGTCGCTCACAGCGAGCGCCGGAGCGACCGGCACAGCCGCCGCAGCGAGACCTCCTGCTGCAACGACGAGCAACCGGCGACGGCTCACTGAGCTCGTCAACGCTCCACCATCACGCTCGTCGCCTTCACCACGCCGGCGGCGCTCATTCCCGGCTTCAGAGCGAGCTCCTCCGCCGACTCGCGGGTCACGATCGCGACGACGCGCGACGGCTCCGTGACGTCGATCTCGACGCGTGCCAGCAGCCCGTCGACCTCTACCGACCGCACGACACCGCGAAAGCGGTTCCGGGCCGAGATCGTCTCGTCACCGTGGGGCCCGCGCAGCCGCTCGACCTCGGACACCGGGACGACACGGCGGTTCGCGCCGTCGCGCTCGACCCGCACGCGCCCGGCCCGATCCCACCTGCGCAATGTGTCGAGCGAGATCCCGAGCACACGGGCCGCCTCGGCAGCGCTGAGAGTATTGCCTAGTCAATGCATATGCAGGATACCGTAACGGCGCGGGTCACTCAAGAGCTCCCGTAGGGCCGATTCCCAGGCCGAGGCGCCCGCCGACATCGTCCGTAGGTCACCAGAACAGCGGCTAATCAGCCCGGTGGCCGCCGGCCGGCGGGAACGTCATGCGTCGAGACAGGCCCCCTGTACCGGCCCCAGCACCGGCCGGCGCCCGCCGTTTCGGAGACATATGCTTATCTTATTCCTCGAATGGTTTCTGCTAATGTCCAGCTCTCCGATGGACAAGCTCGAACTTCAAGGAGGAACCGTGCACCGACGCCGCATCGGCAGCACCTCGCTCGCGGTCGTGGCCCTCGTCGTCGCCATCGCCGCTGCGACGATCGCCGCTACGGCGACCGCCGGGCCACGCGCCGTCGAGGACGTCAAGCTCAGCCTCGTCGCCTATTCGACGCCGCGCGAGGCGTACGGGAAGTTGATCCCCGCCTTCGAGAAGACGCCCGACGGTGACGGCGTCTCGTTCACCCAGTCGTACGGCGCCTCGGGTGACCAGGCTCGAGCGGTCGTGGCCGGGCTCAAGGCCGACATCGTGGCGCTCTCGCTCGCCCCGGACATCGACGTGCTCGTCAAGGCGGGCCTCGTCGACGCGAAGTGGGACCGGCAGTCGTACAAGGGCATCGTCCACGACTCGGTGGTCGTGTTCGCGGTCCGCGACGGCAACCCCAAGAAGATCAAGACCTGGGACGACCTCTTGAAGCCGGGCGTCTCGGTGATCACGCCGAACCCGTTCACCTCCGGTGGAGCACGCTGGAACGTGATGGCTGCGTACGGCAGCTGGATCAAGCTGCACAAGACGAAGAAGCAGGCGCAGGCGAAGCTGCTGAAGCTGTTCCAGAACGTGACGGTGCAGGACAAGAGCGCCCGCGACGCGCTGAACACGTTCCTCGCCGGCAAGGGCGACGTCCTGCTCACGTACGAGAACGAGGCCATTGCCGCGCAGCGCGCCGGACAGAAGGTGCAGTACGTCATCCCGAGACAGACGATCCTGATCGAGAACCCGATCGCCGTGCTGAAGGGCTCGGACAACATCGAGAAGGCGAGGCAGTTCCTCCGCTTCCTGAAGACGCCGTCCTCGCAGCAGATCTTCGCCGACGTCGGCTACCGGCCGATCGTGCCGAGCGTGCTCAAGGCCAACCAGGCGAAGGGGAGGTTCCCGGTGCGCCCGGGCCAGTTCACGATCGACGAGCCGTGGCTCGGCGGCTGGACGAAGGTGCAGAAGCAGTTCTTCGATCCGGACACGGGCATCATGGCCGCGATCGAGCGGCAGGTGGGCGGCGTCACTGGCTAGCGTCTCGACACCCGTCGCAAGCCCCGGGCGTGCGCACTCGAGGGACAGGGCCGGGACGGCCCTGTCCCTCGGCTTCGTGACGCTGTTCCTGTCCGTGATGGTGGCGTTGCCGATCGCCGCGCTCGTGTGGTCGTCGACGCAGGAGGGCTGGCAGGGCTTCTGGGACGCCATCTCGGCGCCGCAGGCGGTCGCCGCGCTGAAGCTCACGTTGGGGATGTCGCTGGTCGTCGCGCTGATCAACGCCGTGCTCGGCACGATCACCGCCTGGGTGCTGATCCGCGACGAGTTCCGCGGCAAGGCGGTGATGAACGCGATCATCGACCTCCCCTTCGCCCTGCCGACGATCGTCGCCGGCCTCACGCTGCTCGCGCTCTACGGCCCGTCGTCACCGGTCGGGATCGACGTCGCCTACACGAGGGTGGCGATCGTGCTCGCGCTCATGTTCGTGACGCTGCCGTTCGTCGTGCGGACGGTGCAGCCCGTGCTGCAGGAGCTCGACGCCGGAGATGGAGCAGGCTTCGAAGTCGCTCGGCGCGTCGGAGCTCGGCGACCTTTCGGCGCGTGATCTTCCCGAACATCCTGCCGGGCATCCTCTCGGGCGTCGCGCTCGCGTTCGCGAAGGCGGTCGGCGAGTTCGGCTCGCTCGTGATCATCACGGGCAACCTGCCGTTCAAGACCGAGGTCTCGTCGGTCTACATCTTCGGCCGCATCGAGAGCGGCGACAGCGCCGCGGCCGCGGCGACGGCCGTCGTGCTGCTCGTGCATCTCGTTCGGACGTCCTGCTCTCGATCGGCGGCGATCCGCTAGTTCGCCACGAGGCACGACCGTGCGTAGGCTCTCGCTGCGTGTCGTCGCGATCGGCTACCTGCTGGCGATCCTCGTCGGGCCGCTCGCGATCGTCTTCTACCGCACCTTCGAGGACGGGTTCGACGCCGGCGTGGAACGCGCTCTCGCCGCCCGGAGACGATCCACGCGTTCAAGCTGACGCTGATCATCACCGCGATCGCGGTACCGGTGAACACGGTCTTCGGCATCGTCTGCGCGCTCGCCGATCGTGCGCCGCCGATTCCCCGGCAAGGGCCTGCTCAACGCCTTCATCGACCTGCCGCTCGCGCTGTCGCCGGTCGTCGTCGGGCTTGCGCTCTTCCTCCTCTACGGCCGGGACGGGTTGGCTCGGGAGCTTCTTCGAGGAGCACGACATCCAGTTCCTGTTCGCGCTCCCGTCGATGATCGTGGCCACGATCTTCGTCTCGCTGCCGTTCGTCGCCCGCGAGGTGGTCCCGACGCTGCGCGAGATCGGCGACGAGCAGGAGCAGGCGGCCCGCACGCTCGGCGCGTCCGGCTGGCAGACGTTCTGGCGCATCACGCTGCCGTCGATCCGGTGGGCGGTGATCTACGGCGTGATCCTCACGACGGCGCGCTGCCTCGGCGAGTACGGCGCGGTCGCCGTCGTCTCCGGCCGCCTGCAGGGTCGAGACGGAGACGGCCACGCTGCGGGTGCAGGAGCGCTACGAGAGCTTCGATCTCGCAGGCGCGTACGCCATCTCGATCGTGCTCGCCCTCCTCGCCGTCGCCGTCCTGCTGCGATGACCATCGTCAAGCCCAAGGAGGAAGCAGCGTGAGACTGTCCCGGCGCTCCACGTCCAACCTCTGCCCCGGACGCGTAAGCGGCCGGGGGGAGAGGGTGGGTGCCAGGCTTAAGCCTGGCACCCACACAGTTTTCAATCGCGATTCCGGGTCTGCTCTTGCAGATCCGGAATCTGCGGGGGTGTCGTCTGATGTCCATCCTCGTCCGCAACGTCTCGAAGCAGCTTCGGCGACTTTCACCGCGCTCGACGACGTCTCGCTCGAGGTCGACGGCGGCTCGCTGACGGCGCTGCTCGGACCGAGCGGCTCCGGGAAGTCGACGCTGCTCCGCATCATCGCCGGGCTCGAGGTGCCCGATGGTGGCGAGATCCTCATCTCCGGCGAGGACGCCACCGCGCTCAGCCCACAGAAGCGGAACGTCGGCTTCGTCTTCCAGCACTACGCCGCGTTCAAGCACATGACCGTGCGCGACAACATCGCGTTCGGGCTCAAGGTGCGCAAGCGGCCGAAGGCGGAGATCCGCGAGAGGGTCGACGAGCTGCTCGAGCTCGTCCAGCTCGAGGCGTTCGGTCACCGCTACCCGGCGCAGCTCTCCGGCGGCCAGCGCCAGCGCATGGCGCTCGCCCGGGCCCTCGCCGTCAAGCCGCAGGTCCTGCTCCTCGACGAGCCGTTCGGCGCCCTCGACGCCCGCGTCCGCGCCGAGCTGCGGGAATGGCTCCGCCGGCTCCACGAGGAGGTGCACGTGACGACGATCTTCGTCACGCACGACCAGGCGGAGGCGATGGACGTCGCCAGCCAGATCGCCGTGATGAACCACGGACGGATCGAGCAGGTCGGGACGCCCACCGAGCTCTACGACCGGCCCGCAACCGAGTTCGTGATGAGCTTCGTCGGCGAGGCGAACCGGCTCGGCTCGAGCTGGGTGCGGCCGCACGAGCTCGAGATCGTCCAGGAGCCGAACGGCGACGCCGTCGAGGCGATGATCGAGCGGATCACCTTGTATCGGCTTCGACGCCCGTATCGAGCTGACGGGCGCAGACGGAGAGTCGCTCACCGTGCAGCTGACGCGCGAGCAGCTCGACCAGCTCGAGCTCGAGCGCGGGCAGATCGTCTGGGTCCGCGCCGCCCGCGAGCGCCTCTTCGCATGAGCCCAGGCTGCGAGAAGCGGCAGCCTGGGTGCGCGGCGCGCGTTCTCTCAGCCGGCGTCGTCGGCTGCATCGATGGCCACTGACACCCCGGACCGTTCGACGAGATCGGCGAGCGTGGTGCCTTCGAGCACACCGCGCATGGCTGCGCGGAGCTCGAGCCAGGTGTCGCGCAGCGCAGCCGCTGCGCCCGGGTACGAGAGGTTGTCCGGCCGTTCCCCGCGGACGCTGGCGATCGGGCCCTCGACGGCGCGGATCACGTCGGCCACGCTGATCTCCGCCGCCGGACGCGCGAGCGCGTAGCCACCCTCCACACCGCGCTGGCTCGCGACGAGCTCGGCGTGACGCAGGTCGAGCAAGATGTTCTCGAGGAACTTCTGCGGGATCGACTGCGCCGACGCGATCCGCTCGCCCTTCACCAGCCCGTCGGCGGCAGCGAGCTCGAGCATGGCCCGCAACGCGTAGTCGACCTTCGCCGAGACCCGCATCGCCGTAACCGTAGCCGCCCGAGCGGCAGAGAACTCCCCTCGAGCTCCGGTCGAGTGACTGCGTCAGCCGGCTGCCCGATCGACGACGGTTCGTGTGAGGATTCCCCCACCTCAGAGCGGGATGTTTCCGTGCTTGCGCTTGGGGCCCGGCTCGCGTTTCGTCAGCGCCGTCTCGAGCGCGGAGATGAGCGTGGGCCGCGTGCGGCGCGGCTCGATCACGTCGTCGACGTAGCCGCGCTCGGCGGCGGTGTACGGGTTCGCGAAGCGTTCCGTGTAGTCGGCGACCAGCTCGGCGCGGCGGGCCTCGGGGTCGTCGGCCTCGGCGAGCTCCCCGCGGAACACGATGTTGACCGCGCCGTCGGGCCCCATCACGGCGACCTCCGCCGTCGGCCAGGCGACGTTGAAATCGGCGCGGATGTGCTTCGAGCTCATCACGTCGTACGCGCCGCCATAGGCCTTGCGCGTGATCACCGTGAGCTTGGGCACGGTCGCCTCGGCGTAGGCGTAGAGGAGCTTCGCGCCGTGGCGGATGATCCCACCCCACTCCTGCGACGTCCCCGGCAGGAACCCGGGCACGTCGACGAAGGTGACGAGCGGCACGTTGAATGCATCACAGGTGCGCACGAAGCGCGCCGCCTTGACCGAGGCGTCGATGTCCAGCACGCCCGCGAGCGCGTGCGGCTGATTGCCCACGACACCGACGGCGTGGCCGCCGAGCCGTGCGAAGCCACAGACGATGTTCTCCGCAAACCGCGGCTGGATCTCGAGGAAGGCGCCGTCGTCGACGACCTGCTCGATCACGCGCTTCATGTCGTAGGGCTTGTGCGGGGAGTCGGGGATCAGGGTGTCGAGCTCGGCCGCCTCGCGGCCGACCGGGTCGGCCGGCGCTGCGTAGGGCGGTGACTCGAGGTTGTTCTGCGGGAGGAAGGTGAGCAGGTAGCGGGCGTCCTCGATCACCGCTTCCTCGTCCGGGGCGGTCAGGTGCGCCACGCCCGACTTGGCCGCATGCGTCGAGGCGCCGCCGAGCTCCTCGAAGCTGACCTCCTCCCCGGTCACGGTCTGCACGACGTCGGGCCCGGTGATGAACATGTACGACGTTCCCTCGGTCATGAGCACGAAGTCGGTGATGGCGGGGGAGTAGACCGCTCCGCCGGCGCAGGGGCCCAGCACGAGCGACAGCTGCGGCACGACCCCGGAGGCCTGCACGTTGCGCCAGAAGATCTCCGCGTAGCCGGCCAGCGAGACGACCCCCTCCTGGATGCGTGCGCCACCCGAGTCGTTGATCCCGATCACCGGGCAGCCGTATTTGACGGCCATGTCCATGACCTTGCAGACCTTCTCCGCGAACACCTCGGACAGCGAGCCGCCGAACACGGTGAAGTCCTG
>CAVPGO010000009.1:0-20775 GCA_963703975.1 uncultured Actinomycetes bacterium
TCACAACCGCGCACGCCGCACACTCCTGCGAGGGGACCCGGACGGCCGTGTTCGTCCCCTCATGTTCGGACGGTGCCGACTGCTGCTCCTGGCGTGGATGCCGACGACGACCGGCCTTCGGGCACACCGGTGCGGCCGGTGCTCTGGTCGTCGTCCCGTCTACGGCGGGGCAACGACGATCGTCGAGAACGTCGAGGTCATCCGCCGTGCCGTCGAGGCGGGAGTCGACGGCGAGATCGAGCTGATCGTCGTCTCCGACGGCTCGTCGACGCCACCGCCGAGATCCTCCTCGCGTCGCGCGACGAGACGACGGCCCGGGTGATCCACTACGACCGCAACCTGGGCAGGTACGCGGTGCGGGCGGGGGGGGCGCTCGCCTCGCACGGAGCCTGGGTCGCGTTCTATCGACTCCGACCTCGATCTCGACCCGGCCTCGATCCCCGTCTTCCTCGATGTCGCTCGGCGCGAGCAGCTCGACTTCGCGATCGGCTCCAAGCGCCACGCCGATTCGGTCGTCCACTATCCGCGCTCGAGGCGCGTCGCCAGCTGGTGCTATCGGCGGCTGAACAGTGCTGTTCCGGCTCGACGTCCGCGACACGCACGTCGGGGTCAAGGTTTCTCCCGCGACGTCGTCGACAACGTGATGCCGCTGCTCCTCGTGAAGCAGTTCGCGTTCGATCTCGAGCTCCTCGCGGTCTCGCGCGCGCTGGGCTACGGCCGCATCCGCGAGCTTCCGGTGCGGCTCGACTACAGGTTCGGCGGATCGCTGGTGCGCTCCTCCGCGGTCGCGAAGGCGCTCATCGACACGGCGGCGATCTTCTACCGCCTGCGCATCCTGCGCACCTACCAGCGCAAGCGCGCCTTCCTCGGACCGGTCGACGCAGCGGCCCCGATCTCGATCCACCGCTCGTCAGCCTCGTCGGCCTCGACGAGGAGACCGCCGACCGGCTCGACTATCCGTTCGTCGAGCGGGTCGAGGGGCGCGATCTGGCCGAGGCGGCGGTGTGGTCGAACGGCGATCTCGTCGCCGTGCTCGAGTCGGGAGCGCGCCCGGCCGGGAACTGGATCTCGGCGGCCGTGGCGTTCTTCGCCCGCCCGGACGTCGCGGCGGTCGTGGTGCCGGCGATGGCGCCCCTGCACGGGCCCGCGCGACAACAGGCCGCGGCGGCGGTGCTCGAGTCGCGGCTCGGGGCCGGCTCGCGACGGGTGCGCTACAGCCCCGGCAACGTCCGCCCCGTGGTCGACTACCCGTCGGGCAGCATCGTCGTCCGCGCCGACCTCCTCCGTCGCGCGATCGACGCGGGCGTCGAGCCTGAGCATCTGACCACCTGGCTCTCGTCGCAGGGGCAACAGGTCGTCTACGTCCCGGAGACGATGATGGTCGTCACGCCGGCGCCGGTGTTCCGCCCGCATCTCGCCGGGGTGCTGCGCTACGCACGCTCGCGCGGGGTCATCGCACGCTTCACACGCGGGCGCAGCTTCTCCCTCGCGGGCTTCCTCACCCTGGCGCCGTTCGTGCTGGCGCTGGTGGCGCTGCCGCTCCTGCTCTTCGCGGGCGCCGCGCGCGATCTCGGGATCGTGCTCCTGCTCGTCTATGTCGTCACGGTGCTCGTCGGCGCGGTGAGCGGGGCGCTGCGGTTCGGCTCGCTGGTGGTCGGACTGCTCACGATCCCCGCCTTCGTGGCCAGCCACGTCGCCTATGTGCTCGGCTTTGCGGCGGGCGCCGTGCGCGGTCGATGACCGAGACGCTGAGCGTCGTGATCCCGGCGTACAACGCCGCGGCGAGCATCGGCTGCACGCTCGGAGCCCTGGCCGTGGCGCTCGAACGCGCGCCGTCGTTCGACGCCGAGGTGATCCTCGTCGACGACGGCTCGACCGACGGCACGGCCGCTGCGGCGACCGCCGCCGCAGGGCTCGTGCCGCTCACCGTCGTGGCGCAGGAGAACCGAGGCCGCTTCGAGGCACGGCGTGCCGGGCTCGAGGCGGCGGCCGGCGACTGGGTGCTGTTCCTCGACAGTCGCGTGACCCTCGAGCCCGGCGCCCTCGCGTTCGTCGCGGCCCGCGTCGCGGAGGAAGAGCGCGTCTGGAACGGCCACGTGCACGTCGAGGTCGGAGAGAGCAGGCTGGCGGCGTTCTGGCAGCTGCTCGGTGAACTGGCGTGGCACGACTACTTCGACGATCCGCGGACGACGAGCTTCGGCGCCGAGGACTTCGACCGGTACCCGAAGGGCACGACGTGCTTCCTCGCCCCGGCGGCCCTGCTGCGCGACGCCGCCGCGAGCTTTCGCAGCGCGTATGCGGACTTGCGCCTCGCCAACGACGACACCCCGATGCTGCGGTGGATCGCCGAGCGGGAGCGCATCCACCTCTCGCCACTCTTCGCCTGCCGGTACGAGCCGCGCACGTCACTTCGGACGTTCGTGCGGCACAGCGTGCACCGAGGCGTGGTGTTCCTCGACGGCCACGGCCGGCCGGAGTCGCGGTTCTTCCCCGCCGTCGTCGCCTTCTACCCGGTGAGCGCCGGGCTCGCGCTCGTCGCGCTGCGGAGGCCGTCGGCCGCCGCGCTGTCGTTGTCGGCGATCGCCGTCGGAGCGGCCGCGCTCGGCGTGGCACGGGGGCGGTCTGCGTCGGAGATCGTCACGCTGGCCACGGTGACGCCGGTCTACGCGGCCGGGCATGGCGCCGGCATGTGGCAAGGCCTTTTCCACGTCCTGCGGCGACGTCTCGCGACACCGTGATCCTCTGCGTCTTCGGTACCACGGGCGAGCTCATCAAGCTCGCGCCGGTGCTCGTCCGCCTCCGGCAGCGCGGGCACGGCGTCGTGCTCGCGACGACCGGACAGCAGGTGACCCAGATTCCCTCGTTTCTGTCCCAGTTCGGCCTGCCACAGCCCGACCTCTGGCTCGGGCACGGCGCGGGCGGGCGGGATCTTGCGGCGAGCGGGGACATCCCGCGGTGGCTCGTCGGCGTCTGCCGCTCCTTCTCTCGCGAGCGCAAACGGCTACGGGGCCGGCTGGCCGGCGGTCCCGGCCGTCCGCTGGCCCTCGTGCACGGCGACACCATGACGACCGTTCTCGGGGCGGTGATGGGGAGGGTGCTGGGCGCGCCGGTCGCGCACATCGAGGGAGGCCTGCGCAGCGGCGACCTCCGCAACCCGTTTCCCGAGGAGCTGAACCGCAAGCTCACGACCGGCGTCGCTCGCATCCACTACGCGCCCGGCCCGTGGGCCGCCTCCAACCTCCGGCGGGGCATCGTCGTCGATACCGGCTCGAATACGGTCCGTGACAGCCTCGACCTCGTGCCCGACGGCTTCGACCCCTCCTTCGACGTGCCGGACGAGCCGTTCGGGATCGTCAGCCTGCATCGGTTCGAGCTGCTCAATTCCCGCCCGGTGCTGGAGGCGACGATCCGCAGTCTTGCCGCCGCCGCCCACGGCAGGACCCGTCTGCTTTTCGTCGACCATCCGGTGACCATCGCTGCCGTCGATCGGTTCGGCCTCGGCCCGCTGTTCGGATCGTCGCGGCTCCAGCGCATCCCGCGCCTCGGGTTCTTCGACTTCGTGCAGCTCGAGCGCCGGTGCTCGTTCGTGGTGACGGACAGCGGCGGCAGCCAGGAGGAGTGCTACTACCTCGACCGTCCGTGTCTCGTGCACCGCAAGCGCACCGAACGGCGCGAAGGGCTCGGCGAGACGACCGTTGTGTCCGGGCTGGACACCGGCGTGCTCGAGGACTTCCTGCGCGACCCCGGCCGGTTCCGCCGGACGAGTGCCGTTCCCGCCGTCTCGCCGAGCGACGTCGTCGTCGACGACCTCGAGCGTCGCGGCTTCGCAGGATCGGCGGGCCGTGGCTGAGACGGGCACGCCGGACGAGCGGTTCGCAGCCGCGCAGCGGGCGATAGCCGCGATTCCCGGCTGGCTCACGGACGGACAGGCGCGCCTGCTGTTCGACGCCGCGGCGCGCACGAGCCCGGGACAGCGGATCGTCGAGATCGGGGAGCTTCTGGGGCCGCTCGACGATCGTCCTCTGCCTGGGCGCGCCGCCGGGCGTCGAGGTCGTCGCGATCGACCCGTATCCGCGACCTGAGGGCGTCGAGAGCACCGGGCTGCGGGAGATCGACCCGGGCGACAAGGAGCTGCAGCAGTTCTGGCGCAACCTCCAGGCCGCGGGCGTCGCCGACCGGGTCACACAGGTGCGCAAGTTCTCCGGCGAGGCCCTCGACGACGTCGAGGGCCGGGTCGATCTCCTGTTCGTCGACGGCGCCCACGACTACGCGACGGCGCACTCCGACGTCCGAGACTGGGGCGCGCGCGTGCCGCTCGGCGGGACGATGCTCGTCCACGACGCCTACAGCTCCGTCGGTGTCACGGCGACGCAGCTGAGCGAGCTCTTCTTCGGCTCGCGCTTCCGCTACGTCGGGCGCTCGCGCTCGCTGGCCGAGTACCGTCGCGAGCGCATCGGCGTGAGCGGGCGCGTCGGCAACGCGGCCCGGCAGGCTGCTCCGCTTCCCTGGTTTCTGAGAAACGTTCTCGTCAAGGTCGGACTGACCTATCGTCTGCCGGCTCTGGCCCGAGCGCTACGGCACGAGGGCACCGACTACCCCTACTGAGCCTCGGCCGGACGTGTCCCGTCACGCAGGAGGACGAGGCAGCCGAGCAGGCCGAGACCGACGGCAACACCCGTCACCGCTCCCCCGGGCGTCTCGAGGCCGGTGAGTGCGTCGATCCACATCGGGCGCGCGTGCCACATGCGCTCGTGGCGACACGCGTAGTAGCCGTCGGAGCCGGCCGGGCTTGCGACGGCGCACGGCCCGCTCTGCGCCGCGAAGAAGTCGAGCATCGCCTCGTGCCGCCACATGAAGCCGACGTGCGGCAGCGCGAGCACGATGCCGACGGCCGCGACGAGCAGCAGGCGGCTGGTCGGGGCGAGCAGCCGGTGCACGAACGGCCGGAGGTCGTCGGCGTAGGCGAGGAGCGCGACGAGAACGAGCGGCAGCACCCAAGGGAGGCTGAGCCGCGGCCCCCAGCCGCGCCATCCGAAGGGCTCCCACCACGAGGCGAGACCGAGCGTGAGCCCGCCGACGATCGCCAGGATCACCAGGGCGGGAGCCGCGCCGGGGCGAGGGCGCGAGCCCGAGACGAGCGGTTGGGCGAGGAGCGCGAGGAGCAGGACGGCCGCCGACGTCCAGAAGACGACGATGCCGCCGTTCGGCGCGACGAGCAGGCCGGCGGCGGCATCGGCCACCCGGTCGATCTCGTGGGTGCGGAACCCGGGCTGGAAATTGCTCGTGTTGAACGCGCTGCCGAAGCGGAGCACGTTGAACAACGAGGCGCAGGCGATCCCTGCGCCGATGCCCCCGGACAGCCACAGGAGGTGACCGCGGATGCCGGCACCGGTGCGCCGCCGTGCCAGGAGCAGCCCCAGCACGCCGAGAGCGGCCACGAACGGATAGGCCGTCTCTTTCGTCAGCGAGGCGAGGAACGCCGCGAGCGCGAGCAGTGACGGGCTGAGCCGCAGGCTCGCGGCAGCCACGAGGAGCACGAGCAGCGCGCTCGCGAGCATCTCCCCCCAAGAGGCGTTTGCGTAGACGAGCAACGGGCCGCTGAGGACGACGAACACGAACGCGTACCACCACGCTGCGAGACCGAAGCGCACGACCACCGCCCGTGCCACCAGCAGCGCGACGATCGCCGAGAGGACGCTCGCGGCCACCAGCACGTTGACCCGGTTCTCCCGGCCTGCTCCGAGCAGCCTCGACACCAGGTCGATCGGGTACTGGAGAACCGGCCACGGCCCTATCTCCGTCAGATAGCCGTCGGGCGTGCCCTCGGGCACATAGCCACAGCGGACGAGCGATCCGGACGCGAAGCAGCTCGCAAGGCGATCCGTGCCCAGGAGAAACCCCGGTGTATCGCCACCGAGCACCGGCCGGTCGATCCAGACGACCGCCAGCCACGTGAGCGATGCCGCGATCGCCAAGCGTGCCGCGACGAGGCTCCGCGGCCCGCCGGAACGCGACGCAGCGGCGTTCCTCTCGCCGCGCATGGGCACCGAATGCTACGCACGCGCTCGGCGGCTACCGGGTTGCGACGGCGAAGTTGTACGAGAGCAGCGGCCGGAACGGCGGGATCCGCTCGAGCAGCTCCTCGACGAGGTTCTGCATGGGCAGCAGCGCGCTCGGCCCGGGGACATAGTGCGCCTCGAACCCTCCGAACCGCGCCTCGGGAAACACCGCGCCGACCATCCGGCGAAAGCGCGTTCGCGGAAAGTGCTCGTGTCCCAACGCGCGGGTCATGTGCGGATAGAAGACGGGGTTGTAGCGATTCCCCTCCACGATCATGAGCGCCCCACACGGCCTCAGCACACGCCGGTACTCGAGGAGCGCGTGCTCGGGCCGTTGCATGTGGTGCAGGGAGTCCTTCGAGTGGAGGACGTCGAACGAGGCGTCGTCGAACGGGAGCGTCTCTGCGTCGGCGACGAGGAAGGTGAGACCGTCGTCGTCCGTCCAGTCCGGCGAACGCTCCACGTCGATCGCGACGACGTCTCGCACCCGCTCTCGGAGCAACCTGGCCACGCCGCCGTTGCCGCAGCCGGCATCGAGCAGTCTCTCGGTTCCCTGCAGCGACACGCCGAGCTTGTCGATACAGCGTCGGCGGTAGCGCAACTCGCCTAGCTCAGACATGGGAGCACCCACCTCTCGGCGAAGATCGTCATGGCCAGACGGAGTCGAGGGCGTCGGTGAGCAGATGGTTCCAGTCGAAGGTGGCGGCATACCGGAGGGCGGACGCGCGCCGGCGCGTCCACTCCTCGCCGTCGTCGAGCGCACGCTCGATCGCGGTCGCGAGGGCAGTGGCGTCGTAGCCGACGATCTCGGCCCCGGCCTCACGGGCCAGCGTGCCCGCGTTCGGCGGCACGTCGGTGAGCAGGACGGGCAGGCCCGCGGCGACGTACGCCTTGAGCTTCCCGGGGTCCGCGTAGCGGGAGAACGTGTCGGGGGACGGCTCGTACGGCGCAACTGCGAGTGACGCCTCGGCGAGCGTTCGCTCGACCTCACGGTGATCCTCGACGAAGCCGAAAAAGGTAACGACACCCTCGAGCCCGAGCCGCCGGGCCTGCTCCCGCAGCTCGTGTTCGAGTGGCCCGCCGCCGACCACCGTCGCAGTCACCTGCGCATCCCTCGCGCGCAGCTCGGTAAGGGCGTCGAGGAACAGGCCGACGCCCTGGCGCTCGACGAGGTGCCCGAGAAAGACGACATGTCGTCGCCGCCACCCGTCCGTCGAGACGGCGGGCGTCCGTTGTGTCCAGGCTCCCATCGGCACGACCCTCACCGGAGCCACCGCCTCGCGCGCCAGGTGATGTCGGGCGTCGCGCGCCGCGGATGCCTCGGCGGAGAGCTCGAACCGTGCGTCGGCGCGCCTGCAGCAGGTCGCGTCGAGCCCGTCGTACACGCGGGTCAACGGGCTCCTGCCGAAACGATCGGGCACGAAATCGACGCACCAGTAGACGACTTTCGTGGCCCTCCGGAGCCGTCTTGCGACGAGACCCCGAGCTGCGCAGAGACAGTTGAACCCGAACCACAGATCGACCGCAGGCATCCGCAGCGGGACGATCGGATCGAGCAGGAAACTGACCGGCGGCCGAAGCGGAAGTGCGATCCGGCGCTCCGCCCTCTGACGACCGCCCTCGTAGACGGCGATCTCGTGTCGCCTGCCGCCCTCCGGGACGAGGGGATGGAAGACCGTCGTGACGCTTGCACCGCCGTCGACGAGGAAGTCGCGCAACGCCTGGGCCGGGCCGTCCGCAAACCCGTTGGAGACGATCGCTACCCGCAAGCGCTCCACGGTCGTCAGGCGGGTCGGTCGAATACCGCGCTGAGCTGGAGCGCGCCGAGGGCGCGCCCCTGCGCCCGGAGATCGAGCGATTCCAGCCTCCACCAGACCCGAGTCCGCGCATCACCCCGCAGCAGCTTGTCCAGCAGGACCTGCGCGATCTTCACCGGGTGGCCGGTGAACGATGTCGACACGTGTCGGAACCCGGCCCTCTCCATCACCGCGACGAGTGAACGAATGTCGTAGTGGCGCTGGTGGCCGAGACGGCGATCGTGAGCCCAGTAGACGGGCCATACCGGCGGCGGGATGAACCGGTACGCATGAGGGACCGTCACCCAGGCTCGGCCTCCCGGTCGAAGCACGCGGAACATCTCGCTCGCGGCAACGTCATCTCTCTCGACGTGCTCGAGCACGGCGACCGCACTCAGGCTCGCGAACACGCCGTCGGCGAATGCGAGCGACTCTGCGGCGCAGGCAACGAAGCGTGCGTTGGCCGATTGCTGCTCAGAGGCGGCAAACCGATCCGCTTGCGCAACGGCTTCGACCGACAGGTCACAGCCGAACGAGGCGACGCCACGGCGTGCCGCTTCGATCACCGTTGCGCCGGACCCTCCCACCCCGATGTCGAGGTACGGACCGTTCGCTGCCGAGACATCGAGCTCGCCGAAGATGCGCCGCATGAAGCTCCAACGCCACGGCTCGGGGCTGTAGGAGCGGTAGCCGCGGAACTCCGCGTCGAAATAGGCGCTCTGGGACGAATGCTGAGTCGTGAGCGAAGCAGGCAGCAACACGGGAACGCGGCCGACGACCGGGAAGGTGACGCCACACTGCGAGCACCGGAGCTCTGCTCCCTGGGCGAGACTGCCGCGGCAGTGTGGACATGCGAGGAAACCGACGTCGAGAGCCCGGGAGGGGTCGCCCAACCCTGTCGCTGACAGGACCACCGGGCTAGAACCCCGGATCTCGGGAGATCGACGTCGGAACGAGTGCGATCCTGCGATCACCCTGCCGCGGCCGGGCGAACGTGGGCGCAGAGAGCAGGACGTCGTTCCTGCGGATCCGCAACCCGCCCGGCACCCGGACGGTCAGCCCGAGCACCGAGTGACCGGCAGGGACGAGGACCGGCACCTCGAGCACGCCGTTTCGTCGGAGCGGCTGCGAGACCGCTCCGGTGCGGCCGCCGACGCGCAGCGTGCCTTCCACCTGTCGGGCGCGCGCGACAAAGCGCAGCCTCAGCAGCCTTGGCTCCTTGGCGTAGACCGAGATGCGGCCGTCCGCCTGCGTGACGGGGTACCAGACGACACCGTTCCGGTCGCGCGGCAGCGGCTCGGCGACGTCGGCCGGGCCGTAGGCGGCGATCGCCGGTACCGGCGTAGCCGTCACCCGCCAGACCCGGACGCCCGCCGGCGAGCTGTCGACCAGGGCATAACCGGGCCCGTAGGAGGAGGGGTCGCCGGGTAACGCGGCCTCCTGCCAGTCGAACGTCGTCGGGCGGGTGACGATCGAGGTCACGCCGAGCAGCGCGAGAGCCCCCGACGTCCCCGGTGCGGACGGGTCGACCAGCATTCGCCTCATCGCGTCGGCCTCGGTGTTCAGCGCCGCCCCGTTGACCAGAGGACGCTGGTGCGAGAGCTGCCAGAAGCCGTACTCGGAGTTGGCCGGAGTGCCGGCGCGGGTCATCGGGTACTCGGCCACGACACCCGGTGGTGTTCGCGACACTGCGGCGTACGCCGTCGGCGTCGTCCCGAGATCGGAGAGGTCGAACGGGAGCGGTGCGAGCTCTACGACGCTGACGACGCACGCGACGGCGGCGATGGCCGTCGTGGCGACAACCGCCCTGCGCGTTCCGCCGAGACGGCTGCGGACGCGGCCGAGCAGATAGGAGAGACCGAGCGCGGCGAGCGGAATCAGCGCCGCCATGACCACGACGATCAACCGCGACGGCACGCGGAACGACGGCAGGATCTGCATCAACACATAGGACGGCATCGGCTTCACCTGGACGCCGCCGAGACGCATCGGGTCCGGTGCCGCGCAGACGACCGCGATGGCGGCGACGACGACGAGCACCAGCGTGACGAGCCGCGTCCAGGACGGGACGACGGCCCTGCGGCGGAGCACGACTACGAGCCAGGCCAGCGCCAGCGCCACGGTGAGGAGCCCTGGGTAGAGGACGTTCTCCACCCCCGGGTAATAAGGAATGAGTGCGGTGCCCACGCCGTCGGTGATTCCGCCGAGGACGGGATTCGCGGGATCGGGCAGGTAGTCGTGGAGATGGGCGCCGTAGAGCCCGAGCTCCTCCGCGTAGCGACCGATGTTGATGCTTCCGGATCCGCCGGCGAGCACCGACCCGACGAGCGTCGTGCCGGTGACCACGAACACCATCGCCCACAGCTTCAGCGTCGTCCGGAGCGAGGAAATCGTGGTCTCCGACCTGCGGTGGACGAAGAAACCGACGGCCGTCACCCCCGCCAGCACGATCAGCGCCATGGCGCCGAAGTATCCGGACGTGAGCCAGCCGGCCCCGACGACGAGGGCGACCAATGCGGCGCGGCCGTCGGTCGGCCTTCGGACCCACGCGATCGCGGCCAGCACCACGAGCGGGAAGACCTCGAGGTGGACGAGGGAGGCGTGCCCGGCGAGCGCCCGCTCGAGGTGCCAGGGGAAGACCATGAACACGAGGCCTGCCCAAGCCGATGCGAGCCGTCCGCAGCCGAGGTACCGCGTGAGGAGGTACATGCTCGCCGCGGAGAGCACCAACCCGGAGAGGGTGACCAGGTTGAGCGCCGCCACCTCGCCGACCAGCCCCGACACGAGATAGGCCGGGTAGTAGGGCACGAGCCACTGGAAGTTGAGCGCGTTGCCCTGATCCCAGCCGAGCGGCGCCCCGGTCAGGGTGTGATGCGTCGTGCCGAGCAGCCGGTACCCGTCCTCGCCCTGCAGCTGGCCGAGCCACGCAGCGCCACCGGCCCCGTCGCTCGGGAACGGGCCCGGCATCGCGGAGCCGAGATGGAGAGCGAGCGGCCACGTGACGAGGGCGGCCAGGACCGAGTAGCCGACGAGGACGAGCCCTGCTTCGACCAGCAGCGCGCGACGCCGGACGATCGTGGAGACGCCCAGACGGAGCCTCTTGCCGGGGGCGAAGACGCGGACGCCGGCCCTGAGCGCCGACCCGCTCCCGCCGACGGTCAGCTCGTGGGCGGCGAGGAGCCCCACGCCCACGGCGGCATCAGCCCACAGGACGCCGCGCAGCGAGTCGGGGACGATGGCGAGCACGAGGATCTGCACACCGATCGAGGCGGTGACGACCCAGGCGAAGCGGTTCTCGCCGCGTGACAGGTGGTAGCCGAGCGCGACGTTCGCGAGCGAGAAGCACGTCATCGCGATGCAGAAGGGGACGAGCAGTGCCGCGGCACCCGAGAACTCGGTGCCGAACGTGAGGTCGACGAGTGGCTCGCCGACGACGGCGTAGAAGCCGGTCAGCAGCGCGCAGAATCCCGCCGTGACGATCAGAGACCGTCCCAGGATGTCCGCCGACTGCTCGCCGCGCGCCTGCCGCGCGGCCGTGCGCGGGAACACCACCGCGAGAATCGTCGCGGGCAGGAAGAAGGCCACACGCGCGAACGCCGAGGCGGCCGCGTACACGCCGGCATCCTCTGCGCTGAATCGCGCCTTGACGACGATGATGTCGACGTTGGTGAGCACGGCGATCCCGAACAGGCCGACCGCGACGGGTACGAGGTAGCGCAGGAAGGGACGGAGATCCGGGACGGCGACCGGCCGCGACGAGACGAGCAGGCGACGGATGGCCAGGAGAGCGATCGTCGTGCCCGCCACTGAGCTCACCGCGACGGCTCCGATCGCCCCGTACAGGTGCAGCCCGCCGGCCACGAGCACGGCGAAGACGAGCAGCCTGATGACCATCGGCGCGGCCGAGTTGAACGCGAGGGCGCGGAACCGCTGCTCGCCCTGCAGGGCGCCGAGCGCGATCGGGAAGAGGAGCACCCCGACCAGTGCCGTGAGGGCCAGAGCGACCGGCGCGGTCGCGTCGACGCGGAGCAGCTCTCGCAGGGGGACGAGCAACACGAGGGCGACACCGAGGAGCGGCACGGTGACCTTCGCGCCGAGCACGACGAGACCCCGCACGAAGGCGGCCGCCTCGACCTGCTCGCCGAGCGCCTCGCACCGGGACACCTCTCGTGAGACCGCCATCTGCACGGCGCTCGTCGGGATGAGCACGACCGTGAGGAGCCCCGAGAGCGCGGCGAGCGTCCCGTAGTCGGCGCTGCCCAGGATACGGCCGGCGCCGAGCAGGAAGAGGTAGTTGGCGGCGATCGAGATGACTGCCGCCACGAGCAGCTGCACGCCGCCCCTCGTGGCGCTGACGGCGCCCTCCGGGGCGTCCGCAGCAGGGCGAAGAGCCGTTTGCATCGGCTGTGAGGGTACGGGCGTGGGACCCGGGATGGCGCTCATCGCCCGCTCCCGGCCGTGGCGCAGCCCGTCGACGGCATCCTCGTCACCCACCCCATTTCACCAAGGATGCGGACAATTCCTGGGCGCGCCAGCCCTCACACGGGGATATTGCGCCATCTCGCCGGGCAGCCACACTGCGTGGATGCGCCCTCTCGAGACGCACGGGCGCCTTTCCCCGTCATGGGAGGCGTCGTGACCAGCACCGCCGAACATGTCCGCGTGCGCCGCCCTCTCGTGACGGTCCGCGTCGCCGACGTGCTCGCGGAGAACAGCCTGCTCGTGGCGGCCGTCTCCGTGCTGGCCGCGGCGCTGCTGCTGGTGGCGCCGGAGCTGCTCGTCGCAGACAGCTGGATGACGCTCGTCGTGGGCCGTGAGATCGCGGCCCACGGCCTGCCGTCGCACGAGACGCTCACCGTGCTGGCCGCCGGGAGGCGGTGGACCGACCAGCAGTGGCTCGCCCAGCTCCTCTTCTACGGGCTCGACCGGCTCGGAGGGCTGCGGGTCGTCCTGCTCGTCGGTGTCATATCCGTCGCGGCGGCATTCGGCTCGGCCGTCGTCTTCTCACGGCTCCGCGGCGCGTCCGCGCGGAACACGCTGTTCGCCGCGACGGCGGCGATGCTCGTCGCGCCGTGGGGCTGGCAGCTGCGCGCACAGTCGCTCGCGCTCCCGCTGTTCGTATGGGTGGTGGGCCTCGTCTGCCTCGATCCGCTGCTGCGCCGCCGGACCACGTGGCTGGTGTTCCCGCTGCTGGTGCTGTGGGCGAACCTCCACGGGTCGGTGATCCTCGGCGCCGCGGTGGTCTCGTGGGCCGGGCTCGTCTCGCTCGGCGCCACGGTGCTGCGTCGTGGCCGGCCGGCCGGCGGGTTGCGGACGACGGTCCTGCTCGTTGCGCCGTGGGTGTGCGTGCTCGCCTCCCCGTACGCGGTCGACCTGCCCGGCTACTACAAGCTCCTGCTCGTCGACAGCCCGGTCTCGAAGGTGATCCAGGAGTGGCAGGCGCCGAAGCCGAGCGGGTGGTTCCTGCTCTTCTTCGCTCTCGCGCTCGCGACCGTGATCCTCTGCGTCTGGAAGCGGCGGAGCCTGTCCGTGTTCGATCTCGGCGTGCTCGCCCTGACGCTCGGCGGCTCGCTGCGCTCGACCCGCGGGATCACCTGGTTCGCCCTGGCCGTCGCGATCCTCCTCCCGCTGGCGATGGACGCCGCGCTCGGCGGCGACCGCGGCCGCGTGCACCGGCGCCTCGGAGTCGTGCTCAGCGCCTGCTTCGCGGCGATCGTCCTGATCGCCCTCGCCGGGGCGATGAGCCGGCCGGCTTCCTGGTATGTCCGCAACTGGCCCGACGAGGCGGCTCGTGAGATCGCCCGCGCGACGGCGGGCTCCGGCACCAAGGCGGTGTGGCCGAGCGACAAGCACAGCGACTGGATCCTCTGGGCGCTGCCCGAGCTGCGCGGCCGGGTCGCCTACGACGTCCGCTTCGAGCTCGAGACCGGCTCCGAGCTCCAGTCGATCGTGCGCTACAAGTCGCTCGAGGAGGGATGGGGCGCTCCGCTGACCGGCTACGCGGTCGCGGTCGTCGACCCGAACGACACCCCGAAGCACCGCGCCGCGCTTCGCCGCCTCGGAGCACGGGTGCTCTACGGCGACGACGAAGTCGTCGTGCTCGCGCTGCCGAGAGCGGGCTGACCGTCCTCGGGAGGGTTGCACGAGACCGCGCGGAGAGTAGGCGAACGGTCTTCGGCGCTCCCGAGCGCCGCGAGTCGGGTGTGCCGGGTGGCGGCGGGTATGGCCGGGAACTGTCCCTTCGTCCAGTTGCGGCGACAACCGGCACCACGCACGCTGAAGCGTGCCTCGTGCGGGCGGCGCTCGAGGGAATTGGGACTGAAACAAAGGGGAGAGGAGACACCCATGCTCGACGTCGTCAACGCGCTCTTCGTTCGTGCCCACAACAGCTGGTATGCCCTTCGTGAGGGCGAGTCCGGTCAGGGCCTCGTTGAGTACGCGCTCATCATCGCGCTCGTCTCGCTCGCGGCAGTCGCCGCGCTCGGGTTCCTGAGCGGCAAGATCAACGGTCTGTTCCTGAAGACCGGCAACGTCCTGAACGCGGTCAACCCGTAGGCGCGCCCGGGCTGCGCTGCGCTCCTTGGGGGGAGCGCAGCGCCGTCGGCGCTCGCTCAGCTTCCGTCGCCGCTTGACGGAGAAAGAGGAGGCGCAGGGAATGTACGACGACAATCACGAGGCCACCGTCGGATCGCGTCATACGCGGGCCAGGCGCATGGCCGACGAGCGCGGTCAGGGCCTCGTCGAGTACGCGCTGATCATCGCGCTCGTCTCGCTCGCCGCCATCGTCGCGCTCGGGTTCCTGAGCGGCAAGATCAACGGCCTGTTCAGCAAGACCGGCAACTCGCTCGACGCGTCCACCGCGGCTGTGAGCGGCACGCCACCCGCGAACGGGACCGTCGTGACGATCGGGGGCGCGACCTACGGTACTACGACCCCGGCCCGGCCACGCGGGCCGGTACAGCGGGGCCAGACCGACTGCGGCGGCAGCCACGCGGCGTGTGGAGATCATGTCGGCTTCTACTCGGCTCGCGCTCCCATCCCGGCGACCTTCAGCAGCGACACGGGCTCGTGGAGTGGCGGGTACACGTCGACCCCGCCCTGGTCGTTCACGTGCACATGGCACCACAGCGGCCTCTGGGCTTCCTCCGCAGCTCGTGACTACGATTCGGCTGCTGGTAGCCGCCTCGTTGACGCGCCGTCGGGCGGGCGGCGCCACGCCCTCGAGCTGCGCGCAGCCCACGCCGAGCAGGCGAAAAACGCCTGCACGTCTGGTATCTCGAACTGTCCCTTCGACCAGTTGTAGGGTGAGGGACGAGTAACCAGCTCTTCGGGGGCCCGCGCGCAGGGCCGAGTGGTCGTGGGATTTCGATTCGAGGGGAGAGGAGTACACATGGAGGCGCACTGAACGCGCTGCTCGTCCGGGCCCAGAACGCTGGTTCCAGCTCCGCGAGGGGGAGTCCGGTCAGGGTCTCGTCGAGTACGCGCTGATCATCGCGCTCGTCTCGCTCGCGGCCGTCGCCGCGCTCGGGTTCCTGAGCGGCAAGATCAACGGCCTGTTCCAGCAAGGCCGGCAACGTGCTCAACACGGTCAACCCGGGGCCCGGCTGGGCGCCTCACGCAGGCGGCGCGGCGCTTCCGCCTGGCGGGATCTCGGGGGGGCGCACGGCGCGGTAGCGGGTCAGCATCTGCCGCCACAACTGTCCCTTCGGGCAGTTGCGGCGGCGGCCCGTGGCATCGCATTGGGGGTGATGGGGGGGCGCCCGTGGCTCGAGGCGGGTCGAGGGGTGGGGAGGGAGCACCGATGTTCGGGCTCTCACATCGACTGGTGGTGTCGCGCGCAGAACACCTGGTTCCACCTCCGCGAGGGCGAGTCCGGTCAGGGCTGGTCGAGTACGCCCTGATCGTCGCTTCGTCTCGCTTCGGCTGTCGCGGCACTCGGGTTTCTGAGCGGCAAGATCAACGGCTCTTCCAGAAGGCCGGCAACGTGCTCAACAACGTGAGACAGCCCGGCTAGCGGTTTCGGGCCGGGCGCGCGCGAGCGATCGACGCGGCCCCCGGCCCGTATCGCCTCTGCGGGCGGGGGACGAGCGAAGGGTGGCACGGGGACGGGAGAGCACGGTGAAGGGAGTGAGTTCGATGATGTCGGGGGACGGCACGAACCAGCCACGCGGGTCGTGGCTTTCGAGGTTGTGGTCCAGCGAACGCGGCCAGGGCATCGTCGAGTACGCGCTCATCATCACGCTGGTCGGCCTGGGCGTCAAGGTCCTTGCGCTCGGGTTTCACGAGCGGCAAGATCCAGGCGCTCTTCTTCAAGTCGGGCAACGCGCTCGACCAGGCGGCGAAAGGCACGGTGTTCCAGCCGCCGAACGGCTCCTGGGCGACATCGTCGTCCCGGGGCCGTGCATCGGCAACTGGCCGGACGTCACGTACACGTACTACCAGGCGAACACGGTCTACGGACCCGGGACGGCGAGCCAGCCGCTCGGGTACGAGGGCATCTACGTCTCGCAGGCCGACGCGGTCGTCCTCGGGCTCGCAACGTTCGCGTGCGGCCTTTCGGGCGTGAACTTCCCGCCGACGCACTTCGTCGTGGCGAACGGCTACACGTTCGACTGCACCTGGAGCTTTGCCACCTGGCACGTGCCGGGCAACAACGCGCTCGTGCTCGGTGGCCGCTGTGCCGTCGTGCCCTCGAGACCGGCCAACGGGTCGGTCGTGCTGGCGCCCGACAGCCGATCAGGCGGGAGCGGTGCTGACCGCGACGCAGTCGTGGTCGAACAACCCCGAAGACATCGACTTCATGTGGCAGCGGACCGGGCAGTCGGCGACATGGGCCGCCGACTGCGGCAACGCATCGGGATGGTCGACGTACTCGACGACGAACAACTCGACGTCGCTGAGTGACACGAGAACGCCGAACACTGCCGCCGACGTCAACCGCTGCTACCGCGTGGTCGGCCACGCGTCCAACCCGGCCGGCCAGAGCGCGCTGCCCGATCCGATCTCGAACGCGGAGCGTCTCGACCCGCCGCCGGTGCCTGCCGGTGGCACGGTCAGCATCACAGAAGGCGGCAGTGTCAACCTGAACACCACGCTGCACGCGACAACGACGGGCTGGAGCGGCAGCCCGACGAGCTACACGTTCCTGTGGCAGCAGGGCACGGCCGGCGCGCAATGCAACGTCGCGACGTTCAGCGGCAACTGGGACACGAATACCCACTCGTCGACCGACGACACCCTGAGCAACACGCCGAACTCGCTGAGCGAGGGCAACCGCTGCTACCAGGTGTCGGTGACGGCGACGAACGCCGGCGGCAACTCGACGCCTCCGCAGCCGGTCGCCCAGGTGTTCGTGGTGAACCCGCCGCCGCCGGCCGGAGGCTCGGTGAGCATCACCGAGGGCTCCACCGCGGCGCTCGACACGACGCTGCACGCCACGACGTCGGGGTGGAGCGGCAGCCCGACGAGCTACACGTTCCTGTGGCAGCAGGGCACGGCCGGCGCGCAATGCAACGTCGCGACGTTCAGCGGCAACTGGGACACGGACACGAACAACACGCCGGACGACACCCTCGGCAACACGCCGAACTCGGCCAGCGAGGGCAACCGCTGCTACCAGGTGTCGGTCACCGCCACCGGTCTCGGTGGGCCGTCGGGTCCCGCCGCAGCCGGTCGCTCAGATCTTCATCAGCATCCCGCCGCCTCCGACGCCGGGCTCGGTCTCGCTCAGCCCGACGGGGCCGGTGGCGGGCAACAGCAACCTGACGGCGACGCTGAGCGGCTGGAGCGGGACGATCCCGGGCGTGACCGTGTACGAGTACTCGTGGGAGCGCACCAACACCAACACCCCCACGTGCTCCGGCGCCTTCGGCCTCTGGGACACCAACCAGACGACGAACTCGACGAACACCGACCAGGTCTCGTCGGTACGGTGCTACCGCGTGCGGGTGCGGGCCTACAACGTCTCTGGCACGTGGTCTGGATACACCGCCGCGTACTCGAACGTCGTGACGGTGCTCGACCCGCCGCAGCCCGGCTCGGTCGGCATCACGGGCGCGAACCCGCAGGCGGCCGGGACGATGACCGCGACGACGCTGCTCTCAGGCTGGAGCGGCTCGCCCACGTCGATCACGTTCGAGTGGCAGCGGGCAGCCGTCGTCACCGGGAACTGTCCGTCGAGCGGCTCGAACAGCTGGGGCAACTTCAGCGGCAACAGCTCGACCGTGGCGGCGACGAGCCCGAGCACGCTCGGTACCCTGACCACGAGCAGCGGCTTCTGTTACCGGGTGCGCGTCCGCGGGACAAACGCCGTGGGCACCGGCAACTTCAGCGGCTACACGAACCCTGGGTTCCGCGTCACATGACCCAGAGGAACGCGAGGTAGGACATCGGTCTCGGGGCGCCAGGTGGCGCCCCGACCGTGCAGGATCACGGGACACCAGAGGGGGAAGAGAAGCGTTGCAGCGATTCACGAGCGGCGTAAGCTGTGAAGGGAACGTCCCAGATGAGGGTTCCTCGACGGATGCCCGCTGGGAGAAGTGGGGAGACGCGTGAGTCGGACACGCAGGCAGGGTGAGCAGAGGGGTCAGGCGACGGTCGAGTTCGCGATCGTCATGCCGCTCGTCCTCCTGCTGATCGCAGGGGTGATCGAGTTCGGCACCGCGTTCAACTACTGGCTCAGCCTCAATCACATCGCCAACGAGGGCGCACGCTGGGCCGCCATCAACAAGCTGCCGCCCGACAACTCGACGCCCACCTCCGACCAGATCCGCGCCTACCTGCTGACGCAGATCGCCGGTCAGGAGCTGCACGACGACCTCGCCGCGCCGGGGCGGATCAAGATCTGCGCGGCCGCCGGAGCGGGTATCGGGGATCAGGCGAGAGTGGTGTCGAGACGCCGTACGCGTTCCCCATCGTCTCGGGCATGGCCAGCGTCGCGTCGGCCTCGTCGGCGGCGCCACCAGCTTCGGTGACGTTACGTTGACCGGTACGTCGACCGTGCGCCTCGAGCAGGTGCCGACGTGGACGTCCGACACCTGTCCATGAGACCGCGTCTCGTCGAGCAGCGCGGCAGCGTGATCGTCTTCACCGCCGTCGCGATGCGGGTGATGCTGCTGTTCCTCGCGTTCGCCCTCGATGTCGGGAACTGGTACGTCCACAAGCGGCAGATGCAGAGCCGCGTCGACAACGCAGCGTTCGCCGCAGCGCTCGCGTACGGATACAGGTTCCCGCGGTGCGCCGACCGACCGCACCTCGCCGCAACGATCGTCGACGGCGCCAAGCAGTACGCGGGCGACGCGGTTCCCGGTGCCGTCAACACCGGCGTCAACAAGTAGGCGAAGGTGGACGTCGCCGTCAACGCGCACGGCGTCGGCGCCGCGGACGCGTCGGACGGCGGCAACCCGTGCACCTTCCACCCGACCACGCGCAGAGCGACTTCACGAGCCCCGGCGGCGGCTACTGGGTCGATGTCAAGGCGCGGAGAACGATGTCGTCCAGCCTCTTCGGCGGCTTCGGCGTCGGCATCCCGTCGCTCGCGGCGCGCGCCCGGATCCGCGTGATGGACATCGGCGACGGCCACCAACGTGCAGCCCTTCGTCGTGGCCGACCCCGCCGCGACGGAGTGCGCGTGGGTGCACTTCACCAACGCGGGCGGCAACCAGGGAACGATCCAGCTCAGCGCGTACGGCGCCCGGGCAGCAACTCGTGGACCGGGGCCGGGGACATCACGAAGGACGGCAACCATCTCGACGCCAACGTCGAGCTCGGCAGCTGCTCGGACTCGTCCGAGCGCATCACGTATCAGAACGTCGGCTACGTCGATCGTTACAACAGCGGCAGTCCCGGGATGATCGTGCGCGAAGGTCACACTCACCGGCTCGACGTGCAACGGCAACTACATCTGGCGCGAGAGCGGCTCTGTGACGTCTCCATCACCGCGGGGGGTGACGCATCCAGGACTTTGTTGACCTTGCCCGATTTCAGCCGGAGGTGTACGCTTCTCCTGGCCGGAGGGGGAACCAGCCATCCTTCTCACCGGCGGACCGATACAATTGGGTCGGAGACTTCCCGACGATCAACGCCGGCGACGGTTGCCGCTGGCGACGGGACCGATGCCCGTCGAGTGTCCGCAGGGCGCTGCGGCGGTGGACGCGTATGCGGGCCGCCGGAGCAGCAGCAGGCGATCATGGCCGGCGACGACCGGCAGGAGGGCCCGATCCAGAACCTGACGCTCGGGGACGACCGGGCTCACCAACGGGCAGCGGCGCCACGTTCGGCGAGACGGTGCCAGCTCACGCTCCGCCCGCTGCAGAGCGACGAGCGTCCGGCGACCTCCAGGTGGCGATCCGCGGCGCGGCGCCGTCGGGCGGGCACTTCCTGAGCGGCGCGGCGTCGTGCCCGGCGAGCGGGCCTGCCAACGCTGGACAGACGCGATCAGAGTTCGGCTGCGCGGGCCCGTTCGCCGTCCGGGGCTGGCGTCGTGCCCCGGCTGGTGCGACGTGCGCGCTGGGGATCTCGAGCGGCGACTCGGCGGGCTGGCCGGCGGCGTACGACCGCGGCCTGGTGCGGCTCGCCGAACCACTGGTCAAGCTACCCGGCGGCATCCCCCGCGACGACCCGCGGCTGATCGTCGTTGCCGTCAACGCGCCGGAGGGGCGTTGGACGACGACACTCCGGAGCCGATCGACCGGTTCGCGGCCTTCTACGTGACCGGCTGGGCCGGGCCGAGCTGCCCCAGCCCCGATCCGGGGAACGATCCGGCGCCGCCCGCGATCTACCCCACGTCGCTTGGATCCGGTTACGACGGCACGATCTGGGGGCACTTCGTCAAGTTCGTGCGCCCGCCAAGCAGCGGGACCCCGGCTGACACCCCATGCCAGACTCAGAGCGAGACACGAGGCGTAACCGCCTGCATAGCT
>CAVPGO010000010.1:0-5657 GCA_963703975.1 uncultured Actinomycetes bacterium
CGGTGCGGGCGAATCCGAAGTGGGGGACTTCACCAGATGGTCACCACATGATCTCCGGACGGCCGCCCGACGCGGCCCGCCTCGGAGCTACTCTCGTCCTCGATGCTTGGCCTTCCGTCCGATGTGCGCGAGGACGTGCTGCTCGGCGTCCTCGGAATCGCGCTGATCGTGATCGGAGCGCTGATCGGATGACCGAAGCACCTGGACCGACGCGGGCGCAGCGTGGGCTCGAGCTGCCGTCCGAGGACACGGCTCGTGCGAAGGAGGCGAACCTCCGCCGGCAGATGGACAGGGAGCTCGCGACCCTCCGCAACGAGTTCGCGGAGCTCTCGGCCGACCAGGTGACGGCGCTCGGAGAAGCGCAGTTCCACCGCTTGCGGGCAGGCGCCCGGATCACGGAGTTCATTCCGGTCCTGGTCCACCGCTATGCCCGCGAGGAGCTCCTTCGCATCCGGGACGACGAGCTCAGTTCAGCGGCCTAGGGCGCGGGCTCGCGGAACCCGCGCCGCGGCGGAGCGTTCGAGGTTGCGCCGGGCTTTCCTCGGCGTCGCGACAGTCGTATGCTAGGCGCCGACGAAAGGGGACGTCGGTGCGGGAACGCTCGTGAGGGGCAGCGTGACAGGGGCACAGGGAGGTCGGGCACTCCTCGTGGTCGCGCTCGTCGCGGCGGCGCTCGTGCTGCTTCCCGCGGCGTCCGCATCCCACACGCCGAACCCGACGGCGGTCACCGTCGCCGGGTCGCTGCAGTCGGAGCTCGGCTGCCCCGGCGACTGGCAGCCGGAGTGCGCGGCGACGCATCTCACCTACGACGCCGGCGACGACGTCTGGCAGGGGACCTTCTCGCTCCCGGCCGGCAGCTACGAGTACAAGGCCGCGCTGAACGACTCCTGGACCGAGAACTACGGCCTCCACGCCCAGCAGGACGGCGCCAACGTCCCGCTCGTCCTGCCCGCGGACACGACCGTCAAGTTCTACTACGACCACAAGAGCCACTGGATCACCGACGGCACGAGCTCCGTGATCGCGGTCGCGCCCGGAAGCTTCCAGTCCGAGCTCGGCTGTCCGGGCGACTGGGATCCGGCCTGCCTCCGCTCGTGGCTCCAGGATCCGGACGGAGACGGGATCTACTCGTTCGAGACGACGTCGCTGCCGCAAGGCTCGTACGAGGCGAAGGTGGCGATCAACGAGAGCTGGGACGAGAACTACGGCGAGGGCGGTGTCCCGGGCGGGGCGAACGTCCTGTTCACCGTCCCCGTCGACAACGCGACGGTCACGTTCACCTACGACGCGACCTCGCACGTCCTCACGATCTCCGCGACGAGCCCTCAGGGCGCCCCGGACGGCCCGGGCGCCCTCTCCCACTTCGGCCTCGCGCGGAAGGACTGCCTCGGCACCGCACGCAACACGACCTCGAAGGTCTGGTACACGGTCGCGAACGGCGTCCTCAGCGACGTCTACTACCCGACCGTCGACACCACGAACGTCGAGACCCTCCAGTACGTCGTCACGGACGGCGCGACGTTCACCGACCTGCAGACCCGCGACATGACCTCCACGGTCGAGGCGCTCCGCGGCTCGGGCGGCATGGCGTGCAAGGTCACGTCGACGGCGAAGAGCGGCAAGTACCGGATCGAGACGGAGTACATCACCGATCCCGCACGGAACACGGTCCTCATGAACGTCAAGTTCAAGCCGGCCTCCGCCGGCTACGGGCTGTACGTGCGCTTCGACGCGACGGTGAACGGCAACGGCGGCGGCGGCCCGGGGAACGGCGGCCCCGACGGCGCGACGATCGACGACTCGACCGGACACCCCGTGCTCGTCTCCTCCGATCCGATCACGACGACGAACGCGGCGAACCGCGACTACGCGCAGCCGGTCTTCGCCGCCCTCGACGCGACGTTCTCGGAGGCCTCGAGCGGCTTCGTCGGGGCGCGCGAGCGACGGGCTCGTCCAGCTCGACGCGTCACACGCCCTGACGAACACGTACGTCGATGCGCTCGGCGGCAACGTCGTCCAGACCGCGAAGGTCGAGCTGAAGGGCGGCGGGAGCAGCGGGACTGCGGTTCTCGCCCTCGGCTTCGGCGGCTCGCAGGACGAGGCCGTCGCCGCGGCCGAGGGCTCGCTCGGTCGCGCCTTCGCCAAGACGGAGGCGGCCTACGTCGACGGATGGAAGAACTACGACCGCACCCTCACGAAGCCGCACACGGAGAAGCTGCGCGGGATCGCGCGCGCCGACGAGAAGCGGCTCGAGGATGAGTACTACCTGAGCGCCAACGTGGTCAAGGCGTCGGAGGACAAGACGTTTCCGGGCGCGATCGTCGCCAGCCTCGCCTCGCCGTGGGGCCAGGCGATCTCGGCCGGCGACCCGGCGAACACGTACTTCGGCTCCTACCGTGAGGTGTTCGCGCGCGACCTGTACGAGGCGTGGACGGGCCTGGTCGCCGCGGGCGACCTCTCGACCGCCCGCGCCGCGACCCGCTTCCTCTTCGACCGGCAGCAGCTCCCGGACGGCTCGATGCCGCGGAACAGCCTCGTCAACGGCAAGGTCGCGCCGGATTCGTTCGGGACGCAGCTCGACGAGACCGCATACCCGATCCTCATGGCCTACCAGCTCCGGCTCACCGACCCCTCGCTCTACGCGAACCACGTGAAGCCGGCCGCGAACTTCCTCGCCGCGCACGGGCCGGCGTTCGGGGTCGAGCGCTGGGAGGAGCAGGGCGGCTTCTCGCCGTCGACGATCGCCGCCGAGATCGCCGGCCTGGTCGCGGCGGCCGACCTCGCGCGCGCGAACGGCGACAAGACGTCGGCCGCGGTGTGGCTCGGCATCGCAGACTCCTGGCAGCGACAGGTCAAGGACTGGACGGTGACGACGAACGGGCCGCACGCGTCCCGGTACTTCATCCGGCTCTCGAAGACGGGCGACCCGAACGCCGCGATCTCGTACAACGTCGGCAACGGCGGTCCGACGCTCGACCAGCGGGAGGTCATCGACGCGGGCTTCCTCGAGCTGGTACGGCTCGGCGCGCTCTCCGCCCGCGACCCGGACATCCTCGCGTCGCTGCCGGTCGTCGACGCGACGATCAGGTCCACGACCGCCAGCGGGCCGGGCTGGCACCGCTACAACGGCGACGGGTACGGCGACGCCGCCGCAGACGGGCACCCCTGGGCGCCGAGCGGCCAGGGCACCGGCCATCTCTGGCCGGCCCTCTCGGCCGAGCGCGGCGAGCAGGAGCAGGCCACCGGCAACGTGACCGGAGCCGCTTCGCTGCTCCTCGGCATGAGCCGGTTCGCCTCCGGCGTCGGCTTGATCCCCGAGCAGGACTGGGAGTTCCCGAATCTCGCGCCGTCGCCCTACGGCACCGACCCCGCAGTCGCATCGATCGGCTTCGAGAACGGCGGCGCAGCCGGCTCCGCGTCCCCGCTCACCTGGTCGGCTGCGTCGTTCGTCCGGCTCGCGGGCGACCTCGCCGCAGGCCGGAACCTGCTGCTGCCTGCGGCGACGTACTCCCGCTACGTCGCGCACTCGCAGGGCCAGACGACGCTGACCGTGACGAGCCCGGCCGACAACTCGTCCGTCGCCGGCTCGCCCGTGACCGTCACCGGGACGACCGCCCCGGGGAACACCGTCTACGTCGCCGCCACGAACACCGACGCAAACTCTGCGACCACGATCGCCTCGGCAACGGCGCCCGGCGGCTCCTTCAGCGTCGACGTCGCGGTGACCGGCGGCACGAGCGTCATCAACGTCGTCGCCGTCAGCCCGAGCGGCAAGACCGCGCAGGCGAAGCGCACGGTCGTCTTCGACTTCGTGCCGGGAACGCTCCTCCTCGACGTGAGCGACCCGGACGGCGACGACAACGGCCCCGGCAACTACGCCTACCCGACGTTCCAGGGCTTCCACCCGGGAGCCTTCGACATCCAGGACTTCCAGGTCTACGACTCCGGCCCCGACGTGACGTTCCGGCTGAAGACGCGCGACCTCTCGGAGACGTTCGGCAGCCCGCTCGGCGCGCAGCTCGTCGACGTCTACGTCCACGTGCCCGGCGCGGCCACGACGTCGACGGCAGCCGCCCACCCGCTGCGCAACTTCACGATCGCGCCGAGCTTCGCGTGGAGCCGGCTCATCCAGGTGGAAGGGTTCGGCCAGCGCTACGTCGACGCGAGCGGGGCCACGCTCGGGACGGCGTCGATCTCGGCGAACGCGATCTCCCGCTTCATCACGTTCAGCGTTCCCAAGGCGTCGCTCGGCACGCCGGGCTCCGGGTGGGGCTTCACCGTCGTCCTCACCGGTCAGGACGGCTTCAGCCCGGATCGGGCCCGCGGCTTCGCCTCGACCCCGGGGGAGTTCCAATTCGGAGTCTGCGCCGCCGCGAGCGCCGATCCCCATTGCACCTTCGACCCCGGCCTCGTGCCGAAAGCGGTCGACGTGATCACCGCCGCGGGCGTCCTGCAGTCGACGGAGCTCGACTACACGCTCGGGCCGGTCGTGCTCACGGGCGTCACCATCCCCTAGCGGTCAAGCCGCCGCCGCCGATGTGAGGAGGGGCCGGCGTCGGACGCCGGCCCCTCCCCATGTGTCTCTACGGCCGGGTGCGCATCCCGAGCGTGGTATTCCACTGCAGCAGGCTGTCGTACCGCTGCAGCGGAGCCTCCGGGAGCTCACCGACGCTGACGCCGTACTTCCACGACGGTGGGCAGATGGCGATGAAGCGGGCGTAGCCGCCCAGCGCCGCCGCCGAACTTCGGGTAGCCGATCTCGACCAGGCAGCCCGTGGGCGGGACCTGGTCGAGGTTGGCCACGCCTTCGGCCTGCGCGAAGCCGTTGTGCATCAGCCACGACTCGCCCTCGAGGGTCGGCGTCGAGTCGGTGTCGAGCGGCTCGTGCCCGTGGAAGAGGATGTGACGCTTCAGCTGCAGGAACTTCAGCGCGTCGAGCGAGACGCCGGGGAACTCGCGTCAGCGTCGCGAGCGCCGGGTCGGGCCAGCGCTTCGACCAGTCCGAGCGCACCATCACGACGCTTCCCTCCGGGATGCGCCCGTAGCGCTTCTCGAAGCGGCGGATGTCGGAGACCTGCAGCGCGTAGTTGAAGTTGCCTTCACCTGCGGGACGATCGAGATCACGACCAGCGGCCGGACGGCGAAGGTCGGCGGCAGCTCGTCGATCGCCGCGTACTCGGGCGCCCAGTGCGCCGGCGGGTCGAGCTGGGTGCCGAGCTGGTCGGTCTGGAGCAGGTAGCGCGTGGCCTCGAAGCCGTCCGTCGCGTACGTGTACGGCTGGCCGGTCGTCGGGTTCTTCGTCGGCATGAACGTCGACGGGCCGAAGCCCGCCCAGACGGGGATCGATCGGCGTGATCGTGTGCGTCAGGTCGATGTACTTCGCGTCGCGGAGGACGGTGTCGTAGACGCTCCACAGCGACTCGCCGTGCCGCTGGTGGTGCCAGTGGGCGTTCGCCACGCCGGCGGTCAGCGCCAAGGCCGCAACCATGGAACGAGACGATCAGCGCGAGGCGGACGACTCGGTGCCAGTGCCTCTTCAGGGCGTCCCTCCCCGGTCGATGGAAATGGGTCGCGGGCACGATAGACCAGCCCTGTCGCTCGGGCGAGGTCGGGTCATGCGCGTCTGCAACCCTTGTCGTGCAAATGACCACGGAGAG
>CAVPGO010000011.1:0-26043 GCA_963703975.1 uncultured Actinomycetes bacterium
AGCCCTCCTGGCCGCCGGGGGTCGCGGCCGTGTCGTAGGGGTGGCGGTGATGCTGCCACTGGGCGCCTCGGCGGCGATGCTCGGGTTCGGGTTCCTGCTCGCCTTCGACTCGCCCCCGCTCGACCTGCGTTCGTCGCCGTGGCTCGTCCCGCTCGCGCAGGCGCTCGTGGCAACGCCGTTCGTGGTGCGGACGCTGGTCCCGGCGCTGCGCTCGATCGACGACCGCCTGCGCGACGCGGCCGCCGTGCTCGGCGCCTCTCCGGCACGCGTTCGTCGCGAGATCGAGCTGCCGCTCCTCGCCCGGGCACTCGGTGTGGCCGCGGCGATCGCGTTCGCGATAGCGCTCGGTGAGTTCGGTGCCACCGTGTTCGTCGCCCGGGCCGACTGGCCGACGCTGCCCGTCGCCGTCTTCCGGTTCCTCGGCCGGCCGGGCGCAGAGAACGCGGGCCAGGCGATGGCGCTGAGCGTGACGTTGATGGCCCTCGTCGTCATGGTCGCCCTCGTCGTGGAGCGGACGAGCAGCGGGCGGGGCTGGCGCCGATGATCCGGGTCGACCGCGTCGACGTGGTTCTCGGCTCGGAGCCGATCCTGCGCGGGATCGACCTCGAGGTGGATGTGGCCGAGACACTCGCGCTCCTCGGACCCAGCGGATCCGGCAAGTCGACGTTGCTCCGGGTCGTCGCGGGGCTCCAACGGCCGACCAGCGGCCGAGTCGCCCTCGCGGGCGCGGACGTGACGGACGTCCCGGCACACCGGCGCGGGGTGGGCCTGGTCTTCCAGGAGGCGGTGCTCTTCCCGCACCGCGACGTCGGAGCCAACGTCTCGTTCGGGCTGACGGCGCTCGGAAGCAGCGAGGCAAGCGCGCGCGTCGCGGAGATGCTCGAGCTCGTGGGCCTCTCCGGGCTCGAGCGGCGCCCGGTGGGAACGCTCTCCGGCGGCGAGGCGCAGCGCGTCGCCCTCGCACGGGCGCTCGCCCCGGCTCCCCGCGTACTGCTGCTCGACGAGCCACTCGGAGCGCTCGACGGGCCGCTCCGTGACCGGTTGCAGGATGACCTCGGAGAGCTCTTCTCGCGACTGTCCCTGACGGTCGTCCATGTGACCCACGACGTGGGAGAGGCCTTTGCGCTGGGCCGCCGAGTCGCGGTGCTGCATCAGGGTCGGATCAGCCGGGTCGACACGCCGGAACAGCTCTGGCGCAACCCCGGCAGCGAATGGGTGGCTCGCTTCCTGGGTATCCGGAACGTCATCACCCACCGCGGGCGTCGCCTTGTCGTGCGCCCCGAGGCGGTGCGCGTGCTGCCGGGCGACGGTGCGACCGTCCTCACGGCCGAGCGGCGCGGGCCGGCGGTGCTGCTCACGGTGCGCCGGGACGACGGTCAGCAGCTCGAGTCCGCGACGACCGCGCTCGATCCGCCTCGGCCCGGCGACCGCGTCCGGGTCGAGCTCGACGATGCCGGCGTGGTGGAGGTGACGACCGGCGAGGCCGCTCCGTGATCCGGCGGCGCGCCGTCGTTCATGGACGCGTGCAGGGCGTCTGGTTCCGTGAGACGACCCGACTGGCGGCCGACCGGACCGGCGTCGCAGGCTGGGTGCGAAACCGCCCCGACGGAGCGGTCGAGGCGGTCTTCGAAGGGCCCGCGGACGCGGTCGAGCGGATGCTCGACGTGTGCCGTACGGGGCCGCCGGGAGCGCGTGTCGATCGCATCGACGTCGTCGAGGAGGCGCCCGCAGGGCTCAGGGGCTTCGGCGTGCGCTGACCTCGCGCTGCGACTCGCCCGGGATCCCTGCATCGCTGGCGGCAACGGGAGAGACCACGGACGAGCCGCAGAGGAGGAGCGCACGGAAGGAGCGCCGCATGATTCCTCGATCGGCCCGTCGCGGCCCCGGGGAGACTCCCCGAGTCAGGGATTTGCGATGCGAGCTAGCGCTCCGCGCGGCACACCTTGTCCTGCGCCCCGACGAGGCGATCGAACAACGCGTTGAACACGGCGTCTCGCCCGGCGTCGTAGTGCCCCAGACCGGCGCCCTCCCAGCGGACGACCGGCGTCACGCCGGGGCCCATGGCGGTGACGCGGTGCAGCGCACCGTTCCCCGGGGCGCGCGGCGTGCTTTCGGGGTAGCCGGGCGGCGGGTCCTGCGGCACGAAGCTGACGCAGAAGGCGCCGTTCGACAGATGCATCACCTTGGCGGCCGCGCGCTCCCAGCCGGGCCCGTAGATCGAGCCGAACGTGTCGATGTAGGCGTACCGGGCATACGGGTCGGACTGCCGCTGCGAGGGCGTGCGGAAGCCGTGCACGGGGATACCGAGGTAGGTGAGGTGACCGAAGAGCCCCTGGTAGCGGCCGCCGTAGGTCCAGTTGGGAGAGACGTCGAGCGCGGGCAGGGGGCCCGTCCAGTGCGAGACATGGAGCTCCGTGGCGCCGTGACCCGGGAGGAACGGGTCGACCCCGCGCATCGGGAGATAGCGCTGCCAGCTCTGCAGGGCCCAGTACGAGCCGTCGGGTGCCTTGCAGGCCGCCACGACCAGCGCGAGCTCAGGCCCGTCGTAGGGGCGGCACCGGTTGGCGAACGAGCGCCACACCTGTCGTCCGTACTTCTTCCAGCCGCCGGAGTAGTCGTAGCGGAACCGCACCTGCGGCGTGTTCGGGCTCGGCGGGCGCGCGTTGACCGCACCCCAGACGAGCACGTGACGGAGTGCGCCGTCACGCCGCGCGTAGGTGAGCAGCGCCTCGCCGCGCCCGTTCACCTGCAGCGAGACGTCCTCGACGTCGACGTCTCCGAGCTGCTCGCTGGCCGGGCCGGGTGCGGCGACGGTCAGGGCGACGAGCGCGGCGGCGCAGGCGACGGCAACGCGCATCGGGGCACGGTAGCGTGCACCACCGACGGGGCGGGGTGGGCCCGCCCCGACCGGATGTCGAGAGACGTCATTCCCACTCGATCGTGGCGGGTGGCTTCGACGAGAGGTCGAGAGCGACGCGGTTGACACCGCGCACCTCGTTGATGATCCGCGTCGAGATCGTCTCCAGCACCTCGTACGGCAGGCGCGCCCAGTCGGCGGTCATCGCGTCCTCCGAGGTGACGGCACGGATCACGATCGGGTACGCATACGTGCGCTCGTCTCCCTGCACGCCGACCGATCGCACGGCAGGGAGCACGGCGAAGCACTGCCACAGGTCGCGATAGAGACCGGCCTTGCGCACCTCCTCGAGCAGCAGCGTGTCTGCGGCGCGCAGGATCGCGAGCCGCTCCTCGGTGACGTCGCCGATGATCCTGATCGCGAGGCCGGGCCCCGGAAACGGATGCCGCCAGACCATGCGCTCGGGCAGCCCCAGCTCCGTGCCCACGCGGCGGACCTCGTCCTTGAAGAGCTGCCGCAACGGCTCGACGAGCTCCATGCGCATGTCCGCCGGCAGGCCGCCGACGTTGTGGTGCGACTTGATCTTCGCGGCGACGCCGATCTCTCCGCCGGACTCGATCACGTCCGAATACAGCGTGCCCTGGACGAGGAAGCGCACGTCACCGAGCGCTCCGGCCTCCTCCTCGAAGACCCGGATGAACTCCTCACCGACGATCTTCCGCTTCGTCTCCGGGTCGGTGACGCCCGCGAGCCGAGAGAGGAAGCGCTCCTGTGCCTGGACGTGCACGAGCGGCACGTGGAAGTGTCCGCCGAACGTCTCCACGACCTGCTCGGCCTCGTTCTCGCGCAGCAGGCCGTGGTCGACGAAGACGCACGTCAGCTGATCGCCCGACCGCCTTGTGGACGAGCAGCGCGGCGACGGCCGAGTCGACGCCGCCCGACAGCCCGCAGATGACGCGCTCGGAGCCGACCTGCGCGCGGATCCGCTCGACCTGCTCCTCGATCACCGCCGCGGGTGTCCAGGCCGGAGGCGATCCCACGACGTCGTAGAGGAAGTTCTTGAGGATCTCCTGGCCGTGCGGGGTGTGCACGACCTCGGGGTGGAACTGCACGCGCGTACAGGTGCCGGGCCGTGTCCTCGAAGCCGGCGATCGCGGTGGCGGGCGAGCTCGCCGTGACCGCGGCGCCCGCCGGCGGCGCGATGACAGAGTCGTGGTGGCTCATCCACACGGTCTGCTCGCCTGGAAGGTCGCGGAACAGCGCGGACTCGCCGAGGGAGACGTCGGTCTTCCCGTACTCCGAGACGTCGTTCGACTCGACCTCGCCGCCGAGGTGCTGCGCCATCAGCTGCATGCCGTAGCAGATGCCGAGCGTCGGGACGCCGAGCTCGAACACACCGGGATCGACGTCCGGGGCGCCCGGCGCGTAGACAGAGGCAGGGCCGCCCGAGAGGATCAGCGCGGCGGGTCGCCTGGCGGCCACCTCGGCGGCACTGAGCCGGTGCGAGACGAGCTCCGAGTAGACACGCGCTTCGCGCACGCGACGGGCGATCAGCTGGCTGTACTGCGCCGCCGAAGTCGATCACGAGCACCGGCCGCTCCTCCGGGCCCGGCTCGGGCGCGGGAAGCGGAGCACTTCGGCGGGCTCAGCCACGGCGGTAGTTCGGTGCGTCCTTCGTGATCGTCACGTCGTGAGGATGGCTCTCGCGCAGGCCTGCACCGGTGATGCGGACGAACCGCGCCTGCTTCATCGCCTCGATCGTCGGCGCACCGCAGTAGCCCATCGCCTGCCGCAGCCCGCCGACGAGCTGGTAGCACGATCGGCGCGAGCGGGCCCTTGTACGGAACGCGCCCCTCGATCCCCTCGGGCACGAGCTTGTCGACGTCCTCGACGTCGCCCTGGAAGTAGCGGTCCTTCGAGAACGAGCGCGCGCTCATCGCCCCGAGCGAGCCCATCCCCCGGTACTCCTTGAAGCGCTCGCCCTGGACGAGCATCACCTCGCCGGGCGCCTCGTCGGTGCCGGCGAGCATGGAGCCGAGCATGACGGTGTCGGCGCCGGCGGCGATCGCCTTCGCGACGTCGCCGGACGAGGTGATGCCGCCGTCCGCGATCACCGGCACGCCCGTGCCGCTCGCGACCTCGGCGACGTCGAAGACGGCGGTCACCTGCGGCACGCCGACGCCCGCGACGACCCGGGTGGTGCAGATCGACCCTGGACCGATGCCCGACCTTCAGCGCGTCGGCGCCGGCGTCGATCAGCGCCTCGGCCGCCTCGCCCGGTCGCGATGTTGCCGGCGATCAGCTGCGACGTCGAGCGCAGCCCGGATCGCCCGCACCATCTCGAGCACGCCGCGCGAGTGGCCGTGCGCGGTGTCGACGACGATCACGTCGACGTCGGCGGCGACGAGCGCGGCGGCCCGCTCGAGCGCGTCGGGCCCGACACCGACCGCGGCGGCCGACCCGGAGGCGACCCCGCTCGTCCTTCGTCGCGAGCGGGTAGCCCGACCCGCTTCTGGATGTCCTTGACGGTGATCAGCCCCTTGAGGCGGCCCGTCGTCGTCGACGATCGGGAGCTTCTCGATCTTGTGCCGGCCGAGGATCGCCTCCGCCTCGTGCGAGCGTCGTCCCGACCGGCGCGGTGACGAGGTCCTCGCTCGTCATCACGGCTCGCACCGGCGTCGCTCGGGTCGGCGCCGAAGCGGAGGTCGCGGTTGGTGAGGATGCCGACGAGCACGCCGCCGTCGTCGGTGATCGGCACGCCGGAGACGCGGTAGCGCGCCATCAGCTCGAGCGCGTCGCGCGACGAGGTCGTCGGGGCCAGCGTGACCGGCTCGACGATCATCCCCGCCTCGGAGCGCTTCACCTTGTCGACCTCGGCGACCTGGTCCTCGATCGAGAGGTTGCGGTGGATGATCCCGATCCCGCCCTCGCGCGCGAGCGCGATCGCCAGCCGCGCCTCGGTGACCGTGTCCATGGCCGCCGAGACGATCGGGATCTCGAGCGCGATCGTCCGCGTCAGGCGCGTCGCGGTGGACGACGTCGTTCGGAAGGACGGCCGACTCGGCCGGGACGAGCAGCACGTCGTCGAAGGTCAGGCCTTCCTTGCCGAACTTGCTGTCGCGGTCGAGCTCGAACTCCACGAGTCGATCGACGCCAGCCGTCACTCAGACCGCGCCCGCGGCGGCGCCGACGTGCGCTCGAGGGTGCGTCCGCGCACGTGCGCGCGTCGTGAAGCCCTCGGCTTCGCTCCGCGCAGACCCGCAGGGCCGGGTGTGACCCGGCTCCTACGAGGTCGACAACTCGGCCAGCTCGACCGACGGCGAGGCGCGCGACGTCCTTGGGAGTCGAAGCGTCCGCCCCGACGACGAGCACGGAGGCGGCCCCCGCCGCGCAGGCGAGCCGGAGCGCCTCGTCGGCCGGCTTCCCGTCAGAGCGCCGCGAGCCACTGCGCGAGGAGCACGTCACCCGCCCCGACGATCGACACGGGCTCGAGCTGCGGCGCGAGCGCCCGGTAGCCGCCGCACCTGGCGCTCCTCGCGCACGAGCGCGAAGCAGCCCGTCTCCAGCGTGATGCTGGACGTTGCGGGCGCCCATCTCGGCGATCGCGTCGAGCGCCATCAGAGAAGTCGTCGTCGTCCTCGAGCTCCTGGCCGACGAGCTGCTCGGCCTCGTGCTGGTTCGGCGAGACGAGCCACGGCTCGGCCTCGAGCCCGCGCCGTGAGCGGCTCGCCCTCGGCGTCGAGGACGACGCGCACGCCGCGCCGCGTCAGCTCGCGCGTCGCCTCGGCGTAGAAGCCGTCGTCGACGCCGCGCGGCAGGGAGCCCGCCAGCACGACCGTCGGCGCCGCGCGAGAGATAGCGCAGCTTGTCGAGCAGGATCTCGAGCTCGGACTCCGTGACCTTCGGCCCCCACTCGTTGATCTCCGTGTACGTGCCCGAGGTCGGGTCGAGGACGGCGGTCGACGTGCGCGACTCGTCGCGGATCCGGACGAAGTCGTTGAGGATCGCCTCCGCAGTCAGCTCCTCGACGATCCGCGTGCCGGTGCGCCCGCCCGCGAGCCCGGTCGCGACGACCGGCACGTCGAGCCGCTTCAGCGCCCGCGCGACGTTGATGCCCTTGCCGCCCGCGAGCGCGAGCACGCTCGCTGGCGCGATGCCGGTGACCGAGCTGGAAGATCGGCACGGTCACCGATCGGTCGAGCGCGGCGTTGAGCGTGACGGTGACGATCACGGACCACCCCTCACGATACGAGCCGACCAGATGGTGGGTCGTCCGACCCGCCACGAACCGCGGCCTTGCCGAGCAAGCCGGGCTCCGCCACGCTGCGGGCGGCGACGAGCGGCGCACGCGCGACGAGGCGGTCTCCGTCGTAGACGCGCACCTCACCCAGAAGCGGCGCCACGCCGCACGGGAAGCGCCAGTGCCGTGCGGCACGATCACGCGCTCGACGAGCGGGCGCCGAACCGAGGCGGGCCGGACGATCGACCGCGCCGGCTTCGAGGGGCACGGCAGCGAGCCCCCAGCCCGGGTCGGCCGTCGCAGACGTGCGCCGGGTGTCGACGACGAGCACCGGCCGGTACTGGCCGAGACCCCAGCGCAGCAGCGCTTCGAGGTCGCCGTTGCGCGCCTCGCGCGTGGTGGCGCCGAGCACCGCCGCCACGACGGTCGCTCGCCCGGCTCGAAGCGGCGGCGACCTGCGACCAGCCGGCGTCGTCCGTGTGCCCCGTCTTGCCGCCGACGAGCAACGGCAGCCGCGACAGGAGGTCGTCGGTCGTCTCGAACGGTGCGGCCGCCGATCGTCGCCGTCGTCCTCGTCGCCGAGGCCCGGATGAAGGGCCGGCCGCAGCGCCGCGCGCAGCAGCGCGGACGACGTCGCGCGCGCTCGAGTAGTGGCCCGGCTGGTCGAGCCCGTGCGGGTTTCGAGAATCGGGTGTCGCGTAGGCCGAGCGCACGCGCCTTCGCGTTCATCAGCGCCACGAAACGCGGCATCGAGCCGCGGCCGACGTGAGCGGCGAGCGCGGTGGCCGCATCGTTCGCGCTCGGTACGAGCGCGCCGATCGCGAGGTCGCGCACGGTGATTCGCTCGCCGGGCCGCAGAACGATCGTCGACTCGCCGACGCGCGTCGCCTGGGGCGGCACGACGACGACGTCGTCGAGCCGAGGCGTGGTCGAGGGCGACCAGCACCGTCATCAGCTTCGTGATGCTCGCGATCGCCCGGCGCTCGTCCTCGCCACGGGCGGCGAGCGTCGTGCCGTCGACCGCGCTCTCGACGACGTAGACGGGAGCGCTCACCGGCGGTGCCGCGGTCGCAGCGACCGCGACCACGGCGGCGACGATGGCGGCGGAGAGCACCGCACAGGCCCACCCCATCCTCACCATCCCGCGGCACCCCATACGGCCTCGGCGAGCCGGGCCGCCTCGGCACCTGCAGCTGCCCGCCAGTCGTCCTCTCCATCGCGGTACGCGTAGATGACCGAGCGGGACACGTTGACGAGCGCGCTGGCCGGGCCCGATGTGAAGGCGCGGGCGACGTCCGCCGGCGTCGCGCCCTGTGCGCCGACACCCGGCAGCAGGATGATCGCCTGGGGCATGGTGCGGCGTGCCTCTCCCACCGCGCGGGGATAGGTGGCCCCGACAATGGCTCCGACGCTCGACAGCCCACGCTCGCCGACGAGGTCCGCACCCCACTCGACGACGAGCTCGGCGACGTGGTGCCACAGCGGACGCCCGTCCGAGAGGGTCGCCTCCTGGATGTCGCGAGCGCCCGCGTTCGAGGTGTGCACGAGGACGAACACGCCGGCTCCGTGGCGGCGGCACGCGGCGAGGAAGGGGTCGACGGAGTCGCGCCCCAGGAAGGGGCTCACCGTGAGCGCGTCCGCAAGCGGTGCCAGGCGGCCTCGCGGCTCGAGAAAGGCCGCAGCGTATGCACGGGCGGTCGAGCCGATGTCACCCCGCTTGCCGTCGGCGATGACGAGCAACCCGATCTCCCGCGCGTGGGCGCACACTGCCTCGAGCGCCACTGCCCCGTCGGCGCCCAGCGCCTCGAAGAACGCGATCTGCGGCTTGACCGCCACTACGTACGGAGCAACCGCGTCGACGATGCCGCGGCAGAAACGATCGACGGCGGCGGCCGCCGCTGCCCGGCCGACCAGGGTCTCACCGCGGAGCTCGACGGGCAGCAGGTCGAGTCGCGGGTCGAGCCCGACCACGAGCTGCGTCCGCTTGCGCTCGACGGCATCGGCAACCCGGTCGGAGAAGGGCGGCAGAGCGAGCGCGTCCGTCACGCCGCCAACGGTACCCCGTCGACGGCGCGGGCAATCGTCGCAGCGTCGAGCGTCACGACCCGGAGCTCGGGCGGCGGCCGCCGCACGAACTGCGCCACGACCAGCACCTCGTCGGCGTCCTCCGGCGCGTGCGAAAGCGGCGCGCGCCGTGTCTCCGCGATGCCCGCCGCGGCTTCGACGAGCGCTCCGGCACCGCGGGGGAGAAGGCGTTCGCACGCGATTTGCCCGCGCGCGACGAAGAACGCTCTCGTGGCGCCCGGGGGACAGCCCGGGGCGAGGACGCACACCTCGAGCGACCGCACGCGGTCGAGCTCGGAGAGCGCTGCGACGACCTCCTCGAGTGCCGCTACCCGGTCGCGCAGCCGCGCAGCATCCTCGAAGCGCTGCTCGCGGGCGAGACGATGGAGCCGTGCCCGAAGCGCCGGCAGCGCAGTGGTGATGTCGTCGCGGTCGTGACCGTCGAGCGCGCGCGCCGCCGCCGCCGCGAGGCGGCGTCGCCGCAGCGGGCCGAGCGGACCGGGCTCGGGGGTGACGTGCCAGCGGGAGCCGGCACGGCGCAGGTAGACATGACGGTCGGGGCGGGTACTGCGTGCGTTCGCCGGTGGCCGCAGCTCCCGCAGCAGCCGCAGCTCTGCGACCGCCGCCTCGAGCTCGGAGCCGGTCTCCCGCCACTCGACCTCCGCGAGCGCGGCGAGAGCCGCCTCGACGGCCGGTCGTTGGCGTCCGCCCGCGAAGTACGTGCGCAGGCGAGCGCGGAGGCTCCGGGCCCGCCCGACGTAGAGCGCCTGCCCGTGCCGGTCACGGAAGACGTACACGCCGGGCCTCGACGGCGCGCCCGCGACGAGCGCCCGCTTCGTCTGCAGGCGGCGGGCCCGCGGAGCGGAGAGCTCGACGAGGTCGGAGACGGTGCGGGCGCCGCGCTCCTGCGCGAGGCCGATCAGATGCAGCAGCACCTCGGCGGTTGCCTGTGCGTCCGGGAGCGCCCGGTGGCACGGCCGCGTCGGCACGCCCAGGAAGTGCGCCAGCTCGGCGAGGCCCACGCGCCGCGTGCGCCCTGCCAGCAGCCTGCGCGCCAGCCACACGGTGTCGACGACCGCACCGGTGACGCGGCGCCCGGTGAGCCGTTCGACCTCGCGGTCGAGGAAGCCGAGGTCGAAGCGGGCGTTGTGCGCGACGAGGACGGCGTCCTCGGCGAAGGCGAGGAAGCGACGCACGGCGAGCTCGCTCCGTGGCGCCCCGCGCAGCGCGGCGGGCGCGATCCCGGTGAGCGCGGTCACCTGCGCAGGGAGACGAACGCCGGGATCGACGAGCGTCTCGAACGTCTCGCCGAGCTCGAGCTGCGAGACGCGCTGTGCACCGATCTCGCAGATCCGCGACGAGCCCGGGCGCAGCCCCGTTGTCTCGAGATCGAAGACGACAAACGTCGCCTCGTCGAGCTCGCGGCGACCCTCTTCGTCGTCTGCCAGCCCGAGTAGGTCGCCGCCGCGCCAGGCCAGGCGTGCGTCACCCGCGACGACGTCGTCGAGCAACCCTCGGGCGATGTGGGTCGGAGCACACGCAAGGGCGAACAGTCGGCGAGCGGCCTCGTCTGCGGCCACGGGCCCCCGGCGCCACTGGATCAGCTCCACGAGGCGGTCAGCGGCGTCGAAGGAGAGTTGCACGTCCCGCAGCGTACGCGAACATATGTTCGCGTACAACCGGGCGTGGAAGCGGCGATCTCGTTCCAGACGCCGAGGGCCGCCGTCGGCGGCCCTCGGCGAACCGGCGCCGGCAGCAGCTAGTTGACGGCTTTCTTCAGCTGCGATCCGGCCGAGAACTTCGGCACCGTCGCGGCGTTGATGTGCACCGGCGCGCCCGTGCGCGGGTTCACGCCCATGCGCGCGGCGCGCTGCGTCGTGTGGAACTTGCCGAAACCGGTGAACGTCACCGAGTCGCCGGACATGAGCGTTCCGGTGACGACGTCGAGGAACGCGTCCACGGCCTCACCCGCGTCGCGCTTGCTCAGGCCCGCCTTGCCGGCGACGGCGTCCACGAACTCCTGCTTGGTCACTGCGTCTCCTCCTGGTCGTCGTGGGATCTCTGACGGCCGCCAGCACCGTACCAAGCCAGCGGTTTCGGCTCAACCATGCGGGTTCTCAATCTCCGGGCGCACCGCCAACAGGTCGCCGGCGCGGTACAGGGACCGCAACCGCACGCCGTTCCGCGCGAGCGCGTCCGAGCCCCCCTCTTCCCGGTCGACCACGCACACCGCTGCGCGAACGACGAGACCTGCGTCGCGGAGTGCCGCCACCGACTCGGCGAGCGCCCCGCCGGAGGTGACGACGTCCTCGACCAGGCACACGAGCTCGCCGGCCTCGTATGGGCCTTCGATCCGGTTCCCGGTGCCGTATCCCTTGGTTTCACCGCGCACGATGATGAACGGGACCCCGGACGCCATGGACGCCGAGGCGGCCAGGGCGACGGCTCCGAGGGCCGGTCCTGCGATGCGGGCCAGCCCCGGCTCCGCCTCACGCAGCGCGTCCGCAAGCGCCGAGCCGAGCGCCTGGAGCAGGACCGGATCGGTCTCGAAGCGGTACTTGTCGAGGTAGTAGGCCGACCGCTTGCCGGAACGGAGCACGAAGTCCCCCTGGAGGAGCGACTGAGCGACGAGCCGGCGACCGAGCTCGTCGACGCTCATACCCCGAGCGCCTCGCCTGCGAGCCGCAGGAGCGTCTCTCGCTCGGGTGCGCCGGGCCCGAGCGCCATGGAGGAGCCATCCGCGAACCCGACCACGACCCGCTTCTCGGTGCGGCGCGCGCGGTGCCACACCACGTGCCCGACCACCGCCACGACGAGCAGCGCCAGCAGCGCCTTACGCATCGTCTGAGGCGATCAGGCCGCTTCGCGTGCGGCGCTCGGGGGAAGCCTCCTCCGCGGAGCGGCGGAGCACGGTACGGAGGTCGTAGAGGACGAGACCCGAGACCGAGCCCGGCCCGGTCGTGGCGACGACCGTGCGGCCACCCTCATGCAGCGCGTAGATCGCGCCGCGCTGCAGCGCAACCTCGATGCGTTCGACCGCCGGCCCGCCGGGGCGAAGGCGGGCAGCGTCGGCGAGGAGCCGGATGCCCGCAACACCGAGCGTGCCCGCCCGCTCGATGTCGATGGCGCTCGGCCCGACCACGGATCCGTCAGCCTCGACGACGACGGCCTCCACCACCTGTGAGGACAGAGCCGAGAGCTCCTCGAGGGCCGGTCCCGCATCCATCGCGGCCCGAAGCTACCAGGTCAGGCGACGGCCTGGGCCGGCGCCAGAGCCCGGCGGTTGCCGCGCACGGCCTCCGCCACCAGCAGTCGTAGCGCCGGCTCGATCGGCTCGAGTGGAGCCGTTTCGGCGTCTGCGTACACCTCGACGAGCCAGGAGCCGTTCGCGCCGTCAGCCGCTGCGGCGAGCACCGCCCGCATGCCGAACTCGTGCAGGATCGTGCGCTCCGCCTCATCGGCCGCATCGTCGTCGGCATGCACGATGAAGCTGCCGCCGGCGAGGATCGCCTCGGTGCTCGGGTAGTCCGTCACGAGCCAGACCTCCTCGGACGCTCCGAGCTCGCGCTGCCAGGCGCGGCCACGGCGCGCATCGATCATGAAGACGACGTCGATCGTGCCCGTCCCGGTTGCGCACAGGGAGATCGCCGCCCTCGCCGCGTCGATCGCGTCGATCGCACGGCCGACGACGTCCTCCAGTCGTCGTGGCACGGTGGCACGGGAGAGGGGTCCGTCGAGTGCGGCCACGGTCTCCGCGAGGAGCGATGCCACGTCGACGACCTCCTCGCCGTCGCGCAGACGGCGCCTCGGTTCGCGGGGCACCGGCACCGGCCGGCGCCAGTCGACGGCGGGCCGCGGGTCGGCGACGCAGACCCTGCTGCGGCCTCCGCGCTTGGCGGCATACTGGGCCGTGTCGGCGGCGCGGAGCAGGTCGGCGGGTCGCGTCACGCCCATCCCGAGCGCGGCGACGCCGCAGGAAGCGGTCAGGGCCGGCGGACGGTGCGCCGCCAGCCGGCTCAACACACGCTCGCCCACAGCGACCGCCTGCTCGGCCGTCGCACCCGGGAGCAGCAGGCAGAACTCGTCACCACCGAGGCGGTAGACGAGCGGCTCCCCCCCGGGAGCCTCGGCCGCGAGCGTCTGCGCGAGGCGGCGCAGCGCCGCATCTCCCACCTGGTGCCCTTCCGCGTCGTTCAGCTCCTTCAGGTTGTCCGCGTCGCAGAGGAGCACGGCGAGGTCCGTGCCGGTCTCCACGGCCTCGCGCACGGCAAGCTCGAGCCGCTCCTCGAGCGCACGGCGGTTGCCGACGCCGGTGAGGGGGTCCCGGAAGGCGAGATCGGCCATCCGCGCGAACAACTCCGTCCGACCGACGGCGGCGGCCACCTGCCCGGCGATCGTCTGGAGGAAGCGGAGGTCGCGCATGGAGAACACCGGTAGCGACGCGTCACGGCTGGCCCAGATCTCGCCCCATGCCTCTCCACCGAGCATGACCGGCACCGCGGCGCACGAGTGCCGGCCGAGCGAGCGCAGCAACTCGTGCTCCGCCTCCAGCCCGTCGGGGTCGCCCAGGCTGGTCACGTAGGACTGACCGTCCACGAGCAGCAGGCGGAGCGCGTCGTCCGAGTCGAGCCGGTAGACCTCGTCGGCCGGCCGGCGCTCCTCGCCGGCGGCCAGCATGCCGCCGTTGACGATCACTCTGAGCACCCGAGCGTCCGCCTCCCAACGGGAGATCGAGACCGATGTGGCGCCGATCGCCGCGCACGCCTCCTCTGCCGCGATGTCGACGAGGTCGTCGAGGCTCTCCACGGCGGCCACCGCGGAGACCACGGTGATGAGCGCGTGCACCTCCCGCTCGAGCCGCCGCGCCTCGCGGTCGCCCGCATCCTCCTCGACCAGCGCGGAGACGTCTGCCGCAGCGCCGGCCGTGCTGCGCACCCTCCCCCGCTCGTCGATGCTCGCGAGCAGCGCGTCGACCACGGCCGGGTCGAACTGCGTGCCCGCGTGTCTGCGGAGCTCCTCCTTCGCCTCGACCACGTCGAGCGCGGCCCGGTAGGGCCGGTCGCTAACGAGAGCGCTGAACGTGTCACACGCGAGCACGATGCGCGACGCGAGGGGGATCTCGACCCCGGCCAGACCGTCGGGATAGCCGCTGCCGTCCCAGCGCTCGTGCTCGTGCCGAACGGCATTCGCGACGTCGGCGAGGCCGGGCAGCGGGCTCAGGATCCGCTCTCCGATCACGGGGTGCTCGCGCATCAGCTGCCACTCGGGCTCGTCGAGCGGTCCTCGCTTGTGGAGCACATGGTCGGGGATGCCGATCTTGCCGATGTCGTGCAGCAGCGCGACCGCCTCGACCTCCGCGACGGCGTGCCGGTCGATGCCCAAGCGTCCCGCCACCGCGACCGCGAGGTCGTGGACGATGTCCGAGTGAGCGCCGGTGTACCCGTCGCGGGCCGCGAGCGCGGTGGCGAGCGACGCGACGACGGCGCGGTAGGCCTCGGCTGCGCGCTCCGAGTCCTCTCGGATGGCCCGTAACGCACCGGCGAGCGCCTCTTCGCCGTCGCGCAGCCCCTGCGCCGCCTCGAGCGTCTCCGCGCGCAGGTCGTCGGTCGGCCTCTCACCCGCCATCGCCGCATGTATCGGCACTCTGCGGCGCGTTCCAAAGGCCGGTGCTAGGGCGCGCGACCCGTCATGGCGCGCTCCAGCTCGGCTGCGGCCCGCGCTCGGTGGGAGTGCAGTCGCTTCCAGGAGTCGCCCAGCTCGGCCACCGTCTGCGTCTCGCCGTCGGGCACGAAGATCGGGTCGTAGCCGAACCCTTCGTCACCGCGAGGAGCCCCGGTGACGATCGATCCCTCCAGTGTCCCGCGGACGGCAACCTCGTCCCCGGCGGGGGCGACCGCGACGATGACGCAGACGTAGCGGGCGCGCCGGTCGGTGGCAGCGGCGAGCTCGCCGAGCATCCGGGAGACGCCGTCCGCGGCCCAGCGGGCGGACTGGACGCCTGGCCGGCCGCCGAGCGCGGCCGCCTCGATGCCCGAGTCCTCTCCCACGGACCACGCGTCCGGCGGCGCGAGGGTGCGGCCGAACCGCGCTTTGGCCGCCGCGTTCTCCGCATACGTCGCGCCGGTCTCGTCGGGGAAGTCGTCTCGCAGGAGCGCGGCGATCTCCCACCCGGGCAGCGCGCGCCGCAGCTCCTCGAGCTTGTGCGGGTTCGCGGATGCGAGCACGGCCTTGTGGTGCTTCACGACGGAGTCACAGCACCGGGGCTTCGGCCGCCTCCCGCTGCGTCGTGCCGAGCTCCGCGATACCGGCGGTGGCGAGGTCGAGCAGGCGGTCGAGGAGCTCACGCGGGAACGCCTCCCGCTCGGCCGAAGCCTGCACCTCGACCAGGCGGCCGTCGCCGGTCATGACGACGTTCATGTCGGTCTCGGCACGGGAGTCCTCCGAGTAGTCCAGATCGAGGAGCGCCTCACCGTCGACGATCCCCACGGACACCGCCGCCACCGAGCCGCGCAGGGCCTTGTTCAGGCCGAAGCGCTCGAGGGCACGGTGCGCGGCGACGTACGCGCCCGTGATCGCCGCGCAGCGGGTGCCACCGTCCGCCTGCAGCACGTCGCAGTCGAGCCACAGTGTGCGCTCGCCGAGCGCCTCGAAGTCACACACGGAGCGAAGTGCGCGGCCGATCAGCCGCTGGATCTCGACCGTGCGGCCGTCAGGCCGTCCGCGGCTGGCCGCGCGCTGCGTCCGCTCGCCGGTCGAGGCCGGCAGCAGCGAGTATTCGGCCGTCATCCACCCGCGGCGCTGGCCGCGCAGCCAGCGGGGGATCTCCTCCTCGACCGTGGCGGTGCAGAGGACGACCGTCTTGCCCTGGGCGTAGAGCACCGAGCCGTGCGGCTGCTCCAGGAAGTCGGGCTGCAGATCGAGCGGCCGCAGCTCGTCCGCCCTCCGTCCGTCCGCTCTCGCGCTCATGCGGCGGCCATGGGGACAGTCCCCTGCGGGGACTGTCCCCAGTCGATGACGTGCTCGACGACGCCGATGGGGAGCTGCAGGAAGCGGCTGCCCATGGCGCGGAAGGCGTCCGGCTCACCTGTGGTGAGGAAGCGGTACGAGCCCTCGCGGCCGGGCTCCCCCTCGATGCCCTTGCGCTGCAGCGTCTCCGCCACCTCACGCGCGGTCTCGTCGGCCGAGAAGACGAGCGTCACGTCGCGGCCGAAGACGCGCTGGAAGATCGGGCGGATGAGGGGATAGTGGGTGCAGCCCAGGATGACGGTGTCGACGCCGGCCTCGCGCAGCGGCGTCGCGACCTCGCGCACCGCGGCCACCGTCTCCGCCGAGAACGGGTCATCGGCCTCGATCAGCGGCACGAGCCGCGGGCAGGCGACGGCGTGCACGCGAACGCCTGCGTCCAGCGTCCAGATGAGCGCCTCGTAGCGCCCGCTGGCCACGGTCGCCTCCGTCGCCAGCAGCCCGACACGGCGATTCCGCGTCGCGCGCGCCGCCGCATGCGCCTCGGGCTGCAGCACGCCGACCACCGGGACGGACAGCTCGCGCTGCAGGTCCGGCAGCGCTGCGGCCGTCGCGGAGTTGCAGGCAGCGACGACGAGCTTGACACCCTCCCGCTCGAGGTGACGCCCGACCTCGAGCGCGAAGCGCCGGATCTCGTCGAGCGGGCGGGGGCCGTACGGCAGGCGCGCGTTGTCGCCGAGGTAGACCACGTCCTCGTGCGGGACCGTGACGAGCAGCTCGTGCATCACGGTGAGGCCGCCCACGCCGGAGTCGAAGACGCCGATGGGTCTGGGGTCGATCCGCCGCGAGTCCGTCCGGCCGGCCATCCGCGGGATTCTATGGGCCGCCCCTCCGGTCGTCGGCTACCGTTCCCGCCTGTGACGAGGCTCGTGCCTCTTGCCGCGGCGGTGCTCGCGTGTGCGCTGCTCGCCGCCGGGCCCGCCGCCGCATCGCAGCAGGACGTCACCATCCTCGGCGCCGACGGCACGCAGCTCGCGGCGACGCTGTTCGTGCCGGACGGGACGCCCCCGCCGGGCGGCTGGCCGGGGATCGTCTTCCTGCACGGCCTCGGGGGCACGCGGTCGAGCGCGATCGCGGTCGCACGTGCGATGGGGGTGATCGGTGACGAGTACGCCGTGCTCGCGTACGACGCGCGCGGTCACGGCCAGTCCGGCGGGCTGATCGGGATCGACGGGCCGAACGAGATCAGCGACGCGAGCGCGGTCTTCTCGTGGCTGCGCGACCGGCCCGACGTGGCCGACGACAGGATCGGCGGCTGGGGTATCTCGTACGGAGGCGGCGCGTTGTGGAACTCGCTCGCGGCCGGCGTCCCGTGGGCCGCTCTCGAGCCGGTGATCACCTGGACCGACCTCGGGCAGGCGCTCGCGCCGCAGGGGCTCGTGAAGACCGGCATCGTCGCCGGCTTCATCTCGTCGCTCGACCCGAGGACGGTCGACCCGGCCGTGCTGGCGATCCGCGATGCGGTGTTCGCAGGCCGCACCCGCGGCGTCCCTGCCTTCACGGGCGCGCGTTCGTCCGCACGCAAGCTCAACGGGCTCCGGACGCCGGTCTTCATGATGCAGGGCCGCCGCGACTTCGCCTTCGGCCTCGACCAGGTGCGGGGGACGTGGGGCGCGCTCGCCGGACCCAAGCGGCTCTGGATCGGGAACATGGGCCACGCCCCCTCCTCCTTCCCCGCGGCGGACACGCCCGCCATGCTCGCCGAGGGCAAACAGTGGTTCGACCGCTACCTGCGCGGCATCCGCAACGGCATCGACGGGCCGAAGCGCGTCGTGATCGCCGCTTCGGGCTCCTCGAGCGTGACACGGTCTGCGGCGTTGCCGAGCACGATCACCGCCGCCGGCTTCACCAACAGGCGGCTCGCCGGCCGTCCGATCTCCGGTCGTACCGGCAAGGTCGTCTGGAGACCCGGCCGGGAGAAATCTGCTGTCGAGGTGTTCGGCTCGCCGACGGTCAAGGTCGAGCTCGAGGCTGTGGGCGGCTGGTCGCGTCTCGTGGCTGTGCTCAGCGCCCGAACGCCCGCCGGCCAGGAGATCGTCGTCGCAGCGGGCGGCGTCCCCGTCCGCGCGGGAAGGCACAAGGTCACGATCCACCTGAGCGATCAGGCCACCTTCATCCCCCAGGGCTCCATGCTCAGGGTGACGCTGGCGTCGTCGTCGGTGGCGCAGAGCCCGAGCAATCTCCTGTACCTCGACCTCCCGCTGCCCGCAGGGTCACGCGCAACGGTCTATTCGACGGAGCTGACCGTGCCTGTGCTGGCAACGACGCTCAGCCGATGACCGGGCGCATCGCGGTCGCGCTCGCCGCAGCGCTCGCGCTCGTCGGGGCAGCGGGCGCCGGCACCGCGGCGGACCCCGGCATCACCAGCAAGGAGATCGTGATCGGTGGCACCGTTCCGCTCTCCGGCGAGGCGGCGGCCTTCGGCTCGGTCGGCCCGGGGGCGAAGGCGTACTTCGACTACGTCAATGCCAAGGGGGGCGTCAACGGGCGGAAGATCCGCTACGTCTACTACGACGACGGGTACAACCCGGCGCAGACGGTGCAGCTGACGCGAAAGCTCGTCGAGCAGGACCGCGTCTTCGCCCTCTTCAACGTGATCGGGACGGCGAACAACCTCGCCATCCGCGACTACACGAACGCAAAGCGGGTACCGCAGCTCTTCTCCGGGGACGGCTCCGAGGCGCTCGCCGCGCCCGGGCGCTACCCGTGGACGATGGGGTTCCTGCAGAGCTACCGCGGCGAGGGGGCCGTCTACGGGCGCGATCTCGTCAAGCGCCGGCCGCAGGCGAAGCTCGCCGTGCTGCTCGAGAACACCGACCTGGGCAAGGACATGGCGCGTGGGCTCTCCCGTGCAATCGCCGGCAAGGGGCCGCAGGTCGTCGCCTCGGAGGCATACGAGTTCACCGCATCGGACGTCTCGGCCCAGGTTGCAAAGCTGAAGGCGTCGGGTGCGGACACACTCATGCTCTTCGCGACGCCGAAGTTCATGATCCAGGCCGTCGTGGCGGCGAACAAGCTCGGCTGGAAGCCGCAGCTGTACATCGCCTCCGTCTCGATCGAGCCGACGATCATGAGCATCGCGCGCCTCAACGCGCCGGGCCTGACCAAGGGGGCTCTGTCGATCGCCTTCGTGAAGAACCCGAACGACCCGATCTGGGCGAAGGATCCGGCGCTCGCCCTCTACCGGTCGATCATGAAGCGCTACTACCCGGCCGGGAAGCAGACGGACGTCTACCACTGGTACGGCATGACCGCCGCCTGGTCGATGGTCGACACGCTGCAGCGGGCCGGGAGGACGCCGACCAGGGCGAGCCTCCTGGAGGCCGCGCAGACGATCGACACTCGGGCCAACCCGTTCCTGCTCCCCGGGATCCGGCTCCGGACGTCGGCACGCGACTACTTCCCGATCGCCACCGTCTACCTCTACCGCTACGACAACCGCCAGTGGGTACGTGCCAGCGGCCTGCTGCCTGCGCGGTGAGTAGGCCGTACGATGACGCCACCCGAACGGCTCTCGGACGTCTCGAATCCGCGGAACCATTGACCAGGAGGGAACACGCATGAGGAAACGGATCAGCATCGCGGTGGCTGCCCTCGCGGCGGTTGCAGTGCCGGCGGTCGTGATCGCCGCCTCGACCGCCTACACATCCCCGACGCTCAAGGTGCGCTACGCGGGCGCCACCACCGTCATCAGCGCCTCCGCGGCGCCGGCGGACGACGCGACCGCCGTCGCCGCGATCTACGCCCCGACCGGCACGACGATCACGGCCACGCAGGCGCCGGGCACCCAGCTCGGCACCGTCAAGGCGCAGGTGAGCGCACTCGCACTCGGTGGCGCTCTGCTGCCGCTGACCGGCCCGATCGTCGTCGCGCCGCCCGGTGCGGTGCCCGCAGCGGACCAGGCGGCCTGCACCCAAGGTGCGGCGCCGACTGCGGTCTGGCTCCTACGGCTGACGGCAGCCGGGCAGACGATCAACCTGCCCGCCTACCTGATCCCCACCGCCGGCGCGGAGACGGCGCTCGGCCCCGCGAAGCTCATCTTCTGCCTGTCCCCCCCGGACCTCCCGCCGCCGATCGGCGCGACCTTCGGAGCCAAGTTCCTGAGCGCCGAGCTGACCGTGAACGGCGTCTTCGGTGCCGTGCAGACGGGCGCGTGGATCGCGTTCTGGACGCCGTGGCAGGCGGGGAACGGTCAGGTCAACGCGGCCGGAACCGTGGCCTCCCCGGCGGCCGTCGCGCCCGGGTCGGTGACAGTGAAGGCGAAGAAGCTCGGCAACGGCGCCGTCGTGAGCGGCGTCGTCACGCAGGCAGGCCAGGTCCGCGGCGGCGTCCCCGTGCAGGTCTTCGGCGGGGCCACGAGAGCCGCGCTGAAGAAGCTGGCAGCCCTGAAGTCGAAGGCCAACGGCACGTTCTCGTACCGCGCCAAGGCGGGCAAGTACTTCCGAGCGAAGGCAATCGCACCGGCCGGGGCCGCGGCGCCTCTCTGCACCGCGCTGACGCCCCTGCTGGGTGGTATCCCGTGCGTGAACCCGACGGTGAGTGGGTTCACGACGCAGAGCCCCGCGGTGGCGCGGAAGTAGTCGTACGCACGTGCCAGGCACCGGGACACGTCCCGGTGCCTGGCACGCTGTCTTCGTGGCGGCGACGGTTCGCATCGGCACGTGCAGCTGGGCCGACGAAGGGCTGCTTCGTGCGTGGTACCCGCGCGGCGTGTCGACGGCGGAGAAGCGCCTGCGCTACTACGCCGAGCGCTTCGACACGGTCGAGGCCGACTCGCCGTACTACGCGCTCCCCGACCCCGCCGTCACGGGACGCTGGGCGCAGCGCACCCCCGACGGCTTCGTCTTCCATGTGAAGGCGAACGCCGCGATGACATGGCACGAAGGCGAGCCGACCGACGACGCCTTTCGCGCGTTTCGCGCCTCGCTCGAGCCGCTCGAGCTGTCGGGCAAGCTCCGCGGCGTCCTGTTGCAGTACCACCCGCGCTTCACGAAGACGCGCGAGGCGCTCACCGAGCTCGAACGAGCACCCGGCCGCTTGGCGCCGCTCGTGCCGCTCGTCGAGTTCCGGCATCGCTCGTGGCTCGAAGAGGACGAGCGGGCCGGCACCCTGGCCTTCCTGGAGCAGGCCGGGCTCGCCTACGTCTCCGTGGACAGCCCGAGGACGCGTGCCTCGAACGTCGTGCCGCGCATCGCGGCGGCCACGCACGCCGTGGCGTACGTGCGCTTCCACGGGCGCAACACGCAGACCTGGAACATCCGCGGCGGAACGAGCGCCGACCGCTTCGACTGGCTCTACTCGCCCGAGGAGCTCGAGGAGTGGGTCGCCCCGGTGCAGCGGCTCGCGGAGGAGGCGGACGAGGTCTACGCGCTCTTCAACAACAACCGCGACGACTTCGCGCCGCGTGGCGCAGCCACGTTCCGCGGGCTGCTCGACGAGGCGGGTGTCCCCGCGGCGGGCGGCGTCGAGCCGCCGTCGACGGAGTTACGACTGTTCTGACGACCGTCGGGCAGCGCCGGACGGAGCGTCGGTAGATTCCGCCGCATGCGTGTCCTCTCGGTCGTCCACGACCCGTCGCGCACCGGCGGTGGCGGGCTCTTCGAGACGGTGACCGTCGAGCGCGGCCACCGGCACGAGCGGTGGGTCGCACCCGACGGAGCCCACGAGCACGATCCCACCGCCTACGACGCGATCATGGTCTTCGGCGGCGCGATGCACCCCGACCAGGACGCCGAGCATCCCTGGCTCCCCAGCGAGGCGGACTTCATCCGTGGAGCTCTCGAAGCCCGCGTGCCGCTGCTCGGCGTGTGCCTCGGGTCGCAACTGATCGCCCGTGCCGCAGGCGCGCCCGTGGGCCCTGCTCGCGCACCCGAAGTCGGCTGGCACGGTGTGGAGCTGACCGAGGCCGGCCGCGCCGACCCGGTGATCGGCGTGCTCCCCGGTCACGTCGAGGCCTTCCAGTGGCACTACTACACCTTCGACCTGCCGGCCGGCGCAGTCCTCCTCGCCTCGAGCGCGACCGCCAGCCAGGCGTACCGAATCGGCGACCAGGCGTGGGGGATCCAGTTCCACGCCGAGGTGACGCGAGAGATGATCGAGACCTGGCTCGTCGAAGGAGAACGCGAGCTGCCGAAGCCGGTGGGCGAGCTGCACGACGAGACCGACCGGTTGCTCGGGCCCTGGAACGATCACGGCCGCGCGCTCTGCGAGGCGTTCTTGGCGGTGGCGGCCGCGGTCGCACGAACCCCTGTGCCTGCCTGAGGGCAGGCACTCCACCGGCTCATGCCTGCCTGGAGGCAGGCACGGGGTTCACGACGACGTCGCGATCGGCAGGCTCGGATCGGCCGACCACTCGTGCCACGAGCCCGGGTAGTTCCTGGCCCTGTAGCCCGCAGCGCTGAGGATCTCCACCGCATGGGCGGAGCGCAGGCCCGAGTGGCAATAGGCGATCACCTCGGCGCCCTCCTCCGCCCCGACGAGCGCTCGTACCTCGTCCACGGGCAGACCGAGCAGCGTTGCGACGTCCACGTTTCGGGCCCCGGGAATGTGACCGTGCCGAGGGTCGCACGGTGCTCCGAGAAGGCCGGTGAACTCGCCTGCACCGCGCACGTCGAGCAGGACGAGGCCGTCCTCCTCCAGGCGCGCCGCCAGCTCGGCGGTGGTCACGTCCGTCATCGGGGCAGCGCAGCGACGACGCCGGCCTCGGCGGCGACGGACGGCCGCTCGGAGATCGTGTCGAGCCACGTGCCGAGCGCCGGCCACGGGGCGAGGTCGAGGCCGAGAAGGTCGCGGGCGCGGAGCACCCACGGTGCGTAGGCGACGTCGGCGAGCCCGAAGCTGCGGCCCGTGAGGTACGGCATCGCAGCGAGCAGCCCTTCGAGGCCTGCCAGCTGGCAGCCGAAGGCGGCCTCGGCACCCGGTTCCCCACGGCGCAGGGCGTAGTACGGCTTCTGGAACTCGTGGAAGCGGAAGATGATGAAGCGCGCCGCGGCCCGCTCGGCCGGATCGGCCGGGTAGAGCGGCGGCTCCGGATAGCGCTCCTCGAGGTACTCGTCGATCACCGCCGACTCGGGCAGCATCCACCCGTCCTCCTCCAGCACGGGCACCCGGCCGGCAGGAGGGTTCTTCTCGATGATCCAGGCCGGCCGGTCGTCGAGGTCGATGGCGATCGCGTCGTACGGGATGTCCTTCTCGTGCAGGACGATGCGCACGCGGGCGCAGAAGGGGCAACGGGCGGCGTCGTAGAGCGTGAGCATCGGTCAGCCTGCCTCGTGACCGTAACCGGTCCCCTCGAGCCCGAGCACGGTCGCCAGGGCGGCGAGGAGCTCGCGTGGCGGTGGCAGGTCGGCTGCGTTCGTGGCGATGCGAGCCACCGCCTTCACCGCCGCAGGGTCGGCACCGGTGAGCCGGGAGAGCACCGTCGGGTTGGCCGCGAGGCCGATGACGTCCCCCGGCGGCAAGGCGCCGTAGAACTCGGGCACGGAGAGGTACTCGTCGACGATGCCGCCGCGCTCCATGGCGATCAGGCGCACCACCTGGTCGACCTCGACTGCCACCGCGATGACGACCGCCCCCATCCGCTCGGAGAATTCGCGGGCGAGTCGCCGCAGAGCAGTTGGCTCACGATCGGCAACCGGGTCGTAGACCGCCGTCCAGCCGTTTCGCGGGCCCTCGACGCGAGAGCCCGGCGAGCCGATGCGCGGCGCGAACTCCCTCGCGGTGCGCTCCACCCAGGGGCGGTCGTCGCTCTGCACGTGAACCGAGCCGAAGGACGTCGCGTTCCGACCGGGAGCGAGCCGCTCCCGCAGGTGCTCCACCGGCGCGACCATCAGCACCGAGTCGTCCCGAAAGCCCCAGCGCTGATACACGGTGCGTGCGACACCGTTCTCCGCGTCGATCTCGAGTGAGACCACGGCCACGCTGTCGTCGAGCGCTGCGACCGCTTCGCTGACGAGCGCCGTCGCGACTCCGCCCGCACGCGCGTCCGGCCTCACGTAGAGGTCGGTGAGCTCGGCCATGCTCGGGTTCCTCCTGCGCACGAGGGCGAAGCCCAGCGCAGCCCCGTCGTTCTCGGCGACGAACGCGTGCTCGCTCGCCGCGATCTCGCGAACCTCGGCGAGCTCGTGCTCGATGTCGGCGTGATCGTGGTCGCGCGGTGGGAGCTCTGCGAAGAACGCTCGGTAGAGCTCCTCGAGCACGGGTACGTCCTCGGGGCCGGCGCGGCGGACGGTCATCGAGGCCAGATTAGACGCCCGGCGTTGCCAGCCGCGCTGCGACATCGCCGAGGTCGCCGAACGGCTCGTAGCTCACACCCCGCTCGTCGAGCCACGCCGCCAGCCCGGCCCGGGCGAACACCCGCGCCGCGGCGAGCGAGACGCAGCGATCGGAGACGCCGTCGCCGACGTATGCGAACGGCTCCAGCCCGGCCACGACGGAGCGCTTGCAGCGCTCGCCACACACGGTGCAAGCAGGCGCGGGAGCGAACGAGGCGACCCATCCGCTCGGGTGAGCCTCGACGCGGTTGGCGACCACGGAGGCGACGACACCCTCGCGGGCGAGTACCGGGTCGATCAGCTCTCGGAAGCCGGCGGACACGATCAGCGGCTCGTGCAACCGGGCGAGCTCCGCGAAACCGGGACGCACCTGCACGGCCTCGAGCAGCCATGCGACCACCTCGTCGAGCGGCGCCGTCACCGTCTCCATCTCCACGGCGATCACCTCCTGCAGCGTCAGGCGCCGTCCGATCTCCCGCTCCGCCGCGTGGAACACGTCGAGGTCGCCGTAGCGGTCGATCACCATGTGCAGCGTGTCGACCTCGGTGACAGTGCCGTCCCAGTCGAGGACGAGCTGCATCAGCGCACGCGCACCGTATCGCCGACGCTCACGAGCCCGGGCGTGACGACCTCGCCCCAGACGCCGAACGGCAGTGGCTCCTCCGCCTCACCCGCGTCCCGGTACTCGCCCAGCACGCGGAGCGTGTCGAGGGTGACGGCGCCGGTGTCGGGATCCTGGGTCGTCACCGCGCATCGGCCGCATCTGGCGAGTGGCCGCACGAGCGCGGTGCCGAGCTCGACCTCGCGGCCCAGCCACGTGTCCTCCTCGTGTGCCTCGAGCCCGGCGACTCCGATCAGCATGCGGAAGCGCCGTGGATCCATGGGCTCGGCTGCACCGGCGGCGCGCCCGAGCTCCTCGAGCGACGCGGTCGAGAGCAGCGACACGGCCCCCTTTGGGCCGCGGTCGTGAGCCTCGCCGGGCGCGGCGCGCACGAGGCGTAGCTTGCGGCCCGTCCAGTCCGAGAGCGCTTCCGCCCAGGGCCCTGCCACGACGCGGCCGGCGACGGGCCGCCCGTAGAACGACGTCGTGACCGGCGCTCCCTCGCCCGGATCTCCCGTGAGCTCGGCGCCGTCGGGCCACCGCAGGGTGAGCCGTCGCGACTCGCCGTCCACGTCGGCCCGGATCCCGGCCAGCGCGGGGACCTGCTTCCGGTTCACGAGCCGGCCGTCCTCGTCGATCAGGTGAAAGACACGGTCGCCGCGCGCTCCGGTCACGTCGAGCGTCGCCTCGGAGACGCTGCGGAGCGCCAGTCCCTTGACCGACGCGATCGTGAGCCATGCCACCGTGAGCGGGCGCTCGGGCGTCATGCCTGGAGCGGGCAGGTCAGGACGCCGATCGCGTCGGTCTCGAGCTCCACGGTGCCGCCGGTGACGCCCTCGAGGGTCACCGCCGGCGGGCCGACGAGGATGTCTCCGGGTCGCAGCACGGTCCCCTCGCCGGCCAAGGCCGCGGCGCGGGCCCAGTCGAAGCCGGGAGCGGCTCCGCCGGGGCCATCGAGGCCGTCCCGGCGGAGAACGACCCCGAG
>CAVPGO010000012.1:0-6792 GCA_963703975.1 uncultured Actinomycetes bacterium
GGAGAACTTCGGCGGCTGAGGGACGGCTTAGATCCTCTTCACGAGATACGAGAAGCGGCCCAGACCGTCGTACGTGATCTTGCTCAGGTCCAGGTACCAGTTCGCCGACGCGTCGACGATCTCACGCGCGTACCGGCCGTAGCCGGCCTTGTGCACGTCGTCGAGAACGGCATAGCCGCCGTGCCGTGTGAGCATGAGGGCCTGAGGCAGAGTGGTGACTCGTTCGATCATGTCGCCCATGTCGTGGAGGACGACGTCGTAACTGCCTTGCTCGGGGAACCAGCTCCCGAAGTCACGCCAGGTCATGAAGCGGCCTTCCGGCAGGCCCTCGCAGAAACTGCGGCTGCGATCGAGCCAGCTGGCATCCGTGTCCACCGAGGTCACCGCGACACCGGACCCGGCGGCGTAGAGCCGTAGCACGTATGAGCTGAATCCCGACCCCAGGTCGAGCACCTCGGCGGGATTCCTCTCTCGGCAGAACGCGAGCAGGAACGAAGCCAGCTCCAGCGAGACCGCGTGCTTGGGCGCACTCACCTCGGTTACATAGCGCTGGTGCTGTTCCGTCAGCTCCTCGCGTGCCGCATTCGTCGCCGCCGCAAGGCCCGGGAACAGACCTTCGAGCCTTCGATGGTGCCGGGCTGCGCGAGCCCGAGAGGGAAGCCACATGCGTCCGAGCTTAGGGGACTGCTCGTACGGCGCTCAATCCCCAGTTGGTCCAGATCGTGCGACCGGTGGCTCGAGCACCGCGCCGTCGCCCTGGCGCCGGATCGTGCCGAGGGCCGCCTCCGTCGGACGTCGGCGGTTCCACCAGTCGGCGATCTCGCGCGGGAGCGCGCGCCAGAGCCCGGGTCGCTCCGCGAGCCCGTCGAGGAACTCGACGTAGATCGCGCGCTTATTGGCGTCGCCGAGGTAGCCGCGGTCGGGATGGCTGAGGCAGTGGACGAGTCCGAAGCGCTCGACGATCGCGTCGACCTGGCGGAGCCACGTCTCCGGCGAGCGCTGGCGCAGCAGCGTGAAGAGCGTGTGGTCCTGCGGCAGCGTGTATGGCAGCTCGACCAGTGGCCCGAGCGCGAACGGCCAGAGCGTGAGGCAGCCGCCCGGCTGGGGCTCGTAGGGGTCGGAGTGGAACATCGTCCCGTCGTATGAGACCGGCAGCTCCGAGAGCCAGTCGACGACGCGGTGCGTCGCGGGTGAACGGAAGCCCTCGGCCTCGAGCTCGCGGGACGCTTCGGCGAGCCCCGGCAGCTGGCGCTCGAACTCCTCGCGCGAGGAGAAGAGCGAGCGGTCGTGGTGGAGCCCGTGCAGCCCGATCTCGAAGCCGCGGACCCGGAGCTCGCGCAGGACGCCGTGGTCGATCGGGTACTGCGCGCCGACGACGTTGAAGGAGGAGGCGAAGCCGCGCTCCTGCTCGAGGTCGGCGATCTCGACGGCGAGGTGCAGGCCCTCCGCCGACTCGACGTCGTGCGTGAGCATCAGGGCAGCGCGGTGTGTGTCGGGCCAGAACCAGCGGAACTCGAGCTCCTCCTTGTCGGCAGCCACGAGCAGGCAGAGCGCGTAGAGGCGTACGAGGCTGACGACCGAATCGTCCAACGGCCAGCGCGGGAAGTCGGGCAGGCCGGTCCAGCGTACGAGCATGCGCCGAGCGGCGAGAAGCAGCGAGCGCGGGAAAAGGCGCTTCACCTTGTAGTAGAAGCCGAGCTGGCCGGCGCTGAGCGCGGCGACGTCGGCATGGTCGCGCCACCGCTCGGTGACGTAGTTGGCGTAGGCCTCGTCCAGGTCGAAGGGCACGCGCACCGTGCCGTCCTCGTCGCGCAAGACGGCCGCAGTCGCGCCGCCCGCGAGCTCGAAACGGGCGAGCTCCTCGCCACGCGCCTCGAGCGGGCGTGGGCGCGCGAGCAGACGCCAGTCGCCGGACGTCAGCCAGACCGGAGCGCCGTCGCCGGCCCCCGAGTCGATCTCCGGCGGGTCGACCGGAAGCAGCAGCCGCTCGAGCGTGTGTGCCTCTGGTGCCCGGGCCTGGATGCGCGGCCGCCCTGTGACAGCGTCGCCGTTCACCCACGAATTCTCGCCCCGTCCCCCCGACGCCACACTGTCAAATCGTCTAGTTGGCCGCTCCGGCGGTTCGTGCAAGGCTCAGAGCGGCGGATCCGCATGGATCCGCGGGGTGGTATGGACGCACGCACAGAATCCTCGGACGCGGCAGCCCAGGCGACAACATCGTGTGATGTCGTGATCGTCGGCGCAGGCCCTTACGGGCTCGCGGCGGCGGCGCACCTGCGCCAGCGCGACGGCTTGGACGTGCGGATTTTCGGCGACCCGATGTCGTTCTGGCAGTCCATGCCGAACGGGATGCTCCTGCGCTCGCGCTGGGAGGCCTCGCACATCGCGCATCCGTCCGGGTCGCTGACGCTCGACGTCTACAAGGCCGAGAAGCGCAAGAGCTTCGACGCGCCGATCCCGCTCGAGCACTTCGTCGAGTACGGCCGCTGGGTGCAGGAGCACGTCGCTCCCGACGTCGACCGGCGCCGCGTTCGCTCGGTTGCTCGGAAGGACGGCGGCTTCGAGGTGACGCTCGAGGACGGGGCCATCCTGCAGGCGGGCCGGATGGTGGTTGCGGCGGGGATCGAGCCGTTCGCGCGGCGGCCCGCGGAGTTCGACGGCCTGCCGGCGCACGCGGTCTCGCACAGCTCCGAGTGCGACGACGACCTCTCCCGCTTCGCCGGGCGGAACGTCGCCGTCGTCGGCGGCGGCCAGAGCGCTCTCGAGTCGGCCGCGCTGATGCACGAGGCCGGGGCAAAGGTCGAGGTGATCGCCCGCAAGGAGACGCTCAACTGGCTCAAGGGCGGCGTCATCCAGCGGAAGCTCGGGCCTTTCAAGCCGGTGTTCTACGCGCCGACCGACGTGGGGCCAATCGGCATGAGCCGCCTGCTGGCGGCGCCGCGTGCCTTCAAGCTCCTCCCGCGCGGCGCGCAAGACGCGATGGCGAAGCGGGCGATCCGCCCCGCCGGAGCGAAGTGGCTGCAGAGCCGCCTCGTCGACGTGCCGCTGACGACGGGCACCTCGGTGGTGAGCGCCAGCAACGGCAACGGCGTCCACCTCGAGCTAGACGACACGACGACGCGCGACGTCGACCACGTCGTCCTAGGCACGGGCTACCGCGTCGACGTCGCGGGCTACGAGTTCCTCGACCGGGAGCTCGTGGCCGAGATCCGCACCGTGGACGGCTATCCGGTGCTGAGCCGCGGGCTCGAGTCGTCCGTGTCCCGCCTGCACTTCCTCGGCGCGCCCGCCGCATGGAGCTTCGGCCCGCTGATGCGCTTCGTCTCGGGCACGTGGTGGTCGGGCCGGTCGCTGGCCCGCTCCGTCTCCGCGTGACGGAAGACCGCCCCGTCGGCGCGATCGTCGTCGGCGGCGACTACCAGGGGCTCGGGATCATCCGTAGCCTCGGGCGGCACGGCATCCCGACCTGCGTCGTGGATGACGAGCGCTCGGTGGGGAAGTTCTCCCGCTACGCGACGCACTCCCTGCGGGTGCCCGATCTCCGGGACGGGGCGGTCGCCGTGGAGGCGACGCTGGCCGCGGCGAAGCGGTTCGGGCTCGACGGCTGGGTCCTGTTCCCGACGCGCGACGAGCACGTGGCGGCGTTCGCGGTCGAGCGCGAGCGGCTCGGCGAGGTCCTGCGCGTGCCGACGCCGCCGTGGGACGTGGTCCGCTGGGCCTGCGACAAGCGGAACACGTACGCGCGCGCGGAGGAGCTCGGGATCCCGACCCCTCGCACTTGGCGCCTGGAACGCGCCGAGCAGGTCGCGGACGTCGACGGCGAGCCGCCGTGGGCGATCAAGCCCGCGATCAAGGAGAACTTCGTCCACAAGACCAAGGACAAGGCGTGGCGCGCAGACAGCCGCGACGAGCTCCAGGCGCTCGTGCACCGCGCGGCGCAGCTCGTCGGCCCAGGAGAGGTGATCGTGCAAGAGCTGATCCCTGGCGGCGGCGAGAGCCAGTACGCGTACTGCGCGCTGTTCCGGGACGGAGAGGCGCTCGCGAGCATGGTCGCGCAGCGGCGCCGTCAGCACCCGCCCGAGTTCGGGCGCGCAAGCACGTACGTGCGCACGGTCGAGATGGACTCGCTCGAGGAGCTCTCGAAGACCTTCCTGCGCTCGATCGGCTATTACGGCCTGGTCGAGCTCGAGTTCAAGCTCGATCCCCGCGACGGCCGCCCGAAGCTGCTCGACGTCAACGCCCGCACGTGGGGGTACCACACGCTCGGCTCGTGCGCCGGAGTGGACTTCCCGTACCTCCTCTACCGCGACCAGATCGGCGAGCCGGTGGCCGCGGCTCGGGCGGTCGCAGGCCGAAGCTGGGTGCGGCTCGTCACCGACCTGCCGACGGGTGTGCTCGAGATCCTCTCCCGGCGAACCGGCGTCCTGGACTATCTGCGCTCGCTGCGTCGCTCGGACACCGAGGCCGTGTTCGCGCTCGACGACGTGCTGCCCGGCTTCGTCGAGCTCGCGCTGATCCCGTACCTGGCTGTGCGCCGCGGCTTCTAGCGCTTCTTCTTCGCCAGCGAAGCCTCGTACGCGCCGGCGTCCGCGCGCTTACCGGCCGGCCGGCGCCGGCCGGCTTTGTCGAACCGCGGGAAGAACGTGGGTGAGCCGCGGCCAATCGCGGGCGAGCCCCGCCGCAGCCGGAAGTTCCCCTTTGCCGCGTTGACGAAGCGGGCGTTGCGGATCGGCGTCGCGTGGCGTCCGCACGGGGTTGCATTGACGAATACGTTGTAGTCCCAGTCGGGCCCGCAGCTCGCCTCATCGCCCAGCTGCAGGTTGCCGACCACCTTGATCGGCGGGCCGCAGGAGTCGTAGATGTCGCTCCCGATCGTGTTGTAGCGGATGACGATATTCGAGCAGCTCCCGCCCGCGCCGTCGGAGAACTTGATGTCGTTGCCGAGGAATACGTGGTCAGGGTTCCAGAAGACGTTGTTCTGGATCAGCGCGCCGTTGATCGCGCTGTTGGGCTTCGCGAAGATCGAGAAGATCGGGCACGAGCGGAAGGTCGAGTTCTCGATCGTCACATGTGTCCCGCCCTCGAACGTGATGCACTCGAAGTGTCCGCCCTGAGCGACCACAAAGCCGTGGATGTTGAGGCCGTCGAGGGTGCAGTTCACGCACTCCTCCTCGATCCGCATGTTGTTCGGGTCGGTCGATGGGCCCCAGTCGCCGCCCCGCACCGTGGAGTTCGGCGAGGCCATGAAGAGCGCGCCGCCGTCGATGTTGACGAGCAGCACGTCGCTCGAGCCGCGGTCGGCGCCGACCGTTCCTTGCCACGGATGCCCGTTGATTGGCGGCATATAGGCGATGTGCATGTTGCGGATCGTGATGTGCGAGCCGAAGATGTCGAGGCAGCCGATGCCATCGTCGGGGCACCCGATGATCACCTTCGCGCCCTTGGCCGGGCGGAACACCACGTTCCGCGACGACCTCTTGGAGGAGTCGGGCCGGATCACCTGCTGGCCGTACGTGCCGCCGGCCGCCACGACGACCTGGCCCGGACGCGCGACGTGGTAGGCACGGTCGAAGCTCCTGCAGGGCGCGCTCCGTGTGCAGGAGTTGCCGGACCCGTGCGGCGAGACGTAGAGCTTGTGCAGCGCCTGCGGCTCGACGGCACCGCTCGCCGAGGCGAGAGCGGTCACGACCATCACCGTGAGGGCGGTGGCAGCAAGGAAGAGGAGGCGGTTTTGCAGCTTCACGATCTGCGGCACCGGGGGCGCGGTCGCGCACCCTAGCAAAGGCGCTGGCGCGACCAGCCGCCGCACCTAAGGCTGTCGCGGATCCGGCGGGGTTTGGCTGTTGGTGTGGTAGGTGTTGCCGCCCGCATCCACGACACCGGGGCAGCCGTCGTAGAAGGCGTCGTTCATGAACCAGTTGTTGCTCACCGTCACCGCGCACTGGCTTGCACCCGAGCCCGTCGAGAGCTTGAGGTTGTCGTTGTTGTAGTTGGCCTCCCAGAAGGAGTTGTGGTCGACCAGGCCGCTGGTGTTCTCGACCGGCTTGGAGAAGATGTCGAAGATCGCGCAGTTGCGGAACAGGTTGCGCTGAATCACGACGTGCGTCCCGACATCCCAGGTCAGACACTCGAAGTGGCCGTCGTTGACCGCCGAGAAGTCGTGGATCAGGTTGTCCTGGAAGGAGTTGCCGTCGCCGTCGTCGAGGCGGTTGTTGAGCGGGTCGACCGAGGGGCCGATGTCGGAGTGGGAGACGAGCATGTTCGAGCCGTCGAGCGCGACGGCGCCCACATCCAGACGGGCGAAGGTCACATCCGTGATACCGCGGTCGCTGCCGATCCGGCCCTGGTAGGAAAAGCCCTTCGCGACGTAGGTCTTGCTACGGATGCCGAGCCCCGGCCCGCCGTCGAAGGTGAGGTAGGAGCCGTCGGCGACGAGGCAGGCGTCGTAGGTGGTCGTGCCGTCGAAGGCCGGAATGGTGTCGCAGCCGAGTGTCGCGACCTGCCCGTCGGGAACGGTGAAGGTGCAGCGCGAGGAGGCTGAGCGGCCGATCCCGTTTCCGGTCACGTCCTGCTGTGGGTAGTCGCCGCCGCGGATTACGACCGTCTCGCCGCCGTGGCAGACGTCGTTGGCAGCGTCGAGGCTGCCGCAGGCGCTCGCGTCGCTGTAGGCCACGGGGCTCGCCGAGCGTGTGCAGCTTCCGCCGTTTGTATCCACCCACAGGTTGGCGGTGCCCGCCGGGGGAGGCGGCGGAGGAGGCGGAGGCGGCGGTGGCGGAGGAGGTGGAGGTGGCG
>CAVPGO010000013.1:0-23526 GCA_963703975.1 uncultured Actinomycetes bacterium
CAAGGTTCTGAACTCCATCACGCAGTACGTCCCACGTCGCGACGAGCGGATTCTGCGACCCGCGTTCTGCCGCGTACTTCTCCTGGACGAGGAAGAACGCGTCCCAATGGCCGGTTTCCACACGTTGGTCGGCGATCAGAATCCCGAAGCCGGCGATCGTCAGGCCACTAGTGATCGCCGCCCGGCGGAGTCGTTCGCCCAGTGGCAAGCTCCGCTGGGCGACGAGCCAGACGGCGGCAATCGGCGCCAGCAGGACTCCGATCGGATAGGAGAGGGCGGCAACGGCACCTGCGATGCCCGCAACCACATAGCGCTCGCGGTAGAGCAGCCAGAGACATGCGACCGTCGTGAACGCGAGCATCGAGAGCGGGAAGATCGAGTAGAGATAGATCTGGCCAGGAGCGAATGCGGCGTAGAAGAGCCCCGCGGCCACGGCCGACCCCTTGCGACGTTCGAGGAACGTGGCCCAGAGAAGGACGATGGTCCCTGCTGCGAACAGCCAGGAGACGAGGACAGCAGTGCCTCGGAGAGGCAATCCGAGCCGATGGAGCCCACCGAAGAGCCATGGATACGCCGGGAGCCACGCCGCGTCGCCGCACCACTTCGTCGGATCGTCCGCGCATGGAAAGAGGTCGTATCCGTTGCGCGCGATGTCCTCGTAGAGGCCTGAGTCCCAGCGCGACCAGATTGCGCTGTCCCAGGGCTTGTAGCCCAGCGCCGCCGCGACGACGACGACACTGGCCACCGCGCATGCCGACGCGAGGAGCGGAATTCGAACGTCGTGCCGAACCGGGGCGATGTCGTCGGTCATCGGCGTGCGAAAGCTCGTAGAGGAGCGTTTCTCGCTCTCAGCCCGGGATCGCTAGTACGATCTTGCCGAACTGCTCGCCGGCCTCGAGTCGCTCGTGCGCCGCCGCGTCTCCGCGAGGGGATAGACCCTGTCGACGTGCACGCGGGCACGGCCGCTCGGACCAGCTCGTAAGCGCCGAGGAAGTCTTCCCGCGTGCCCATCGTCGAGCCGTAGCACGGTGAGCTGCTTCCACCAGAACCGGTGGAGCGGCGGCCGGTGGGTTCGGCCCGCTGTCGCGCCGCACACGGCGACGCGGCCCGCCGGGTCGTAGCGCGGCGAGGGAACGGGCCCAGGTGGCCTCGCCTACCGTCTCCACGACCACGTGTACGCCCTTGCCCGTTGCCTCCTTGACCGCCGCGACGACGTCGCCGTCGGCGTGGTTCACCACCACGTCGGCCCCCCAAGCCTGGGCCTGCTCGAGCTTCCAGTCGCTGCCCGATGTGACGATCGTCCGGGCGCCGAGCGAGTGCGCGATCTCGAAGCTCGCGGTGCCTACGCCGCCTCCGACGCCCCAGATCAGCACCCATTCGCCTTCCTGCAGTGCCGCCTTCGTGACGAGCATGCGGTACGCGGTCTCGTAGACGAGCGGGAACGCTGCAGCCTCCTCGAAGGAGAGCGCGTCGTCGAGCGGGAACACCTGCTCGGCCGCGATCGCGATGCGCTCGCAATGCGTTCCGTCGGAGTGCTCGCCGATCACGGCGATCGTGTCTCCGTGCTCGATCCCCGGGTTGAGCACCACGCGGTCGCCGACCGCGGGGCCGGTCACGCCCTCGCCGAGTGCGGCGACGACCCCGGCGCCGTCGGCGCCGAGAATGTGGGGCTTCGGCACGGAGGGAAGCCCTTTCCGCACCCAGATGTCGAGGTGGTTCAGGGAGGCGGCGCGCAGCTCGACGAGCACCTCGCCGGCTCCGGCCTCGGGATCGGGCACGTCCTCGTAGCGCAGGACCTCGGGGTTGCCGTCCTCGTGGATCCTGATCGCCTTCATGGCAGGATCTTGTCATGACGGCTGCGGAGCTCGCGGAGCTCGCCTCGGAGCTCGGGATCGACGTGGTCGGCGCCGCCGCGGCCGGCCCCTACGAGGAGACCGAGCAGCACATCCGGGAGCGTCGCGAGCGCGGGCTCTTCGCCGACATGCGGTTCACCATGGCGCGCCCGGAGGTGTCCTGCCATCCCGAGACGCTGCTCGAGGGGGCGCGCACCGTCGTCTCGGCGGCGCTCTGCTACTGGTCGCCCGACCCCGGGACGCCCGGCGGGGAGGGCCGGCTCCCGCGGTACACGTGGCGGGACGGCTACGCGACGCTGCGGGAGCGCCTGGACGCGCTCGGCCGTCGCTTGGGAGGCTCCTATCGGGTGCTCGTGGACGAGAACGATCATGTCGATCGCGAGGCGGCCGCGCGCGCCGGGGTCGGCTTCTACGGCAAGAACACGATGCTGATCACCCGCACGCACGGCTCGTGGGTCGTGCTCGGCACACTCGTCAGCGACGTCGCACTCGAGACCACGCCTCCGCTGGAGCTCGACTGCGGCCAGTGCCGCCTGTGCATCGACGCCTGCCCCACCGGCGCGCTCGACGAGCCGGGCGTACTCGACGCCACCCGTTGTCTCTCCTACTGGACGCAAGCGCCGGCGCCGATTCCGGAGCGCTACAGGGAGGAGCTCGGTGCGATGGTCTACGGCTGCGACATCTGCCAGGACGTCTGCCCGTGGAACCGTGGGGTCGAGAATAGGCGCGCCGGCGAGGAGCTTGATGGCGTGGAACCGCGGGTGTCGCTGCGCGAGTGGCTCGAGGGAGGACGGTGCCGTCTTGCGTGAGCGCTACCGCCGGCTCTACGTGCCGCGCAACGACCCTCGCTGGCTGCGCCGCAACGCGCTCGTTGCGCTCGGAAACACCGGCGACCCGGCCGATGCGGACGCCGCCGAGCCGTTCCTCGACGACGACGACGAGATGCTGCGCGAGACTGCTGCCTGGGCCATGCGACGCCTCGGGGCGCGGGCGGCGAGCGCCGGATGAGCGACGTCGACTCCCTGTCCGTGCTCGCGCACGAGTTGCGCAGCTCGATCGCTGCGCTGCAGGCGATCGAGCAAACACTCCGCACCGCCGGTGCGGAGGCGCCGGTGCTCGAGCGGCGGCGGCTGCTCGAGCTCGCCGTGGCCGCCGGCCGTGACGTCGAGCGCCTGCTCGCCGACCCGGAGCTGTTCTCCGTCGAGCTCGCGCCGTGTGGACGTCGCTGAGCTCCTCGACGGCCTGCGCGCCGACCGGGTCGACCCAGCCGCCGAGCCGGGTCTCGTCGTGAACGGCGACCCGGTGCGGCTGCGCCAGGTGCTGGCCAACCTGGTCGCCAACGGCCTGCGGCACGGCGAACGGGTCACCGTGACCGCCACCGCCGACGAGGCCGAGGTGCGGATCGTGGTCGCTGACGACGGGCCCGGCGTCGACCCCGGCCTCGATCCGTTCGCGCGCGGGGTCAGCGGCGCGGGATCGACCGGTCTCGGCCTCTAGGTCGCCCGCGCGATCGCCGAGGCGCACGGTGGTCGGCTCGAGCTCGATTCGAGCGCCCGGCCGGGGCGCCACGTTCAGGCTCGCTCTGCCGCGCGCCGGCGACGCGACCGGCTGAGACCGAGCTCGGACTCGAGCTCGCTCGCGCGCTTTGCAACCACCGTGCGCATGCGACGGGCTCGAGCACGACCGTCTCGCCCCTGTCGGCCAGCACCTCGGAGAGGAGCCATTCCTCGGTCTTGAACGGCAGCTCCGAGACCGCGGCCTTGTCGGTGAGCGCCCTGGCACCGCGCTCGACCTTCCAGCGGGCGATCGCCGGCGAGTGCCACACGCGGGCGGCGCGTAGCTCCGCGAGGTAGTTGGGGTCGAACCCCTCGCGGGCCTCGAAGCGCTCGTCCGTGAGCCGGGCCGACCGCATACGGTCGAGGCGGTAGGTACGCGGGCCGTCCACCGTGCGGTCCCACGTATGCACGCGCCAGACGGGCAGCTCCCGCTCGAACGAGTACGGCTCGACGAGGCGCGTGGACGGCGTTCGTCGCCCTCCTTGAGGTACTCGATCTCGACGAGGCGCCGCTTGTCGGCCCCGGTCGACAGGGTGCGGACGAGCGTCTCCTCGTCGCCCGCGACGCGCGGCTACGGCGTCTGCGGAGCTCGAAGCTGCCCGAACGTCTCCTCGAGCTTCCGCCGCACGCGAGCGAGCGGCGTGTGTCGCGTCGGCAGCGATCGTCGGCCCGACGTACTCGATCGCCAGCCGGATCGCCCGCGCCTCGAGCGGGGTCAGCTTCGGCGACCTGCGGAACACGTCGCCGTACAGCTCCTTGTCCACCCGCACCGTGCCCGTGTCCTCGTCGACCTCGGCGTAGACGGTGTAGCAGCCGCCGCCGAAGTTGACGAGATTGAGCAGCGAGAGGTGGTCCTGCAGCTCCTCGCGCGGGATCGAGAACCGGGCAGCGAGCTCGTCCGCGTCGAGCCGCGCGCTCTTTCCGTCGCCGCAGGCGGCGAGCAGGTGCGCGAGCAGCGCCTGGAGCACTCCGAAGCGCTCGGGCGCGACCGGGCCGACCGGGCGCTCGCCCGGTTGCCGCCTCGGTCCACGCGGCGCTCGCGGCCGCGCTCGGTGGCTCCGCCCTCGTGCCGCTCGCGCAGGAACACGAGCGCCGCCGCCACCACGTCCCGAAGCTCGTCGGGCTCGAGCGGGACTGCGCGGCCGTTCTGGCGCAGGATCCAGCCGACGAGAGGCTCGACCCGCGAGTAGCCGGTCTCGAAGACGCCGTCCTCCAGCGTGCCCGCGTCGGAGAGCGTGCGGTGGACCCACCAGGCCGTGTCCTCCTGCACCGCGATCCGCGCAACCCCGACCGACTCACCGATCTGCCATGGACGTGGCACGCGGTGTGCCTCGACGTCGAAGTCGGCCGGGAGCCGGAAGTCGCGCTCGCGCCGCGTCGCGAAGCGGATGTCCGAACGGATCCGCGAGACCCGGAACGTTCGGATCGCGTCGCGGTCGAGATCGTGCCCGACGATGTACCAGACGCCCTCGTCGAGCCGGAGTGCATACGGGTTGAGCCCGCGCTCGGTCTCGCGCTCGCGCGTGGGGGACGCGTAGCGGAACGTGATCGTCCGCTGCTTCGAGATCGCCGACTCGAGCTTCGACAGCCGGCCTGCGAGCTCGGGCGAGTAGTCCGGCGCGCTCACGCGGACGCGTTCGGCAGTCGCGGTCGGGGCACGCGGAAGCCGGGTCGACCGAGCGCCAGGTTCTGCAGCGCGAGGCGTAGCGGCTCGGCGTACGCGAACTTGCCCTCGAGCGGGTAGAGCGCGGTCTGCAGTGCCGCGAGCTCGTCGTCGTCGAGCTCGAGCCGGTCGAGGAAGTAGTGCTCCGAGCGAAGGGTGTACAGCTCCTCGCCGGTGAACTCGTCACGCTGCGACGTCAGCGGCACACCGAGCCCGGTCAGCTCGGCACGGTCGGAGTAGAAACGTCGGGCGAACGCCTCGTCCGACATCTCGGAGTATCCCTCGACGTTCGACTTCACATCTCGCGCGGTCAGCGGCCGACGCTCGGCCATGAGAAAGGCGACGAGCGAGAGCTGACGGATGAGCTTGTCGGCGTCGTGCGACATCGATCTGCGAGCTTAGTTGGGACGCAGTGCGGTGTAGGCACTTATCCGCGCTACCGCGAAATCCCTATTTTGCGACCCTCGTTGCTCTTGGTGGCGTTCGCCGGTGGGCGAAAGCCCTACGCGGCGACGGTCGCGGTCGCTCCAGGTGCTGGTGCGACGGGCAGTAGTCGCGGCCTGGGAGGGGGGTGCGCTGGCAGGCCTTGCCCTTGCGCGTCGTCGCGCTACACCGGGCGATCCCACCGTCGAAGGGTCCGGCCTCGATCTGCGGGTCGATGAACGCGACCGCGGCGGAAACTCCCTCGCGAACCGCCCACGCCACCTGGGCTTGCGTGGTGATCGGGAAGTATCGGCGGATGTCCGCGAACAGCGTCCGGTCGGGCCGCGCGAAGTAGTGCGGGTCGTCGGCGAGGCGCGCCATCGTCTGCTCGCATTCGCCGAGCACGCTGCGGCGGTACTCGAGCTGCGTCAACTCGTACGTACGGATCGATCAGGTCCTTGATCGTGCGGTAGATCGCCCGCGAGTACTGGTACATGCAGGACCGAAGGTGCGCGACGTGCTCGTCCATACGTGTCTCGCTCGCCCCTAGTTTCGTTTAGGCTGCATTGGCGCGGTTGTTGGGGCGACGCCGTTGGCCTTCCGGCCAAGAGAGCTCTACCCCATCTGCGAGCGTGTTACAAACTCGGCACGAAGAGGTGTGCGACACTAGACAACGGTTCTATTGGGATTTATCCGTCTGTACGCGGGCTTCGCTTTTCGACGCGCGCTTTTCGCGGTAACGATCCGGTTGCCTCGGCCTGGCTCCTCATACACTCACCCTGGAACAGGATCCAGTAGCCCGGACGCAGGCTCCGCGTAGCTCGCCGAGTCGAGGATCCCCACCTGCTCGAGCCCTTGTCGTCGCGCCGCCTGCGCGAGCGCCGACTGCGCCGATCGCGGCCTTCGACCTTGGGGACGCTGGCACGATCACGATCTTCCATCCCTCGCGACCCCCGGGGGCCAGACGGCGCGACTTGCGAGGTCGTCTTGTCGGTCGGCTGCTTGACGGGGGTTACCTGCCACCGATGGCGGTGACGATCGGCGTCGCCGTCGCCTTCGTCTCGAGTCGCCCCCCAGATTGCGGTTGCCGTGCCTGCGAGCCGCGATCAGCCCGAGCGCGAGCAAGCCCGCAGACGGACCCTCCCTGGCGCATCCGGGCGGGCTCGACGCGAAGCGACCCATGCAGCCGAACCCCGCACTCGACGCAGTACTCCTGACCGCGACCGATCAACGCGTCGCATCGGGGGCACGGGGCGGTCTCCTCGGTCACGTCGCCGGGGCCGGCCCGTCGGAGCCGTCGTCCACGAGTGAACGGCCACAGCTCGGGCAGCAACCGAGCACCGATCAGGAGCGGTGCTCCACAGCTGCACCAGGGCGCCCTCACCGGCGCAACCCCCGCGAGGGCCGGCGAGGCGAGCGCGTCGATTTCCGAAACGCGGGCTTCGATGGCGACGAGCTCGGCGCAGCGCTCGGTCAGCAGTGCCTCGTTGAAGTGGTCGCGGCGATACATCTCGAGCGTCAGACCCCCGAGGTCGCGGAGACGCTCCTCGCGGAGAAGCACGAGCGCGCGGCGCTCGCGGCGAAGGTCACCCGCGGCAGGCGCAGGCGGCTTCCTGGAGAAGAGGCCCATCTGGGCGGAGGATAGTCGCGCTGGTGGTCGGCCTATCGACCCGAGCCGGCTGCGGCCTGCTCTCCGCGTGCGACTCGCCGCTGCGGTGAGCTCTCGTCGAGCTGCATCAACTCGATGGCGTTCCCGTCAGGGTCGGAGAGCCAGGCCTGCAGGTTGTGATCCAGGCCGACGCTCGGGTCTCGATCGATCGAGATGCCCTTCGTCTTGAGCGAAGCCACATCGGCCTGGAGATCGTCGCTCACGAGACAGAGATGCATGAAGCTCCCACCCGTGACGGGCAGTTCGGGACCACCGGGGAAGAGCTCCAGGAAGCGGTCGCCCCCGAGGTGGAGGTAGACGAGCATCAGCGACCCGTCAGGATGGTGGAGGCGGAACGACTCGTGGATCCCGAGCTCCGCGTAGAACTCGAGTGACCGGTCGAGGTCGTGGACGCGGAGGGCGGTGTGACCAAGGTCGGAGATCATCGCCTAGATCCCGACGCCGCCGACCAGGACGTACTTCACGTCGACGTATTCGTCGATCCCCACCGCGCCACCCTCGCGTCCGTAGCCGGACTCCTTCACGCCGCCAAACGGCGCATTGGCGGCACTGATGATCCCCGAGTTGGCGCCGATGATCCCGTACTCGAGCTTCTCGGCAACCCGCAGCAGCCGGGCGTAGTCGCGGGTGTGGAAGTACGCGGCGAGGCCGTGACTGCGAATCGTTGGCGAGGCCGATGACCTCGGCCTCCGTCTCGAAACGAGCGATGCCGGCAACAGGGCCCGAAGGTCTCCTCGGTCGAGATCAGCATCTCTGGCGTCACGTTCTCGAGCACCGTCGGCTGCGTAGAACGAGCCGCTGCGCAAGCTCGCCGTCGGTCAGGCGTTGCCCGCCGACAACCAGGTGGGCGCCTCGCGGGATCGCGTCCTGTACGTGCTCGTCGGCCTTGTCGACTGCGCCGTCGTCGATCAGCGGGCCGATCGTGACGCCGTCGCCGGTGCCCCTGCCCGACCACCATCTGGGCGACCTTCTCGGCGAGGAGCCGGACGAAGTCGTCGTGGATCGCCGCTCTGGACGTAGATGCGGTTCGCGCAGACGCACGTTTGGCCTGCGTTCCGAAACTTGGAGGCAATCACGCCGTCGACCGCCTCGTTGAGGTCGGCGTCGTCGAAGATCACGTACGGGGCGTGGCCACCGAGCTCGAGCGAGAGCCGCTTGACCTGGTCGGCCGAGCAGACGGATGAGGTCCTTCCCGACCTCGGTCGACCCGGTGAACGAGATCTTCCGGACCCGTGCGTCCGAGAAGAGCGTGTCGGCCGACCATGCCCGCCGAGCGGGACGTGACGAGGTTGACGACTCCGGCCGGCGCCCGGCGTCTTCGATCGCCCTGAGGATGGCTGCAGCGGTGAGCGGCGTTGCGCTCGCCGGCTTGACGACGCTCGTGCAACCGGCCGCCATCGCCGGGCCGAGCTTGCGCGTCATCATCGCTGCGGGGAAGTTCCAGGGGGTGATCGCGGCGGTTACGCCGACCGGCTGTCGAAGCACGAGCACGCGACTCGACGCGATTCATCGGGCGGCACGATCTGTCCGTAGACGCGTTCGGCCTCGCCCGCGAACCATTCGAGGAAGCTCGCCGCGTACTCGACCTCCCCCGCAGCTTCCGCCAGCGGCTTGCCCTGCTCGGACGTCATCACCAGCGCGATCTCCTGCCTTGCGCTCGCGGATCAGGTCGGCGGCGCGGCGCAGGATGCGCGCACGTTCGATCGCGGGCTGCGCTCTTCCATCCGTCGAGCGCTGCCGCTGCCGCATCGATCGCGGCCGCTGACGTCCGCCTCGCCGGCATTCGGTGCCGATCCCGACGACCTCGCCCGTGGCCGGATCGGTGACGTCGAAGCGGCCGCCGTCGGTCGCCTCGACCCACTCGCCGCCGATCAGCAGCTGCTCGTCGATCCCAGTTGCCACCGCCATCTCACGCTCTCCTTCGGTCGTTGCGCCGATCTTGACAGGCTACCCGTGGCGACACCCTCGCCGCGACGGGCGTTGCCATACGGTCCGACCTCGACCAGACTGGTGCCGTGCTCGACATCCGGGATGCGCTGAGCGCCGACCTCGCGATGGGGCCGTGGCGGCTGTTCGCGGTAGCTGAAGCACGGTGACAACCGATCGGCGCTCCGTGTCGTTCCCGATCGGGGCATCGGCGACGGTCGAAGCGCTCGAGCGGGACCCGCACCCGCTTCTCCATCGGCTGCGAGCGAGCGAGCCCGTGTCGTGGCTCCCGGCGCTCGACGGCTGGCTGGTGACGAGCCGAGACCTTGCGCTCCGGGTGATGCGCGACCCGGACACCTTCACCGTCGACGATCCTCGCTTCTCGACCGCGCTGGTCGTCGGCCCGAGCATGCTCTCGCTCGACGGCGCGGAGCACGCGCGGCACCGGGATCCGTTTGCCCGGCCGTTCCGGCTCGCTGCTGTCGGAGCACGGTTCACCGAGATCGTCGAGCGCGAGGTGGACGGGCTGCTCGACGCAGTCGAGGCACGTGGCCGGGCCGATCTCCGGCGCGACCTCGCCGGGCCGCTCTCCGTCGTCGCGATGGTGCACGCGCTCGGACTCGAGGACACCGATCCGGCTGCCGCGCTCGGCTGGTACGAGGCCATCGTGGCGGCGGTGACCGAGATCACCGCTGGTCGGGACTCCGGCCGGACTGGTGCCGAGGCGTTCGCGGAGCTCGTGGCGTCCATCGACCCTGCGTTCGACCGCGACCCCGCGACGTCACTCGTTGCGGCTGTCGCGGGAGAGGCGGGTGCCCTCACCCGCCCCGAGGTGGCATCGAACGCGGGTGTGCTGCTGTTCGGCGGGATCGAGACGACCGAGGCGATGATCGCCAATGTGTTTCTTCACCTGCTCTCGAACGATCCACAGCGACGTCTTGTCGAGGCGGATCCCGAGCTCTCGCACAGGCGGTGGAGGAGTCCCTGCGCCTCGAGCCCGCGGCCGCCGTCGTCGACCGCTATGCGACGCGGGGCGTCGAGCTCGGCGGCGCAGCGATTCACGAGCGCGAGCTCGTGCGCGTTTCGCTTGCCGGCGCGAACCGCGACCCTGCGGTGTTCCCGGAGCCCGATCGGTTCGACGTGCGGCGCGAGAATGCGAAACTGCAGGTCGCCTTCGCGCACGGGCCGCACGTCTGCCTCGGAATGCACCTCGCCCGTCTCGAGGCCCAGATCGCGGTGCGCAGAGCGCTCGAGCGGCTTCCCGGGCTTCGGCTCGATCCCGAGCGGCCGAGCGTGACCTCCGGGCTCGTCTTCCGCAAGCCGCTCGAGCTCAGCGTGCGCTGGGACTGACGCAGTCCTTCCTTCCAGCCGCCTGAAGATGCGCTCTGCGAAGAGTGGCGGTCTGCTTGTCTCGTGACAGATCGTGGCGGCGGTATGCAGTGGTACCGTGACTCCATGAGCGACGCCTTCATCGTCGAGGCGGTCCGCACCCCGATCGGGAAACGCAACGGGTCGCTTGCGGGCGTCCGCGCCGACGACCTCGCGGCCGCGGCGCTCGACGGGCTCGTGCAGCGCCTCGATGTCGACCCGGCTTGGGTGGAGGACGTGCAGATGGGCTGCGTCACGCAGATCGGCGAGCAGGCGCTCAACGTCGGCCGCGTGGCGCTTCTCGTCGCCGGCTGGCCGGAGACGGTCGCCGCGAGCACGGTCGACCGTCAGTGCGGATCATCGCTGCAGGCCGCGTACAACGGCGCCTCGGCGATCCAGGCCGGCCACCTGGACGTCGTCGTGGCGGCCGGCGTCGAGTCCATGTCGCGCGTGCCGATGGGTTCGAACCTCGGCGCCGAGGGCTTCGCGGGCCTCAACGAGAAGATCGCGGAGCGCTGGCCGATCGTGCCGCAGGGCGTCCCCGCCGAGGTGATCGCGCAGGAGTGGGGGCTCTCCCGGGAGGAGCTCGACGCGTACTCGCTCGAGTCGCCACCGGCGGGCGGTGGCGGCGATCGACGAGGGGCGGTTCGAGCGCGAGATCGTGCCCATCGAGGTCGGAGCGGCCGGTGCAGCAGTGCTGTTCGCCGTCGACGAGACGCCGCGGCGCGACACGTCGCTCGAGAGGCTCGCCTCGCTGCAGCCGGCGTTCAAGACCGACGGCGTCGTCACGGCGGGGAATTCGAGCGCGATCGTCGACGGTGCGGCAGCGATGCTGCTGGCGAGCGGCGAGGCCTGCGAGCGGCTCGGGCTGGCGCCGCGCGCACGTTTCGTCTCCTTCGGATCGCCAGGCGTCGATCCGTACCGGATGCTCCACGGCAACCCCCAGGCGTGTGCGAGAGCGCTCGCGGCGGCGAGTCTCGGCTGGGACGACATCGCCGTGATCGAGATCAACGAGGCGTTTGCCTCGGTCGTGTTGCAGGTGCTCGCCGATACCGGGTTGCGCGAGCGCTGGGAGGCGGGCGACGTGAACCCGAACGGCGGTGGCATCTCGCTCGGGCACCCGCTCGGCGCGACGGGTGCGCGTATCACGGCGACGCTCGTGAACGAGCTCGAGCGGCGCGGCGCACGCTATGGCGTCGCCTCGATGTGCATCGGCCAGGGGCAGGCCATCGCCGCGGTCGTAGAGACGGTCTGACGCCCGCGCCGGCTAAGGTTCGGCGAGCTCGCGCTCGACGTCGAGGCTGACCTCGTGCGCGATCTCCACGAAGGCGCGGGACGCCGGCGAGCGGTGGCGGTCGCGGTGCCAGACGACGACGATCTCACGGCGTGGGACGACCGGCTCCAGTCGAAGGATTCGCACCCGCTCGTCGCCCGGCGAGACGGTGAGCAGAGGCACGAGCGCAACTCCGAAGCCCGAGGCCACGAGACCTTGCACGGTTCCGTTGTCGTCCGAGCGGAACCCGTACTCCGGTTCGAAGCCGTGGAGGGCGAGCGCCGACTCGGCGGAGCGTGTGCTGGTGCACGCGCTCGACCCGATGAGCGGCAGATCGCCGATGTCGGCGAGGGTGGCCGAGCGCCGAGCCGCAAGCGCATGATCGGCCGGCACGACCAGGACGTAGGGATCGCTGAGCAGGACACTCGCCTCGAAGGGCCCGTCCGGGAGCGGCAGCCCACCGAACGCGAGATCGATGTCGCCGCTCTCGATCGCTGCGTAGAGCTCCGGATCGGTGGTCGGCTCGGAGAGCCCGAGAGTGATGCCCGGCCACTCGGCGAGGAAGCGCCGCATGACCCCGGGCAGGACCCGCGCACCGACGCTCTGGTAGGTGGCGACGCGCAGCGACCCGGTCTCGCCCGCATGCAGCGACGCCATGTCGGCGCGCGCCGCCTCGAGCCGGGCGGTGATCGCCTCGGCGTGACGGAGCAGCAGCTCGCCCGCATCGGTGAGCGAGACCGCGCGGGGGCCGCCCGGGCGGTCGAGCAGCCGTTCGCCGACGATGCGCTCGAGCGTCGCGATCTGCTGGCTGACCGCCGACTGCGTGTAGCCGAGGCGCTCGGCGGCGCGGCCGAACGTGCCCTCGGTGGCGACGGCCTCGAGGGCCGCCAGGTGGCGGAACTCGACACCCAACCAACTATCAGCCTGAGTGATCGTTGTCATGAATACCTCGACTTGCCCTAATGATAGCGCACCTCCACAATGGGGCTATGGCAATCGCATTCGCACTCTTCGTAGTCGTCGTCGGGGTGCTGGCACTCGTTGGTGGTGCCGACTCCCGCATCGACGACGTCGAGCGGCGGCGCCGCTACCTGGGATGACCAGTCGCCTGCCCCTCACCATCGCGTCGGCGGTCGGGGCGCGGGAGGAGATCGCTCTCCGCCTGGCGCTCCCGGCCGACGAGGCCTCTCTCTGGCGCCTCTCGGAGCTCGCGGACCGGCCGCTGCCGCAGGGAATCGTGCTCGTCGCCGAGTCCGACGGTGAGCTCCTCGCCGCCGCAGACGCGGATGGACACGTGATCGGCGACCCGTTCCGGGTCACGGTCGACGTGGCGGAGCTGCTCCGCCTCCGTGCAGCACAGCTGCGCGCCGCCGCGGCGTAGCAAAGCCGGCCTGACGCCTGGTTCGACTAGGATCCGCGCCCGTGGCGGAGGTGCGGACGATCGGCGTCGTCGGGCTCGGGGCCATGGGCTCCGGCATCGCTCAGGTGGCGATCGAGGCGGGGTTCGACGTGATCGGCCGTGAAGTCACCGCCCCGCTGGGCGACACCGCTGCCGGCCGCATCGGCCACTTCCTCACCCGCAAGGTCGAGAAAGGGCAGCGGACGCAGGGGGAGCGTGACGATGCGATCGCGCGCTTGCGCACCACTACCGCGCTCGAGGATCTCGCCGAGTGCGACGTCGTGATCGAGGCAATCGTCGAGGAGCTTGGCGCGAAGCGGGAGCTGTTTCGCGAGCTGGAGCGAATCTGCCGCGCCGACGCCGTGCTCGCCACCAACACCTCGGCCCTCTCGGTGACCGAGATCGCCGCGGCGACCTCTACACCTGAGCGCATCGTCGGCATGCATTTCTTCAACCCGGCGCCGCTGATGGCGCTGGTGGAGATCATTCGCGCGGAGCTCTCCTCCGACGCTGCGTTCGAGACGGCGCTGGCGGTGGCCGAGCGGATGGGCAAGACGCCGGTGCCGTGTCACGACACACCGGGGTTCGTCGTCAACCGGGTCCTGATTCCGCTCCTCAACGATTGCATCCGGGTGCTCGACGAGGCGCGCGTGAGCCCCGAGGATCTCGACGCAGCCATGACGCACGGTGCGGGCTGGCCGATGGGCCCGTGCACGCTCGTCGACCTCGTCGGCCTCGACGTCCACGTGCACGCATCGGAGGCGCTCTACGAGAAGCTACGCGAGCCCCGCATGGCGCCGCCTCCACGCCTCGTCGCGATGCGCAACGCGGGCCTCCTCGGCCGCAAGAGCGGTCGCGGCTTCTACACGTACGACTAGGGGGTTCCTCCCTCGTGCCGGTCGGGATCGGTTGTTGCGGATCCCGACTCGGCGGCTGACATGGGGACCCCGACCCGCGATGCCACAGCGGGCACGGTACTGCCCTGCACGAGCACCGAGAAGAGGACGACGACGAAGGTGATTCCGTAGATCTCGGCCGCGGCGTCCGTTCCGCCGACCACGGCGAGCGACGCCAGCAAGATCGGCACGGCTCCCTTGAGGCCGCTCCACATGACGAAGACGCGCTCGCCCCAGCGCAAGCTCGTCGGCAGCAGGATCGCGCCGACGACGAGCGGCCGCACCACGAACCCGAGCAGCACGGCGAGCACGATCCCCCGCCACCACAGCCCTTCGTCCGCGATGAACGCCAAATTGACGGTCAGGCCGAGCGCGACGAACACCGCGAGCTCGCTGAGATCGGACAGCGCAGAGTTGAAGTCGTGCACCTCGCGGCGGGCGGCGAACCGGACATCGCCGACGACGATGCCGGCCACGAACACGGCGAGGAACCCGGAGCCGTGGGCAACCGCCGCGACGCCGTAGACGACCCCGGCCGCGAGCAGCACCGCCAGCGGGTAGAGCGAGCGGTCGGGGAACGGGATGCGCCTGACCGCCCACGCCAGCGCCACCCCGCCGATCACGCCCGCGAGCAGCCCGACGGCCATTTCGAGCGCGAGCTCGCCGAGCACCGGTTCGAACGACGCGTGATCGCTCGTCGCGTAGTCGACCATCCCGATCATGAGTGCGATCCCCACCGGGTCGTTGACCCCGGACTCGCCTTCCAGGATCGTCCCGGAGCGCCCCACGACCTCCTTTCCCGCGAGGACCGAGAACGTCACCGCCGGGTCGGTCGGTGCCAGCGCCGCCGCGAGCAGCCCGGAGACCGTCCAGGAGAAGCCGAGCAGGACGTGCGCTGCGACCGCGATCATCCCAGCCGTGAGGAAGGTGCCGACGACACCGAGGGCGACGATCGGGGCCGCAGCGTGCCGGAAGCGGCTCAGGCCGATGCCTGTGCCTCCCTCGAACAGGATCACGATCAGCGCGACGGTCGCGATCCGCTGGACGTCGTCGAAGGTGAGCACACCTGCCAGGCGGTCGCTGAGATCACTGGCCAGTGCGGCAAGCACGAGCAACGGTGCGGCCGTCGGGATGCGGGCCCGAGCGGCGAGGAGCCGCACGCCGATCGCCAACGAGAGACCCGTCGCGACGACCAGGATGCTCTGCGCGAAGTCTCCCAGCTCGTCCACGCAGCGCATTCTGACGCGGTGCGCCGCTTACACTTCTCTAACGGCCCACACATCCAGAAAACACTCGGGGAGCCGATACTCGGTGCACGTATGCGGATTGCGGCAATCGTCAGCTCACTGGTCGTTCTCGTGCTACCCGCCCTCGCGGGCGCAGATCGCGGCCGGGGCTCCCTCGAGATCGTGGACGGTCGGGGTGTGGTCCACGTGAAGGGGCGGGGCGTGATGCTGGGGCGGCTCGACCGGGGCCAGCTGACCATCGCCGACCTGTCGCCCAACGATCAGTGGAGCCCCAGGGTGAACGGTGTGCCCCGCGGCAGGCTCGTCAGCCTCCGCGGCCGGGACATCAGGTTCTACGTCCCGGCGGGCCGCTACCGGATCGTCGTGCGCGGCGAGGGGATCAACATCAGCGCGCGCGGCGTCGGCGCGGCGGTGCTCGACGGCGAAGCCGATCCGACGGGTGCCATGGGCTCGTTCCAGGTCGGCGACGACCTCCCGCAAGCGCTCCCGGACGAGCCGACGCAAGTGCCGTTCGGTGCCGGAACGGCGGACCAGTCGCTGCGGAGAGCCCCTTGAGCACCCCACAGAGCGTGCTCGTCGTCGAGGACGAGCAGTCGATCGCGTCGTTCGTCTCGCTCTACCTGAAGAACGCCGGTTACACCGTGCGCGCGGCGACGACGGGCAGTTCGGCGCTCAACGCCGTCGCGGCCGAGACGCCGGCGCTGATCCTGCTCGACCTCAATCTGCCGGACATGGACGGCATCGAGATCTGCCGTCGCATCCGGAAGAGCTCGGACGTTCCCATCCTGATGCTGACCGCCCGGGACGAGGACGTCGACAAGATCATCGGCCTGGAGGTCGGGGCCGACGACTATCTGACGAAACCGTTCAACCCGCGCGAGCTCGTGGCGCGGGTGAAGGCGGTGCTGCGCCGCTCGAGCAGCGAGCGGCGTCGCGACGGCGGCGAGGAGATCCAGCACGGTGACCTCGTGATCAACGCCGGGCGCCGTGAGGCGTTCGTCGGAGACGACGAGATCCAGCTGGCGCCCAAGGAGTTCGACTTGCTCTGGGAGCTGCTCGACCACCGTGGGCTCGTCCTGACACGTGACCAGCTCCTCGAGCGTGTGTGGGGGTACACCTTTGCGGGCGACACGCGCACGGTCGACGTTCACGTGCGGCAGATCCGGCGCAAGCTCGGCGATGCATCGCCGATCGTGACCGTCTGGGGAGTCGGCTACAAGGTCTCCTCGGACCCGGAGCGCGGCTCCGGCCCCCTAGGCCGCGCCGCGGCGTACCCTTCATACCGATGTTCCGGTCGCTGCGCTTCCGGCTACCGGCCCTCTTCCTGCTGGCCATCTTCCTCGCAGGCCTGCTCTCGGCTGCGATCGCGCTGCAGCTCTTCCGCGGTTACGCGCAGAGCCAGACGCGCGCCGAGCTTCGGCGCGAGGCGTCCGGCCTGGCGCAGCTCTATGCGGACGCGGCTCTGCGGGCAGCGGACGAGGGCGCGACTGCACCCGACTTCGCCGCCGCCAAGCTCGAGCTCGCCACCGGCGATCGCATCTTCTATGCGGGCGCCTCGGTCTTCCCGGGGCAGGAGTCGGGTCTCGTCCGTGTCCCGGAAGCGTCCCTGCCGCCCGACGTACGGGCCCTCGACACGCCGCGCGTGTTCGAGTTCACCCCGCCGCGCGAGAGTGAGACCTTCGTCGCCGCGGCGGAGCCGGTGCGGCTGGAACCGGAGACAGAGCCGTTCGGAATGATCATCGTGGCCACCCCGAAGGGAGAGATCAGCGGTCCGTGGACACCGCTCGTCACCCGTCTCGCCGTCGCGTTCGCAATCGGCGGGGTCTTCGCGGGCCTGTTCTCCTGGTGGCTCTCCCGCAGGATCACCGAGCCGGTGCTGCTCCTGGCGCAGGCAGCGGACCAGATCGCCGCCGGCAACTATGCCGTCGTCGTACCGCCGTCGCGCGGTGGTGACGAGATCAGCCAGCTCTCGGAGCGGTTCGGCGACATGGCCGCCCGGCTTGCCGCGACCGAGGAGCGTGAGCGTCAGTTCCTGATGTCCGTGTCACACGAGCTGCGCACGCCGCTGACGGCGATCCACGGCCACGTGGACGCGATTCGCGACGGGCTGGTCGACGATCCGGCGCTCGTGCGGGAGTCGTTGGACGTGGTGGCGGCGGAGGCGACGCGGTTGGAGCGACTCGTCGGCGACGTCCTCGACCTGGCCAAGCTGCGGGCGCACCGGTTCACCGTCCAGGCCGAAGAGGTCGACATGATGCGCCTCGTGGAGCACGCGTACGGCGCGTTCGGTGACGAGGCGCGCCGCCGCGAGATCGACTACCGGCTGCTCGAGGAGGGCGACCCGCCGACGATCATCACCGACGGCGACCGCGTGCTCCAGGTGATCACGAACTTGCTCACGAACGCATTCCGCTGGACGCCCGACGGTGGCGTGGTCGAGCTGGAGATGCACGCCACGAACGGGGTCGTCCGCGTCGAGGTGGTCGACTCGGGCCCGGGCGTGGGCCCGGAAGAGCAGGAGCGCATCTTTCGCCCGTTCGTCTCGTCCGACACGCACGGGACCGGCCTTGGATTGCCGATCGCGCGTGAGCTCGCCGCCGCGCTGGGCGGGCGGATCGAGCTCGAGTCGGAGGTGGGCCGGGGCAGCCGCTTCCGCCTGGTGCTGCCGACGCCCGCGTCCCCGGCGTAGACGCACCCAGCCGGGTTGTCAGCTACCGTCGAGAGCGATGGGCACTCCCGCCGTCGACGACGACGAGGTGCCGCGGGTGAGAGTCTCGCCGGAGGAACGCTGGTCTGCGCTCTCCCGCCGGGACGACCTGCTCGCCGCGGTGGCGGACGTCGCCGGCCGACTGCTGCGGTCACCCTCGTGGAGGGACGCAGTGCCCGACTCGCTGGAGCTGCTCGGCCGCGCGGCGGTGGCCGACCGAAGCTTCCTCTACGTGTGCGACACGGGGCCGGACGGGACGGTCATCTCTCGCATGGCGGTCGAGTGGGTGGCGGAGGGGATCACGCCCACGATCGGCACACCGCTCTGGCAGGCCTTTCGTGAACGGCCGGAGGACGTGGCGAGGTTCTCCCGCGGCGAGCCGATTCTGTACGAGACCTCGGCGGCCGAGCCCGCGAAGCGCGCCGTGCTCGACGCGGAGGGCACAAAGGCGACGCTGATCGTTCCGATCATCGCCGAGGGGCGGCTCTGGGGTCTCGTCGGGTTCGACGACTGTCACGTGGAGAGGAGCTGGGCGCCGTTCGAGACCGAGACGCTTCGCGCGGCCGCGGGAGCCCTCGGCGCGTCGATCGAGCGCGCCTCCTCGGTGGACGAGCTGCGGCGGCTCGAGGCGATCCTCGGGGCGGTGGCGACCGCTTCGGAGCGGCTCCTCCAGACCGAGCGCTGGGAGGAGGCGATCGCCGACGTGATCTCGCTGCTCGGACGGGCTACCGGCTCGAGCCGCGCGTACATGTTCGAGACCGTCGAGACGGCGACGGGCGGGCTGGTCTCGTCCATGCGCCATGAGTGGACCGCCGAGGGAATCGAGCCCACGATCACCTGGCCGCGCTGGCAGGGCTACGAGGAGCATGGCTGGCACGCGGAGCGCCTTCGCGCAGGGCAGCCCACGGCCTTGCGTGCGGCCGACGACCCCGACGAGCTGGTGGCGTTGCAGGTCGAGGGGACGCTCGTGTACGTCAGCGTGCCCATCCGCGCACGCGGACGGCTGTGGGGCTATCTCGGCTTCGATGACTGCGTCGCGGACCGGGTGTGGTCGCCACTCGAGCTGGAAGCTCTGCGCGCGGCCGCCGGGACGATCGGTGCGGCGATGGAGCGGGAGCTCTCCGACGCGCGCCTCGACGCCCGCGAGGGCATCCTGGAGGCGGTGGCGGCCGGGGCGGAGCGACTGCTGCGCGCCCGCTCCTGGCGTGACGCGATCGACGACGTGCTCGAGCTCCTGGGTCGCGCCGGCGTGGCCAGCCGGTGCTGGATGTTCGAATGCGAGGAGATCGACGCCACCGTGCGGTCGACGCTCACGCACGAGTGGGCGGCGCCGGGTGTGACGCCGTCGCGCGTTTCGGAGTTCTGGAGCGAGCGCATCGAGCCGCCACAGAGCGTTGCCGTATTCCTTCGCGGCGAGCCACTGCAACGCCTGCGCGAGGAGCTGCCACCCGAGGCGCGGGCGAAGCTGGTCGCCGAGGGCACGCTCTCGATCATCTGCGTTCCCATCCTCATCGAAGGCCGACTGGCCGGATACATCGGATACGACGACTGCGCGACGTCCCGTCGGTGGTCGGCGTCGGAACAGGAGGCGCTCCGCACCGCGTCCAGTGTGCTCGGATCCGCGATCCAGCGCGAAGAGAGCCTCGAGGCCGTGCGCCGGAGGGAGCGGATTCTGGCCGCGGTCGCGACGGCGGCGCAGCGTGCCGTCACGGCGCCGACCGTCGAGGAGGCCGTCGCGGCCGTGCTCGCGGAGCTCGGAGTGGCAACCGGCGCGAGCCGCGTCTTCGTCGTCCGGTACGAGCGGCCCGAGGACGGGGCGGTGACCGTCGCCGAAGCGAGCGAGTGGGTGGCACCCGGCTTCGTCGCCAGCGACCGATCGGTGTGGCACGGGTGGGTCATTCCTGCCGAGCGGGTCGCCGCCTACGAGCGCGGCGAGTCCGTGCAAGGTCTCACCCGTGACTTCGACGGCCCGTTCCGGGAGTTGCTCGAGGCGACTGCCACCCGCTCGTTCCTCCTCGTCCCGGTGACGGTTCGAGGCCGGATCTGGGGTGCCATCGGCTTCAACGACTACGTCGCCGAGCGGACCTGGCAACAGCCGGAGATCGAGGCGCTCCGCGCCGCCGCGGGGACGCTCGGCGGTGTGATCGAGCGCGAGCTCTCGCTCGAAGCGTTGCGCGAGAGCGACGAGCGCTTGTGGCAGGCGCACAAGATGGAGGCGATCGGGCGTTTGGCGGCGGGTCTCGCCCACGACCTGCGCAACTACCTCACGGTCATCGTCAGCTACGCGACGTTCCTCCGCGAGCGGCTCTCGGGGGATGCCGTCGCCGACGCGGACGCGCTCCTCGAGACGGCCGGTCGCGTCGGAGACCTCGTCGACCGCCTGCTCGCCTTCGGTCGGCCGCAGGACAAGGTCGCACCCGAGGTCCTGGACGTGGGTGAGGTGCTGCTGGGAGTCAAGGACGTCCTCCGCGCGCTCCTTCCCGAGAACCACTCGCTCTCCGTGTCGGTCGCCTCCGGACTCGACCCCGTGCTGATGGATCGCGCTCAGCTGGAGCGCGTGATCGTCAACCTCGCGCTCAATGCCCGCGACGCGATGCCCGGCGCCGGGACGCTCGCCGTCGTCGCACGCTCCGATCGGGCCGGGGTGGCGCTCGACGTGGCAGACACGGGCGTCGGCATGGACGATGCGACCCACGCCCGCGTGTTCGAGCCGTTCTTCACCACCAAGACCGGCCAGGGAACGGGTCTCGGGCTGCCGATCGTGTACGGGATCGTGACCCGCAACGGCGGCACGGTGGACATTGCAAGCACACCCGGCGCGGGCACGTGCGTGACGCTGCGGCTTCCGCGCGCCGGCACCGGACCTCCGGCCGCGGAGATTCGCGGCTAGGAGGCGATCGCGTCGACCGAGCCGGCGCCCGACGCTTGCTGCGGCAGGGTGACGACGTCACCCTCGCGCGTGCGCCCGTGCTCCTCGAGTCTTCGCAGCCGCTCGTCGACGCCCTGCCATCCCGACGAGACGAGATCGACCACGATCGCGAGGTCGTCGATGCGAGCGTGCCGTTCTGCGAGCAGCTCCTGTTCGAGCCGCTCGAGTCGATGGTTCGCCTGGTTGATCAGCCCCTTGATCTCGGCGAGCGTGCGGCCGACCGGCAGCACCTCGCGCCGCAAGCCCTCCCGCACGGCCTCGCCAACCCGGTCCGGGAGCTGCCCCTCGAGCTCCGCTGTGGCCGCGGCCAGCGCCTCGACTTGTGTGCGCGCCCGGTCGAGCGCCGCCTCGAGCCGTGTCGACTCGAAGCGCCCCTCGCGGGCCTCCGTAATGCGGGTGCGTGCTCGCTCCAGTGCCTGTTCGTCCATGGCGGCAAGGCTACTCTGGCCGTCGGATGAGGTCGGCCGAGCTGGACTACGAGCTGCCGCCCGAGCTGATCGCGCAGCATCCGGCCGAGCGCCGGGATGCGTCGCGGCTCCTCGTGTACGAGCGGCGAACGGGCGCCGTCCGCCATCGTGCGTTCTCCGATCTCCCGGCCGAGCTCGCCGGCGAGCTCGTCGTCGTCAACGACAGCCGGGTGGTGCCGGCGCGGTTGCGACAACGTCGGGCATCGGGCGGTTCCGTCGAGTTGCTGTTGCTCGAACGTGCCGAGGGTGCGCTCTGGGAAACGCTGGCACGCCCCTCCCGCCGTCTCCGCCCCGGCGAGCGCCTGACTCCTCGTGACGATCGGTCACACGGAGGGGCGACGCTGGTCCGAGCGCTCGGACGGGGGCGGTGGCTGGTGCGGCTGGAAGGAGAGCCGGCGGGCGACATGCCCCTGCCTCCGTACATCACCGAGCCCCTCGCCGACCCTGACCGCTACCAGACCGTGTACGCAGACGAGGCCGGCTCGGCCGCCGCGCCGACCGCCGGACTGCACTTCACGTCCGAGCTGCTCGCGCGGCTCGACGTCGAGCGGGTGACGCTCCACGTGGGACTCGACACGTTCCGGCCGCTCGAGGTGGAGACGCTGGCGGAGCACGATCTGCACGGCGAGCGGTACCACGTCGCGTCGTCCGCCTGGACTCGCATCCGCACCGCGGAGCGTGTTCTCGCGGTGGGGACGACCACCACACGCGTGCTCGAGACGGTCGCCTCCACCGGCGAGACGGCCGGCCGCACGGATCTCTTCATCACCCCTGGATACGACTTCCGCCGCGTCGATGCGCTCGTGACCAACTTCCACCTGCCGCGCTCCACGCTGCTCGCCCTCGTGATGGCGTTCACCGGCGTCCGCGAGACACGGGAGCTGTACCGGCTCGCGATCGCGGAGCAGTACCGCTTCTACTCGTTCGGTGACGCCATGCTCGTGCTCTGACCGGCGTCGTAGGATCGCCCGGTGGAGCCCGACCGAGCGCCGCAGCCCGCGCGCCGTCCGACGACCGCTGTCGTCGTCGCCGTGGCGGGTGTCCTGCTCGCCTTGCTCCTGCGCGCCTTCCTCGTGCACGGCGAGAACGAGGACACCGGCGTCTTCATCGGCTGGCTCGACTACCTGCAGGCGAACGGCGTCGGTCACTTCCTCCGCCACGAGTTCCGCACCAACTACACACCGCTCTACCTGTACCAGCTGATCGTCGGAGACCGGCTCTTCCCGGCGGACGCCGACCTTCTCGTCGTCAAGTACGTGCCCATCCTCTGCGACGTCGTCTGCGCCGTCTTCGCGTGGAAGATCGTCCGGGTGCGCTTCGCGACCGGCCCGCTTCCGCTCGTCGCCTTCCTGGCCGTGCTGTTCGCACCCACGGTGGTGATCAACGGCGCCTATTGGGGGCAGATCGACTCCGTCTGGACGGCGGGAGTGCTCGGGTGCGTCTACTTCCTGCTCAGGCGGCGCGAGGCGCTTGCCTTTCTCGCCTACGGTCTCGCGCTCGCGGTGAAGCCGCAGGCCGTGTTCCTCCTCCCGCTGCTCGTGGCGCTGGCGTTGCGGCGCGAGGTTCGCTGGCGTGCGTTTCTCCTCGTGCCGGCCGTGTACCTTGCCTCGATGATCCCGGCCCTGCTCGCGGGCCGCTCGTTCACGAGCCTGGCCACGCTCTACCGCCAGCAGGTCGGGTATTTCGGCGAGCTGACTCTGAACGCGCCGAACCCGTACGCCTGGATCCCTGAGCGCTTCTCGGGCCGCCTCTCCGATCCGGCCACCATCATGGCGCTCCTCGTGCTGGGGGCGGCCACGCTCGCCGCGGCGCGGTACCCGCGGAGCCTCACGCCCGATGCCCTGATCGCGATGGCCACGTTCTCCGTGCTCTTCGCGCCCTTCGTCCTCCCGCACATGCACGAGCGCTACTTCTTCGCAGCCGACGTGCTCACGATCGTGCTCGCCTTCTTCCGGCCGCGCTGGGCGTTCGTCGCGGTACTCGTGCAGCTGACGTCGCTGCTCAGCTACTGGCCGTTCCTCTTCCGCCACGATGTCGTGCCGCTCAAGGCGCTCGCGCTCGTCGAGACGATCGCGGTCGTCTGTCTCGCCGCGCTTCTGGTGTGGCTGACTGCCCGTCCTGCGGCAAGAGCGTCGCGGTGAGGGCAACGG
>CAVPGO010000014.1:0-186951 GCA_963703975.1 uncultured Actinomycetes bacterium
GCCGGAAGGTGCGGAGGCGCTCGAGCTGGTGCTCGGCGCCCCGGAGACTGCGGAGGAGCCTGGAGCAGAGGACGAGAGCGCCGAGCCCGAATCCCCCGAGGAGAGCGCCGCCGAGGATGTAGAGGCGGAGCCCACGGCGAAGAAGAAGACGAGGCGGGGATCCCGCGGCGGGCGCCGCCGGAAGAAGCCGGCGGCTGCGACCGACGTTGCGCCGGAGGGCCCGGACGGCGTGCCCCCGGAGGAGATTGCCGCCGAGGCGCCCCTGGATGGCACCGACGGCCGAACGCCCGCGCCGCCTCCACGCCCTCGGAAACCGCGACAGCGACGGGTGGCCGAGCAGCCCGCGGCAGCGGACGGAGCTGCTCCGGACGTGGCTGCGGAGGACAGCGAAGGCAAGACACCCGTGACGCGTTCTCGCGCGCGCCGGCCTCGCCAGCCGAGGATCCATGTGCCCGCGCCACAGCTCGGTGAGCAGGATACCGATGAGGCGGACGTCTCGGGCGAGGTGACGCCGCAGGAGGCGGCGGGCGTTGAATCCGCGGAGGACTCCGACAGCCCCGGCGCTCCCCGCAAGCGTACGCGGCGGGGCTCGCGGGGCGGCCGCAACCGCCGCAAGGTGCCCGAGGCGGGCGCCGAGGGCGTCGCTCCAGATGCCGCGACCGGCGTCGAAGCCGCTGTCGCTGAGCCCGCCGTCGCGGCCACGCCGGGCGGCGACGGCTACGTGCCGATGTCCGAGTGGCTCGACGATTTCGACCGGCCGCGCTAGCCGCGTTTCGCTACAATCGCACGGCTCGCGGGCGCTCGCCCGCGTTTTCCTCGTCAGCAGCGATACGGGTTGAGAGGACGCAGCGCAATGGGCTACGCGATCATCTCCGTCGGCGGCAAGCAGTACCGCGTCCGTGAGGGCCAGCGGCTGCTCGTCGACCGCGTCGCCCTCGACGACGGCGCCACCTTCACGCCCCCGGTGCTGCTCGTGGGCGGCGACGGGGCTGTCGCCATCGCTCCGTCCGACGTCACCGTGACCGCCCGTGTCGTCGAGCAGCAGCGTGGGCCGAAGATTCGCATCGGCAAGTACAAGCAGCGCACCGGCTACCGCCGCCACACCGGCTTCCGTGCTGCGCTGACACAGATCGAGATCGAGTCGATCGGCGGTGGGAAGGCAGGCGCTGCGGCAAAGGCCAAGGTCGAGCCCAAGATCGAAGCGACCAAGGCGGCGCCTGCGGCAACCCCGGAAGCGACGCCGACAGGTGTGCCCGACGGGTACGCCGGCCTGACGGTCGCCCAGGTCAAGGAAGCGGCGAGCGGCTGGGATGCTCCCACGATCGCCGCTGCGCTCGAGTTCGAGCAGTCGCATGCCGACCGGAAGGGCGCGATCGCCGCGCTCGAGGCCGCCCTGCAGGAGAAGGAGGGCTAGATGGCCCACAAGAAGGGCCTCGGCTCGTCGAAGAACGGCCGCGACTCACAGAGCAAGCGTCTCGGTGTGAAGATCTTCGCCGGCCAGGACGTCAAGACCGGGATGATCATCGTCCGCCAGCGCGGCACGAGATTCCGGCCTGGCCCCGGCGTCGGCCTCGGCCGCGACGACACCCTGTTCGCCCTGCGCGAGGGCGTCGTCGAGTTCTCGCGCTCCGGCGAGAAGCGCTTCGTCTCGGTGTCCGCGCTCGCCGACGCGACCGCGGACTGAGCGAGCTGCTCGCGTAGTCTCCGGTGCCCAAGGCGGCGGAGACCATGTTCAACGATCACGCGAGAATCACTGTTCGCGCCGGGCGCGGTGGCGACGGCGGGCTCAGCTTCCGCCGCGAGAAATACGTGCCCAAGGGAGGGCCGGACGGCGGGGACGGTGGTCGCGGTGGCGACATCGTGCTGGTCGCAGACGCAGCGTTGCGCGACCTCTCCTCGCTCCGCGGGAGGACGTCGTTCACGGCGCAGCGCGGCGGCAACGGTCACGGCAGCCGTAAGCACGGTGCCGACGGCGACGGGGTCGAGCTGCCCGTCCCGGTCGGCACGCAGGTGTTGGAGGGCGGCGTCCTCGTCGCCGACCTGGCCCACGACGGTGCGCGCGCGGCCGTCGCGCGGGGTGGCGGCGGCGGACGCGGGAATGCCCGTTTCGCGACACCGACCCGGCAGGCGCCCCGGTTTGCGGAGACAGGGCTGCCGGGCGAGACGCGGGAGCTCGAGCTCCACCTCAAGCTGCTCGCCGACGCGGCGCTCGCCGGCCTGCCGAATGCGGGCAAGTCGTCGCTCCTGCGCCGTGTCTCGAACGCCACGCCGAAGGTGGCGGACTACCCGTTCACGACGCTCGCACCGGTGCTCGGCACGGTCGATGGCCCGGACGGTCGGCAACTCACCGTGGCCGATGTGCCGGGGCTGATCGAGGGCGCCAGCGAGGGGGTCGGGCTCGGTCATGACTTCCTCGCCCACCTTGAGCGCGCACGGCTGCTCGTTCACGTGATCGACGCGTCGGAGGGCGATGCCGACGTGCGGTTCGCGGCGATCGACCGCGAGCTCGCGCTGTACGGCGCGGATCTCGACGAGCGCCCGCAGCTCGTCGTCCTCAACAAGGCCGACCTGCTTCCGGAGCCGGCGCCGTTCCCGGTCGTGGACGACCGCATTGCCGGCGTCCTGCGGGTGTCGTGCGTCACGGGAGCCGGGATGGACGAGCTGAGGCTGGCGCTCTTCGGGCTCTGCCCCGAGACCGCACCGGAGCTCGAAGGGGAGCCGGACGAGCTGGCCGAGTTTCTCGAGTATCGGCCGGAGCCCCCGAGACGGAGGCCGTTCCGCGTGCTGCGCACCGATCGGGGATTTCGCGTCGTGGGTGAGATTCCGGCAGAGGAGGAGCTGGAGGCGGCTCTCCGGGTGGCCGGTGTGCGGCCCGGCGCGGAGGTCGAGATCGGCGATGAGGTGCTCGTGTGGGAGTGAGCATCGGTGTCTTCGGCGGCGCTTTCGACCCACCCCATCTAGGGCACTTGGCGCTGGCCCGGGCAGGCGTGCAGCGGTTCGCGCTCGAACGGTTGCTCGTGCGGGTCATCGCCGAGCCGGGGCACAAGGCGGTGAGCACGCGGGCGGACGTACGGCTCGAGCTGGCGACACTGGCCTTTGCGGGTGTGCTGCACGCAGAGGTGCAGCTCGATCCCTTCGCCCGCACCGTCGACTCGCTGGCGGCGCTGGCGCTCGAGGATCCCGTGTTCCTCGTCGGCGCCGACGAGTTCGTCTCGTTCCTCACCTGGAAGGATCCCGACCGGGTGCTCGAGCTCGCGCGGCTGGGGGTGGCGACGCGACCCGGCTTTCCGCCGGAGCGGCTCGAGGCGGTGCTCTCCGAGCTCTCACGGCGGGAACGGGTGAGCTTCTTCGAGATCGAACCGCTGGCGATCTCGTCCTCGTCGATTCGCCGTTTGGCGTCGGCGGGAAAGCCCATCGACGGCCTCGTGCCGCCGGCTGTTGCGGCAGCGGTCGAGCGGCTGGCGCTGTACCGCGACGCTTTCGGCCGGGCGGATGCCGGGTAGAATTGGTGGAGCGGTGACTCCCGGAAGGACACGACCAGCCTGACCTCGACCGAGCAAGCCAGACGCATCGCCTCGCTCTGCGAGGAGAAGCTCGCGTCGGACGTCACCATCCTCGACATGCGGTCGGTGTGTGACTACACCGACTTCTTCGTGATCGCGACGGGCAGGAACTCGCGCCAGACGAAGGCGATCGCGGACGAAGTGGCGGCCGTGCTCAAGCGGGACCACCGGCTGGTGCCGCGTGCGATCGTCGGCATGCCCGAGTCGACCTGGATCGTCGCCGACTACCTCGACGTGGTCCTGCACGTGTTCATCCCCGACACGCGCGCGTACTACCGCCTCGAGGATCTCTGGAGCGACGTGCCGAAGCTGCAGGCCGCCGCGGTGTAGTCCGTCCGGTATACAGGCTATGTTGCGTATGCCGTGCTGGCAACACGAAAGCTGACGACGGATCAGAAGGGCGCAATCGCCGAAGCAAAGATCGCGGCTTCTGCGATTGAGCTCGGTGTCGGTGTCTCGAAGCCGCTCGCGCCGTTGCGATACGACCTCATCTTCGACGTTGGCAAGCAGCTAATCCGCGTCCAATGCAAGTGGGCGAGCCTCGAACGCGACACCCTCACGATCCGGTGTCGTCGGTGCCGCCGCGGACCGAGCGGATTCGTTCATCGCGGGTATGAGGACGACGAAGTCGACGCGTTCGCGGCGTATTGCCTGGACGTCGATCGGTGCTACTTCATCACTGTCGATCGGGTCGCGAGGCGTACCAATGTGTTGCTCCGTCTCGCACCGACGAGGAACAACCAGCAAGCTTTGGTCAATTGGGCCAAGGACTACGAGTTCGACGCTACACTCTCACAGCTCCTGGGGCCGTAGCTCAGCTGGGAGAGCGCCAGAGTGGCACTCTGGAGGTCAGGGGTTCGATCCCCCTCGGCTCCACTTGGTTGGCGCAAGGCGGGAATCCGTCGAGCGGATCCGTCTTGCGGGGAAAACACCCGAAGACGTCCTTTTCGCGGCTGCAGCGCGGCAAGACATCGCCGGCCCCAAAACGTTGGTCGCTCGTGTGCCGCTGGCGAACACTGCGCAATACTCAGTACCTGACGACAGGCCCGGGATCGGGCGCGCTCACCCCGGAGCCTCGCACGCGCCGCAGTCTCCAGGAGCCTCGTACCTCCGAGACTTCCAGTACCGCCTCGATGGTTTCCCCGACGCAGCCGTCGTCAGTCGGTCGGGCCCTGTCCCTCGAGCTGCGCGAGAGCTTGCTCGAACACTTCGCGCGGTTGTGCGCCGAGCACGAGGAACCGCCCGTCGAGAAGGAATGCCGGGATGCCCGAGATGCCGATGGACCGAGCCTCTGCGGTTGAGGCGAGTACCCGTTCTCGATACGCGTCGCCCGTGATCACGTCGGCAACCTCGTTCTCGTCGAGGCCGGCTTCGACCGCGAGTGCCGCCAGGGCGCTGCTGTCGCCGATGTCGCGCGCTTCTTCCCAATAGGCTCGCATGAGGCGGTCGTGGACGTCCCGGTGGAGGCCTCGTTCACGCGCGAGCTCGGTCACGCGCAGCGCTCGCATCGTGTTCGGGACGACGCCGGGGGGCGGGTTGTAGACCAGGCCGGACGCGGCGAACGACTGCTCCAGCCGCTCGTGGAATGCGCCCCCGTAGCGCGCGTGCAGTTCTGCGCGTTGGATCCCCTTCTCCGGGTACTCCGGATGGAGATCGAACGGGAGCCACGTCACCTCGGCGCCGAACCGGCGCTCGAGCCACTCGACCGTAGGCTGGCCGATGCGGCAGAACGGTCAGATGTAGTCCGACCAGACGAGAATGCGAAGTCCGCTCAGGGCACCACCTCATCCCCTTGTACCACCCGATCGGCAAGGAGGCGCGAAGCCGCGGCCGCTGTTCGAGCGTTGTCGCCGGACGTGTTCTCGTCGTGGGGCGGGAGTCTGCGGGAGACCCCCACCCCACGACGGACGAGGCTCAGGACCCGACGATGGTGATCGTGCGCACGGCGATGCCGCCGTCTGCGGTGTTCAAGTCGATCGTCGCCACGTACGTCTTCTTCTTCGCGACCTTCACGGGCAGCCTGACGCCGACCGTGCAGTTGACCTGCAGCGGCCCGGCCGGCTGCGAGACGCCGACCAGCTGTCCGTTGAGCCGCACGCGGGCGGTCATGCCGACGGTTGCGCCGGGCGGGCTCGTGGCGCAGAACTCGCGCACGTTGAGCGAGACCGCCGGGTCGGCGACGCCGCCCTTGACCGTGATCTTCTTGTTCCGCGCGTCGAGCGGCTTCGCCGCGGCGGCCCAGCGCGGCTGCGCCGGCTTCGCGGTGCCGTTCGCGCGGTAGAGCCCGCTCTGCCACAGGCTCCCCTGCGAGTCCTGGAACACGAACCAGATGAAGATCGGCACCCGCGGGTTGGCCGTGGCGATGGCGATCGCTTGCGTCACGTAGGCGGCCTGCTGCGCCTCGCTGATGCCCTTCGGCTCGCCCGGCTTCGTCTCGTGCCCGTACTCGGTGATCCAGATGGGGATGTTCTTGCGCCCGAACCACGTATCCAGGTCCTTGCCGAACTGCGGCAGCGACGTCAGCGTGACATTCGGATAACGAGCCTTCTGGGTCGGCGGCGAGCTGACGGGGAACGGGTAGGGATGCTGCGCCCAGGCGTCGAACTTCAGCCGCTTGTTGGCCGCGGCCACACCCTTCGCGAAGGTGGCGGGCGCGACCGTGTCGGTCAGGCCGGCCCGCTTCCTGTCACGGCCGTTCGAGGATGTCTCCCCGATCGCCACGAGCGCCTTCGCGTTCCCAGCCTTGAGCCCGGCGATGCCGGCGGCGGCCAGCCGCGCGTAGTTGGCGGGGCTCACGATCTTGCCCGCGGCGTTAAACTGTGGCTGCAGGAACGAGCCGAGGTTCGACTCGTTCCAGATGCCGTAGAACCCGACGTACGGGAACCCGGCGAAGCGGCCGGAGTAGCGGGATGCGAGCGCCTGGGTGAACGCCGTGAAGTCGGCGAGGCTGGTGGGCAGGTACTGGGGCTTCTTGTTGCCGTTCGCCCAGCTCGGGGTGCCCCAGATGGTCATGAGGATCTCCTGTCCCCGGGTCTGTGCGTTGCGCACGAGCTCGTCCAGGTCGTCCCACTTGTACGCGGGGTCGAACGAGTCGGACGCCACCGCGGGCTTCGTCGGCGCGACTCGCTGCCACTGGACGAGCGTCCTGATCATCGTCGCGCCGTTCGGCTGCGCCGTCAGCGTCAGCTGCGCCTGACGGTCGGCGTCGAACCGCAGCACGGGGTCGTCGTGAAACCCCATCCACATGCGGTCGCTGGCAACTGCAGTCGAGGCCAGGATGGCCATAGCCGTGACGGCGGCGAGCAGGACGGCGAGACGTTTCACGTCGATGAACCTCCTCGGGGCGGCAGGGGGACGGTCCTGACGCTACCCGTTGACCCGTTAGCGGGATGTAAGCGATGACCCGGTGCGTGCCGGGCGTTACGAGCTCGTCCTCGTCGGTGCACTTTCGACACGGATCCGGTGCACTCCTGTCGCAGGTTGCTGCCTACCGTCGGTCGTGACACGTCGAGAAGGGAGGAGACCCGATGGAAGCAGCGCTTGCGCCGACCGGCTACGCGCCCCCGCAGATCGGCGGAACGTCCACGTCGGAGGCCGACGAGATCGTCTGGTGGATCGTCTTCGTGGGCTTCGCCTACGCGGTCGCGCTTGCCTGGGCGACGTACTGCCGCCTCTCCGGCGGCTACCCCGACATCTCGCTCACCTGGAAAGGCTTCAAGGTTGCCTGCAAGTCCGGGTAGCAGGACATCCGGGAGGGCGGCGTCACGCCGCCCTCCCGACCCGCTCGTAGCGCGCGGGCTGACCAAGCGCTTCGGTCTCGTGCGGGCCCTGGTCGACGTCGATCTGTGCGTGCCGGCGGGCGCCGTCGTGGGCCTCGTGGGCCCGAACGGCTCCGGCAAGTCGACGCTGCTCGGCATCGCCGCAGGGCTTCTGCGCCCCGGCGCGGGCGAGGCGCTCGTCGACGGGCATGCTGCCGGGACGCTGCCGGCCGCGCGCGCGGCCGCGTTCGTGCCCGACGAGCCGGAGGGCCTCGACGAGCTCACCGTGCGCGAGCTGCTCTCGCTTCTGGCAGTGCTCCACGACGCCGGTCCTCGCGCGGCACGTCGTCGAGCCGAGCTCGTGGAGGGGTTCGCGCTCGTGCCCTTGCTCGACCGGCGGGTGGGGGAGCTCTCACGCGGGCAGCGGCGCCGGGCGGCGATCGTCGCTGCCCTTCAGCTCGACACCGCCCTCGTCCTCGTCGACGAGGCCACTGCGGCGCTCGACGCCTCGTCGGTCGACGCTCTCCGCGAGACGCTCGTAGGGCTGGCGGGCCGTGGCGCCGGCGTTCTCCTGGCCGGTCACGACCGCGTCTTCATCGACGCGGTTGCCGACGAGGTGCGCGAGCTCGACCACGGAGCGATCGTCCCGAGCCCACGAGCGAGGTGCCTTGAGCCGGTCACTGTGTGAGGCAGCGCTCCTGGCCCAGTACCGGCGACTGTCGGGGACGGGGCGGCGGAGGCTGCTTGCGGCTGCCCTCGTGGTCGTGGCCTGGTTGGCGGCTCCGGCGGCTGCTTGGCGGCTGGGTGCGACGCTCGGCGAGATGCTCGCACCGGCACTGGCGGACGCCGCGGCGGCGCGAGCACTCGCACTGGGACTGTGCCTCACGTGCGCAGCGGTCGGGGCGGCAGTCGGGGTCGCACTGCCCGGACCCGCGGCGCTCGGGGCACAGCTCGTCTCCGCCCCGGTCTCTCGCCGGTCGTTGACGCTTGCCGCGAACCTTCCCGTCGCCACGGGTATCGTCGTGCTGGTCGGGCCGCTCCTCGTGGCGCTCCTGCTTCCGGTCGCGGCTGTGAGCCCGGGCGGCCGCTCGGCTGCAGCGGTCGTGCTCGCGTCGCTTGCGGGCGCCGGCGTGGCGGGTGCCGTGCTCGGCGAGGGTGCGCGCCGCGTCTTCCGGCGCGGCTCGACGTTCGCCTGGGCGATCGCTGCCGCCGGCGGCGCTACGCTCGCGGTGCTGGCCGTGGAGAGCGCCTCAGTCGCGCTTGCCGGTGGCCGGTTCGGGGCTCTGCTCGGCGGCGCCACCCTCGTCGGGATGTTGTGCTCGGGGCGCCTGTGGCTGGGCCTCGTCGCCACCCGGCCCGAGCCCGTCCACCGGCCGCCCCGGCGCGTGGTCACCACACCGGGAAGGCGACCCGGAGCTGCCGTTGTGGTGTCGGCCGCGGCGCTCCTGGCCAGGCCACCCGACCTACGCGGCTCGCTGTTCGCCGCCGCTGCGTTTGGGCTGTTGGGCCTCGCCGTCGGTGCCGCCACCGGAGCGCCGCCGGCCGCGGGAGCGCTCCTCGGTGGCGGCTCCTGCGCGGTGGCGTCGTGCTTCGTGCCGTTGGCCGTCCGCGGCAGGATGGACCCGGGTGCGTGGGTGTGGCGGGTCACGCGGCGCTGGCTCGTCGCGACGGCATGGGCTGCCGCGTCGCTCGCCCTGGTCGAGTCGGCCCTGCTTCCCGTTCAGCTCGTGGCGCTCGCCCAGCCCGGGGATGCCGGGGCGGCGGTTGCGCAGGTGGCGGCGCTCGCGGTGCTGGCGTGGGCGTCCGCTCTCGCCGCCGGCGCCGTAGTGCCACGCCGCGCGCGTGGAGCGGGCGACGACGCCCTCGCTCTGGGCGCGTTCACCGCGATCGCCGTCCTGCTCGGGTCCGCGACCGCGGGAGCCGGTACACGTCTCGACGCCTGGGGCCTCCCGGGGGCGGTGGCGGCATGCCTGACGCTTGCGGCGGCCGCCGTGGCCGCTGTCGCCGTTCTCTGCGCGACGTGGGGGAGACGCTGATGCTCGACCAGACCGATGCGCTCGAGCTCGCAGCCGGAGTCCACGTCGACGGCTCGGCCGTCTCGGACGACGTGCGCGGCGCGCAGTTCCCCGCGAACCCCGCCGCCTTGTTCGTACTCGCCCGGACCGGCCGTCCGCTCGGGGAGATCGCCGGAGAGCTCGCCGCGCGCCACGGGGTCGAGCCACACCGCGCCCGCGACGACGTGCTGCGCTTTGCCTTCGCGCTCAACGAGGCGCTGCTCGCGAACGTCGTCCGCGCCGATCCGGCCGTCCGGCGGGCCGCAGGCTGGCTCTTGCTCGCGCTTCGCCTGGCTCCCGCCGGGTCGCTCCCGCGCGGAACGGCGCACCGGTTTCCGCTCGACACGTCCACACCTGTCCGCGCGGCGCTCGGTGCCGTCTCCGCCCTCCGCTGGCGAGCACTCGCCGTGTCGGCAGCCGCGGCGCTGCTCTCCGCTCCCGGAGGCCTCGACCCACGCCTGCTCGGCCTGGCCGCCGGCGTGGGGGCCGGGCTCGCCGTCCACGAGGCAGGCCACGCCGCGCTGCTCTCCGGTGTCGGGGGAGCGCTCGTCGTCTCGCGTCTGCGCACGTACGTCATCCACCGGCCTCTGGCGCCGGGTCGGAGGCGTGTCGTCGCGCTCGCCGGGCCCGCGGCTGCCGCGTTCGTAGGGGTGACCGTTGTCGGCGTGGCGTGGCTGTCGGGTCTGCCCGCGCTTGCTCTTGCAGGGTGCGCACCTGCGGCGCACGCCGCGGGACTCACCGTCGCGACCGGCGACGGGCGGGCGGCGTGTGGGCTCTGAGAGCGTTCTTGCTCGGCGCGGCGGCGGGCGCGGTGCTCGTGTACGTCGCCGCGGCGACCACGGCGCTCGCGGTGACAGCAGCCGGCGGAGAGCTCTCGCTCGCGGTCGGCCCCGTCGTCATCCTCTCCGTCGAGGGCGCGGCCGGGGGCTCCGAGACCACCTTCGGGGTCGGTCTCGGCGTGGTCGCCGTGCTCTGTGGAGCCGGGAACGCGCTCGCCGCGGCGCTCATGGCATCGCGAAGCTGACGATGCGATGGCGTACACTCCGCGCATGGTCTGGGAGGCCGTCTTCTTCCTGCTCGTGCTGAAGATCCCCATCATCTATCTCGCCGTCGTCGTGTGGTGGGCGATCCGCGCGGAGCCCGAGAAGGGCGAACCGGCAGCCGTGGCGGCGGTCACCGACACGCCGCCCGAAGGACCGGGGCTCGGCGTTCGTGACCGGCCGACCCGCAGGCCGTTCGTCGGACGCCCGCATGGTCGTCTCGTCGCAGGTCGTCGCACCGCGAGCGCCCGCGCAGGAACTCGCAGATGAGCGCCGTCGAGCAGCCGTCCGAGCGGACGGGTTCGGTCGATGCCATCGCCGGATTGCTGGCCGCCGCATCGATCGTGCTGTCCGCGCTCGGCGCCGGTGGCGGCCTCCTGCTCGAGATCGAGGCGCATCCGGCGCGCGTGATCCCGATCGCGGTCGTGCTCGCCATCGTTGCCGGCCGGATGAGCGTGCGCCACGAGCGGCTGTCTCGCGCCGCGCTCTTCATCTCCATGGTGGCGTGGGTGGTGGGAATGACTCTTGCGGTGATCACCGAAAACCCGCTCGTCTGATCCCGTTCCCCGGCCCGAGGCCGCTGCTACAAAGGAAGACAATGCGCGTGCGTGACCAGGCAGGGCTGAACGCGGGCTACGTGGCCCAGCTCTTGGAGGACTATCTGAACGCACCGGCGAGCGTCCCCTCCGAGTGGCGCACCCTCTTCGAGGAGGACGGTGAGGCCGCCGCGGAGTCATTGCCCGGCTTGCGCACGCTGCTTCGTCCGCGGCCGGTCGCTGCCCCCGAACCGCCTCCGGCGGCCGAACCGCCTCCGGCGGCCGAATCGCCTCCGGCGGCCGAATCGCCTCCGGCGGCCGAACCGCCTCCGGCAGACGAATCGCCTCCGGCGGCCGCACGGCCTGCCCCGGCCGCCTCCGTCGTGGGGGTGGAGCCTGTTCCCCCTGTTGCAGTCGAGCCTACGGCAGAGCCGGTGACACCGGCGACCAGGGGGCCACGGGCGCCCGACGAGGAGCTGCTCGGCGGCATCGCCGCGGCAATGGCACTCGTGAAGGCCTACCGCATGCACGGCCACCTCTCGGCGCGTCTCGACCCGCTCGGCTCGGAGCCCGCGGGCGACCCGGCGCTCGACGAGCTCCGGCTGCAACCGGCGCTCACGCCTGAGCTGCAGGAGCGGATTCCCGCCCGCCTCCTGCGCCTCTACGTCGAAGGGGACACTCTGCTCGAAGCTCTCCCACGGCTGCGGGAGGTCTACTGCGGCCCGATCGCCTACGAGATCGAGCACATCGCGGATCACGCGGAGCGGGTCTGGTTGCGACGCGCGATCGAGTCAGGGCGCTTCCGGCAGCCGTTGCCACCGGAGGAGCGTGTTGGGCTGCTCGAGCGGCTCTCGCAGGTGGAGGGATTCGAGCAGTATCTGCGTCGTTCGTTTCTCGGGCAGAAGCAGTTCTCTCTCGAGGGCCTCGACGTGCTCATCCCGATGCTCGACGAGATGATCGAGGCCGCGGCGGCGGGCGGGGCGCACCAGGTGGTGATCGGGATGGCGCACCGCGGCCGCCTCAACGCGCTGGCGCACACCGTCGGCCGCGGCTACGAATCGATACTGCGCGAGTTCGAGGGCGAGCGCTCGCTCGACGCGCTCGTCACCGACCCGGAGGGAGGCACCGGCGACGTCAAGTACCACCTCCCCGCCACCGGCACCCGGCAGACGGCGGCCGGCGAGATCGAGGTGGCGATCGTCCCCAACCCGAGCCATCTCGAGGCCGTCGATCCGGTCGTCGAGGGACGGGCACGCGCGGAGCAGACCGACCGCTCGCGGGGTGCAGGGCTCCACGACCCCACGGTCGCCTTGCCGGTGCTCATCCACGGCGACGCGTCGTTCCCGGGCCAGGGCGTCGTCGCCGAGACCTTCAATCTGCAGAGCCTCGACGGCTACTCGACCGGTGGCACGCCCCACCTGATCGCCAACAACCAAGTCGGGTTCACGACCGATCCGATGGAGAGCCGATCGACCCGCTACTCGAGCGATCTCGCGAAGGGGTTCGACGTGCCGATCGTGCACGTGAACGCGGACGACCCGGAGGCTGCTCTCTCTGCCGTCCGCCTCGCGCTCGCCTACCGCGAGGAGTTCGGGCACGACTTCGTCATCGACTTGGTCGGCTACCGGCGCTTCGGCCACAACGAGCAGGACGAGGCCTCGTACACGCAGCCGTTGATGGTGGAGCGGATCGCCGCGCAACCGACCGTGCGTGAGCGTTACGCGGCCCGGCTCGTCGAGGACGGGGTCCTGACCGTCGACGACGCGGCGGCGATGGTGGAGCGCTTCACCCAGACGATGCGGGAGGCGCACGAGCGCCTGCGCCGCATGATCGACGAGGCTCCGCCGCCCGTGACACCCCTGGCCGAGCCGGCCGTACCGCAGATGACCGGTGACGCCGTCTGGACGGCGGTCGAGGCCGACCGGCTCCGCGCTCTCGACGAGGAGCTGTTGCGGGTCCCTGACGGGTTCCAGGTGAACCCCAAGCTGCTGCGCCAGCTCGAGCGGCGACGCGAGACGCTCGAGGAAGGGGGCATCGACTGGGGTCACGCAGAGGCTCTCGCGTTCGCTTCGCTGCTCGAGGACGGGATCCCGATCAGGCTGTCCGGACAGGACACCGAGCGCGGCACCTTCTCGCACCGCCATCTGGTGCTGCACGACCCGCGGACGGGTGAGACGTATGCGCCGGTGCAGCACCTGGCTCGCGCCCACGCGTCGATCGAGATCTACAACTCGCCGCTGTCGGAGTACGCAGCGCTCGCGTTCGAGCACGGGTATTCGGTCGCCGCGCCCGACGCGCTGGTGCTGTGGGAGGCGCAGTTCGGGGACTTCGTCAACGGGGCGCAGATCGTCGTCGACCAGTTCGTCGTCGCGGGTCGCTCGAAGTGGGGGCAGACCTCGCGGCTCACGCTGCTTCTGCCCCACGGGTACGAGGGCAACGGCCCCGAGCATTCGAGCGCCCGGCTGGAGCGGTTCCTGCAGCAGGGCGCTCAGGACAACATCCGCATCGCGAACTGCACGACGGCGGCACAGTTCTTCCACCTGCTGCGCCGGCAGGCGCTGGACGTGACTGCCCGCCCGCTCGTGGTGATGACGCCGAAGGGGCTGTTGCGGCTACGCCACGCCGCGTCGACGCTGGCCGATCTCTCCGCCGGCTCGTTCCAGCCGGTGCTCGACGACCCGGAGGCCAATCACGCCGTGGTGCGGCGCCTCGTGCTCTGCTCCGGAAAGATCTACTACGACATCGTCGGGCACGAGGCACGACCCGCCGCGACGGACGTGGCCGTCGCTCGGCTCGAGCAGCTGTATCCGTTCCCGGTCGACGCAATGACTGCGCTGATCGCGTCGTACCCGTACCTCGAGACGATCGTCTGGGCTCAGGAGGAGCCGCAGAACATGGGGGCGTGGCGCTCGATCCGGCACCGGCTGGACGAGACGGCGCGTTCCGGTTCGCCCGTCCAGTCCGTGACTTTCACGGGGCGGCCGTGGCGCGCCAGCCCCAGCGAGGGCTACCCGACCGCGCATCAGCGTGAGCAGGACCGCATCGTGCGCGAGGCGCTCGCGCAGCCGGCATCCGTGGTGGGCTAGAGCCCTGTCCGCCGTTGCGTGATCACGCGCCGGGAGGCCCCGGCCGCTTTGGCGGCGACGGTCGGGCCGTGGCGCCGTGCTACCTCGAGCAGCAACCGCCGGTGCCGCGGCGGCAGCCGTCGCCACGCCTTGAAGATCACGTACGCGGTGGTGACGGGGCTGGTCGGCACGCGAGGCAAGAGCACATCCTCGCACATGCGTCATCGGCCGGCGCGTTGTCCTGGCGTGGCGTTCTCGCGGCGACGAAGTGGGGGCCTGCGGGCATCTTCGCGCGGCGGCCAGGCCGATCATGTCGATCCTTCGAACTTGCAGGGAAATCATTCCGGGTTAGACTTTTCCGTGGCTTCACCGAACGTCCCCGACGCTGGAGAACCAATGCCCGTTGAAACCGAGACCACCTTCGCACGCGCCATCCAGGAGCATCTCAGCCTGAAGGAGCGCAACGCCGACCTCGATGTGTCGATCGATCGCTATGCGACCGGGGACCCGTTCGAGAACCATCCGCTGTTCAAGTCCGAGGAGCAGGCGCGTCTCGAGGAGACCCTCGAGAACGCCCCGCTGCCGGACACCCCCTCGACGCTTCCGTGGCCGGGTGAGGACTCCGTCGAAGGTCCCGCGCTGGACGGCGATCTCTGGGGTCGCTCGCGCGACTTCGACTGGGGCGACGCGTAGGGAAGACTTCCGGGCTCGTCCGCGGCTCGGCGTTTCATCTCCGCGGCGTGATCGTCAGGCGACCTGTTGCGCCGGCGCGCCTTCGAGTGTGTGGGCCAGCCGGCGAAACGGCCCGTCCTCCGCGAGGAGTCTGGCCTCGGTTCCACGTTGCACGACGCGGCCACGCTCGAGTACGAGGATCTCGTCGGCGCGGCGGACGGTGGCCAGGCGGTGCGCGATGATGATCGAGGTGCGTCCGTCGAGGAGGCGGTCGAAGGCACGCTCGATCAGGATCTCGCTCGGCCGGTCGATGTTCGACGTCGCCTCGTCGAGGATGAGGATGCGCGGGTTGGCGAGCAGCGCCCGCGCGATGGAGATCAGCTGGCGCTCGCCTGCCGACAGCCCGGCACCACCCTCGCGCACGACGTGGCCGAGACCGTCGGGGAACCGTGATGCGACACGGTCGACCCCGATCGCGGCGGCCGCGGCCGCGATGTCGTCGTCGGTCGCATCGGGGAGTCCGAAGCGGATGTTGTCGGCGATGGTGCCGCTGAAGAGGAACGGGTCCTGCAACACGACGCCGAGCTGACGGCGGTACGAGCGGAGCTGCACGTCGCGCAGGTCCTTCCCGTCGACACGCACGGCGCCCTCCCGTGGGTCGTAGAACCGGGCGATGAGCTTCGCCGTCGTCGACTTGCCGCCACCCGACTCGCCGACGAGCGCGATGCAGCCGCCTGCGCGCACGTCGATCGAGATGCCCTTGATCACGGGATCGTCTCCGTACGCGAACACGACGTCATCGAGCTCGAGGCGTCCGTCGACGTGCCCGATCGGACGTGCGCCGGCGCGGTCGACGATGTCGCGTTGGGCATCGAGGACGGTCGAGATCTTGCTCATCGCGGCGCTGGCCGCCTGCACCTGTCCGTACAGCTCGGACAGCTCCTGCAGTGGCTGGAAGACGAGCTGCAGCAGCCCGACCGCGGCGATCAGCGTGCCGATCTCGAGCGCGCCGGCGTCGATCATCCTGGCTCCGGCGAACAGCACCGCCACGGTCGCGACGATGCCCAGGAGCTGTATGGCCGGGAAGAAGACGGACGAGAGCTTCTGGGCGACGACGTTCGACTGGCGATTCGCCTCGTTGAAACCTTCGAACTCGCGCTGGAAGGCCCGCTCCCGGTTGAAGGCCTGCACGACGGCCATGCCCGACACCGACTCCGCCAGCTGGGCGGTCACCGCCGCGATCCGGGTGCGCACGTCGGAGAAGGCGACGTGGGAGCGGCGCTGGAACCAGCGCGTGACCAGAATCCCGGGCGGGAGCACGAGCAGCGCGACGAGGCCGAGGCGCCAGTCGAGCAGGAAGAGGCCGATCACGGCGGCGACGAGCGTGAGCGAGTTGATGACGAGCGTTGTCAGCCCTTGGTTCAGCACGTCCGAGAGAGCGTCGACGTCGCTGGTCAGCCGCGCGATGATCCAACCGGCCTTCTGCTCGGAGAAATAGCGCAGGGAGAGCGAGGTGAGGTGCTCGAAGAGATCGCGACGCAGCTCGAACACCATGCGCTGCCCGATCCCGGCAAGCATCACCCACGTCGTGGTACCGAGCGCCCAGGCCACGGCGTTGACGCCGATGTAGAGCACGACATCGCGAGTCAGCCGTGCCTCGTCGCCGGCGCGGATGCCCTGGTCGATGGCATCGCCGACAAGGTGCCAGCCGACGACGGGCGCGGCGGCCGACAGCGCCGCGAGCGAGATCACGAAGGCGGCTCGCCGCCGGCGTCCTTCCGTGTAACGCCACAGGCGGGTCAACCCGGTGCGGTGCTTCCTACGCGGCAACGGCCTCGTCTCCGAAGAGCGCCGTGAAGGCGCCGTCTCGAAGCATCAGATCCTCCGCGCGACCTTCCTCGACGACACGACCCCCGCCGAGCACCACGACCCGGTCGGCGACGAGGATCGTGGAGAGCCGCTGGCTGGCGATGAGCACGGTGCGGCCGGACACGGCAGGGCGCAGCCCGTCGACGAGCTGACGCTCCGTCTCCGTGTCGACGGCGGACATCGGGTCGTCGAGCACGAGCACGCGGGCGCCGGCGATGAGCGCTCGCGCGAGCGCGACCCGCTGCCGCTGACCGCCGGACAGATTGACCCCCCGCTCGCCGATGAGCGTGTCGTAGCCGTTCGGCAGGTCGCCGGCGAACTGCGACACGCCGGCGGCGTCGCAGGCCGCGAGCACCTCGCCCCAGTCGGCGTCTGGCCGTGCGGCGAGCAGGTTGTCGCGCAGCGGCACCGAGAACAGCACCGCTCGCTGTGTGACGATCGCGACCGAGCGCCGCAGCTCCGCCAGCTCGACTTCCCGCACGTCGACACCGTTGAGCCGGACGTGGCCGGTCTGGGGGTCGTAGAAGCGCGGGAGCAAATTGAGCAGGCTCGTCTTCCCGGACCCGGTCGGACCGCAGACGGCCACGATCTCGCCCGGTTCCACGACGAGATCGATGCCGGAGAGCACCTCGGTACCCGTCGCGTAGCGGAAGTGGACGTCATCGAGGTCGATGCGAAGCGGGCCCGCAGGCAAGGGCACGGGGCGCTGCTGCTCGTGCATGGGTCGCACGCCCTCCAGCCAGGCGAAGCTGCGGCTCGCCGCCGCGATGGCGCGCTGACCGAGGTTGATGATCCAGCCGAGCGCCTCGAGCGGCCACACGCATTGCAGGAGCAGCGTCACGAAGAGCATGAACTGGCCGATCGTGAGCTCGCCCGCGATCGCGTCCTGCCCGCCCACGTACAGGACGGCCGCGATACCGAGCGTCGGGAGGAACACGAGTCCGGGCAGGAAGCGGGCTTCGACCGTCGCCTGGCGCATCGTCTCCGCGCGCAGCGCCTCGGCGCGTGAGCCGAAGCGGTCGCGCACGTCGTCTTCGCGGCCGAAGGCCTGCACCATCTCGATCCCCACCACCGCTTCGTCAGAGGCCTCGGTGAGGTGCCCCTTGCGTTCTTGCACCTTGCGCGAGATGGGAAAGACCCTGTGTGCGAAGAGGTAGGTGAGGATGGCGATCGGTGGCATCGCCGCCGCCGCAAAGAGGGCAAGCCGTGCGTTGACCGCGGTGAGCGACGATCGCGGCACCGACGAGCATCATCACGCTCTGCAGCGCCTGGATCACACCCCAGCCGATGAAGTAGCGGACGGGGTAGATGTCGTTCGTCGCGCGGGAGATGACCTCCCCGGTCGCGTGCCGGTCGTAGAAGGCGCGCGGGTAGTGCAGGTAGGCCTGGTACAGCATGCTGCGCAGCCGGGCCTCGACGGCGATCCCGACCCGAGCGGTCGCGAAACGCCGCGTGAAGTTGACGCCGAACTGGAGCGTCGCCACGACCACGATCGCTGCCAGGTACGGGACGAGCAGCTGGTGGTCGGGCCCGTCGATGGCGTCGTCGATCGTGCGCTGGATGAGGATCGGGATCGTGAGCGCGGTGCCCGTGAAGACGAGCGCGCAGACCAGCCCCAGGAGGACCAGGCGCCGCTGCTCCCGCCACAGCGGGAAGAGGTGGCGCAGCGTCGGCCCGAGCGCCAGGTCGGGCGGGTCGACAGCGTCGGTTGTGACGGCCGGGGTGGTGCTCACGCGGGTGCGCCTGCTTCCTGCGCGGCTGCGCGGATCTGGGTCGTTCCTGCTCCCGGAGGTGGCGGGGAGGGGCCGCACGCGGGACCGGGGGAACCACACTAGCAGCAGTGTCGAAAAGACATATGTTTGACACTTGACAGACATTAAAACGATGTCAGACTGTCGGAGTGGATCTCGCCCGTCACGTCGCAGCCGTCCAGTCGGACCTCGGCGTCGCCGCTGCGCTGGGTGGCGACGACGTCGCCGAGGCGGGTCGCCGGCTTGCCGACGCTGCTGCGCCGTCGCTGCAGCTGCGGCTGCTCGATCTCCTGTCCGAGGCGGCGCTGGGCCTGAATGCCCAGCTTCCCGACGGGCACGTCGAGCTGCGCCTCGCGGGTCGCGACCCCGACCTCGTCTACGTCGCCCAGCCGGCCGCGGCGGCGCCGGCCGCCGACACCGCGCCGGAGCTCGACGCCCGGATCACGCTTCGCCTCCCGGATGCCCTCAAGGTGGCTGCGGAGGCCGCCGCCGACCGGGAGGGGATCTCGACCAATGCCTGGATCATCCGCGCGCTCAAGCGGGAGCTCGATGCCCGCCCGCGCGGCCGTATCCGGTCGGGCAACCGTCTGCAGGGCTACGCCCAGAGCTGAAAGGAGTCGAGATGGTCCTCGTCATCGCACTCGCATCGCATCTGCCGCTTCCCGCCCCCGAGGTGCGCCGCCCCCGCGGTCGCCGCGGCGACGGACGCGTCGACCACCGGCCGCTGCCCGTCCGCGGCGTGTAGGCACCGTGGCGTCGGAGCAGTCGCGGCGACAGGTCTTCGAGACCGCCGGCCCCGTCCACCTGCGGGTCGGGATCCCCGAGGGGATCGTCGACGTCGAGACCGTCGACGCGCGGCGCGCCGAGGTGGAGGTGACGGCGCTTCGCGGCGACTCCCGAGTTCTCGAGAGCGTGCGCGTCGACGCGTCCGACCGCGCCGGGGGGCTCGAGGTGGTCGTGGAGGCGCAGTTCGAGCGCTGGGGCTTCCGCGCCTCGCTCCGCCGGGTTGCGCTGCGCGTCCAGGTGTCCTGTCCCCACGGCACCTCGCTCGGAGTCACCTCGGCGTCCGCCGACGTGCGAGGCGCCGGCGTTCTCGGTGCGGTCGAGACGAAGACGGCCTCCGGTGACGTCGCCGTCGAGCGCGTTGCGTCCCTGTCCGCGCAGTCCGCGAGCGGTGATGTGATCGCGCGCGAAGTGGACGGCGACGCCGTGGTGAAGACGACGTCGGGTGACGTGCAGATCCGCTCCGTCGGCGGGGACCTCGTCGCCGCGGCGGTCTCCGGCGATGTGAACGTGGGGACCGTCGGTGGCAAGTGCCGCGTGAGCACCGTCAGCGGCGACGTCGAGATCGACGAGCTTGCCGGCCAGGCGACGGTCAACGGCGTCTCCGGAGACGTCGAGCTCGGCATCGCCGCCGGTCGCCGCCTCTGGCTCGACGTCCGCTCCGCGAGCGGCGACGTCCACTCCGACCTCGATGTCGGCGACGCTCCGCCCTCCGACGATGCTCCGGTGGCCGAGCTGACCGTCCGCACCGTCTCCGGCGACGTCCGCATCCGCCGAGCCACGTAGACCCGCGGTCCGGTCGGCGGCGGCGGCCGCCGCCGGCCGATCTGTGCTGCACAGCCCTGTGGCTGGTCTAGTCCTCCTCGGCCAGTCGCTCGGCGAGCACGCTGTAGGCGAATGCCTGCCAGGCGAGATCGTCGTCGGTCAGCAGCAACCGCAGCGCCTCGCCTACGCCCCGTAACCCTGCGGCCTCCGGCGCGAGCCCCTCGAGGCCGCCCCGGAGTGCTCGGCGGCGCTCCGGGGTGTCGAGATCGGCCGCCACCGCGCCGACGGCCCGGCCGTAGAGCTCGGGTGCCCGCCGCGGGTCGCCCTCCGAGGCGAGCAGGAGCTCGGCCCGGCGTACGGACGCGTTGCGCTCTCCGTCGTCCAGGTCGATCGCACGCCCGGCGAGGAAGCAGAGGAGCGTCCACTGCTCCAGTGGGTCGGCGCGCTCGAAGGAGCGCAGCCACTCACGCGCGGTTTGTCGTCTCAAGGTGCATGGAGAACCGTATCGTCGGTCGCCGGCAGAGGGATTCGCCTTGAGCGGCTCGCGCCGGACGCCGATAGAGAACCTGATGCGGCGCGCCGCCCGTTTCGCCATCGTCTCACTCGCCCTGCTCCTGGGAGCGGCGAGCGCCGCCGCCGCGTCCATCCCGGCGGATGGTTCCGAGGCGCCGCCGCCGAGCTGGGCGGCGCCGCAGATAGGAGCCGTCGTCCAGGCGGGCGCGATGGGGCCGGACGCAGTCACGTTCCGCCCGGACGACGACCTGACGCGGGGCGAGCTCTTCGACGCTCTCGTCGCGCTGGGCTACTCACCCATCCCGCCTCTCGACCCGGCGCACCCTGTCGCCATGCGCGAGCTCGATGCAAAGCTGGTCAACGCTCTCGGCCTCGGCGCCGCCGCCTGGCGCATCCGCGTCGCGGCCCGCGACGCCGGCCTGCAACCGACCTCGTACCTCGGCACGGAGACGGTGGCGCGGCTGCTGGGTCTGCGGCTCAACCACCCGCAGGCGGAGGAGTGGCTCGAGCGCGGGCCGAACATGGTGGCCTCGCGGGCGGAGGCCGCCTACTCGCTCGCCCACGTGCTGACGCTCACCCCTGACAAGTCCGCTTGGATCGAGGACCTGTCCGCCTCGGTGATCTTGCCCGAGCTGACGGACTGGCAGCGCAGCATCCTGACGCGCGGCCTGCGTTTCGTCGGGTTCCCCTATGTCTTCGCCGGAACCTCCGAGAAGCCGCAGAAGCTGTGGAGCGCAACCGGGACGCTCGTCGACGCCCCGGCTGGCTTCGACTGCTCCGGCTTCGTCTGGCGCGTCTTCAAGACGCAGCCGTTCGCCGCTGCGCCTCAGCTCGCCTCCGTTCTCCAGGGTCGCACCACCTACGCGATGAGCGGAGAGATCCCGCCCGCACTGCGGATCGGCCTCGACGAGCTCGAGCCCGGGGACGTGATCTTCTTCGGCTCGCGAGGGCCGGCGTCGAAGCCCGCCCAGATCGGGCACATGGGCATCTACGTCGGAAGCGGCTGGTTCGTGCACTCGTCGGGGTTCGGCGTCACGTTGCACCCGCTCGAGGGCTGGTACCGAACCACCTTTGCGTGGGCGCGCCGGCCGCTTGCCGAGGCGGGCCTCGTCGCGTAGACGCGCGTGCGGCGCTACCCTCCCAGGCGGAAAGGGAGGAAGAGATGACCGAGCTTGCAGAGGCACCCGCCGCAGTCGCGAGCGGCGAGCCGAAGAGAATCACCCACTGGATCGGCGGTGCGCCGGCACGAGGAACGTCGGGGCGAAGCGGTCCGGTGTTCAACCCGGCGACCGGCGTGCAGAGCGGCGTCGTCGACTTCGCGTCGCCACAGGAGATCGACGCCGCCGTCAAGGCCGCGAAGGCAGCGTTTCCGGCCTGGCGCGCACTGTCGCTGTCACGCCGCTCGGAGCTGATGTTCCGGATTCGCGAGCTGGTGCACGAGCATCGCGAGGACATCGCGCGGATCCTGACACTGGAGCACGGGAAGGTGCTCTCGGACGCGCTCGGCGAGGTGGCGCGCGGCCTCGAGGTGATCGAGTTCGCCTGCGGGGTCCCGACGCTGGTCAAGGGCGGCTTCTCCGAGCAGGCCTCGACCGGGGTCGACGTGTACTCGATCCGGCAGCCGCTCGGAGTCGTGGCGGGAATCACACCGTTCAACTTCCCGGCCATGGTGCCCATGTGGATGTGGGCGCCGGCACTGGCCTGTGGGAACTGCTTCCTGCTCAAGCCCTCGGAGAAGGACCCCTCGGCGGCCGTCTACACGGCGGAGCTGCTCAAGGAGGCAGGCGTCCCCGACGGCGTCTTCAACGTCGTCCACGGGGACAAGGTGGCGGTCGACGCGCTGCTCGAGCATCCGGGCGTGACGGCGGTCAGCTTCGTCGGCTCCACGCCGATCGCCCGCTACATCTACGAGACGGGCACGAAGAACGGCAAGCGCGTGCAGGCGCTCGGGGGCGCGAAGAACCACATGATCGTGCTGCCGGACGCCGACGTGGACATGGCCGCCGACGCTGCCGTGTCGGCCGCCTACGGCTCGGCGGGTGAGCGCTGCATGGCGGTGTCGGTCGTGGTCGCCGTCGGCGACGTCGGGGACGAGCTCGTCGGCGCGATCAAGGAACGGCTGCCGAAGGTGCAGGTCGGCAACGGGCTCGACCCGGCCTCGGAGATGGGGCCGCTCGTGACGCGAGAGCACCGCGACAAGGTCGCCTCGTACATCGAGTCGGGTCAGGCGCAGGGTGCGACTGTCGTCGCCGACGGGCGCGAGACGGCCCCGGAGGGCGGCGGCTTCTTCCTCGGCGTGTCGCTGCTCGACGACGTGACGACCGAGATGGACGCATACCGTGACGAGATCTTCGGGCCGGTGCTCTCGGTGGTGCGGGTGCAGACCTACGACGAGGCGCTCGAGCTCGTGAACGGCAACCCGTACGGCAACGGGACGGCGATCTTCACCCGCGACGGTGGCGTCGCCCGCCAGTTCCAGTTCGAGGTGAACGCGGGCATGGTCGGCATCAACGTGCCGATCCCGGTCCCGGTGGCGTACTACTCGTTCGGCGGCTGGAAGGCGTCCCTGTTCGGCGACTCGCATGCCTACGGGCCGGAGTCGATCCAGTTCTACACGCGCGGCAAGGTCGTCACGAGCCGCTGGCCGGACCCGGCCACGAGCAAGGTCGACCTGGGCTTCCCACAGACGCGCTGACCCGTCACAATCCGCGGCGGTGCGGGGGCGGACATGCGGCGCCGCCCCCGCCTGCCCTCTGGTGTGATGTGAGCATGAGGGTTCTCGTCGAGCGGTCGGCGCAGGACGCGACCGCGGTCGCCGGGCTCCTGGCTGGGGAGGGGAACGACGTGCGGATCGCGGATCTCGACCGCGATCGCGGCCCGGCCGACGTTGCGTACCTCGACGTCTGGACGCCGGAGGTTGCGCCGCGTGTCGCGGCTCTGCGTGCCCGTGGCGTCCGGCTCACCTGCTCGTCGGACCTCGTGCTCGACCGCGCTCGCCGCCTGGGGGCCCGCACGATCGGGATCACCGGCACGGCCGGCAAGTCGACGACCTCGGCGCTGGCGGTGCAGCTTCTCCGAGCGGCCGGCCTCACGGTGCAGGCGACGGCGAACGCGCGGCTCGGCCACCTCTGGGTCACCGACGAGCTCGTCACCCGGTGCGACCGTTTCACCCCGGGCGAGATCGTCGTGCTCGAGCTGACGAGCTCTCACCTCGCCTTCATGTCCTCGAGCCCCGATGTCGCCGTGGTGACGTGCCTGTGGCCGGATCATCTCGAGCTGCACGGATCGGGCCAGGCCTACCGTGCGGCGAAGGAGACGATCGTGCGCCATCAGACCCGGGACGGTGCCGTCGTCGTCAACGTCGACGATCCGCCGGCTGCGTCCTTCGCCGGGCTGACACCCGCGCGCCGCTACTCGTTCTCGCGTGAGCGCGAGCTCGGCGAGGGCGCCTTCGCGCGTTACGGGCACGTCGTCATGCGGGTCGACGGAGAGGAGACGGTGATCGGCCCGGTTCCGTCCTCTCCCGCGCTCGCCCAGGCGACCCTCGGAGCGTGCGCGACGGCCGTGGCAGTAGGAACTGCGCCGCGTTCCCTGGAGGGCACGCTGGGGCTTCTCGTGCCGCCGCCGCACCGTCAGGAGACGATCGGACGGGTCGGCGGTGCCCGGATCGTCGACGACGGCATGGCGGCAACGCCGGCCAAGGCGCGGGCGGCGCTGGCAGCCTGTCCGGACCGGTCGGTGGTGCTCGTCGCCGGCGGTCGCCGAGAGACGGACGGCGGCCCGGCGCACGCGAGCCCGGAGGAGCGTCTCCTGCTTGCTGCGCTTGCGGACGAGGCTGTGCGCGCCGTCTCGCTCGCCGTGCTGTTCGGCGAGTCCGCGGCGTTGCTCGAGTGCAAGCTCGCGAGCCGCGGCGTGCTCACCCTCACGGTGCGCACGCTCGAGGACGCCGTGGCCGTGTCGCTCGCTGCCGCCTCGGGCGCGGGCGTTGTCCTGTTCGCACCGGTGTTTCCGCTCTCGCTCGAGGAGCGCGAGGCGTTTCCCGGGCTCGTGCGCACCGCGGCTGGGTCGACCCTTGTGCGAGACTCGCGGCCGTGAAGGTGACGATGCTCCTGGCCGACTTCGCGCAGGTCGCGGACGGCAAGCTGACGGTGGTCGGGGGCGGTTGGTCGCTGACGGGGCCCGAGCTGGTGCCGTTCGGGATCGCGCTGTTGATCCAGGTGCCGTGGGACCGGGCGAACCTTCGTCACGTGATGCGGCTCGAGCTGCTCGACGCCGACGGTCAGCCGGTGCTGGTGGAGACCGACGAGGAGGGCGAGCAGCCGATCGTCTTCTTCGACGACCTGCCGTTCGAGGTCGGTCGCCCGCCGGGCCTGAAGCCCGGTACGTACCTGGACTTCCCGGTGGCGGTGAACTCGGCGCCGCTTCCGCTCGATCCGGGGACGTACGTGTGGCGGCTGACGATCGACGACGAGGCCGACCCCGACTGGCGCCTCCCCTTCACCGTGCGCTCGGAAGCCGAAGAGGGCTGAGACCGGGCCGAACCGTAGCCCGTGCAGCTCTTCGGATCTTCTTAGCCTGCTCCGAGACGCCTCTCATGGACGTCCGCGACCGTGGAGTTTGCGCCCACCCGGGCGCACAGCCCTCTACCGAAGGAGACCTCCATGAGCGACATGACGAAACGAAGCGGGACGAAGGCCGCGGCGGTCACTGCGCTGGCCCTCGGGCTCGCAGCAGGCGGCTACGGCGTCGCCCAGGCTGCGGACGGCACGCAGTCCGGTACGAACGGGAGCGGCGGCGCGCCCACAGTCCAGACACAGGCCGCCCCGACCGCGCAGAACCCGTGGGGTGGCCGGCGCAGCGACGAGACGCTGCTCACAGGCGACACCGCCTCGCAGGTCCAGGCGGCCGCCGTCGCCAAGGTCGGCAGTGGCGCGACCGTCGTCCGCGTCGAGACCGACGCCGACGGCCACGCCGCCTACGAGGTCCACATGACGAAGTCGGACGGCACCCCGGTCACCGTCTACGTCGACAAGCAGTTCGACGTGGTCAGCGTCGAGAGCCGCTGACCCGCCGGAGCGCGCGGCACGGGCTCGTCCGCTGCGGCGGGCCCGTGCCGTCGCGGCGCGAGCCGGGTTCCGGTATGAAGAGGCTGTGACGCTCTTTCTCGTCCTCGCCGCCGCACTCGCCGTGCTCGGGACGCTCGTCTTCTTCGCGCTCGCGCTGTGGGCCGCCCGCGAAGACGGTCGCGACCAGCGGCGACGCGATGCCCGCCGCCCGCGCTGACGCACATTCTTGCGCCCTACGTGGCCATCTCGCCGGCCCGACGCCCTGTGTGACCGCAGGGATGACGAGCCCGTTACGCAAAGGTTCAGGTGTGGCGAATGCAAGCCTCCCGGTCGCGGCAGCGGACTATCCTCCACCCCGGGGTCAATCGCTGCGAAAAGGAGGCTCGCATGCCCGTCGTCTCGATGATGCGGATGGCAGGAGATCCGGACGACCTCATCGCCCGCATGAACGAGCACGTGGTACCCGTGTCGGAGCGTCTCGCGCTGCAGCACGGTGGCCTGTTGAACATCGTCGCCCGTGACGGCGACGACGGCATCCTGATGATCAACGTGTGGGAGACGGAAGAGGGGCGCCACGCGATGGCGGCGGAGCCCGAGATCAGGGAGGCGTTGGCGGCCGGCGCGTTCCCCGCGCCGGCGTTCGAGGGGTACGAAATCGTCGCCATTCGGGCGAGCGAGCGACTCGGCGAGCACGCCACCGCGACGATCTAGGACGCGTTCCACCAGGTACAGCCGAGAGCCACGCCCAGCGGGGCTCTCGGCCCGAGCGGCGCCGCCACCCGCAGGCGAGCCGGAGGCAATCGACTCGATCAACTCTCCAGTCTCTGGTCTTCGAGATCGAGGTCGCGCTGGATCCGGTGCATGACCTGGTCGTCGATGCGTCCGGTGCGGCGCAACTCGACGATCGCCTGCCGTTCGGCGTTCAGGAGCTCGCGCCTGAGCCGCTGGTAGTCGGCGGACTGCTCGTCGAGGCTCGTGTCGTCCGTGCCGTCGAGGCGCGAGCGGAACCGGTCGCGTCGGAAGCCGTAGAGCCCGCGTAGGCGGGTGGCGGTCTCCGGGCGGGCCCAGTCCTCGTCGACGAGCTCGTCGAGGCGCTCCAGCGCGGCCTTGGCGGCATGGAGCCGTGCCTTGGCCTCTTCACGCGCCGCGAGGTCGTCTTCCTCGAGCCGCAGGGCACGGATCACGACCGGAAGGCTGAGCCCCTGGACGACGAGCGTCACGAGGATGACGGAGAAGGTCAGGAAGATGACCAGGTCGCGATCCGGAAACGGGGCGCCTGCATCGGTGAGCACGGGTATGGCCAGCGCGGCCGCGAGCGAGACCGCGCCGCGGATGCCCATCCAGCCGATCAACGCCGAGTACTGCCAGGGATCTCTGCGTCGACGCTGAGCCGAGGGGACGTAGGCGGTCACGAAGACCCACGCGAACCGGGTGGCGATCACCGCCAGGGAGATTGCGACTGCGTAGCCGAGCAGTGTCCCGGCGGCGATCTCCTCGAGGCCGTCGAGGATGATCGGGAGCTGCAGGCCGATGAGGACGAAGAGGAGAGCGTTGAGGAGAAAGACGAGGATCTCGAAGACGGCCACGCCTTGCAGGCGCTGCTGGGGCGAGCTCAGCTCCGGCGCGTGCCAGCCGACGTAGACGCCGACCGTCACGGCCGCAAGGACGCCGGACACGCCGAGCACCTCGGCAGGCAGGTACGCGAAGTAGCCGGTCATCAAGGCGATGGTGATCTCGACCGGCGGGTCGTCGAGCCGGCGGCGTACCAGTCGCACGACGTATCCGACGGCCAAACCGACTGCGATACCGCCAACCGCGCTCACGAGGAAGCGCAGGCCGGCATGCGAGAGCGAGAAGCCGCCGGTCACGACCGCCACGACCGCAAAGCGGTAGGCAACGAGGGCTGTCCCGTCGTTGACGAGGCTCTCTCCCTCCACGATCGAGACGATTCTGCGCGGCACGCCGGCCCGACGCGCCACGGAGGTCGCGGCAACCGGATCGGTCGGCGAGACGATCGCTCCGAGCACGAAGGCCACGGGCCAGGACAGCCCGATCAGGGTGTGCGCGACGACGCCGACGGTGAGCGTTGTCGCAAGCACGAGACCGGTGGCGAGTAGCGCGATCTGCTCCACATTGGCCCGCAGCTCCCGCAGGGAGGTGAAGAACGCCGCTGAGTAGAGAAGCGGCGGCAGCACGACGACGAGCACGAGCTCGGGCGGCAGCACCAGCTCGGGCATGCCCGGCACGAAGCCGAGAGCGAGCCCGCCCACGACGAGCAGGATCGGGTACGGGATGCGGAGCAGCGGTGCCGCCGCGAGCAGCGCCGCGACCGCCGCGAGCAGGCCGAGCAGCACGAAGGCGTCGTGGTCACTCAGCCCCGTCACCCACGACCTCCGTGGCCGCTGCGGTTCCCACTCAGCGCACGCTCGGCCTTCACGTCACGTGCTGAGCGGGCCGTGCGCACACGCCTCAGCGCGGGAGCAGATCGCTCGGCTCCGTCGGGCTCGGACACCAGGACGACTCGAGCTCTGCGGGGTTCCAGCCGACCGTCGCGGCGCCGGCCTGGTAGGCGCTCTCGAGAAAGGCGAGCAGCGCTGCCCTCGGGTCGGCGGCCGTCCGCACGTCGTCGTAGCGCAGGAGCGCGAGCGAGCCGGTCCCCTGCTCGACCCACGAGGCTTCGGCGGGGCGCAGCGGTTGCAGACGAAGGCCGGCCGGCTCGGGTGCTGTGTACGAGTAGTACGTCGGCTCACGCACGTTCTGATCGCCGGCCCAGAAGCCGAACGAGATCACCTCGTGGGTGTAGGCCTCGCGGGTGACGGCGTCTGCGTCCGGGAGCGAAGGCGCGCGTTTTCCGCCGAAGCGGGTGACGGCAAGGTCGAACGAGTGCCAGAAGAAGTGCACCGGGCTCGTCTTGCCGCAATACCACCCGGCGAACTCTTCGAAGACGCCGTCCGTCCAGTCGAGGATGCGCCAGAACCGCTCGACAGGGTCTCGGTCGTAGGCTGCGTGCTCTCGATCGGCAGGGAACGGCGTCGTCATCGGCACACCGAACGGCAGCTCGAGAATCGTCACGTCGATGCCGAGCCGGCCCAGAACCGCATGCAGCCTCTCGTCGAACCCGGCCACCGAGAGCCCGTCCGTGAGCTCGAACGACTCGACTGCGCCACCGTCGGTCGTGATCACGAGGCGGTGATCGACGAAGTCGAAGTCGATCTCGAAGGTCACACCGCTCTTCGCGTGCATGCGGCGAGTCGTCAGTCCTCGCACGTCGACGTACAGCGGGACGTGCCACCAGTGGTTCCGTGGCGACGTGGAGGCCAGGCGCACCTTCCCCACGATCTGCACCCACAGATGGAGCGTGTCCTTCGTCGCCTCCCATGCGGGCAGGGGCAGCTCGGGAAGCGGCGGGGTAGCGGCTCGTGCGGTCATGTCGTCTCCGTTCTCGTCGCCGGCACGTGGGTCACGGCGTTGCGCCGCCCGCCTGGACGATGAAGCCCACCTCGTCGAGGTAGCACCAGCTCCAGTCCTCTCCCGGCTCGGCGGACCGGGCAATCGGGTGGCCGGACTCGCCGGCATGCCGGCTGGCGTGCCGGTTGGGCGAGGAATCGCAACAGCCGATCTGCCCGCAGGTCATGCACATCCGCAAGTGGACCCAGCGACTGCCGATCTCGAGGCACTTCTCGCAGCCCGGAATCGTCGTCGGCAGCGCCGTGACCCGGATCAGCTCGATGTGGCTACAGACGGCCATGGCTCTCGTGTGTCGTCATCCTGTCAGCGCGCCCGCGGGTGCCGAGCGGGAGGTCGCAGCCGGCTCGGGGACCCCGACGAGCTGGCCTCCCGAGCATTGCTCGGCTCTGACGACTCGCCTCGCGTTCCGGATGCCGAGCGCGCCGGCGACGCCACCGCCGGCGACGAGCGCGGCGCAGATGACAACCGCCTGGTGGAAGGCGCGAACCGACTCACTGTTGGCGGTGAAGGTGTCGCCGGGGAGCTGGCTCGCGACGGCCAGCCCGACAACGGAGACGCCGATCAGCCCGGCCACGCGGGCGACGGCGTTGTTGATCGCAGAGGCGATGCCCGCGTCGGTTTCCTGTGCGTCGGCGAGCACGGCAGCGGTGAGCGGGGCGACGGTGAGCGCGAGGCCGAACGAGAAGATCAGCATCGCCGGCAGGACGTCGTGCATGTAGGAGGTCTCGACCCCGGTTCTGAGCAGGAGCAGGATGCCGGACGCCGCGACGAGCGGCCCGGCGCCCATGAAGAGCCTGGGGCCGTGACGGTCGGCGAGCGCGCCGAACCGGCGGGAGAAGGAGAACATGACCACCGTCACAGGCAGCGTCGCCAGCCCGCTCTCGAGCGCGCTGTAGCCGGCCACCTGCTGCAGGAAGATGACGAGGAAGAAGAAGAGAATCGCGAGACCCGCGTACACCGCCATGGTCTCGAGGTTGCCGACGGCGAAGTTCCTGCGCGTGAACAGCTCCAGCTTCAGCATCGGCTGGGCCGAGCGCCGCTCGTAGGAGAGAAACGCGGCGAACGCGACCGCGCCGCCGATGAGCGGTATCAGGATCACCGGGCTCGACCAGCCGAAGCTCGGCTGTTCGATCAGCGCGAACACGATTCCGCCGAGGCCGAGCGTGCACAGAGCGGCACCGAGAAAGTCCACCCGCCGCCCTGCAACCCGAGAGGTCTGCGGTACGGCCGCGAAGATGAGCATGAGGGTCACGGCGACCAGGGGGATGTTGAGCGCGAAGATCCACCGCCAGGAAGCGTTGTCGACGATGGCACCGCCCGCGAGCGGGCCGACGACTCCCGCGATTCCGCTCCAGGCCGTCCACGTCCCGATCGCCGGCCCACGCTGCTCGGTCGGGAACGTGGCGACGATGACCGCGAGCGAGCTCGGGGTCAGGAGCGCTGCCGCTGCGCCTTGCAACGCGCGCGCACCGATCAGGAACTCCATCGTCGGCGCGATCGCGCAGGCGATGGAGAACAGTCCGAAGGCCGCGACGCCTGTGGCGAACACGCGCCGCACGCCGTAGATGTCGCCCAGCGATCCGCCGATCAGGATCAGCGAGCCCAGCGCCAGCAGATAGGCGTTCGACACCCATTGCTGGGCGGAGAGCCCGCCACCCAGGTCCTGCTCGATCTGCGGGAGAGCGACGTTGACGATCGTCCCGTCGAGCATCGCGACCGACGACCCGAGGATCGCCGCCACGAGGGTCAGGCGCTGGGTTCGCGTCATCTCGGGCGCTCCTTCGAAGGGGCGTCAGTGCGGGGCGACCGACTCTGCCGGGTGTTCGGCGCCGGTGCTGCCCGGTGCCTCATCCTTGTGCGGCGGCTCGATCGTGAGGTTCGGGAGCAGCCGGTCGAGCCAGCGCGGGATGTACCACGTCTTCTCTCCCAGGAGAGTGAAGAACGCGGGCACCAGCGTCATGCGCACGATCAGCGCGTCGGTCAGGATCGCCACCGCGAGCAGCAGCCCGAACTCCTTCGGGATGCGATCCGCGCTCAGGATGAAGGCGGCGAAGACCGTGCCCATGATCAGCGCTGCGGCGACGACCACCCGCCCGATCGCCGCGATGCCGTGCTCCACCGCATCGCGCGTGTTCAGGCCGTGGACGTGCTCCTCGCGGATGCGGCTCATCAGGAAGACCATGTAGTCCATCGAGAGCCCGAACAGGATCGCGAAGGCGATCGGCGGGACGAACGTCTCGATCGGGCCCGTCTTGTCGAGACCCGTGAGCCCGAGCAGGTGGCCCTCCTGCACGACGAGGCCGAGCACGCCGAAGCCGATGAAGGCGGACAGGATCGTCGTGACCGCGGCGGTCGCCGAGACCACGAGCGATCTGAACGCCATCGCGAGCACGATCAGCGTGACGCCGATGATGTAGAGCAGGAAGAGCGGCAGCCGCTCCATGATCCGGTCGGCGATGTCCTTGAACGCCGCGGTCTGCCCCGAGACATAGGCGACCGCGCCGCCACCGGCCGTTGCCGCCGGCACGACGTCGTCGCGCAGTCGGTCGACGAGCGTGTCGGTCTCCTCGTCCTGGGGAGCGGACTCCGGGGTGACGAAGACGATCGCGACGGTCTTCTCGTCGTTGAACTGCGGCTCGCCGACGGACGCGACGTCCTTCACGCCCTGCACGCCGTCGTAGATCTTCTGCGGCGCCTGCGCGTCGCCGTTCACATCGACGACGATCGGGATCGGCCCGTTGAAGCCGGGCCCGAAGCCCTCCGCCAGCAGGTCGTACGCTCTGCGGCTCGTCTGCTCCTTCGGCTGCGTCCCCTGGTCGGCGGCTCCGAGGCGCACGAGCCCCGAGGTCAGCGCAAGGATCAGGCCGGCGCCGAGCAGCACCGGGAACACGAGCTTCGCGTTGGCGGTCACGAACCGGCCGTACCGGGCAACGAGCGTCTTCTCGCGTGCCGCCTCCGAGTCGTCGAGGGGCTTGAGGAACGGCACCTTCAGCCGGTCGATCTTGTGACCCAGCAGCCCCAGCACCGACAGCAGCAGCGAGTTCGCGATCAGCACGGTGGTGAGCACGCCGAGGGCGCTCCCGATGCCGAGCTTGGTCACGAAGTCCAGCCCGAAGAAGGCCAGGCCGCTGACGGAGATGGCGACCGTCAGGCCCGCGAACCACACCGCGCGACCGGCGGAAGCGCCTGCTTCGGCGGCGGCGTCACGGGGTGAAAGCCCCTCGTGCAGGAGCTGTCTGAAGCGCGTGACGATGAAGAGCGAGTAGTCGATACCGACGCCGAGCCCGATCATCGAGACGAGGATGGGCGTGACCGTGTTGATGTCGGTCAGGCCGGCGAGGATGAACAGCAGCAAGAACGCAGTCGCGAGCGCGGTGATCGCGAGTGCGATCGGGATCAACATCGCCACGAAGGTGCGGAAGACGACGAGCAGCACGATGATCGCCGCGAGCAGTCCGAGCGCCTCCGAGGCACCCTGCTCGATCGGCGGGAACTCCGCCTCTCCGTTGTACTCGACCGTCACGCCCACCGGCTCGACTGTCTCGCGGACGGCATTCTCCACGGCGAGGACCGCGTCGCGGTCCTTGTCCTCGATGGTCTGATCGAACTGCACCTCGGCGTACGCGATGCGGCCGTCGTCGGAGACCGTCGTCTTGCTGAACGGGTTGTCGACGCTCACGAGCCCAGCCCTCTCGTCGGTGGGCTTGAACTCGGGCGACTTGAGGCGCGCCATCGCCTTCTCGATCGCCGCCCGGCGCTCGGGCGTCTCGAGCGTCTCGCCCTCCGGGGCGGCGAAGACGACGTTCAGCACGCCGCCCTGCTCGGACGCGAACTCGGACTCGATCAGGTCGACTGCCTTCTGCGTGTCCGAGCCGGGAATCTCGAACTCGTCCCGGAGCGAGCCGCCGATCGTCGCGACGAGGACGACCAGGAGGGCGATGATGGCGACCCAGGCAAGGACGACGCGCCACGGATGCGCAGTGCAGGCACGCGTCCAAGTCGCGAGCCCGCCGGAGGAAAGACGTTCGTGGGCTGCCAGGCGTTCCGGCCCGGGCTCCTCCTCGTGCGGCGTGATTTCGCTGCCTGCGTCGGGTCGGTCGTCGTGCTCGGTCAACGTTGCCCCTTTTGGTCGCTCCGGCCGGCCGCGGAACCGGAGGCGGCCCGCGAAAGCCGGATCCTAGCGGGCGTGCGGGGTCCCGGGAGATCGACATGGTGACCCCCGTGGCGCGCGATTCTGCCCCGCTCTCGGGTCCCGGCGACCCGCTAGAAGAGCGAGAAGGGCCGGACGACGCCCGAGTCGAGCGTCTCGCTCCAGACGAGAGCGCCTCCTGCCCCGACCTCGCCGTGGAGACGTTGCGCGAGCGTCTCGGCATCCTCCCGCGTGTCCGTTCCGACGATCAGGTAGTTCCAGCGGCGTACCGGCTGAAGCCCTTCCGCCTCGAGACGGTCCGCGAGTGCGACAGCCTCGCGGTGCGAGCGGCAGGTGACGCGCACCTCCCAGGGCGCCCAACCCTGCGCCGCCAGCTCTTCCTCCCACGTCTCGCTCGCGGGCTCGTTGTCCCAACGCTCCTCCGCCGAGAGCCAGTGCTCGACCAGGCTCACCTCCGCGGCCAGTCCGTGCTCTCGGAGCTCGGCCCCGATCACCTCGCGAGCGTGCCGCGCCTGTGCGCGCGAGCCCGTGTACACGAACAACTCGTTGCCGTCCCGTGAGACGACCAGGTGTTCCTCGGTCAGCGCTTCCGCCAGCTCACGTGCCTCCAGCCCCAGGCCGTGACGCATCCGATCCAGGAACGTGCCCAGCTCCTGGGGGCCTTCCAGCTCGACCCGTACCCTCCAGTCTTCGGCTGCCACACCTCCAGGATAGAACCTCGACGCTGATCGGCGATGGGCTGCTGGGTGCTGGGGGCGCGAGCCGTCGTGTCTGACAGACTCGAGCGCGAGGACAGGAGGATCCGATCGACCAGACGCGCTCAGGGCCGCCGGACGGCCGGACCGCACGCCCGGCGGTCCTCACCGGCCGCGACGTCGAGCTTCGACCACTCCGGGTCGAGGACGTCGAGCAGGTTGCCGTGATCCAGGCGCAGCCTGGTATCGCTCGCTGGTGGGGCGCGCCGGACGAGTCGGATCTCCGTCGGAAGGCGGACGGGGCGACGGACGAGAAGGCGTTCGTGATCACGTCACAAGGGGAGCTCGTGGGGTTGATCGAGTATCACGAGGAGGACGAGCCCGAGTTCCGGCGCGCGGGAATCGACCTCTTCCTCTCCGAGCCCGCCCAGGGTCGCGGGCTCGGCGCAGACGCGGTGCGGACGCTCGCGCGTCACCTCGTTCGCGAGCGGGGACATCACCGTCTCACGGTCGATCCGGCGGCCGACAACAGGGCTGCGATCCGAGCGTACGAGAAGGTCGGCTTCCGCGCCGTCGGTGTGATGCGCGAGTACTGGCGGGCACCGGACGGAACCTGGCGCGACGGACTGTTGATGGATCTTCTCGCCCGCGACCTCGATCCGTAGGGGCGGCGCGGGACTCCGCCTGCGGATGACCCAGACTCTCGGAGGTCTCATGGCCGAGCCTCGTTCGAACGAGCGTGCGCCCCGTGTCGGCTAGTTTCCGTGCCGTGCGGATCCTGGTTGTCGGTGGCGCGGGAATGATCGGCGGCAAGCTCGTGGCACGGCTCGCCCGCGACGGTGCCCTCGGCCGGGAGCCCATCGAGCACCTGTCGCTCGTCGATGTCGTGGAGCCGTTGCGACCGACTGTCGCGGCTCTCGGAGTCGACACGGTCGTCGCCGACCTCGCGGAGGACGGGGTGGCGGCCGATCTGGTCGCGGGTCGCCCCGACGTCATCTTTCACCTCGCTGCCGTTCTCTCCGGCGAGGCGGAGGCTGATCTCGAGAAGGGGTACCGCGTCAACCTGGACGGGACGCGGTGCTTGTTCGACGGCGTCCGTGCGCACGGGCGGGGGTACCGCCCGCGGGTCGTCTTTGCCTCGTCCATCGCCGTGTTCGGTGAGCCGTTCCCCGAGGTCATCGGCGACGATCAGTGCCTGACACCGCTGACGAGCTACGGGACACAGAAGGCGATCGGCGAGCTGTTGCTGTCGGATTACACCCGACGCGGCATCTTCGACGGCGTCGGCATTCGCCTACCGACCATCTGTGTCCGCCCGGGCCGGCCCAACCGGGCGGCGTCGGGTTTCTTCTCCAGCATCATTCGCGAGCCGTTGAACGGAGAGGAGGCCGTGCTGCCGGTGCCCGACGAGACGCGTCACTGGCATGCGTCGCCGAGGGCCGCGGTCGAGTTCCTGCTCCACGCGGCGACGATGGACAGCCGCGCCCTCGGCACCGTCCGTTGTCTGACGATGCCCGGTGTCTCCGTGACCGTGGCGGAACAGATCGCGGCGTTGCGCCGTGTGGCCGGCGAGGAGGTCGTTCGGCGCATCCGTCGCGAGCCCGACGAGACGGTGATGCGGATCGTCGCGGGCTGGCCGCGCAACTTCGACACGCGCCGCGCAGGGGCGCTCGGGTTCCGGGCCGAGGCGGACTTCGAGGAGATCATCCACGTCTACGTCGAGGACGACCTCGGCGGCAATGTCCCGGGGGCGGGGTTCTGACCCGGGTCGCACTCGTCACGGGGGCCGGCAGCGGCATCGGGCGGGCCGCGGCGATCGCCTTGGCGGGCGCCGGCTTCACCGTCGTACTCGCCGGTCGGCGCCTGCCGCCGCTCGAGACTGCGGCAGCGCAGGCGGGCCACGAAGCCCTCGCCCAGACGTGCGACGTCCGCGATCCGGAGTCGGTGGCGGCGCTCTTCGCGGAGATCGACGCGAGATTCGGTCGGCTCGACCTGCTGTTCAACAATGCCGGTGTGAGCGCGCCTGCCTTGCCCCTCGACGACGTTGCCTTCGATCAATGGACGTCGGTCGTCGAGACGAACCTCACCGGTGCCTTCCTCTGCACCCGAGAGGCGTTTCGAATCATGAAGCGTCAGTCGCCTCGCGGCGGACGAATCATCAACAACGGCTCGCTCTCGGCAAGCGTGCCCCGCCCGCAGTCTGCGCCCTACACGGCGACGAAGCACGCCATCACGGGCCTCACACGATCGACCTCCCTCGACGGCCGCGAGTTCGACATCGCCTGCGGGCAGATCGATATCGGTAACGCGGCCACCGAGATGACGGAGCGGATGGTCACGACCGGTGTGCTTCAGGCGGATGGCGCAGTCGAGCGCGAACCCACGATCGACGCGGCTCACGTGGCGCGGGCGCTGGTCTACATGGCCACCCTGCCGCTCGACGCCAACGTGCAGTTCATGACGGTGATGGCGACGAAGATGCCGTTCATCGGCCGCGGGTGAACGCTTCCAGGCCCTGGTTCAGGTGATCTCGAGGACGACCTTGCCCTGAGCATGTCCGGCTTCGACGAGGGCGAGCGCGTCGGCGGCCTCGTCGAGGGGGAAGACGTTGGTCACGAAGGGGTTGAGCGAGCCGGACTCGACGAGCCCGGCGACCGCTTCGAGCACCTGGCTGGTGCGTGCCCGTGCGACCGGGCTGCCTCCGTACTCGGCCGCTGTCGCCGGGTCCGCCGAGGTGATCAGTCTCGAGGGATCGCCGACCAGGCCGGCGATGCTGCGCAGGGCGTCGCCGCCGATCAGGTCGAAGATCGCGTCGACGCCGTTGGGCGCGATCGCGCGGACCCTGTCCGCCACACCGTCGCCGTACGTCACGTGCCTGGCGCCGAGCGACTCGACGAACTCGCTCTTGCCGGCGCTGGCGGTGCCGATCACCTCGATTCCCAGTCCGCGCGCGATCTGCGCGGCAGCAACGCCGACACCACCGCCGACGCCGTTGACCAGCAGCACCTCGCCCTTGTGCAGGCCGAGCTGGTGGACACCGTCGTAGGCGGTGGCCGCCGCCACCGGGAGCGTTGCTGCGTCGACGAACGACACCCCGGCCGGCTTCCGCGCGGCACCCGCAACCGTCAGCAGCGAGTACTCGGCGTAGCCGCCGGTACTGGGACTGCCGAACACCTCGTCGCCGACGGCGAAACCGTCGACGCCCTCGCCGATCTGCTCGACGACACCGGCCAGCTCCGAACCGAACACCGCCGGCAGCTCCAGCGGGACGAACTCGCGCAGATAGCCGGCCCGGTACTTCCAGTCGACGGGATTCACCCCCGCCGCACGCACGGCAACGAGCAGCTCACCCGCGCTCGGCACCGGTTTCGGCAGCTCTACCAACGCCTGCGTCTCCGGCCCACCATAGTCCTTGAACGCATACGCCTTTGCCATCGACCTCACTCCCGCGAGACACCACCGACCCTCTGTCGATCGACAACGCGATCCCACCCGCACTCATTCCGGCGGACAGCGGTGCCCGGACCATCCAGAGCGCAGGGGAAGAGCGCGAATGCAGGAGCGGCCTGCTCTGCTCAGTCTTCGCCGTGCCAGTAGTCGAGCTCGGGCTCTCGTGCCAGCATCGCCTGGTATCCGTCGGCTCGCGACCAGAGACCAACCTTTCCGCTGTCGGGGTAGTGGACGATCGCCAACGGTGCTTTCGAGGAAAGGATGAGGACGCGGCAGGGTCGATCGGACCGGTTGCTCACCTGATGAGCCCCCGAGGGCCCTTCGGGGAAGACCGCGAGATCACCGGGTTCGAGCTCCTGTTCTCCCTCCGGTGTCCGCAGCGTCGGGTGCCCGGAGACGACGAGCAGCCACTCTTCGCACCCGGTTTCGTAGTGGTAGGGCCACGTCTTCTCGCCGGGCGGTAGTTCGTACAGGCTGCCGCCGAGCAGGCTCGCACCGAGCTGCCGACCGACGGCTGTGACCCGATGGCGGTAGCCGGCGCGGTCGTTGTCGCGTTCCCACGTCGGGTCGGCGTGAAGGTTGACGACGTCCACCGGCTCGATCGTATCGCCGTCACGGGCTCGAGCAACAGAGCACGGCAGCTGCGCCGCCCACGGAGAGCCCTCGTCGGATCGCGGAGTGGCATCACCGATAACGGCCGGCATCGGACCTACGCCGGGTGGTGCAGTTTGGGGCGCATCGTCGGGAGTGTGATTTCCGGCAGACCGGGGTCTTGAGTGGTCTCCGGGTGGAGGAGGTGGGCGAGTTGGCGGACGCCTTCGGCGAGGCGCGGGGCGGGCCGGGACTAGTAGCTGTCGGCGTCTACGGCGACGGCGGGGCAGGGAAGGCGAAGCTCGGTGGCGCGGTCGGCTGCCGCTTCGGCGTCGAATCCGCACGGCGCGATCACCACGAGCTCGGGCTCGTGCGCGATCACCGTGTCCTAGAGCGAGCCGCCGTCCTTGATGGAGTCGCGCACGGCCTCGTCGATCTCGAGGCTCGTGAGCGTCGAAGGGTCGATTCTGGCGGCGGTGACGACTGGCTTGCCGGCCACCTCGGGCGGCCAGCGGCACTCCTCGGAGACGCCGACGAGCGAGTCGATCAACCCGAGCTGCGCAATGATCTCCGTTGCGCTCGGTAACAGCGAGCAGACCCGCATGCCGACCGACTCTAGCCTTCCACCTCAACCGGGTTCAGCGGCACCCATGTTCGAGAGCCTCTGTTGCTCGTGCTCGTTCGTGCGCGAGATCCATGGCCGGCGCGGACAGCGGTACCTTCTCTGCCGCAACGAGACGATCGCCGCCAAGTACCCTCGACAACCGGTGCTGGCCCGCGCGGAGCATGACCCGAGCACGACCGCACCTCCGCCCTGACCGCACGACCCGAGCCCCGGAGGCAACAAGAAGCGATACGCCTCATCCGAGCGAGTAGGCTCGATTCGGCATGCGGCTGTGATCCTCGACGACCTCGAACATCCGATCGTGCTCGCTCCGTTGGCGGGAGGGCCGTCGACGCCGGAGCTTGCTGCGGTCGTGAGCGAAGCGGGGGGTCTTGGCTTCCTGGCCGCCGGGTACGTGAGCGCCGGCACACTCCGCGACCGGCTTCGCGATGTTCGCGACCGCACGTCCTTTCCCGTTGGCGTCAATGTGTTTGTTCCGGGCGGGCGGCAGGTCGACGAGGCAGCGATCGGACGCTATCTCGATCGCCTGCGACCCGAGGCGGAGCACTACGGCGTCGAGCTCGGGGAGCCTCGCTTCGACGACGACGATTGGCAGGACAAGCTGGCGATCCTGCACGAGGAGCCCGTCCCCGTCGTCTCCTTCACCTTCGGCTGTCCCACCCCGGAGACGATCGAGCGGCTGCAGCGTCGTGGGTCGGAGGTCTGGGTGACGGTGACCGACGTTGCCGAAGCAGGCGCGGCGCGTGACGCCGGCGCCGACGTGCTCGTGCTGCAGGGCTTCGAAGCGGGCGGGCACCGCGCATCCTGGGCCGACCACGACGCAGGCGAAGAGCTGAGTGTGCTGGCGCTGCTACGGCTCGTCAGCAGCCGGATCGATCTTCCTCTCGTGGCTGCCGGCGGCATCGCAGACGGGGCCGCCGTCGCCGCCGTGCTGGCCGCGGGCGCCGCCGCCGCACAGGTGGGCACTGCGTTCCTGCGCGCGCCCGAGGCGGGCACCGATCCAGCGCACGTGGCCGCACTGGCCGGCGAGACGCCGACGGCGATCACCCGCGCCTTCAGCGGCCGCCGAGCACGCGGTCTCGTCAACCGCTTCCTCCAGGACCACAGCGCGGCTGCTCCCGCCGCCTACCCGCACATTCACCACGCAACCGCGCCGCTGCGGGCCGAGGCACGGTCGCGTGGCGACGCCGACGGATTCAACCTCTGGGCCGGCCAGACCCATCGCCTCGCCGAAGCTCGACCGGCCGCCGAGATCGTCCGAGCCCTGAGCCGCGACGCCCGCACCGCGCTCGAGCACGCAGCCGGCCGGCTCCCTCGGTGACGCCTGTGCGACTCGACGAGCTCGTTCGGACACGGTGTGGCGGACAGACGGATAAGAACTTGGGGGCTCGAGTCGTCGGGTACGCTCCGTCGCCGGGCGAACCCTATGCACCCGATCGATGCAACCACCTGACGGGATTCCAGCCGAAGAGTTGCGCGCGAGGCGTGAGACGCTTCGGCGGCGTGTTCAGGACCTGAAGCTCGCCGGGTTCGTGCTCTTCGACGAGCACCACATCCGGTATTTCACCGGCTTCGGCTTCCTGGCCACGGAGCGGCCGGTCGCGGTCGTCGGCGATGCGGCCGGGGAGATCGCTGTCTTCGTGCCCGAGTTCGAGGTCGAGCGAGTGCGCGCCGAGACCGACTTCGAACGCGTGGCTTCCTATCCCGAGTACCCGGGCATCGAGCATCCGCTGCGGATCCTCGGGAAGCTGCTCCTCGAGCTGGGGATGACGCGCGGGGTGGGGGCCGACCAGGACGGGTATCCCGGCATCCTCGGCTACCGGGGGCCGGCCCTGAGCGAGGTCACCGAATCCCCGGTGACCCCGCTTGCACCGTTCATCGAGGGGATGATGGTGCGCAAGAGCGATACCGAGGTGGCGCTGATCCGGGAGAGCGCCAGGTGGTGCGAGCACGCGCATCGTCTCCTGCAGCAGTACACCCGCCCGGGAGCGACCGAGGCCGAGGCCGGCCTGCGGGCGGGACACGAGGCGACGCTGGCCATGCTCGAGGCGCTCGGCTCGCGCTACGGGGGGCAGCAGGGGTCCGCCGACGGGGTGTCGGCCGGGTACCGCGGCCAGATCGGGAAGAGAAGCTCGTGGGCGCACGCCGTGGCGCACAACATCGAGTTCCGCGAGGGCGACGTGCTCGTGACGGAGACCAGCGCCCCCATCTGGGGGTACAACGCCGAGCTCGAGCGGGCGATGGTCATCGGTGCGCCGACAGACGAGATGCGGCGCCTGTTCGACCACACGGTTGCCGCGCAGCAGGTGGCGTTCGATGCGCTGCGCCCGGGTGTCACCTGCGCCGACGTCGACGGCGCCGTGATGCGCTACTTCGAGGACAACGATCTCCTGCCGTACTGGAGGCAGCACACGGGTCACGCAATCGGCCTGCGGAACCACGAGGCGCCCTTCCTCGACCTCGGCGACCACACGCCGATCGAGCCGGGGATGGTGTTCACAATCGAGCCGGGCATCTACTCGAGCGAGATCGGCGGCTTCCGCCACTCCGACACGGTTGTCGTCACCCCCGACGGGATCGACATCATCACCGACTACCCGAGCGACCTCGAGAGCCTGACGATCCGGACTTGACCCGCCCCACGCACGCGGGGACGCTCATCGCGCCCGGGCGTGGTCTCGCCGATCGGGGTCGGGCCTAGAGCGAGTCGAGGAACGCCCGGATTCTCTCGATTGCGCGGCCAAGGTTCTCTTGTGAGTTCGCGTAGGAGATGCGGAGGTTGTTCTTTCCGACCTGCCCGAAGGCCGTGCCGGCGAGGACTGCCACGCCGGCCTCGTCGAGCAGCCTCCTGGCCAGCTCTTCTGCGGGGAGGGGTACCCCGACGACGTTCGGGAACACGTAGAAGGCGCCCGCCGGTAGTCGGCAGGTGACACCGGGGAGAGAGTTGAGGCCGTCGACGACCAGGTTGCGACGAAGGCGGAACTCCTCGACCATCGCCCTGGGCTCGTCCATCGATCCGTCCAGGGCGCTGATCGCCGCGTGCTGCACGAACGGCGGCACACACGACGTGGAGTTGACGAAGAAGCGGACGAGCGGATCGACGAGCCGCTCGGGCACCGCTGCGAAGCCACAGCGCCAGCCGGTCATCGCGAACGTCTTGGAGCAGCCGTCGAGCAGGATCGTTCGGTCGAGCATCTCGGGCTCGGCGGCGATCGAGGCGGACTCACCGTCGTAGATCATCTGCGAGTAGACCTCGTCGGAGAGCACCCAAGCCCCCGTTTCGGCGATCAACCGCGCGGCGGACGCGATCTCCTCGGGGCGGATGACGCCACCGGTCGGGTTCTGCGGTGAGTTCAGGATCACGAGCTTCGTACGGGGGCTGAGCGCGGCTGCCAGCTCGTCCAGGTCGAACGAGAAGTCCCGCTCCTCGTGCAGTGGCAGCGGCACCGGCGTTGCGCCCGCGAATCGGACCGCCGACTCGTAGATCGGGAACCCGGGATCCGGGTACACGACCTCGTCGCCGTGATCGCAGACGGCAAGCACACCGAAGAACAGGAACGGCTTCGCGCCGGTCCCGACCAGCACTCGCTCCGGCTCGACCGGGATCGCGCGGGTGCGCGAGAGATAGGCGGCCGCAGCCTCACGCAGCTCGGGCAACCCTGCCGAGGGGCAGTAGTGGGTGTGACCTGCCTGAATCGCCTCGCACGCCGCATCGCGCACGTGAGACGGCGTGTCGAAGTCCGGTTCGCCGATCTCGAGGTGGATCACGTCCATCCCGGCGCGCTCGAGCTCCTTCGCATGCGCCAGCACCGAGAACGCCGTCTCCGTCCCCAGCCGGTCGAGGCTCGAAGCAATGTGTAGCTCAGCCCCTGTACTCACTCGCTCTGCCCCTCGTCGGTCGTTGCCACAGGATCGGGAAGGTCTCAGGCACCCGGCTGAAGCGTGCCAGGGCGAAGTGTTGCCGAATCCACATCACACAACACGTCGAGGTGGCTCGCAATGGCGCCGGCGGTCCGGGACGATCACGAGCGGGCATGGAGTGTGGCGGGCGACGTCGTTGCTGACGGAGCCGAGCATGAGGCTCTTGGTGGTTCCGCGGCCCCGGGAGCCGACGACGAGAAGCTCGGCGTCGGCGGCCTGCTCGACGAGGACGGTCGCCGGATGACCTTCGATCGAAATCGCCTCGACCTGGACATCGTGGGGCGGGAGGCGCTCGAGCGCCGCGCGCAGCACGTCCTCCGCATGGGCTTCGGCCGCGACGAAGACGTCGGGCGTCGCTGCGAAGGCCTCTCCGACGTAGGCCGACGCGGGCGGTTCCCAGGCACAGACGACGCGGAGCGGCAGGCCGCGGAGCCCTGCTTCTTCGAGGGCGAAGCGAAGCGAGGCGTCGGCTTCGGGGGAGCCGTCGATACCGACCACGATGTGTGGTGTCGAGGGCGCGGTCATTCGAGGGAGACGCTCGGCTCGGCGAGGGTGACGCGGCGCTCCCGGTGTGGCTTTCCGCCGGGAACGGCCAGTGAGGCTGCGACGCCCGCCGCGAGCGCGATGGCCATGACGGCGAAGGAGAGGGTGTAGCCCTGTTCCTCCGGAAGCCCGTCCGCCAGGAGGGTCGCTGCGAGGATGGTCGCCGCAACCTGTCCACCGACCGCTCCGCCGATCGTGCGCATGACCGCATTCATTCCCGTCGCCACGCCTGTCTGATCGGGCTGGACAGCCTCGACGATCAGGTTCGCCATCGAGGCGAACGCGAAGCCGACGCCCGTACCGAGCAGCAGCGACGAGAGGTAGATCTGCCAGTGGGCCGAGTGGGCGAGGGCGAGGAGCACGAAGGCGAGCATCGTGATCGATGCTCCGAGAACCAGGGGCACCTTCGAGCCGAACCGCCCGGAGAGCCGGCCGCCCACGGGGGCGGCGACCAGCATCGTCAGCGTGGAAGGGATCAGGAAGAGACCGGCCTGCGTCACGGACGAGCCGAAGCCGTAGCCGCTGGAGGGCGGGGTCTGGACGAACTGGGGGATGAGCACGAAGGAGCTGTACATCCCGAACCCGATCAGGAAGCCCGCGAGATTCGTCGTCCACACGCCGCGTAGCCGCATCATCTGCATGTCCACGAGTGGCGTGCGAGAGCGCGTCTCGGCCCGGATCCACACGATCGCGAGGACCACGGCCGCGGCGAAGAGTCCGACCGTGCGGGCTGAGAGCCAACCCCATCGCGGCGCCTCGCTGATCGACACGAGCAGGCAGATCAGCCAGAGGGACAGCAGGATCGCGCTGACGAAGTTGACGTTGCCAGGGGCCCGGACAGGCGATTCCGGGATCACCAGCATCGTCGCGAGGGTCGTGACGACGATCAGCCCGAGCGGGATCCAGAACAGCCAGTGATAGTCGAGGTGAGCCAGGATCGGCCCGGCGAGCACGATCCCGAGCCCAGCCCCGATCCCGAGCAGGCCGGAGATGAGCGCGATGCCACCTGCCACGCGCTCTCGCGGGAACTCGTCGCGAACGATCCCGAACGCGAGCGGGAAGATCGCCCCGCCGAGGCCCTGGATCACGCGGGCGCCGATCAGCACGGGCAGCGTCGTCGCGAGGGCGGCGAGCAACGTGCCGCCGCCCAGACCGGCGAACACGACGACGAGCGTGCGCTTCTTGCCGAACATGTCCCCGAGCCGGCCTGCGATCGGCGTCGCCACGGACGCGGCCAGCAGGTACGCCGTGAAGATCCAGGTCACCCCTGTGGGGGTGGTGTCGAGATCGTGCTGCAGGGTGGGCAGCGCCGGCACGACGAGCGACTGCAGCATGGCGTACGAGCCGCCGCCGACCGCGAGCACCGTCAGGACAAGGCCGGGACGCGGCGCGCGTCGAGATGCCGCCTGTCGCGTCACCCGCGCGGTGGTCCGACTCTCAGATGGCGACTCGGCTCGGGCGCCCTGGCTCGGCGAGATTCGGGTTTGCCGGACACCGCCGATTCATAACAAGACTCAGCTGGTCGCGGTGCCCTGCTCGACCAGGTCTACTCATGGTGGCCCGAATCCCGATCGCTCCAAGACGACCCTCGCGAACGCCGCGTCGAGTGCGCCGACCCCGAGGTTGCATGCGACGACACGGTCGGCAGCCAAGCTGCGCTCGAGCGCCACCCCGACCGAAGCAACGGGCTCGGGCCAGCCTCCGAAGTACCCAAACCCGCGGTAAGAGCCGTACTGATCGACGTCGTCGGTGACGAACATGTCGGCGGCGCCCACGACTTCATCCGAGACGTAGAAATCGAAGTCGATCGGCAGGAGCAGCCACCGATCGCCGAGCCATGTCGCCCGCATTGGTGGCGCCGCGTCCTCCATGATCGGGCCGGCCGTGACGACGATCTCGGCGTCCGCCGCGGCCTCCTGTGCAGACCCGGCGACGACGACTCCCTCCGCGAGGTTGGCCGCGCGCGACGCTTCGGGGTCGTACCCGACGATCTCGACCGAGGGGTTGAGCGCCCGGAGCACGGCGGCGTGATACCGCCCTTGCTCACCGCAGCCGAGGATCGCTGCACGACTCCACCCGTTCGGCGCCCAGGCGCGGATGCAGGCACCACTCGCGGCGGCAGTCCGTGCGGCCGTGATCTCCGCCGCGTCCATGATGGCCAGCGGAACGCCGGTCTCAGGGTCGTTCACGACGAGGACGCCGGTGATGTACGGCAGCCCGCGGGCGGGGTTCGTCGGGTAGCCCGAGACCCACTTCAGCACGGCAACGTCGGCGTTCCGCAGATAGGCGGGCATTGCGTGGATGAAGCTGTTCGGTCGGGTGTGAATCCCGATCTTCGGTGGAAGCTCGACGTCGCCGCGCGCCATCTCGCGATACGTGGAGTCGACGAGATCGATCTGTTGATCGATCGGCGGGAGCAGCTCCCGTACGGCCTCGCGCTGCATCGGATCCGGTAGGCGCGGGGTTCGGTGCATCTCAGGCATCTAGGGCAGGCGCGGCGACCAGAACGCCCCGGACAAGGCCCCGATGAGCAGCGCTACAGCGCCGGCTGCGACGAATGCGGCCGTCACCTCTGTGCGTTGCGGGGAGCGGCCCAAGCGGCCGCCGAGGTCCGAGTAGGCCGCATTCAGCTCCTCCGCAGTGCGCGCCCAGGTGAACTCGCCGCCGGTCAGCTTCGCGATCGCCTCGAGCGTCTCGGGATCGGGCGCGCGATTCAAGCCGCCGCCGAACGAGCCGCCGCCGCGGAGCCCCGGACCCTGCGACGACCCGTCACTGCCGAGCGCCACCGTGTGCACGGCGATGCCGGCCTCCTGCGCGATTGCTGCGCCCTCGAGCGGGGGTAGGATGCCGCGGTTCTGTCGCCCGTCGGAGAGGAACAGGATCGACACCAGACCGCCGATCTCCCCGGGCAGGACGCCCTCTTCGTCGCGTGAGAGCGTCGTTGTCCCGAGCTCGACCGCTCTGGCGACGGCATCACCGATCGCAGTTCCGCCACCGACGCCCGCAAACGGGTCAACTGCCGCCACGGCGTCGCGCACGCGCGCGTGGTCCTTCGTCGGCACCACCGGAACGGTCACGTCACCCGAGAAGGTGACCAGCCCCACACGCAGGGACTCGGGCACGTGCTCCATGAACGTCTGGGCCGCCTCCTTGGCCGCCTCGAGACGAGATGGGCGAACGTCCTCCGACAGCATCGAGCGCGACGTGTCGAGCACCAACACCACCGTTGCGCGCTCGGTGGGCACACGCAGCGACACGTGCGGTCTGGCGACGGCGACACCGATCGCCGCGAGCGCCGACAGCAGCGCCACGAGGGGTACGGCGCGCCGCCACGACCCCTCACGACCCGCAACCCGCGCCAGCACCGGCAGGTTCGGAAAGGCGACCGCAAACCGCGAGTCACGGCGCCGTGCGAGCATCACGACGCCGAGCGTCGCCGGAACGACGAGCAGGGTGACCAGCAACAACGGACTGTCGAAGCTCATCTCGCCCCCGAAAGCAGGATCGAGCCGACCAAGGTTACCCAGCGCAAGCCCCGCCGGACGCGGCCCGAGAGGCTCGTCGTGCTCCGCCGGGTTCGCTCGCGGTTCACGCGTGCCGGCCCGGTGGGTGGTGGCCGCGGCGGGGACGGAGGCGTGCTGCGGCAGCCTGTTGTTGTCAGGGTGCCGGGGTAAGCCCGTGCCGGCGCATCACGGCGGCGATGTCGCTGGGATCGGGTGGGCCGCCGGCCGCTGCCTGCACGACGGCGGCCAGTTCCCGGAAGTAGTCCGGCCCGAGGATGCCGGGGCTGACGATCGCAAGGGCTGTGGCGTCGACGTCCCCGTGGTTGTCGAAGCGGTGGGCTGCGCCACGAGGGATGCAGACCGCATCTCCGGGCCCGATGTCGTGGGGCGTGCCCTCGATCGTGAAGGTCATCACGCCGCGGAGGCCGTAGATCGTCTCCTCGTACCCGTCGTGGCTGTGGGCGATCGGTAGCTTCGCACCGGCTGGAACGTCGAACTCGAAGACCGCGACGGTTCCTCCCGAGGCGTCGCCTTCGACGAGGAACCGAATCGCGAGTGACCCGATCCTGATCTCTTCAGACGTTTTCGTCGGCATCTCGGCTCTCCTGTCAGATCGAACTGATAAAGTCACTTTACGATATATGACAGACCAGCAGTCGTCAAGCGCTTTTACCAATCGGCCGGAGAGTTCGCCTTTCGGCCCACCGCTGATCGGCGCGCTCCTACGGATGCCCCTGGATGCGGTGCGGCAACGGATGCTCGAACGCCTTCACGAGCGTGGTTTCGACGATCTCGTCAGCGCGCACCTGACCGTCCTCCAGTACCCGGGACCTCAGGGCATGCGGCCGTCCGACCTGGCGGTGCAACTGCGGATGAGCAAGCAGGCGCTGAACTACCTGCTGGGGGAGCTCGAGCGCCTCGGCTACATCGAGCGACGCCCCGATCCGGAGGACATGCGGTCGAGACGTATCGTTCTGACGCCTCGTAGCGAGGCGGCGGCGCGCGTGATCCGCGAAGCCGTCGGCGAGATGGAGCGGGAGTGGGCCCAGAAGCTCGGCCAGAGGCGGTTTGCCCAACTGCGCGCCCTGCTACTCGAGCTCAACCAGCTCCCCTAGGCTCCCAGGTCCTGGCGCATCCGTACACGTGGCACGGCGTCGCCCCGCTGACGCTCGATGAGCTCACCTCAGGGTTTGTGAACACGTTCTCGCCCGAGGACGCCGCCGCGGCGTGCGAGAGGTACTCCGTGCCGGACGCTGGTTGGATCCTCAACGAGGCGGGCCTTGGTCGAACTTCCACCTGTACCCGCCGACCGTCGAACGAGAGATCGATCTGCACGGGTCGGGGACGCGACGCACCGTGTCTCCGACCCGGTCAGATCACCGGGAACTCGATCTCGGCGCATGGCTTGCAGTAGGGCAGTAGCCCGCTCGTTCCGTCCGGGTACCAGCGCCCCGTCTCGCCGATCGGCCGCTCGCACTCGGTGCACGGGGCGTCATGGAGAGAGTCGAAGGGGCCTGAGGTCGGCTGCGTCCTCGGCCCCATGTCGGTTATCTGGGGCTGTGTGTGGTCGGGCGGCATGAACACATTGTCCCACCTGGCACCAGCCGCGAGGCGATCAGCTGGGGTCTTCCCGGTGCCGGTCCGGTGAAGCCCCTTCCGCAGGGTGGGGCCACGTGCAAGGCTCGGGGTGCGACCTGATCCTTTGGTCCCTCCTGGGGGAGACGGCCGCTCGTGACGAGGGGGAGACCGGGTGAGCACCGGTCACCCGGACGCGCAAGCCCGGGCCTCGCCCATCCGCCCGTGTGGGTTTGGGCCCGGGCTTCACGTCGACGGTGCTGCAGAGAGAGCAGTCTGTGGCTAGGGGACCCAGCGTTCGGCCAGTGGTGTTACCTGCAGTTCGTGTGTTGCAGCGCGTGCTCCCTGGTTGGCGAGGAAGAGCACGGCGGCGGCCAGTTCGCCTGGGTCGGCGAGCGCCTCGGCGTTCTGCCCGGGTTTCGCGCCGGTCAGCGGCTCGATGCCGGCGTCGACGATCAGGAGCGCGACGTGGATGCCTTGCTCGCGCAGTTCGAGTGCAGCGGCGTGTGTGATCGCTCTGACGCCGAAGGCGCCCGCTGCCCATAGCCCTCGCCCGCTCGAAGCACGCCGGGAGGAGCCGCCGGTTACCTGAACGACCGTCGCGGGTGTTCCTTGCGCGAGCAGGAACTGGCCTGTGGCCGAGAGGAAAGCGAAGGCCGAGCGCGCCGGTGCGGCGGCCCACGCGTCGAACGCCTCGGGCTGAGCCTCGGCGATCTCGCCACCGCCGAACGGGCCGCTGCGATCACCCCCGTATGCCGAGGCGGCATTCACTACCAGGTCGATGCCGCCGTGCGCGGTGGCCACCTGCTCCAACACGTTCCTCACGCTCTCCTGATCCGTGACGTCTCCGCGGAGGGCAAGCGCTCCCGAGGCGGTGACGCCCTCGAGCGTCACATCCGATCTCGCCACACCCGCCACGGCCCAGCCGTCGGCGTGCAACAGCTCGATCACGGATCTGCCGAGATTCCGCGCCCCAAACACGACGGCGCTGCGACGGCGCTCCTCGCTCCCACCCATGATCGCCCTCACCCTAACCTCGCCGGGTAACCGGCATCGGACTCGGTTGCCTTGCGGCGGGCGTCTTGGTCGGGAGAGACGAACGTCGGAGCGAGCGCTGTCAGCGCGGGTCGATGACGATCTTGATGCCGTCGCCTGACCGGGTTGTCGAGAAGGCGAGCTCCCAGTCGGAGAGCGGCATCACGGCCGTTACCAGGGTTTCGAGCTGGACGTCGGCTTGTTCGACCAGCTCGAGCGCGGAGAGCCAGGAGGTCGGGGTCGAAGCGTTTCCCGAGGTCAGCGTGAGCTCGCGAAAGCAGAGCTCGTCGAAGGGCACGGAGACGTCATGGCCGGTGAGGCCGATCTGCACGTAGCGTCCGCCGCGTCGGGCGTGGTCGAGGCAGAACGCGATCCCCGAGGCTGCTCCGGAGCATTCGACGACGACGTCGAAGACACGGTCGAGTTCTTCGGGCGCCACATTCGTCTGGAAGCCAAGCTCGCGCGCCTTGGCGAGGCGGTTGGTGTCCCGCTCGGTTCCTCGGATGTGCACGTGGCCTTTGCAGTTTCGTGCGACCTGCGCGGCAAGCAACCCGATCGGCCCTGGCCCGACCACCAACACCTGATCCCCGGCCGTCACGCGGGGTGGGTCGAGCAGGCAGTTGCACACGCAGGCCAACGGCTCGACCATCGACGCCGCAGCGCTCGACAACCAGTCCGGCACACCGTGGACACCGCGAGCCGGTACCAGCAACCTGGGCGCGAACGCTCCATCGACCGCGGAACCGATCGACCGCCGTTCCAGGCAGAGGTTGATTCGCCCTGCGCGGCAGTAGTCGCAGGTGCCACAGGTGGAGAAGTACGTCTCCGACACAACTCGCCGACCGAGCAGGCTGGCATCGACATCTGCCCCTAGCTCGACGACCACTCCGCACACCTCGTGCCCCATCGTCACCGGCGGCCACGGGCGGAACTCGTCATCCGCGATATGGATGTCCGTGCCGCACACCCCAGCCGCCTCGACGCGGAGAACGACATATCCGTCGCGGGCTCGCGGCTCCGGTCGCTGGGTGATGCCCACGTTCTCGGCTCCGGGGGCAAGCTTGGTCAGACCTTCCACCCACACCCTCCCTTGGGCGGGCAGATTTTCCCACAATCTCGGTCGGGGCGACTCGTGGGGACCGAATAGGGCAGGTCGCCCGAAGGCTCACGAATGTTCCCTGGTCACCCAGCCGAAGGGACTAGCCTTCTCAGCGGGTGAGAGAGCTGCGAGAGAGGAGAGACCATGCACGCAGTCGTCGGACGGGTCAAGCTCAAGCCGGAGCGGGCTGACGAGGCGCTCTCGATGATCGCTGAGAGGGGTGTGGCGATGCTGCAGGGCATGGCCGGCTCGGCAGGCGGCTATTGGGCGCGGAACCTCGAGGGTGACGACATCCAACATTCCCTCTGGCTCTTCGATACGGAGGAAGACGCTCGAGCAGCGGAGGCGACCTTCAACCGCCTCCGCGATATGCCCGATGCGCCGGCGACGTTCGTCAGCGTGGATGTTTGTGAGGTTGTCGGGCAGGCGTAGGCTCGGTCAAGAATCGCCGGAGGCATCCGGCCGAGATGGTGCGCGAGGGGGCCGGCCGGGTCGATCGGACACTCGACAGCGACTTCGACTTCTGCGCCTCGATCCTGGGAGCGATCTCGATGGACGGTGAGGCTGCGCGCGGAGGCGCCAGCGTCGCAGCCGCCTTCTACATCTCCTCGATGCCGCCCGAGCTCGTCGAGCGGCACGGCATCCCGTTCGCGGAAGTCGAGCCGGTCGTGGAGGCGTTCGGCCGCGGAGACATCGACAGTGCCCTCGCGCTCGTGCCGGCCAGCGTCGGCGCCCAGCTCTCACTCGCGGGAACGCCGCAGGAGTGGATCGAGCGGATCCGGCGCGACTTTCTCCCCCACGGCTACAACCACATCGCGCTCGGACTGGCAGACCCTTTCCTCGTCGAGCGCTGGTCAGGCCGACCCATCACTGGGCTACCCCCGATGGACGAGCAGCTCCAACTCCTCCACGACCACGTCTTTCCCGCCTTCGACTAGCAACCCCCACGGCACCGGCCGACGACCAAGCTCGCGGGATACGCGAGCGCAGCATGCGCCGGTGCTCGCGAATGACCCCCGAAACGGGCCTCGTCGAGGCCGCGGGCCCATTCGGCCAGGTCGCTGACCTGCATCGCACAGGCGTCGGCGATGCTTTTCCGGGTCGAGGAAGCCCGACGCTACGGGACCCAGCCGGGCAGCGCCGATGCCTGCCCAATCCAACTCGCCACGAGCTCCTGGTCGAGCTGGTCGTTCTCGTGGATGTCGAGGTAGCGCGCGTCCTTGTTCTTGGATTCGCCAGGGGGGAGTGGACGCAGCGACGTGCCGCGGAAGAAAGCCACCTTGACGTACTTCGTGAAGCAATGGAAGTTGAGGAACCAGCCCTGGCCCTCGATGCCATAGAAGGGCGAGTTCCACCTCACGGCCTTGTGCACGTTGGGCACGGTGCGCACGATGAGCGCGTCGAGGCTGCGCCCGACGTCGCGTTTCCAGCCCGGCATCGCCGCGATGTAGGCCTGCACTGGGGCGTCGCCGTCGGCCTTCGCGATCCGAGGGTTGCCGCCCGCGAGTAGGACCGGCGTCGCGGCCGCCGGGCGACTCTTCGCTGCGGGTTCGTTGGTCACTGGGGTCCCTCCCGTTCGTGACTGTAGTGAACGAAGGAGGCCTGGCGCATCCGAGGCTCATTCGGCCGGCGCGCGCGGCTCGAAGACGACGACCGCCGTCTCTTGCGGGCGTCGCACGGCGTAACTGTCGAGGTTCTTGTCCAGTTCACGCCAGCGCTGCCACAGCCGTTCACGCTCCCCGCCGACTACGGGCTTGCCGAGCACCTCGCGCCGGATCCCGCCTGCCAGCTCGACGACCGCCTGGGGATCGGCCTGCAGGTTCAGCCACCAGGCCGGCTCGGCGGCACCCCAGCCATTCATGGCCATCGAGACCAGATTGGGCCCGTCCTCGTAATAGCCGAGAATCACGCTCCGCGGCTCGCCGCTGCGTCGGCCTGTCGTAGTGAGCCGCAAGGCGCCCCACTTACCCGGGCGCGGAACCCACAACCCCTTGCGGCCACCGCTCGCTCGCACGACTCGTCGGTGCACGTGCCAGAACGACTTGATGAACCAGCGTGGTGGTAGGCGCGCCTTGCCTCCGTCCATGCCCACCTCCTCTTACCGCGGTACTGTCACCAGGCTTGCACCGACGAGCCCGATGGACATCAGGGGAACCACCTAGCCCGGGCACGACCTCTTCGTTTGTGTGTGCGAGGCACTCATGCGAAATTCCTGAACACTGGGGCATCGGGCGGTTGTCGTCCGACGCGTTTCTGCCGCGCGGACTGCGGTTCGCCGAGCGCGCCGAGCAGCGCAGTCGCACGCAGGGCGGCCACCCTAGACTCCCTGCGTGCTTCGGAGGTGGACGATCCCGCTCACGGTGTTCGCCTTCGTAGCAGCGCTCGTAGGCCTGGCGCTGACCGACACCTGGGAATGGAGCCTGTTTGCGACGGCCGCCGCCGCTGTGGCTGCCGGGGACTTCTACATGAGTCGGAGAGCGCGGCCACCGCCCGCCCTTCGCGAGCGCATTCTCGGTGCTTGCGCGACCCTTGTTCGTCATGCTCATCCCAGCGCTACTGGTATTGCTGCTGATCGTCTACGTGCTGCTCGCGCCAATGTCCTGATCGGGGTCGCTGGCGCGGTGACGTCCTCACCTCGGCCATCGCTCGTCGGTTTCGCTCGAGCGTCATTCGCGCATACTGGCGCAGGCTGGTGTGCCTGCCCCGCGCCGATGGGCTAGCTGTCGTCGCTCGATGAGCCGGCTCGAGATCCGCGCGTTTGCAGCGGATCACCTCGACGCGGCGGGCATCGTTGCTCGCGGCCAGGCATCGGGAACATCGCGTCGACGTGTTCTTGCTCGTCGGATGGAGCGCTGCAAGGAAACGGCTGTGCTCGGCGTTGCGCACGACCGTTCCTGGTAGCCGGGAGCTAGAACTTGATGCCGCACCTGGTGCGCTCGAAGTTGGTGATCTGGCCGACTTCGGCGCCCGTCCACGAACCAAGCGGTGTCGCCTTGGAATAGTGGTTGGCCTTTATGCGAGCGAACCACGCCAGCTCGTCGGTCAGCGCCTTCTTGATCTCGCTCGGCGCCACGGCGAGGAGTTGCCTTCGCCCCGCGACAGCAGCGTTGACGAGTGCCTTCCAGGCGCTCGGTGGGACCTTGTCGATTGGCAGGAAGCGCTTGTTTTTCATCGTGCCGTACTTTGTGTTGATCTGGATCACAAGCGCGCACAACTGTGCAGCATTCGCTGCTCCCGCCCGCGACGTCCCTGCCCGCGTCATCGCGGCAGCTGGCGAGGCGACGAGAACCGCGGCCACGAGAGCCGCGAGCGCCGCCCCCAGTTGACGAGAGGCCCGCTGATGCGCACTCCATTGCCAGGACATCGATGCCCCCTAACGCGGCGTGAAGCAGGACCCGCGAAGCAGGTACCCGCCGAACGGTACACCGCTCCACGGGCTCGGGATAGCTTTGCGCCATGCGTGCGCTCCTGACCTGCAGACCTTTGGCGGGTCACTATCGGCCGATGCTGCCGCTCGCGCGTGCCTTGGCTGAAGCGGGACATGACGTGGCGTTCGCGTCGGGCGAACCTGTCGCCGGCGAAGCGGAAGCGGAAGGCTTCACGGCGTTCCGCGTCGGGCTGGACATGGACTCCGTGGAGCCGCTTGCCCGCCGCGTTCGAGGTCTTGCTGCCTCGCTTCCTCCTTCGCGGGTCCGCCCCTTTGTCTTCACCGAGCTCTTCGTCCGGGTCGAGCTGGAGCCGCGCGCGAACGACCTGATCAACATCATCGAGCAGTGGGCGCCGGACCTTGCAATACATGACGTCGCGGAGTTCGCCGCACCGCTCGTCGCGACCTTGGTCGGCATCCCGTACGTGGAGCACAGCTTCGGACCCGCTATCCAGAACGACGTCATCCGAGCCGCCGGCGAGGCCACTGCCCCCTTCTGGAGCTCGCACGGCCTCGCGCCACACCCCCTCGGTGGCTTCTACCGCTACCTGTACCTCGACGTGTGCCCACCGAGCCTCCAGGTACCCGAAGCGGTTACGGGCGCAGTGCAGGGCATCTGTACGGTCGAGACTCAGCCACAGGCGACGCACCTCCCGTGGCTGGATGCGCTGCGCGGCCTGCCGATCGTCTACATCACGCTGGGCACCGTCTACAACCGCAACCCCGACGTGTTCCGGGCGCTGCTCGACGGCCTCCGCGACGAAGCGCTGAATCTCGTCGTCACGGTAGGCAAGCAAAACGACCCCGCGGTGCTCGGCCCGCAACCGTCGAACATCCACGTACACCGCTACATCCCCCAAGAGCTACTACTCCCTCACTGCGCCGCTGTCGTGACGCACGGTGGCGCCGGCTCGACGCTCGGTGCACTCGCATTCGGCCTGCCGCTCCTCATCGTCCCCCAAGGCGCCGATCAGTTCTACAACGCCGACCGCGTCGTTGCCGCAGGCGCTGCAGTCCGGCTCATGCCTGATCGCCTGACCGCCGACTCAGCTCGCGATGCGGTTCGCATGCTCCTGCACGACGACACATTCCGGGACGCGGCACACCGCATCAAGAACGAGTTCGACGCGATGCCCGACCCACAGCACGCCGTCGAGGCACTCGAACGACTCACCGCGCGCGAACCCCTGCGGCACGGAAGCTGACCGCCTGACAATGGCCCGGAAGAGGGCACCGGCCGACCGTTCCCCACGCGTCGCGCCTCGAACGTCGAAGGAGCAGCTGCCCCACCTGGGGGCTTGCTCCGACCAGGGTGATGCCGTATCCATTGCAATCCAATGTCTCTGCCGCAGACACGCAGGATGCCTCGATGAGTGAGCGCGCCGGGGGTGGGCAGCTCAGCCATGTGCTGGTCTTGATCGGTACTCGGCCGGAGGCGATCAAGATGTTCCCGGTCGTGTTGGCCCTGCGCCGCAGTAGCCGGTTCGACCCGGTGGTGATCACCACGGGGCAGCATCAGGATCTGGTTCGGCCGATCCTCGAGTTGGCCGGGATCGTGCCGGATGTCGATCTCGGCGTTGGCCATCCTGGATTGACGCTCAATGGGCTCGTCCAATCGGTGCTTGAGCGGCTTGACGCGTATTGCCGGGAGCGCTTTGGCGCCACAGGGGCCGCTGTTGCGACTCGTGACCAGATCCGTGGTGACGGGTTTCCTGCCGCGACGCTCGTGCACGGCGATACGTCCTCTGCGCTCGCGGCCGCGCTTGCGGCGTTCAACCTTCGCATTCCTGTCGGCCACGTCGAGGCTGGGCTTCGCACCTTCTCGACACTGACGCCCTTTCCCGAGGAGCTCAACCGGCAGCTGATCTCGCGGATTGCGGCCTTCCATCTGGCGCCCACCTCGGTCAACGGCGAGAACCTCGTTCGCGAGGGAGTGCGCTACGAGCAGGTGTTCGTGACAGGCAACACAGGCATAGACGCGCTCCGCCATGCCGCGGCGCTCGATCTGCCATTCGAGGATCCGCTCGTCGCCGATGTGGTGCGCTCAGGCGCGCCCTACGTCGTTGTGACCGCTCACAGGCGGGAGAACTGGAACGGTGGCTTGGGTCGGATCGCGGAGGCGATCGGGCGGTTGGCGAGCAATAGCCCTGGCAGCCGCTTCGTACTGCCACTTCATCCGAACCCGCTCGTCCGGACAGAGCTCGGCCTGCCCTTGGCTGCCTACCCCAACGTGATCCGTACCGAGCCTCTGGCATATGCGCAGTTCGCCCGGTTGATGTCTCGGTCGGCACTGATCGTGACCGACTCTGGGGGCATCCAGGAGGAGGCGCCCGCTCTGGGCGTTCCAGTGCTCGTCGCCCGCGAGAGCACGGAGCGCGGCGAGGGCGTCGAGGCGGGAACCCTGAGGCTCGTTGGGACGAGCCCGGACACCATCGTGGCCGAGGCGGGCGCGGTGCTCTCCGATCCGGGTGCGCACCGGGTCGATCCATCCGACAACCCCTATGGCGATGGCCAGGCAGCCGACCGTGTCGTGGCAGCGCTTGAATACCTGGCCGGTGTCGGACCACCGCCTTTCAGGTTTGGACCTGGCTTTTCACGAAGGGTCGTACTGGCGGCAGCCGGGTATCCCTTCGGGCTCGTGAGCGATCCCGCCGAGGCGCGGAACACGCTCCCCGACCGCCGCGAAGAACATGACGAGTGGGTTGGCCGTTGATCGCGCTGGTCGACCCCTTCGCTGGCCTACCGGCCTGGGCGCAACCGCTGTTCTACGCGACCTGCGCGGTCATCGTCGCGGCCTTTGCGTGGACGGCGATCCTGTTCGTGTCTTCGCGCAGATGGATCCGCATCGTCCCCGACCCTGATCCGGTCGCGGCGGGTCCCTTCTTGTGGGTTTTCCTCGTACCGGCGCTCGACGAGGAGCGGACGATCTCCGACTCCGTCGAGCGACTATTGGCCGTCGAGGCGACGAACAAGACGATCATCGTGATCGACGACGGCTCGACAGACGGCACAGCAGACATCCTCGTCCGACGCGAAGATCCCGACCTGGATGTGCTCACCCGCGTGGCGCCCGACGCCAGGGCAGGGAAGGCCGCAGCGCTGAATGCGGCCTGGCGCCATCTCGACACCGTCCTCTCGGCGGGCCGCTGGGCTGGTTGGCCGCGTGAGCGGGTCATTGTCGTGGTCGTCGACGCCGACGGGCGCCTCGACGCGCACGCTCCTGCACATGTCGCAGCGCATTTCGCCGACCCTCACGTCGGCGGCCTACAGGTACTCGTCCGTATCTACAACCGCCACAACCCGCTGACGTGGCTGCAGGATGTCGAGTTCTCCGTCTACGGCCTCCTCTTCCAGGCCGGACGTGCCTCGTGGGGCACTGCAGGCATGGGCGGCAACGGCCAGTTCAACCGTCTGGCGGCACTCGACTCCGTCGCCGAAGCCGCTTCTGGCGGCCCGTGGCGCGATCGTCTCACCGAAGACCAGGACCTCGGGCTACGTCTGATCGCCGCGAGCTGGCGCAGCGTGTCCGACAGCCGCACCAGCGTGAACCAACAAGGAGTGCCATCGCTACGGCGCCTGCTTCGCCAGCGCACCCGCTGGGCGCAAGGCAACCTCCAGGCAATGACACACATCGGCGCCTCCATGCGCGCCGACCTGCCATGGCTCGTCCGCGCCGACCTGATCGCCTACCTCCTCCAGCCGGTAATCCAGTCGCTTGTCGGAGTCGTCTTCGCCATCAGCATCTTCCTGTTCATCTTCGACGACGCCGACTTCCGGGGCACGACCAGTTGGATCGCGCTGACCTTCTTCTTCCTCCTCGGCTTCGGCGGAGTCATCCTCGGCTGCGTAGCGCGGGGAACCCGTAACGGACCCGCCAGCATCGCCTTCAACCTTCTCATCGTTCCCGCCTACGCGGCGTACGCATGGATCATCTGGCCGGTCCTAGCGCGCGCGACGGCACGCCAACTCACCCATCGCACAGGTTGGGCCAAGACAACCCGAGAACCCATCGGGCCAGAAGCAGTATCGCGGAGCCCGTCTCGGCGCCGGTGACAACAACAGGTCACGAACCTCACCCTGCCGGTCGCGCAGCTGATCGTCGAACTTCGCGGGCGCCTGCACGATGAAACGGTGGCTGGTCGTCCGATCCGGTCTGGAGCCGCTCGGTCCATTGGCACACAACCTAGAGGCTTGATGTGGGTTCTCATGAGCAGGGACCCGGTGGGGAGACGAAGAAAGGGCCTCCAGCCCTGTTCCCTCGTGATTGGAGCACGAGATGACAGCATCGCTGGAGACCCTTGTCGTCGCGGCCTACATCTTCGCGGACGAGCAGGCGATCCCTCGCCCGCGGCCCCGGGGCGAGATCACCGACGCCGAGCTGGTCGCTCTGGCGGTGGCGCAGGCGGCGATGGGGGTGCCCTCGGATCGCCAGTTCCTCGGGCTCGTGTCGAAGGTGCTGCCGGGCTGGTTTCCGCATCTGCCCGAGCAGTCGCAGTACAACCGGAGGCTGCGTCGGCTGGCGCCGCGATCGCGGCGTGCAGCTGCGGGTCGCCGAGCTCGTCGCGTGCAGCGACCTGCGGATCGCAGACGGCACCCTGATCGGCGTCGCCAACTATCCGGGCTGCGCCAGCCGCAGCGAGTTCGCCGGTACCGCCGCCTACGGCTACTGCGCCGTCCAAGAGCCAGTTCGTCTGGGGCGTACGCCTCGTCCTGGTGACCGACCCGAACGGCGTGCCGCTCGGGTACACGCTGTCGCCGCCAACGAGAAGGAGTACGAGCCGGTGCGTGAGCTCACGACAGCCCACCCCGGCTGCACGCTGATCGCCGACAAGGGCCTGTGGGGCCGCGAGTACCGCGAGATCCTGGCCCTGCAGGCGGTCGCCCTCCTCACGCCCGACCGCACCCGCACCACCGACAACCTCGCGCGCGAACAGCGACTCGCAGGCCTGCGCCTGGTGATCGAGTCGACGATCGCCAACCTCAAGTGCCAGATGCGCCTCGAGCATCACCTGGCCAGAGACTCCCGCCGGCCTCGCGCAGCGGATCGCCAGCGTCTGCTCGCACTGACGATCGGCATGCTCCTCAATGCCCTCACCGGCCGCCCACCCAGAGCGCTCGTCGCCTATGACGGACGCTAAACCCACATCAAGCCTCTAGGCATTCATTTGCCTGCGGCCACACTCTCGCGAGAAGCCAGTCTCGCCTGCCCGAGGGTTGAGGAATGTTCCCCGAGCTTGCTCGCGTCCGCTCTTGGGGCGCGGCGTCATGCCTCGACGAGGATCACCAGTGACTCGGGGATGACACCGTCATGGGCCATCGCCTCGGCGGCTCCCGGCGTCTCCATCGCGGACATGACCACGTCCATGTCGGCGACGTCAAAGAGCACCCCCACCCGGGTCGGGTTGGTCGGGTCGACAAACGTGCGGATGTTGCTGACCCCGAGCGGACCGAAGAACTCCTCGCGCTTGGGCGAGGCAAGCCAATGATCCCTGTCCTTGACGTCGTGATAACCGAACACAGTCGGCATGGCGACTCCTTCAGGTAGCGAGCTGGCCGGAACCCCGACCCAACTCCCGGATCCTACGCTCCGCACCACGCCCGAACGTAGAGCCACGGCATCTGGCGCCGCAAACCTCGACTGCACGAGCGTGCCCTCGCCAGATGCAAGCGATGTATCGAAATCTGACCAAATCTGACCAACGCTCGATTTTTCGCGTGTTATCCACAGGTTGACTCGCGAGGACGCCAGATTCGGCTCAACCAAGCCGTTTGCGCCTATGGAGCGTGCCGGGCTCGAACCGGCGACCTTCGGCTTGCAAAGCAAGGGAGGCGTCTATCGGGGTGCTACCCGGCGCCTCAAGGCACGCATCCAGGCGGGTTCGCTGTGACCTCAGGCGACCTCGCGTGACGACGACCGTTGACCAGAGGTTGACCATTCCTGCGGCGAGTCCCAGCCAGATGAATGGCACCCGCCGACCAGGCCCCACCGATCCATCTCCATTCGCGGGGATGGGACGGGTGCTGAGCACCTGCTTACCATGGAGGCCGAGGACGCCAGGGGATGCCATCCTGCGCCAACATCCGCTTGAAACGGTCGGGGCCCTGCCAGCCGACGCCCGCCCACGACACAACGCAGGTTGACCAGAGGTTGACCACGTCGGGCGGCTTTCCGGCCCTGAGGGACAGCGTCCGCTGAGCGGGCCCCGGCCGACCGAGGCGAGTCGAGGGGGCGACCGGTGGCGTGGCGGAGATCGCCGCTACGCCACCTAGAGGCTTGATGTGGGTTTAGCGGCCGTCATAGGCGACGAGTGCTCTTGGTTGGCGTCCGGTGAGGGCGTTGAGGAGCATGCCGATGGTCAGCGCGAGCAGCCGTTGCGCGATCCGCTGTGCCAGTCCGGCGGGTGTTCTGGCGAGGTGTTGTTCGAGTCGCATCTGGCCTTTGAGGTTGCTGATGGTCGACTCGATCACGAGCCGCAGGCCGGCCAGGCGCCGTTCGCGAGCGAGGTTGTCGGCGGTTCGCACGCGGTCGGGAGTGAGGATGGCAAACGTCTTGCAGGGCGAGTGTCTCGCGGTACTCGCGGCCCCACAGGCCTTTGTCCGCGATCAGCGTGCATCCCGCATGGGCGGTGGTCAGCTCACGCACCGGCTCGTACTCCTTTTCGTTGGCCGCGACGAGCGTGTACCCGAGCGGCACTCCGTTGCGGTCGGTCACCAAGACGAGACGCATCCCCCACACGTACTGGCTCTTGGCGGCGCAGTAGCCGTAGGCGGCAGTGCCCGCGAATTCGCTGCGGCTCTGGCAGCCAGCGTAGTTGGCAACCCCGAGCAGGGTGCCGTCCGCGATCCGCAGACCACCCTTCGCGATCAGCTCCGCGATCCGCAACTGCACGGCCGCGAGCGTCGGCGCGAGCCGACGCAAACGCCGGTTGTACTGCGACTGCTCGGGCAGGTGGGGAAACCAGCCGGGCAGCACCTTGCCGACAAGACCGAGGAACTGCCGATCCGACGGGATCCCCATCGCCGCCTGCGCCACCGCCAACGCGACCAGCTCCGCATCGGTCACCTTCCCGCGAGGGCCGCGGCGAGGGATCGCCGCACCATCCGCGAACATGTACGCAGCGATAACAAGGGTCTCCAGCGATGCTGTCATCTCGTGCTCCAATCACGAGGAAACAGGGCTGGAGGCCCTTTCTTCGTCGACCCAACGGGTCCCTGCTCATGAAACCCACATCAAGCCTCTAGTCCAACGAACGGGCCTCACCGGCCGATCACCTCAGGAGCAGGCGTTCGCTGCCGTCTCTGCGCGATCTGCTGCCTCCTCGTACGCCTCGGCCGGGTTCTTGTTCTCGGCTAGCGCCTGCGTGGCTGCGAGCGAGGCGTCCGCGCACAGTTTTGCCTGGGCTTCTTCCGCTCGCGCTTGTTCTGCTTCGGCTCGGGCGAGGTCGCGTTCGGCCCGGGCCTGCTCGGCGTCGCTTTGCGCCTGGTCGACCGCCGCTTGAGCGTCTGCCACACTCTGCTCGGCGTCGGCGACGGCCTGCTCGGCTTGGGCTACGTCCTCGTCGGTGACCACCACGATGCCACTGACGCCGGAAAGCGCCGCGTCGATGCTCGCACGGGCATCTGCGATGCGACTCTCTGCCTCGGCCGACGCCGATTCGGCCGCGGCGGTCTGGGCCTCAAGTTCCGCCTCGGTGTCGTTCAAGTCGTCGTTCAGCAGGAGTGCCCATGCGCCAAGTCCTAACGCAGCGATGATCGCCACACCCGCCAGCACCATCCACACTACCGGGCGCTTCTGCTTTCCCTGTTTGCCCTGCGAAGGTACGTCTGGCGGCTGGACCGCCGTGTGTTCGGTCGGCGTGGCGTCGCTGGTCATCTTCGCCTCCTGTCTCGCTGTCTAGCGGCGTCCCCAACGCGACGCGAAGCCGCGCCGTCCCCGCAAGCGTAGATTCGGAGTCCGAGTGGCGACTCCCCCGCGACCAGGCCCCACCGCCCGAACACTTCGCGAGGTGGAGGGGTGGCGAGCTAGACGCGAGCTCGGCGGCGGCGGATGATCACCTCGCGTGCGATCCGATCTACCGACCGGCACCGTCACCTTCCTGTTCACGGACGTTGAGGGATCGACGAAGCTTCTGCGGGAGATTGGCGCAAGGGCATACGCGGACGCGCTAACCGAGCATCGCCGGGTCGTCCGCGAGGCGTGCGCTGCCGAGGGCGGCGTCGAAGTAGACACGCAGGGTGACGCCTTCTTCTTCGCGTTCCCATCCGCTCCGGAAGCGGCGGCTGCAGCCCAAGCGATCACGGACGCTCTCGCACCAGGCCCGATTAGCTTGCGCATCGGCCTGCACACGGGAACTCCGCTCGTCACCGACGAGGGCTACGTGGGAGACGACGTGCACTTCGCAGCGCGTGTCGCAGCCTCAGGCCACGGAGGTCAGATCCTGCTCTCGAAGTCGGCTCGCGAGCTCGTCGATGGTCTCTCGGTGACCGACCTCGGGGAACACCGCCTGAAGGACATCGAGGGCGCGGTCTCGATCTATCAGCTGGGCGAGAAGACCTTCCCTCCACTCAAGACGATCTCGAACACGAACCTGCCGCGACCAGCTAGCTCCTTCGTCGGCCGGGAGCGGGAGCTGGCGGGCACGGTCGCCCTCCACCGCAGCGTGCGTTCATGTCGCAGGGGTTTCCGCGGCGAGAAGCTCGGCCAGGGTGGCAAAGCCTTGGCCAGTCTTAGTCTTGGCGGCCAAGCTCGACGGAGGGCAGGAGTCGTGATCATGACCGGCGACCCAGGCCACGAGCAGGTCGAGCCCGTGCGCCTACTCGGCTGGCTCTGACGCTCTACTTCGACTTGTACGTTCCGACGAGCGTCGCGACTGCGAGCACGTGCGCCTTTGGAAACAGCCCCGTGAATGACGGCGCGACGTTCTTGTCAAGCGCGTAGACCCGGAAGCGGTAGTGGTGCACGCCACTTATGCCGCTCGCCTGCGGGCACGGTCCGTCATAGCGGGGGTAGCCGAGCGCGTTCGACCCCTCGTGCGGCGGGTGCTTGCCGGCGGCCAGCCCACGCGCCGAGGCAGCGATCCCCCAGCCGACCCAGTGCAGGAAATGGGCGTCGGTGTCGTCCATGGTGATCCCGAACGCACGGGTGCGGCTCGGCGGCGCGGTCCAGCGGAGCGGAGGCGAGAGCGGGTTCGAGAGGTTCCCTCCGTCGCACGTGTACTTCTTCGGGATCGGCTTACCCGCCGCGAACGCTGGGCTGCTGAGGGCGAACGACGAGGTGCTGAGCGCGAACGCTGAGCTGCTGAGGGCGAGAGCCGCGAGCAGCGATGCTACCTTCATGGCCGAAAAACTAACGCTCGGGTCGCGCCGTAGCAAGGCCGTGGTTGCGTTAGTCAGCGTCCGTACTCGTGCCCGGACCCTCCCCCTGGGTACTGCGCCGGGATCATCGGAGTACCTCCTCGTAGTCGAGCTCGGCCTCGTCGGCGAGGACGCCCGCCCGGCTCCTCGGTGGTTTACGTTCACGCGTGATACCCGGCCTTCTCGGGGCCGGGGCTACGAACGAATGGAGGCCGGAAAGCAATGGAGTCAAGCAGCCAGACGAGCGGCGAGCCGGACTATCCGGTGCGCTTCTCAGTCGAGTACCCGGATCGCGAACTCAACCGCGGGACCACGGCGTTCAGGTTGATCGTCGCGATCCCGATCTTGGTCGTCGCCGCCAGCATCGGCAGCCTCGGCCCCAGCGAGAATGGCTGGAGGTTCGCCAGCGCGACCGGCGGGATGCTGTTCCTAGCGCCGCTGCTGATGATCTCCCGGAACTGCAGCCCGCGAGGGCGACGGCTCCGACCGCGACGGCGGTCAGCGTGATCCCCCACCCTGCTCTCGGCCGCCCCACGGTGGCGGGACCCTACTACCTGGTGGGCGTGGGATCAGAGGCCGGGCCGGATCGTAGGGGCCGCGATAGGCTGGCGCGGTGGAGGGGCGCAGCATCGACCGTGTGCGGATCGCGCTGAGCCGCAAGACGGTGAACCTGCCGTGGGAGTCAAGGCAGGCGCTGCTCGGCCAGTGCCGCCACCTGGACTCGCTGAGCGGCGTGTGCAAAGCGTTCGATGAGGTGGGCACGTCCGTGCCGGTTCGCCTGACGCGGGAGCAGAAGGGCGCTCTGATTGAAGTGATCGAGATGTGGGGCAGCGGGTTGACGGAGGGCTCACCGGCGGGCTGCCCGAGGGCATCTTCGACCTGCGCAACTCGCTGCACGACGACCTCCACTACACCGCCGACAAGTAACGCGCATGCAAGGGTACCTGTGGTGATCGCCGCGGCGATGACTGGTCACAGCCCAGCCGTCTACTCCGAGCACTACGCGAAGCCGTTTCGGGACGCCGAAGAGCGCGAGAACGTGCGGAAGTCGCTCATGGCGATCGGGTTCGGAAACGGTGTCGTTGACCAAGAGTTGACCAGGGGGGCTTCTGAGAGCTCGGCGTAACCGTCCTGGACAACAAAAAGGCCGCTTTTGCGGCCCTTTTTGATGGAGCGTACCGGGCTCGAACCGGTGACCTTCGGCTTGCAAAGCCGACGTTTTGTTATCGGAAAACGCCGGTTGAAGTCCCTGCTCATCGCGATTTCCGGGGGTGCCAGGTAACAGATCTAAAACTTTCTCATCTGATTTTGTATACTTTTTGGACAACTATAGGAGCAGAACGCACAAGAACTTTCGGCCTCGACACAGGTGTGGATCTCTACATCTCAGGAGGCGTCCAGATGTATAGATCTGAGGTTCTGTCATCTGAACTCTTGATGCTCGACCCAGAGGGCGCGTCTCGCGACGGCAACCTCGAGTACATCGTCGTGTTCGTCATCGCAGGGCTGCCCACCGGGCTCGTCGCGGGCTGGCTCGCTACCGTCGCAGCACGGCGTACAGGTCTGAGCGGGAGCCCGAGACGAGACGCCGAGGGCGACGTCCAGCCGTGAGATTCGTATTGCCGCTCACGACGATGCCTCGGCGATTCCGGACTTTGCCAGCTCCTCGACCGCGTCCACGGCCCGAGACAGGCGCCACTGGTTCTCACGCGGGAGCGGCAACGAAAAATCGGTGTCGCGCACCCCGAGCCTGCGCTGACAACGGGGGTGGGGTTTCCTTGGCCCGCCTGGGTCTGTACCCGCGGGCACACGCCCGCGTTCCGGGGACTACGATCGGTTTGGAAGGAGGTCGAGATGGCGGTGAGGATTTGGGGCTTGTCGAAGAAGGGGGCGCACTACCGGCCTGCTCCCGCGCCCGATGTGCGGTGCGACCGTTGCAGGTTCATGTTTCCGCCGCTGGCGTTGGGCGGGTGCAGGCTGGTTCGGGGACCGATCCGAGGCTCCGCTACCTGCGACGAGTTCACGCCGCGTGGCGGCAGCGGAGGCTGAGCATTCGCTCGGGAGCGGGCGACGGCCCCCACGTAACGCACTGATGCTCACGACGACGAGCGTGGCAAGGAGATGATCGGGGTGGGGGGCAGGCGCCCGTTCAAGGCTTCTCTCCGGCGTGCGCTGATCAAGGGTCTTAGCCGGGCCCACCGGGCTGTCTATCGGGCAAGCGGCGGCCGCATGCTCGGCTCTCTGGTGGGCATGCCTGTGCTCCTGCTCACGACGACGGGCCGTCGGTCAGGTATGCAGCGCACAACCCCGCTCACCTTCTTGCGTGACGGCGCTGATCTCGTGCTGATCGCGTCCAACGGTGGAGCGGATCAGCCGCCTGAGTGGTGGCGCAACCTGCAGCACAACCCTCAGGCAGTCGTCGAGATCGGGAGGAACAGGTCGACCGTGACGGCGAGAACAGCCTCGGCGGAGGAGCGAGAGCGGCTCTGGCCCGTGATCACGGCCACCTACTCGGGCTACGCCAAGTATCAGCAGAGGACTACACGGCGGATACCTGTCGTGCTCCTCACAGCCGACCGCCCCTAGGCTCCCAAGCACCCCGTTTCCCCACACTCCGGCAAGTCTGGCGAGAGTAACCGGAGCAAGTACCCCGGCCGCGCCCAGCTAGGCGTTCTAGTCGGATTCGTTTCGTATCGGCTTCGGCCTGCCATCCCTGAAAACCGAGCACGGGTCGCTTCGAAGAAAAGGCCCGATTTACGGGCTTCTGCGCGATCTTCGACTGGCGAGCTAGCTCTCAACCTCGTGGACGTGGCCACGATGATCGAGACGGCCGTTGATCCACACGACGTAGAACCTCTGACCAAAGGCCTCGCGCGGCGGGGCGTCGAACATCACGAGGTCCAGCTCTTCGCCCTCGCGTTGGATCGCGCGATGACCGAGCACCGTCAGTTCTCTGACGTCGAGCCCCAGATGCTCGGCTTCGAGGTTGAGGATCCTTTGAACGTGGGTGTCGCTGACCACAGGGAAAGGGTACGCCCTGTCCGGCTGCCTACGGCGACGGCGTCTGGCCGGCTGGGGTGCGTGCTGGCTTCCAGCTGCTATCTGTCGAGGCGACCGAGCACGATGCAGGCGTTGTGCCCGCCGAAGCCGAACGAGTTGGAGACGGCGATCCGGGTGTCGGCCTGTCGCGCCTGGTTCGGGATGTAGTCGAGATCGCAGTCGGGGTCGGGCGTCTCGTAGTTGATCGTGGGCGGCAGCACGCCCTTGTCGATCGCGAGCGTGCAGAAGACCGCTTCGACTGCGCCTGCGGCGCCGAGGCAGTGGCCGGTGGCACCCTTGGTGGAGGAGATCGGGGTCTTGCGGGCAGCGTTCTCGCCCAGCGCCAGCTTGATCACGCGTGTCTCGCTGGCGTCGCCGAGTGGTGTCGAGGTGCCGTGCGCGTTGATGTAGTCGATCTGGTCCGGCGAGATGCCGGCGTCTGCGAACGCCATCCGCATCGCGCGGGCCGGGCTAGCGCCGGTGCGGTCGGGCTCGGTCACGTGCTGCGCGTCCGACGAGACGCCGTAGCCGAGCAGCTCCGCGTAGATCCGGGCACCACGGCTCCTCGCGTGCTCGAGTTCCTCGAGCACGAGAACAGCGCCCGCTTCACCCATCACGAAGCCGTCCCTGTCGGCATCGAACGGCCGGCTCGCCCGCTCCGGGTCGTCGTTTCGCCGCGAGAGCGCGTGCATCGCGCCGAAGCCCGCGATACCCAGGCGCGTGATCCCCGCCTCGCTGCCGCCGCAGAGCATGACCTCCGCACGACCGAGTCGGATCGCGTCCGCGCCGTCGCCGATCGCCATCTGGGAGGCGGCACAGGCGGTGCACTGGGAGGAGAGCGGGCCTCTTGTCCCAAGCTCGATCGAGACCCAGGCGGCGCCGATGTTCGGGATGATCGCCGACACCGAAAACGGGCTGACCCGCCCTGGTCCTCGCGTGATCACGGTTTCGTAGCAGTCCTGGAATGCCTTCACGCCTCCCATCGCGGTGCCGACGGAAACACCGGTGCGGTCGGGTTCCGCCGCGATCTCCAACCCAGCGTCCGTCTCCGCCTGGCGCGCGGCCGCAACGATCATCTGCGCGAATCGGTCGGTCCGCCTCACCTGCTTGCGTTCCATCCACGCCTCGGGATCGAACCCTTGCAGCTCGCAGGCGAACGAAACCGGGAACCCCGACGCGTCGAACGCAGCGATCGGGCCCGCAACTGACCTGCCGGCCACGAGATTCTCCCAACACGAGCGCACGTCAGACCCCAGCGGCGTCACCGCGCCCAAACCCGTGATTACGACTCTCCGACGTTCGGCGCTCATCAAACCCTCGCGTCGCCAGGTCTGCTCACTCAGCAACGTGCGGTTGGAACGCGTGCGCGATCAACGCCTCGATTGGAACGACTTCGAGCGCCCCTGCGTGCGTCGCACCAAGCACGACGGCTGGAGCGCAGCCGGCACGGTACGCCTCGAGCCAGCGTGACGCGCAGACACACCAGCGGTCACCCGGAGATAACCCGAGGAAACCCCACTCCGGCCGCGGCGTCGACAGATCGTTCCCAGCAAGCAGGCTGAACTCGAGGAACTCGGGGCTCATGATCGAGCAAACCGTGTGGCTACCAAGGTCCTCGGGCCCCGTAGCGCAGCAGCCGTCCCGGTAGTAGCCGGTGATCGGATCGGACGAGCAGGCAAGCAGCGAGCCGCCAACAACGTTGAGGTCAGGCGCCCGACTCATTCAGTGATCCCCGTCGAGATACTCTCCGCGGGAGCGCAGCAGCGCCGGCGCGTCCTCGCCGAGCTGCACGCGCAAGACGTCGCCGACGAACAGCGTGTGTGTGCCCACGGCCAGCTCGTCGCGGAGGCGGCACTCGAGCCAGCCGAGCGCGCCAGCGAGCAGCGGGGCACCCGACGCGCCGGCTTCGCTGGCGATACCACGCCACATCGCGATCGGCGGGACGCCCCGGGCGAAATGCTGAGCGAGCCACTCTTGGCCGGCGGCGAGGATCGAGACCGCGAAGCCTTCCGCCTCGCGCAGCAGCTCGTGCATCGCCGCCTGGCGCGAGAGGACGACGCCGACGAGTGGCGGCTCGAGCGACAGCGCCACCAGCGATCCGACGGTGAGGCCCAGTCGTTGCCCGTTGGCGTCCACGGTGACAACCGCCACACCGGACGGCACACGACTCATAACCGCACGCAACTCCTCGCCGGACATGCGTCCGATCCTACGCCCCGATTTGATCAGACCATGCTCGGGTGGAGCATGACGATGCGCCTGTTGCAGATTGGAGGGGGCGACCATCGGGTCGCCCCCCTTCGTTTCTCCGTGCGCCGGCGGCTACTTGGGCTGCGCCCCGATCTGCTTGAGGAGCGTCATCGCATCGAAGTAGTGACGACTGTCCTTGATCCTGTTGCCGTCGAAGGTGAAGAAGTAGGCGGCAGGCGTCTCCTGGCGCTTGCCCGAGGCCGGGATCGTTCCTTCCGCGGTCGCGAGCGGGCCGGTGTGCGTGCCGTTCCAGGTCACTTCCAGGGCCGCTTTGTCACCACTGGCGACGGCGCTCGTGACCGTGCCGACTGCGTCCGGAAACGCCTGCTTCCAACCCTTGAACAGCTCGACGATCTTCTCCGGACCCTCGAACTTCCGCTCTGTTCCCAACTCGTCGTGAAGGACCCTGGGAATCTTGGAGGCTCCGGAGCCAGGTGTCGTCCTGGTGGAAGGAGATGCTCCTGCGATGGCGAGACCGAGGAAGTATCCCGATGAGTTGCGTGAGCGTGCGGTCCGTTTCTACTTCGAGTCGGATCGTCCGATAGCGCATGTCGCCCAGGACCTGGGGATCCACAAGGAGGCGTTGCGTCAGTGGGTGCGGCAGGCGGAGGCTGATCGGGGCCGCCGGCCCGAGTTGCTGACGACGAACGAGCGCGAAGAGCTAAAGCGGCTTCGCAAAGAGATCGTCGAGCTGAAGCGTGCGAATCTGATCTTGAAGGACGCCTCCGTCTATTTCGCGACGGAGCTCGACCTGACCCGGCGACGGTGACCCGCTATGTCGAAGAGCGGCGGGAGGCTTTCGGGGTCGAGCGCATCCCACCCAGACCGTCGGGCGCGTGCGACCTCGTCTGAGCCGTCACTGCGAGGTCACCGAGGCACTGCAATATCGGCTGCCCGAGCGTTCTGGGATGTTCCCTGAGTGTTCCTCCGGGCGCGTCGAGGCGGAGCAGAGCGTGCTACCTCGAAGTGTCGTCCCGGGGCCGTGTAGACGGTTGCCTCCGCGGCCCGGGGACGATGTTGGTCGCTGCGGTTACGGGTAGATGAGGTGGATCGTGACGTCGGTGAGGGGGCTGTTGTCGCCCCGCGAGACTTCGACTGCGCTCCCCGTGACACCCTCGTAGGCGCCAGTGCCACCGGTAATCGCGACGTGCGTGGTGCTGCTGTCGCCGGGCATCGCAACGCCCGAAATCAAGCCGCCCTTGAGCGAGTAGCCGCCGTAGCACACGAACTTGCCGTGAACGCCGCCCCTCGCGACCGTGCAGGTGGCCGCGAAGATTCCCGCGTGCGCACCCGAGCGTGTGAGTAGATCAGCGGTGAAGACGAATTGGTCGCCCATCAACGGCGGCGCGTTGTTTCCCTGGCGCGGCGGGTTGTCGACGTAGTTGAAGCCGACATCCTTCTCGACCAGGTGGAGTGTGACGCTCTTGCCTTTCGCGCCCGCCTTGTTCGGCATGGCCACTGCAGCCGTTACGAGAGCCGCTGCGACAATGACCGAGAGGGCCATCGCTGAGACGATTCGTTTCACCGAAATCACTCCTTCGTTGGGTCTTGCTGACCGGCCAACCCTATGGCACGAAGCGCCTTGGGGTAGGCCCATCTCGACGCGTCCGAAGGCCACGATCGTCGCCTGCGCCAGCGTGCGGGAATGATGCTCCTATGACCTGTCAAGTCATCAGCGGCGTCTGGTTGTTGAGTACGCGGTAGAGGTGACGGGCGAGGTAGCGCTTGAGCAGTCGCGTGGCCTGGCGACGGGTCTTGCCTTCGGCGACTCGGCGCTCGATGTAGGTCTTGGTCGCCGGGTCGTGCAGGCGGCGGTGGAGGATGACGGTATGGAGGGCGCGGTTGAGCTGGCGGTCGCCGCCGCGGCTGAGGCGATGCCGGGTCGTCTGGCCGCTCGAGGCGGGGATCGGGGCGGCACCGGCCAGTCGCGCGAAGGCAGCCTCGGAGCGGACACGGCCTGGGTGTGACCAGGCGATGATCACCTGGGCGGCAACGATCGGGCCGATGCCGGGCTCGTCGAGCAGCGCGGGTGCGAGCGCGCGGACGTGGCCGAGGATCTCGGCTTCGAGCTCGCCGGCCTCCGCTGTTGCCGCTCCGATGCGTCGCGCGAGGCTGCGCAGCACGAGCCGTGTCGCGAGCTCGTCGGCGGTTGTGTTCGAGCGGCGGAGGCGGCAGCAGCGCTCCAGCAGCCGCCCCGCAGGCAGGCCGCGCAGGTCGTCGCGGAGCCTGTCGGGAGCGGTGACGATCACGCTGCGCAGCTGCACGAGCGCCTCGCGCCGGACGTCGACCGCGCTGCGCCGCGCGATCAGCAGCAGTCGCAACGCCTCGCGCCGCTGCCCTGCGCGGGGCAGCGCGAGCGTCTCGCTCGCAAGCAGCGCCCGCGCTGCACGGACCGCGTCGAGCGAATCGTCTTTGCCGCGCAGCCGCCGCTCGGCTCGCGGCGAGCGGCTGACCTCGAGCACGAGCTCGCCGCGGCCGGCGAGAAAGCGTGCCAGCCCGGCCCCGTAGTGGCCGGCACCCTCGACCGCCCACGCCCGCTGACCGTCTGCGTGCTCCTCGACAAAGCGCAACGCCTCCCGATAGCCGCGTGCGTTGGCCGCCACCGCCTGCTTGGCAAGCACAGCACCGGCGGGCGCGGCCAACACCGCCAGCACATGCTCGTCCAGATGCGTGTCGACGCCGACGACGTAGTCCAGCTCATCTGCAAACATCCCGTCTGATCCTCCGGCTTCGCTCGCAGGGTCCGGTGGTGCCGGTCTGAGCACAGGGAAACCGCGGCGGCAGGACGGTAATAAGTCACGCCCCCAGGGCGGACAAGCTCCTGATCAAGCCAGCAGCGGACGCCAGACCGGCGCCGCCGCACACACGCGGACAAATCATTCCCAAGGCACACACACAGCGGCCAGTCACTTGACGAGTCACACGCGACACGACGACAACCAGGCTGGCAACGAACCCAGCCAGACCCACCCGCCGAGTCTTACCGTCACATGAGCGCGGGTGGCTGCGACGGCACGATCCCCGGTGACGTGCCAGGATCGCCCGTCAGCCAGTCGAGGCGCAGTGGCTGCTCGCCGATGTTCTCGATCCGATGGGGCAGCTCCGGTGGCACGCGCACCACCTCACCGGAGCGGACGATCCGCATCTGACGGTCGCCGAGGAAGAACAACGCTTCGCCCTCCTCGACAGCGACCACGCGCTGACCCGGCCGCGGCCGCAGCTCATCGAGCAGCTCGCGCGGGCGAACCTTGAGGTAGACCCCCGTCAGAAGCTCGTCCTCGGTAGCACGCGCGTCGAACCACGCCTCCGTCGCCGGAGGAATGCCGTGCTCCCGTAGGCCGCCGAGGATCGCCCGGTCGTCATCGCCGTTCCCGCTGACAAGCTCAAGCACGTTCTCGGGGTAGACCCGCAGGCGCGCCAAGCAGCTGTGGTCAAGCGGGCAACCGAACGGCGGCGCATCGGTGTCGCCGCTGAGCCGCGCCCGCGTCTTGTCGAACATGCGCGGGAGGTACGTGTAGCCCTCCAGCTCGTCGGCAAAGTCTCGGACGGCAGCCATCCCAGAGCACGCTACCGGGTGGCGCCCACCGATGGGGGACACAGGACTACGCCGGTGGATAAGGCATACGAGTGGTCTGCGCCAGCGTTCGGGAATGTCGCCGAACGGGGCCTCGGCGACGCTACGCGGTCACAACGGTGTCGAGCTCATCGAAGGTGATCAAGGGTAGTGGCCCACCGGAGAACGCAGGCTTGACGTTGCTCTCGAACCACGCCTCAAAGTCTGCCTGGGAGTCCCAAACCTCGGTCACTCGCCATCCACCTGTCACTGGCCCGTTGGCGTGCACCACGAATCCTTTTGCATCGCGCAGTGGATCAAGCAACGGCCGCATCCCGTCCATCATTTCCTTGGTCGCCCCGGGGATCTGCGCAGTCATCAATACGGACATCTTGAATCCTCCTGAACCTCGAATGGGAGAGGGCGGCAACAGTGTCTCACGAAGCGAGCAGATCCGAATAAGCGCTCGTGTGTGCAAGGCTCCTCTCACCTGACGACACGGAGGGCTCTTGCTCGCTCCGTGCAAACGCGGTGCTAACGAACGGGACGACCGCGGACGGTACGTACTGTCACGCGACGATATTGAGGCGGGCCGCTCCGCCCAACGGAAAGGGACTGAACGCACGTGTGAACATGAGCGAGCACGACCCGGCACCGGGATGACGGGCCCAGGAGTCCAACAAGGTCGCTCGTACGGTGTCAGTGGGCAAAGAGGTTCTTCTGTTCGCTCGCTTCGGGTTCGACGGCTCGGACGGATCCGCCGGCAAGACCCGTCATACGGTGTTCTGTAATAGTCGGGCCGTGTCCGTCCTCCCGCGCGCTTGCCGCCTGCGGCTGCCCCGTCCGGTCGAGGCCCTCCCGGCCGGTGGCTCAGCCGTGGGCGAGCGGCGCGCCTCGCGGTGAGCGACGCGACCAGCCTCGACGCCGCAGCGGTACGCGCGCTGGCGCCCGCCGCGCTCTACGCGCTCGACGGCAAGGTCGCCGTCGTCACCGGAGCCTCCGGGGGGCTGGGACGCTGGTTCGCGGCCGGGCTCGGCGCGGCCGGCGCGGCGGTGCTCGCCACCGACCTCGAGCAGGGGCCGGTCGACGAGCTCGTCTCCGTGCTGCGCGAGGCGGGCGTCGAGGCCGAAGGCGCAGCGATCGACCTCTCCGACGAGGACGCGCCGGAGCGAGTCGTGGCCGCCGCGGTCGAGCGGCTCGGCGGGATCCACGTGCTCGTCAACAACGCCGCCGTCAATCGCCGCATGCCCATGCTCGAGATGGACCGCGACTCCTGGGACTGGATCACCCGCATCAACCTGCGGCTCCCCTACTTCCTGTCACAGGCCGCCGCGCAGCGGATGATCGAGCAGGGCAGTGGCGGCTCGATCATCTCGATCTCCTCGCTCAGCGCGCTCTATGCGCTCGAGCAGATCTCGGTGTACGGCCCGACCAAGGCAGGGATCAGCCAGCTGACGAAGGTGATGGCGCTCGAGTGGGCCGAGCACGGCATCCGCGCCAACGCGATCGCCCCGGGCTTCATGGACACGCCACTCGCCGCGCCGATCTGGGCGGACGACGACATGCGCCGCTGGATCCTCAACCGCGTCCCGGTGGAGCGGCCGGGGCTGCCGCGCGAGCTGGTGGGCGCCTGCGTGCTGCTCGCTTCCGATGCCGGCTCGTTCCTGAACGGGCAGACGCTCCACGTCGACGGCGGCGCCAGCGCCGGCGGCCGGTGGTTCCACGCTGATCGATAGTGCAAGCGGTGGATCCGCCTGCGGCGGATCCAGCTCGGCTACTCGATCTCGCGCACCTGATCCGAGGCGAGCAGCTCGTGGATCGCGTCCGGCAGCACCTGACCGGCGGCGACCCGCTCGGCCTGCTCGGCCTCGAGCTGCAGCACGCGGTCGAGCGACGCCGCCACCTCGGCCGCGCGCGCCCGCGGCACGGAGACCACGCCGGTGCGGTCGCAGACCACGACGTCGCCGGCGTCGACGGGCCGCCCGCCGATCACGATCGGCAGCCCCACCGTGCCCGGCCCGTTCGCGGCCGGTGACGCCGGCGTGAGCCCCGCCGAGAACACAGGCACCCCGGCGCGCGCCAGGCCGTCGACGTCGCGGACGGCGCCATCGGTGACGATCGCCGCGATCCCCGCGTTGCGCGCAGCGCCGGCGAACAGGTCGCCGATCGAGGCCGTCCCCGTCCAGCCGCCGGTCGCGATCAGCAGCACGTCGCCGGGCCGGGACACGTCGAGCGCGGCGAGGGCGGCGAGCACGTCCCCCGGTCCGGTTTCGCAGGTGAGCGCCGGGCCGGAGATCGTACGCTCGAACGGTATCGCCGGCAGCGCCTGGACACGCGCGTCGAGTGCGCCGCCGCCGCCCTGCGCGTCGGCCACCTGTGCCGACTCGGCTCGGGCGAACGCGGCCACGAGCTCGGGCGCAGGCCGCTCGAACCCGCGGCGGACAGTGAGGAGCGGTGGCTGCTCGAGCACGGGACGACCCTACTCTCTGGTCGTTGCCACTGTCGGATCGGTAGACCTGTAGGATCGTATTCCAGTCCGAGAAGGAGGATCCGATGAAGATCGCCGTCGTCGGCGCCGGAGCGATGGGATCCATCTTCGGCGCTCGCTTCCACCAGGCCGGGCACGAGACCGTGCTCGTCGACGTGGTGCAGCCGCTGGTCGACACGATCAACGCAGACGGCGTGACCGTCGTCCGGGGCGACGACGAGACGGTCACCCGCGTGCCCGCAACCACCGACCCGGCTGCGGTCGGCCCGGTCGACATCGTCGTCTTCTTCACGAAGTGCTACCACACCTCCTCGGCGGCCGAGGGCGCGCGCCCGCTGGTCGGTCCGGACACCGTCGTCGCCTCGCTGCAGAACGGCTGGGGCAACGGCGACGTGCTCGCGGCCGCGTACCCGCCGGGGCAGGTCGTCCTCGGCGTCACGTACAACAGCGGTCTGCTCCAGGCGCCCGGACGCGTGCTGCACCCGGCCGAGCAGCCGACGCTCGTGGGGTCGTTCTCGGACGGCGGTGACGGAGCCGCGCGTCTCGCGGAGGCACTCGAGTCGGCGGGGCTCGCAGCGACCGTCGCCTCTCCGGTACGCCCCGAGATCTGGAAGAAGCTGATCCTCAATGCGGCATCGTTGCCTGCTTCGGCATTGACGGGGATGACAGCGGGCGCACTCGGTACCAGCGACGACATGCTCGACCTTGTCTCGGAAACGACGCGCGAGGCGGTTGCCGTGGCGCAGGCGCTGGGGTATGACATCGACTTCGACGAGCGGATTGGCACGATCCTGGGGCTGGTGGAGAAGGCAGGCCCGACGAAAGCGTCGATGTTGCAGGACGTCGAGGCCGGGCGGCGCACCGAGATCGACGTGATCAACGGCGCTGTCGTCAGGGCCGCCGACGAGGTGGGTGTTGCGGTGCCCATCAACCGCGCGCTCATGCAACTGATCAAGGGCTGGGAGACGCAGAGGGGGCTCGTATGAGCACGAGGCTGACGTATCACGGGGCTGCGAGCTACGAGATCGTCTCGCCGACGCACACGATCCTGATCGACCCCTTCCTCACCGGCAATCCGCTCGCACCGTGTGGGCCGGACGATCTCCGCACGCCTGACGTGATCCTCGTCAGCCACGCAGCGGTCGACCACTACGGGGACACGCCGGCGGTCGCGAAGCGCACGGGTGCGCCCGTGATCTGCGACGCGGCGGTTCGGGCGAAGTTGATCGACGACGACGTCTCCCCCGATCAGATCACGCCGACGACGTGGGGGATCGTGGTCGAGGTCGCCGGCATCGTCGTCAGGCCGGTCGAATGCCACCACTGGTCGATTGCGACTCTCTCGGACGGGAGCACCATCGTCGGCAATCCGATCGCGTTCGTGGTCGAGACCGAACCCGGCGTCAGGATCTACCACTACGGGGACACCTGCATCTTCGACATGAAGCTGATCGGCGAGCTCTACAAGCCCACCGTCGGGTTGCTCGGCTGCACGTTGCCGCGGGAGCTCTCGCACCTGATCCCCGGGCCCGGGACGTTCCTCACCGGCGAGATGGATCCGGACGAGGCAGCGCGCTGCGCCGAGATGCTCGGCCTCGAGCTGGCAGTCGCCTGCCATTACCTGGCGCCGAACGAGGACGTCGATCGCTTCGTCGACCTCGTCCCGAAGTACGACACGACCGGAACGCGTCGGGTGGTCGCGCCGCTCGTCGGTGAGACCCTCGTCGTCGAGCCGGGCAACCACTGGATCGAAGAGAGAGAGTCCTGAGACCACGGCGTATCGCCCGAAACGGCGGCGTTGCAGTTCCCGCCCGGTCATCCGGCGGTGTCGGCGCCTCTGACAGGCGGCAGCGGGTCGCGGAATGGACTGCACTGCGATGAGCGACGAGCGCGTCGCCGTCGTCACCGGCGCCGGCTCCGGGATCGGGGAGGCTGCCGCGCGACTCCTGGCGGAGCATGGACTCGAGGTGGCGCTCGTGGGGAGGCGGCACGAGCGGCTGGAGGCCGTCGCCACTGCGATCACGGAGGGTGGGGGGCGCGCCTTTCCCGTTCCCGCCGACCTCGGTCAACCAGGGGCGCCCTGGGATGTCGTGGACGCGGTGCTCGAGACGCGCGGCAGGCTCGACGTGATCGTCAACAACGCCGCGACCTACCGGCTCAAGCCCATCGAGGAATTCACGCTCGAAGACTTCGACGACGTCATGGCGACAAACCTGCGTGCTCCGTACTTCCTCGTCCAAGCCGCCCTTCCCGCGCTTCGTGTGTCCCCGGCGCCCGTCGTGGTCAACGTCTCGTCGGCGGCCGCCGCGATGTACCGGCCACAGCAGACGGTCTACGGTCTCGCCAAGGCCGCGCTCGAGCACATGACGATGAACATGGCTGCAGAGCTCGCGCCCGATCGCATCAGAGTGGCGTGTGTCCGCCCCGGGCCGGTGCTGACGGAGTTCCACCTCGCCGCCGAAGATCCCGAGGAACGGGTACGCGTGCTGGGCACACTCGTACCGCTCGGACGGATCGGACAGCCCGAAGACATCGCCAGGTGGATCTGGCATCTCGTCGATGCCGAAGCGGAATGGGTGACCGGGGCCGTGATCTCCGTGGACGGCGGCCGCGTCCTCGGCCCACCCGGAGTCTGACATGAAGGTCGACGCCCGAGACACCGTCGTCGTCAACGCGAGCCTGCGCGCGCGTGTGTTCGATGGCGAACCCAGCGCGGGAGACCGGTAGCCATGCCGCTCGATCCGCAGGCGCGTGCATGGCTCGATGCCGGACGGGCGGCTGGGATCCGGCCCTACCAGGAGCTCGGTGTCGAGGAGGCACGCCGGCTCGTCGACATCAACGCGGTGGACCTGTTCGGCGCGCTCGAGGAGGTCGCCCGGGTCGAGGACGTCGACCTCGACGGTGTGCCCGGCCGGGTGTACGAGCCGAGGGGCGCCCGCGCCGGGGCGCTCGTCTGGCTGCACGGCGGCGGCTGGGCGGTCGGCTCGCTCGAGTCGCACGACCCGCTCTGCCGGGCGCTCGCCGCGCGGTCGGACTCCACGGTCGTCGCAGTCGACTACCGGCTCGCCCCCGAGCATCCGCATCCGGCCGCGCTCGAGGACTCCTGGACGGCGACGAAGTGGGCGGTGCGCGAGCTCGGCCCCGTTGCGGTCGGAGGCGACAGCGCCGGTGGCCATCTGGCAGCCGTCGTCGCCCTGAGGGCTCGCGACCGCGGCGTGTCGCTGCGCCTGCAGGCGCTCGTCGTCCCCGCCACCGACTACGCCTTCGAGACCGCGTCGTACGCCGAGAATGGCACCGGCTGCGGGCTGGAGCGCACGACGATGGAGTGGTTCTGGGGTCTCTATGTGCCGGACCGCGCCGACGCCGCCGATCTCGAGGTTTCGCCGTTGCGCGCTCCGGACGTGTCCGCCACTGCCCCGGCGCTCGTCGTCACGGCCGAGTACGACCCGCTTCGCGACGAGGGCGAGGCGTATGCCGCGAAGCTTCGCGACGCCGGCGTCGACGTGGAGCACACGCGTGCGGCCGGGATGGTGCACGGGTTCCTGCGGATGCCGGGCGTCATCGAGCGCGCGAACGAGGCGATCGATCGGGTCGCCGCCCGCGTCCGCGAGGCCTTGAGCGCGGGGTCGGACGCTCCGGTCTGACTCGCCTGGTGGTGGCGTACCGCGGGTCGTCACACGAGGCTGGCGCCGGGTGTCGGACGCCGAGCTCTCAGGCCGGCGCGCGCCGCAGGATCCACTTCGGGAAGCGGTCGATGCGGAACGGCTCGAACAACTCCGGCCGACGGCCGGTGGTGATCATCTCCGCCAACGCCTCGCCCGCAGGCGGCGATACCGTCATCCCGAGCATCGAGTACCCGGTCGCGACGGTGGCGTTGCGGAATGGCCCGGCCCAGTCGAGGATCGGTAGGCCGTCGACCGTCATCGGACGAAGTCCAGCCCACGGCTCCTCGTAGTCGGGCGTCTCCAGGTCGACGTAGCCCTTCGCCAGCTCGAACAGGTTCGTGATCCGTCGGCGGTCGATCGACAGGTCGTAGCCGGAGAACTCCATCGTGCCGCTGATCCGCACCCTGTCGCCGAGCGGCGTCATCCCCGCGTGGACGTCCGCGAAGAGAATGCCGTGCTTCGGCATCTCCTTCGGGGTGAGGAGAAACGAGTAGCCCTTGCCCGGCTCCATCGGGATCGACAGCCCCAGCTTGCGCAGCAGCGGTGTCGTCCACGAGCCCGCGGACAGCAGGAAGTGGTCGCCGGAGATGTCGCCGGCGCCCGTCCGGATCGCGTGTACCGCCGAGTCGGCGTGGTCGAACTCGATCACCTCGGCGCCCTCGACGAACTCGACGCCCATCTCGCGCAGCTTCACGGCCAGCCCGTTGACCAGGGTGTCTGCTTTCACGTGCCAATGCCCCTCGAGATGGAAGCCGGCTTTCACCCTGTCGTTCAGCGACGGCTCCAGCGCGTGGATCGCGTCCTCGTCGAGGATGTCGTCCGGGAGCTCGTAGCCGTGCTCCCGCATCCCCTCGAGGCTGCGGAGCACCTTGCGGGCGTCCTCGGGCTTGCCGGTGGCGCACACCATGCCGAGCTTCCACAGGTCGAACTCGATTCCGTCGGCCACGTATCCGTCGACGAGGTCGAAGCAGTCCTTGCCGAGCGCGGCGAGCGCCGCTGTGCCGCGGTCGTAGTCGCTCTGGTTGCAGTACGTCCAGAAGCGCAGCAGCCACGGCGTCAGCTGTGGCAGGTAGCCGGGGCGGAAGTACAGCGCCGAGTCGGCGCGCACCAGCGCGCGCAGCCCGTACACGGTCAGCCCGGGCTCGGGCAGCGGGCCGGCCTGCGAGGGCGCGATCCACCCGCCGTTTCCCCACGACGACGCCGTGCGCGCTCCGACCTGGGCCCGGTCCACGATCACCACGTCCACGTCGCGCTTCCTGAGCGAATAGGCGGTGCAGAGACCGGAGATCCCGCCGCCGACGATCACCGCCTTCACGAGGGCACTCCCGCGGTCACCTCGATCTCGATCAGCATGCCGGGCACGGTGAACCCGGTCACGATCGTGGTACGCACCGGCCGCGGCGGCGGGAAGTACTCGGACCAGAGCTCGTTCCAGATGCCGAAGTCGCCTGCGTCCAGGAGGTAGCACTGCACGCGGAGCACGTGCTCCGGACCGGAGCCTGCGGCCGCGAGCGTGTCCAGGATCTGGTCGAGGACGTTGCGCGCCTGCTCGGCGAAGTCGGTCGAGACGACCTCCATGCTGGTCGCGTCGATGGGTGCGCGGCCGGAGAGGAACACCAGGTCGCCCCAACGGATCGCGCTCGAGATGAGCGGCGCAGACCCGCCGACGGGGAGTTCGCCGACCACGACGCGCTCGGTCACGTTCACGCACCTCCGATGGTCTGAGAGAATCGATCATACGGCATGCCTGACGACCGAATTGAGCCCTTCCGTGTCGGTGTCACCCGCGATGTGCGCACCCCCGACGGCTCGTTCGTGTTCGCTCCGTACGACCTGACGGCCCTCGAGGACGCCGGCGTGGAATGGTCGTTCCTGTCCGAGGTGGCGCGACCGCTGCGTCCCGATCTGCTCCACGGGATCGACGGCCTCTATCACTACTCCGCCCCCGTCACGCGGGCCAGTCTCGAGGGCGTCGAACGGCTCGCGATCATCGCCCGCAACGGCGTGGGGCTCGACTTCGTCGACCTATCCGCCTGCAGCGAGCGGGGAATCGCCGTGACGATCACGCCCGACGGAGTCACCCATTCGATGGCGTCGGCCGCTGTCACCCTGGTGCTCGCGGCCGCGCACCGACTGCGACAGCGCGACCTCGCGCTGAGGTCGGGTGACTGGGGCACCGGGCGGTACCTGCCGCATGGCGCCGGGCTCCGGGGGCGGACGCTCGGCGTGATCGGCTACGGGCGCATCGGGCGCGAGGTCGTGCGGCTGCTCGAGCCGTGGGAGATGCGGGTGGTCGTCACGCAGCGGACACCCGTCGCCGAGTCCGGCGTCGGATACGCGGCGCTCGACGAGCTGCTCGCCGAGTCGGACGTGGTCGTCGTCGCCTGCCCGCTCACCGAGGCGACTCGTGGGCTTCTCGACAGTCGCCGCCTCGGTCTGATGAAGCCCACCGCCATCCTCGTCAACGTCGCCCGCGGTGCGATCGTCGACCAGGCGGCGCTCGTGGACGCGCTGGGCAAAGGGCGCCTGGCCGGCGCCGGATTGGAGGTGGTCGACCCGGAGCCTCTGCCGACTGACGACCCCCTGCTCGAGTTGCCGAACGTCGTCGGAGCGCCCCACTCTCTCGGCTACACCGACGACCTGATCCGCGGCTGCGTCGAAGAAGCATGCGCCGCGCTGATCTCCGTCGCCGCCGGCCGCCTGCCGCAGAACGTCGCCAACCCCGATGTGCTGGACAACCCGTTGTTCACAGCGAAGCTGAACCGCTTCGCAGTCCGACCAGGTGACTTTCGAGCTGATCTGAAAGGAGGACGACGATGACTCTCACCCCCGACCGGCTGCGGCTCCTGCACGGGACGGACGCGCCCTTCGCGGACATGCGTCTGTTGCGCGCGGGCCCGGCCACCGTGCTGCTCGACGGCATCGACCTGCGCTACCTCCGGATCGGCGGTACCGAGCTGGTTCGCCGCGTCTACGCGGCCGTGCGTGACGTCGACTGGGACACCGTTCCCGGTGTCGTCTCCGGGTTGGAGATCGAGGAGTCGGATGACGGCTTCCGAGTCGACTTCGACGTCCGCCATGCGCGCCGCGAGATCGACTTCGCCTGGCACGGCACGATCACCGGGGCGGTGACGGGTCGGGTCGAGTACCTCTTCGACGGGTGCGCCGGGGCCGCGTTCCCGTTCGGCCGCATCGGTCTCTGCGTACACCACCCGTGGCGGGAAACGGCCGGTGCACGGTTCACAGCGCGTACTCCCGACGGCGAGATCGCCGGCGTGTTCCCTGACCTGATCGGCCCTCAATCCTTCGACGGCAAGGCGTTTTCACCACTCTTTCCTTCGTTCGATCATCTCGAGGTGGAGCTCACCGAGGGGGGTCGTCTCGTCTTCGACTTCGAGGGCGACCTGTGGGAGACCGAAGACCATCGAAACTGGACCGACGCGAACTTCAAGACGTACTCGACGCCGATCAGCCTGGGCCCGCCACCGCCGCTCGAGCCGGGACAGGCGCTTCGACAACGTCTCGTCGTCGCACCTGTCGACGTTGCGGCCGGGATGCCGTCGTCCGGCCGCGCGCGCCTGACAATCGGCGCTCCGACGGAGACAGTGGTTCCGCCGGTCGGGCTCGGGCAGGATCGCGACCGCCACGTTCCCGACACGCGCGAGCGCGAGGTGCTCGCGGCGCTCGCACCTTCACACCTACGAGTAGAGCTCCGACTCGACGGCGACTGGCGTTCCACACTCGCGGCGGCACAGGAGACCGCCGAGGCCGCCGGTGCACACCTGGAGGTGTCCCTCCACCTGCTCGAACTGCAGGCCGGCGAGATCGCCGACGTCGCTACGGCGCTGGCCGCCGGTCCGCCGGTCGACCGCGTGCTCGTGATCAACGGCGACTCACGGACAGGGACCCCCACCGAAGTCACGCGACCGGCCCTCGTGGGGTTGGCCCGCGAAGGACTCGAGCCACTCATGCCTGCGGTATTCGCCGGTGGTACCGAGATCTACTTCACCGAGGTGAACCGCACACGGCCCGACCTGTCCGGCTGGGGCGGGCTCTGCTTCTCGATCACGCCGCAGATCCACGCCTTCACGGACCTCGACGTGGTCGAGAACCTCGACGCGCAGGGAGAGAACGTGCGCAGTGCGCGTGCCATCGCCGGGGCGAAGCCGGTGATCGTCTCGCCCGTCACCATGCGCAGGCGTGTCAATTTCCACGCCGCAGGCGACCCACCGCCGACGCCGCCCGGCGAGCTGCCGGACTCGGTCGACGCGCGGCAGTCGTCGCTCCACGGCGCGGCCTGGACGACGGGAAGCCTGAAGTACATGTCGGAGTCGGGTGTCTCGTCGGTGACCTACTACGAGACGACCGGCTGGCGCGGAGTCGTCGAGCGCGCCGGCGGCTCGGAGCTGCCGGAGAAGTTCCGCTCGGTGGCGGGCGAGGTGTTCCCGCTCTACCACGCGCTCGCCGACGCGGCAGAGTGGCGTGGGGCCGAGGTGCTCGCCTGCGAGTCGACCGACGTGCTCGTCGCGGTCGGGCTCGCCGTGCGCCGGCCCGACGGCGAGCCCCGTGTGCTCGTCGCGAACCTGGCGCCGTCCGAGCGCGAGGTGGTCGTGGGGCCGCTGCATGGCGAGCTGTCGTTACGCCGGTTGAACGAGGCGACCGCCGCGCGGGCGGCGTCCGATCCGGCGGCGTTCCGCGCGAGCTCGGAAGCAGTGAGCGCCGACGGGGAGCTGGAGCTCACGCTGGCCCCGTACGAGGTGGTGCGCATCGATCCCGCCGCGTGACGGTCGAGACCCGGTGCGACGCTCGGTGCCCTGTCGCGATCAGCCGGAGACAGGTCGCGCGCGGTGCCAGTCGGTCACTGCCTGCACCGCAGCGCCGGCGCGGAGGACGAGACCGTCACGCCACCGCGCAGCCGCGAGCTGCGCGCCGACCGGCGCTCCGGTCGAGGTCACACCGCACGGGATCGACAGGGCGGGCAGGTGGGCGAAGCTCAGCAGGTGCGTGTACGGGACGACAGCTGTCGTTGTGTCGACCGTGTCCGCTCCCTTCGCCGGAGGCGCGTCGACCGGGATCGTCGGGAGCAGCAGCAGGTCGACCCCGGAGAGCGCGAGCTCGAGCGTCTCGGCAAAGAGCGACCGCTCGAGGCGTAGCTCGCGAAGCGCGTCGGCGTCGACGTCGGCGGCAAGCGCCAACCTCCGCCTCGTGCCCTCCTCGAACAGCTCGGGGGTCTCCGCCACGGCGTCGCGGTAGACGTCGAGCGCCTCCGCCTTGATCAGCAGCCCGCAGGCGTCGACCGCCTGTTCCCACCCGTCGATCTCGATCGGCGACAGGTGCGCGCCACTCTCCGAGAGCACGGCGGCGACCGCTCGAACCGCGGCGGCGATGTCCTGGTCAGATCGCTCGACGAGCGACTCGACCACCCCGACGCGGAGCCCTTTCACCGAGTCGTTGACCGTCAGGTCGAGCACCTGATCGCAGGAGGCGGGATCGCGGGAGTCGAAGCCGGCGATCGACGCGAGGAGCTCGCGGACGTCCGTAACCGAGCGTGCGAGCGGCCCCACCGTGTCCAGAGAGAGGCTGACCGGCTGCACGCCGTGGTTCGAGACGGCGCCAAATGTCGGTCGCAGACCCGAGACGCCGCAGAGCGACGCCGGCAGCCGCACCGACCCGCCCGTGTCGGTGCCGATCGCCGCGACGCAGAGGTCGGCGGCCACGGCAGCGCCGGAGCCGCCGCTCGACCCGCCCGGGATCCGGTCGGGCGCGGCCGGATTGACGACCGCACCGAACGTCTCGTTCGCGGACGTCGCGCCGAAGGCCAGCTCGTGGAGGCTCGCCTTGCCCAGGATCACCCCGCCCGCCGTGCGAATCCGCGTCGTCACTTCGGCGTCTGACGAGGCGACTCGATTCGCGAACAGCCGTGAGCCGACAGTGGTCGGGACGCCTGCAATATCGACGATGTCCTTGATCACCAGCGGCATTCCGTCGAGCGGCAGCGCCCGACCGCGTGCGCGTGCCGCATCGGCAGCATGAGCCTGGGCGAGCGCGAGCTCCGGCGTGAGCGTGATCACGGCGTGAAGGTCGGCGCGCGCCTCGAGCCGTGCGAGGAGCGTCTCTGCCAGCTCGACGACGGAGACTTCCGCGCGGCGCGCGGGATCGTCGATCAGCGCGCGAACGTCGTCGTCGGTCACGCCGCGCCGGCGACGGCGTCGAGCGCCGTGAGCACCGCGTCCCCGGCCGCCGCCGTCCCGGCCGAGCCGCCGAGGTCACGCGTCAGCGCCGAGCCGTCCGCGATGGCGGCCTCCACCGCTGCCTCGATCCAGCCGCCCGCGCGCGCGATCGCATCGTCGTCGTCGCGACGACCCAGCCACGCGAGCATCAGCGACGCGGACAGGATCGTCGCCAGCGGATTCGCCGAGCCCGTCCCGGCGATGTCCGGGGCCGATCCGTGCGACGCCTGGAAGAGGCCGTTCCACTCGCCGACGTCGCCCGACGGCGCGAGGCCGAGACCACCGATCGTGGCGGCGCCGAGGTCGGAGAGGATGTCGCCGAACATGTTCTCCGCGACGATCACGTCGAAGTGCGAAGGCCGCTGCACGAGGTGAAGCGCCGCCGCGTCGACGTACGCTGTCTCGAGCTCGACGTCGGCATATCCGGCCGACACGTCGGTGACGACCTCGCGGAAGAACGCGTACGAGGCGAGCACGTTCGCCTTGTCCACACACGTCACCCGCGAGACGCCGTCCGCCGGCGCGCCGGCCCGCCGCTCCGCGAGCTCGAACGCTCGCTGCGCGATGCGCGTCGTGCCGGTGCGCGTGACGATCCCGGTGTCGGCGACGACCTCGCCGTCGACGCGGCTGCCGCCGGGGCGTCCGGCGTACAGACCCTCGATGTTCTCACGCACGATCACGTAGTCGATACCCGCATCGGTTTCCCGCAGAGGCGTCGGTGCGCCGGGGTAGAGCCGGATCGGGCGAATGCCGGCAAAGAGGTCGAGCCCGAAGCGAAGCCGAAACTGCGCATCGGGCCCCGCTTCTCGACCGTCGGCATGGCGCGCGTCGGGGAGCCCGACCGCGCCGAGCAGGATCGCGTCCGACTTCTCGCATGCGGCGTACGTCTCTTGCGAGATCGCCTCACCCGTCCGTTGCCAGGTGCCGGCGCCGACGTCGAATGTCTCGAGCTCGAGATCGACTTCGCCGCCGCTCAGCTCGACCACGCGCTCGAGCACACGGACGCCCTCGGCCACGACTTCCGGCCCGATCCCGTCGCCGGGGAGGATCGCGATGTCGTAGCTCACCGCGGGCTCGTTTCGCTCGCTAGCGATTCGCCCGCGGCGTCGCGAAGCGGATCGTCGATCCAGGGAAATGCGTTGCGGTCGAACCGCGTGTAGGCGACGTCGCGTGGATCAGCCGGCAGCGCTCCACCCGCGTCGACGTAGACGACGTCGGCGGCGATCGGGTCGTACGCCGCCCGGAAATGGTTCGCGGACTTGAGCACGAGCAGCCGCTTCGCCGCAGGATCGATCCCGAAGGCGGTGAAGAGCTCGAGTCCGAACGCCTGGTCTCGCAGAGTCACGACCACGACGTCGATGCCGTCGACGTCGAGACATGCGGCGTCGCCGAGGGGCATCTCCGCGAAGCCGTCAGCCTGGGGCCAGCGCTGGACGAGGTTGGGGCAGAGGCCCTTGACGCGGGCTGTGACGTCGAGGGGATCTCCCGAAAAGCGAGTGCTCTTGCCGCCGAGCCTGAGATCGACCGTCGATCCGAGCTCAGCCGCGAACGCCACGCGAACGGCGCCGGGGTCCCAGAGCGGGGCAACGCCGGCCTCGCGCACTCCGCGGCGGAGGAGCTCGGCGAGCACGAAGGTGGAGTCGCTCGGAGCACCTCCGCCGGCATTGTCGGCCGTGTCGGCGAGCACAACCGGTCCATCGTGGCTGTGCGACAAGGCATGGTCCAGCGCGAGGTCGAGCGGGATGGGTGAGAGTGCCACATCGCGCCTGATCGCGTAAAAGGCCCTTCCGACGCGGGCAGCGACGTCTTGGGCAAGCTGAGTGTCGGCGTTCGACACCACGACCGTGCAGGCGCCGGCGCCGGGTGCGTCGAGGTACGGAAACCCGTGGCCGAGGGAGGCGGCGAGTACTCCCGGCTCGTCTTCCGCGGCAATGAGCACCTGATCGACGAAACTACGCATCGGCTCGCGTACCGTGGGGACCAGGCCCACGACGCGACAGTCGAACCGCGCCATCGTGGGATGCGTGATCCCCGCGATTGCGTCAGCGAGGATCTCGGCGAGCTGCATCGCGCGCGGCTCGACGTCGACGTGCGGGTACTCCCTGACGACGACCACCGCATCCGCCGCATCGACCAACTCGGGCGGAAGGTCACAGTGGAGGTCGAGGAGCACACCGATGCGCGCAGCGTCGCCGACCGTCTCACGGACGCGCTGCACGATGTCGGTCTCGCAGTCCGGGACACCCTCGCAGACCATCGCGCCGTGAAGCGTCAACAGCACGCCGTCGAGCGGCAGGTTCCCGCGGATCTCGGCCAGCAGCTCGTCCCGCAGACGCTCGTAGGCCGCGCGCGGCGGCGGTCCGGCCGGAATTGCGAACGCGAAGGAGCCGATCTCCAGCTCGAGTGAGCGCCGCGTCGCAACCGCCGCGTACGAGCGGAAGCTCCTCCCGAAGAAGATCGTGTCTCGATCGGCCTGCGAGGCCCGAGGCGGCGCCTTCCGGAAGTCGTCGTACCCCGTCGGGAGCGGTGAGAAGCTGTTCGTCTCGGTCGCGAGGCCGCCCGCGAAGATACGAGGTCGGCGCGTCACGTGGGAGTGCTCAGGTCGTCGCGGCCAGGAACGCGCGATAGTGGTCGGCGTACTGGGCTATCCCGTCACGGATCGCGCCGTACGTCGGCTCCCAATCGAGCTGTTCCCTCGCGTTGTCGATCGAGAGCTGCCCGCGGAGCGCAACGACGGGCTTCTCGCCCTCCGAGAGCTCGTCGCCGATCGAGACATCGGCTCCGGGCACGAGCTCGCGCACGTGCTCGACCACTTCGGTGGTCGTCACGAGGGGCTGCCCCGTCGCGCCGAAGAAGATCCGATCGGCGTCGTCCGGTGCTCCGAGGACCGCAGCGACGAGGCTGGCGATGTCCATGGCGTGCGTGTAATCGCGCGGGTGCGGCCCGCCGAACTCGATGTGCTGCGGCTCGCCGCGCACCGCACCTTCGACGATCGCCTTGATCGGTCCGACCCAGACGGTCATTCCGAGTCCGTAGACAGCGGATGGGCGGATGGTGCGGAAGTCGACGCCGAGGGCCTGGTGGTACGCAAAGCACAGAAGCTCGGAGGCGGCCTTGGACGAGCCGTAGAAGTCCGTGCCCGGCCCCTTGGCGGCGAGCACGATGGGGTGATTGACGTCGATGGGCTGGTATTCGACGCTCGGAAGCACCCCGATCGAGGAGAAGTTCACGACGCGGTCGACGTCGAAGGCCAACATCGCCTCGAGGATGTTCACCGTCCCGAGGATGTTCACCTGAATCCCGGTCGTCCGGTTCGTGGCGAGGTACCCGGGGTCGATGATCATCCCCATGTGGACGATCTCGTTCGGCCGATGGTGCCGCATCACGTCGTTGAGCCGCGCGGTGTCTGCCACGGACCCGATCTCGAGCGGTACGTCGGCGAGGTCGTCGCCGAGAACGAACCGTCCCTCTGGTTGGAAGCCGCGCACGTCCAGACCGACGACCCTGCGCCCGCTGTCCAGCAGCGCTCGTACGACATGCGGGCCGATGAAGCCGGTCGCGCCGGTGACGAGCGTCGTCGACTCTGCTGGTGGTCGCCGCTCGCGGCGCGTGCCTGTATCGACGGTTCGCCGCGCGAATCCTTGCTCGAACTGATCGTCGGCCAACACTCCTCCTTCGGTCGAAGCAGACCGTCACCGACCGCGGCGGGCCGACTGGCGTAGGCACAGTAGTCTACGCGATCGGTATGCCATATGACAAAAGGTAACGGCGCAGTCGAGCTCTCGATCGGGCCGACGACGGGCGCCGTGTTCCCCGGGCTCGGGCTGACGTTCCCGGACCCCGTCGTGCGAGCGAGCGACCGTGTGCTGGACCTGCTGCTCGAGCTCAGGCTGGCGCATCTCCGCGTGCGGCTCGAGCTGGGCTCGGCGACCTGGCGCGCGGCCCTCGGGCACGCAGCGGAGGCCGGCCTCGCAACCGCCACGAGCCTGGAGTTGGTGGTGAGCGTCGGCAGGCGCCAGAGCGATCTTCTCGAGACGCTTGCGCACGAGCTACGGCTGGCGCAGGTCGGGATCGCTCGCTTCATCATCGAGCCGGAGGGCGGAACATCCGGTCGCGAGGCTGTCGTCGAGGCCTCGTCCATCCTGGCGCCCGTTGCGCCCAAGGCAAGGTTTGGCGTCGCTGCGCAGCACGCGACCGTCGGTGGAGAGATCCCCGTCCGGGCGATTGCGTCGCTTGCGGTGCGCGGCTGGCGTGCGGGGCTCGATCGTGAGCGCGAGCAGACCGCTCGGGCGATCGGGGACGACCGCCCGTTCGCGGCGAGCCCGGTCGTCGCGTCTGCGCTTGCGCATCGAGGGCCGAATCCCGTCGGCGCCGCGTTCGCCGTCTCGTGTCTCGCCATGCTCGCGCGGGCGGGAGCGAGCTCGGTCAGCTTCGCCGCACCAACCGGCTGGGGAGTGATCAGGCGTCGGAAGGACAGGCGCGAGGTCGTCGCTCCTGCGTATCACGTGTTGGCCGACGTGGGTGAGTGCGAGTTCGGGCAGGTCGGCGAGCTGGAGTGCTCAGACGACCAGGCGGCGGCAGTGGCGTGCATCTACACCTTGGACGGTGTCCGCCTTCTCGTCGCCAATGTGACGAAGGCACCGCTGCGAGTGGTGGTGGGATCGCTCGCGGGGCCGGTTCGGCTCCGGACACTCAGCGCCGCGAGTCTGTCCGCGGCCGTCGAGGAGCCTGAGCGGTTCCGGCGTCGGGGCGACGACCCGCCGGCCGAGACGAGGAGTCCTGGCGCTCGACCTCGACCCGTGGAGCGTCGCCAGGCTCGACGTCTAGCGTCGGGCGTCCCAGGTCTCCGTGAAGACGCGAAGGAAGTTCTCACCGAGGATCTTGCGCACGTCCCGCTCGTCGTAGCCGCGACCGAGCAGGCCGAGCGTCACGTTGGGGAACGCGTCCACGGTCTCGAAGCCACGCGGACCGAGCCAGGGCCATGAGGGCGTCACGCCGGCCGGCGCGTTGCGGCCGAACGCGCGCTCGAGAAAGCCCTCCGGCCGCCCCTCGGTGAAGTCGGTCCCGATGGCGACATGGTCGATTCCGAGGATCTCGACCAGGTAGTCGATGTGGTCGAGCAGATCGTCGAGCAGAGCGTCCCGTGTCGGGGGCGCGAGGAAGCTCCGGAATGCAACTGCGCCCACGACCCCGCCTGTTTCGGCGAGCGCGAGGAGTTGCTCGTCCGACTTGTTGCGCGGGTTGTCGACGAGCTTGCGCGGGTTCGCGTGGGTGAACAGGACTGGACGCGAAGAGGTCTCGATCGCGTCGATCGTCGTTCGCGACCCGCAATGGGACAGGTCGATGGTCACTCCCTGGGTGTTGAGCTCGCGGATCACGTCCTTGCCGAACATGGACAGGCCTGAGTCCACGAGCTCCAGGCAGCCGCAGCCGATCGCGTTCTGCGTCATGTAGGCGGGCTGCACGATCCGGACGCCCAGTCGAGCGAATTGTTCGACGAATCCGACCTCGTCCTCGAACGGGGTACCGTTCTGGAAGCCGTAGATCAGCCCGACACGGTGCTCGCGCGCGGCGGCCCGGATGTCGTCCGTCGTCCCTACATGACGCACGATGTCCTCGTTGTCTGCGATCAGTCGATCCCACATCGCGAGCGCGCGCGCCGCCTCGGTCTGGTTCTCGTGGATTGCGAGCGTGACGTTCGCCGCCGTGACTCCGGCATCGCGCATCCGGAGAAACCGCTCGCGCGTGGGGACGCTCGGGTCGACGCCATCGATCACGATCGCCCTTGCGTGAAGGTCGTGCGCGTCCATCGCCGCCGTCGAGCCCGTCATCGGTCTTGACTACCCCTGGACTGCGCCCATCGTCAATCCGCGCACGAGGTGCCGCTGGAGCAGCATCCCGAGGAGCAGGGCCGGGATGAGCGAGATCAGCGTCATCGCGGCGGTCTCACCCCACAGGTTGCCCTGGAAGAGGCCGATGTAGCCCACGAGCATGACGGGCAGGGTCGTCGCATTGGTGCTCGTGAGCAGGAACGCGAAGAGGAACTCTGTCCAGGCGAAGATGAAGGCGAACGCCGCCGCCGAGACGATGCCTGGCGCCGCGAGCGGGATCGCGATCTTCCACAGCGCCTGCCAGTGCGAGCAGCCGTCGACCAGGGCGGCGTGCTCGAGCTCGGGCGGCATCTGCCGGAAGTAGCTGTACATCATCCACACCGTCCACGGCAACGAGAAGACGGTGTAGAGCAGGATCAGGCCCACATGGGTGTCGATCAGCTGCACCCCGAGCCACTCCCTGCTGTACCGGCTGTACAGGAGGAACACCGGGATCACGATCGCGACCGGCGGCAGGAGCCGCTGCGACAGGAACCAGAATGCGAGATGCTTGCCACCGGTCGCGAAGCGGGCGAGCGAGAAGGCTGCCGCCGTCCCGACGACGACCGAGACGATGGTGCTCGAGAACGCGATGATGAGCGAGTTCTTGATGCCCTCGAGTCCCTCGAGCCGGTTGAGTGCCGAGCCGAAATGGGAGAGGGTGGGTTCGCGCGGGAACCAGACGGGCGGCTGTGCGAGCAGATCCTCCTGCGGCTTGAACGCTGTCACGAGCGCCCAGTAGAGCGGGAGGACCAGGAACGTGAAGTAGGCGACGATGACGAGCCAGCGCGTCCAGCTCGCCACACCGGATCCGCGGACGACCCCGGTCGAGCCGCGCTCTTTGGAACGCCTCCTCATGCCTCGACCGGTTTCAGCAGCCGCCGCACGAGCCAGAACGAGATCACCGACAGGACGATCATGAACATCCATGCGCCCGCGGTGCCCTGGCCGAGGTGGAACCGCTCGAAGCCCTGGTAGTAGAGGTAGTACGACGTCGTGTACGTCTGCGTTCCCGGGCCCCCGCGCGTCAGCGTGAAGATGATGTCGAACAGCTTGGCGGCGTCGATCAGCCGGAACGTGATCGCGACCAGCATGATCGGGAGCAAGAGCGGCAACGTGACGAAGAAGAACGATTGGCGCGGCTTCGCGCCGTCTATCTCGGCTGCCTCGTAGACGTCGTTCGGGATCGCCGAGAGCCCGGCGAGCATGACCACGAACATGAACGGCGTCCATTGCCACGCATCAGCCGTCACCACGGAGATGTACGGCCAGAGACCGTCCTCGGTGAAGTTCGTCGTGACCGGCCCGCCCGGAAGCAGCCACGTTGCGATCTCGTTGGCCGGTCCGATCGGCTGCCGGAGGAACAGGTCCCAGAAGCCGCCGACGACGACAGGGCTGATGAAGAGCGGGATCACCACGAGCACCATCAGAATGCGCCGGCCTGGGAACGGGCGGAGCATCGCCAGGGCGAGCAACAGGCCGAGGATGAACTCGACTGCGACGGCCGACAGCGCGAGGATCGCCGTGACCTTGACGGAGTTCCACCACACGGGGTCGATCAGGTTGTCGCGGAAGTTGTCGAGACCGACCCACGGATGGTCGTTCGACACCGCGAAGTCGTACTCGACGAACAGAACCCAGAGGGAGAAGACGAGCGGGAAGACGGAGAGGAGCAGGACCAGAGAGACGGCCGGCCACACCAGCAGGTACTTGAAATGGCGATCGGCCCAGGAGGAGACGGCTCCTGACCGTCTCCTCCTGGGTGGCGTAGCGTCAGCGATCTCTACGCCGGCAGACACACCAGCTAGATGTTGACGGCGATGCCCTTCGCCGCAGCGGTGGTCTTCTTGGTCGACCCCGTCAGCTTCAGGAAGTTGGCGTACGACGCGCGGGCATTCGCCACACCTGTCCGCTTCGTGATCGCGTCCCACTCCTTTGCGAGGCTGTTCAACGTGTCCTGGACGTCCTTGCCGGAGTACATCGCGGTCATCGCCCTGTCCAGCGCTGTCGAGTAGTCCGCTGCTCCCGTCATGACGAGCTCCACGACCCCAGTGTTCGCAGCATTGTTGAGGCCTTTGAGGTACTCGGGCGCCGACGGCCAGAGCGAGCCGTACTTCTTCGACTTGTAGTGGGAGATCCGGTACGGGTCACGTAGGGAGTAAGGGAGCATGACCCGCTGCAGGGAGATGGACGGACTCGTGTTCCACTGAGTGAAGAGGTACGCCGCGTCCTGGTTCTTCGAGTCCGCCGAGACGCACCTGACCACCGCGTTGAACCACCCGTTCTTGCCCGGGCACCACCGCATAGCCCACCTTGCCGACGATCTGCGACTTGGGCAGGAACGAGAACGCCTTGTCGCGCTGCGCGTAGTTCTCGGAGATGCGGCCGGTCGGCGGCCATGTGTAGAGCATCGCGGTCTTCCCCTGGAGCCAGGTCGTCCACATCGTGAGGAAGTCGAACTTCTCGCTTCCCGGCGGAGACGCTGCGAGCTCCTCGAGGATGACGTTCATGGCCTTGACGCCTTCCGGCCCGTTGATCTTCGCCTTCATCGTCCTCGGGTCGAAGAACTGACCCCCGAAGGAGCGGAACGTCTGCATGAAGTAGAAGTAGTTGCCGGGGTTGCCGAGCGCCCGGGCATGGCCCTGGCCGTAGATCTTCGGAGCCAGCTGATCGGTGATGAACTGGGACGTCTCGGTCATCTCGTCCCAGCTGCGCGGCACGCGTAGCGACTTGCCGAACTTCGAGCGGTAGGCGGCCCGGAGCTTGCCGTTCGCGAAGACGTCCTTCCGGTAGTAGAGCATCCAGGCGTCGCCGTCGTCGAAGAACCCGTAGGTCTTCCCCTTGTACCTCGCCAGCGAGCGGTACGCGGGATGGATGTCCTTGATCGTCGACTGGGCCTTGTACTTCGCGATGTAGTCGTCGATCGGAACGATCACGCCGCGATCCGCGAAGTCCGGGATCCAGCCGCCAAGCGCCTCGACGACGTCGATCTTGCCCGACTTCGCCACGTGCTCGGCAACCTGCTTCGTGTAGACGTCGTTCATCGCCCCTTCGATCGTCTCCACGTTGATGCCGGTCAGCGCTTTCCACTTCGGTCCACCGAAGAGCTTGTCGTCAGCGGCCTGGGGGCCCGTCTCGCGGATCGTCGTCAGCTTGATCCCGGCGTACTGCTTCGCTTGCTGTACCGCGAGCGTGGCAATCGGGTCGGTGGCCGATTCTGCGCTGGTTCCTGCAAGTGCCTGGCCCGCCGACAGGAGGGGGGCCGCAACCGCGCCCGCTGCCGCGAGGCGCCCCGACTTCTTGAGGAGACTGAGCCGGTCGAACGCCTCCGCAGCACCATGCTCACCAGCCGACAGGATGTCGTCCTCGCGCATGTTTCACCTACCTTTCATTTGGCACGCTGTATGACGGGTTGGCTGCGCGCAGCCGATCATTTCGCTTGGAGTGAGCGCTGTCAAGCGTTCGCGTCTTCACCGACACGGAGTCCTGTTTCGGGATCGAAGAAGCGCAGCGATCCCGGTGCCACGGCGACGTGGACCACGGCGTCCGCGGCTGCGTCGGAGTCGACGGAGAAGCGCCCGACGAACGCCGTGCGGCGTGCAGCCCTGAGTCTGTCGAGGTCGGTCAGGGCTGCAGCGTCGATGTCATCCGCGATCTCGCGCATCTCGGGGCGGACAACAGGCGCAGCGTCCACTTCGAAATGTACGACGACTTCCGAGCCGAGAAGTTCGCGGAGGCGAACCTGCCCTTGCAGGCGACGATCGTCCGGGGCGTCGCGTGCGACCGATGCGTCCTCGAGATGCTCGGGGCGGACGCCAACGATGACATGCCGGCCCGCGAACGACTCGAGCCCTGCCGCGAATTGCCGTTCCCCGTCGTCGACGGCCAGGCGTTGACCGTCGCCGAATGCGACGGCTAGCCGTCCTCCGCTCGACTCGAGCGTCCCCTCGAAGAAGTTCATGGCGGGGCTGCCGATGAAACCCGCGACGAAGAGGTTGGCTGGGCGCGTGTAGAGCTCGGTGGGGTGGGCGACCTGTTGGAGCTCCCCCAGGCGCATCACGGCGACGCGGTCGCCCAGCGTCATCGCTTCGACCTGATCGTGCGTGACGTAGATCGTGGTGACTCCGATCCCCTTGTGCAAGAGCCCGATCTCGGCTCGCATCTGGGTTCGCAGCTTGGCGTCGAGGTTCGAGAGCGGCTCGTCCATGAGGAAGGCCTGTGGCTCGCGGATGAGCGCTCGACCCATGGCCACTCGCTGCCTCTGGCCACCGGAAAGCTGGCGCGGCTTGCGATCGAGTTGGTCGTTCAGCTCGAGGATGGACGCGATGCGCGCAACGCGTTGCTTGATGTCGGCGCTTCCGAGCTTGCGGAGCTTGAGGGGGAACGCGAGGTTCTCGAAGACGGTCTTGTGCGGATAGAGGGCGTAGTTCTGGAACACCATCGCGATGTCACGATCACGAGGGGGAAGGCGGTTGACGACCTCGTCGCCGATCCGGATCTCGCCGTCCGTGATCTCTTCGAGACCCGCAACCATGCGGAGCGCCGTCGTCTTCCCGCAGCCGGATGGGCCGACGAACACCATCAGCTCGCCGTCAGGGATCTCGAGTGACAGGTCGACCACGGCGACCGTCCCGTCGGCGTAGATCTTCTTGACGTGATGGAACGAGACGGTAGCCACGCGGTCAGACAACCTATACGATGGCGTACCACTCGTCCACCATGAGCGGCATGCTGTATGACGTAGGATCGCCTTCGTGACAGATAGCGACGTCTCGACTCCGGACGACGGTGCCGCTCTGTTCGGGCCGGTCGCCCGCGAACCACGCCTGTCGGACAAGGTCGCCGACATGATGCTGGCCACGATCCTTTCCAACAGACTTCAGGTCGGCGATCGGCTTCCTTCCGAAAGGGAGCTCGGCGAGCAGTTCGGCGTCTCGCGCACAGTCGTGCGGGAGGCCGCGCGCGCGCTCGTGGCAAAGGGCGTCATCGAAGTGCGCTCGGGGAGCGGTCTGCGCGTGGCTGCCGTGGATGCTGCCGCAGTCAGCGAGTCGATGAGCCTCTATCTCCGAGGCGGATCGGTCGATTTCGAGAAGGTGCACGAGGTGCGGGCGTTGCTGGAGGTGCACATCGCGGGAGCGGCCGCGGAACGGGCGACCGAAGAGGATCTCGCCCGTCTGCGCGCGGTACACGAGCGGATGCACCACGAGGTCGAGGACGTCGAGGCGGCCGCGCGCAACGATCTCGAGTTCCACCGGGTGATCGCCGCAGCCACACAGAACGATCTCTACCTGCTGCTGATGGACTCGATCGGCACGGCGCTGATCGACATCCGACGCGAGAACCTCGGCTCGGGCTCGACGCCGCTGACGCTCGACCAGCACGAGGCGATCCTCGAGCGGATCACGGCGCGTGACCCTGCGGGCGCGCGCACGGCGATGGCCGCGCACCTGGAGGGTGTCGCGGCGTGGTGGCGGCAGCACGTGACGGCGGCGGCAGCCGGGAAGAGCGGCGCCGCGTGACACACGTGCGCAGGCTCGACCACGTCGCCGTCCTCGTGCGCTCGACAGACGACGCGCTCGAGTTCTACGGGGGTCGGCTGGGACTGCGCGTCCACTCGTCGGAGGTGATCGAGCAGCCGCACGTGCGGCTTACCTACCTCGACGCGGGCAACGTTTTCCTGCAGCTCGTCGAGCCGCTCGACGGCGACTCGCCGTTGACCACGTGGCTCGACGAGCACGGCGAGGGTCTGCATCACCTGTGCTTCGGCGTCGACGACGTCGCGGCCGCGGTGGGCGCGCTCAGCGACCCGGGTGCGCCGGTCGTGCTCGGGAACGGCCGCGGCCGGGTCTCGAGCTTCCTCACGGCGGCGGCCAGCCATGGCGTGCGCATCGAGTGCACCGAGTTCGACGAGGCCGCCGACGTCGACGCCTCGCCGGGCTTCCTTCCCGGCGAGGCGGGCGAGCACCCTACGGCCAACCGAACGACACGCTCAGACGGAAAGGAACGGTGACATGCGTCTTGTGACCTACGAGCACCACGGCCGGACCGGTGTCGGCATCGCCGGCGACGGCGGCGTCTCGCCGACCGCATACGACGACATGGCAGCGCTCATCCGCGACGGGGCGACCCCGGAGCCGACCGGGGACCCGTTCGACCCGGACAGGCTCCTCGTGCCGGTTCGACCGAGCAAGGTCCTCTGCTGCGGCATCAACTACCGCGCCCACGGCGAGGAGGCGGCGGGGCCTGCGAAGGTCCTCCAGGATCCGTACTTCTTCGCCAAGCTGCCGACCGCGGTGGCAGGCCCCGGTGACCCGATCGTGATCCCGTTCCCCGAGGCAAAGGTCGACTGGGAGGTCGAGCTCGCCTTCGTGATCGGGCGGCGCGCGAAGAACGTGGCGGCGGCGGACGCGCTCGACGTCGTCTACGGCTACACCCTCCTCCACGACGTCAGCGCGCGCGCGATCCAGATCGACTGGACGAGTCGGACGCAGGACTCACAGATCACGCTCGGCAAGAATCCGGACGGTTTCGCGCCCATCGGCCCGGCGATCGTGACCAAGGACGAGATCCCCGATCCGGGAAACGTCCGTATCGCGACATACGTCAACGGCGTGCAGAAGCAGGACGCGAGCACCGCCGACTGGATCTTCCCGATCCCCGTGCTGATCGAGTTCCTCACACGCGTCGTCACGCTCGAGCCCGGCGACGTCGTCTCGACGGGCACGCCGTCGGGAATCGGGTACTTCCGCGATCCGCCCGAGTTTCTGCAGCCCGGGGATGAGGTGACGATCGAAGCGGAGGGGATCGGCCGGCTGACGAACCCCGTCGTGGCGGGCTGGTAGAGACGACCCAACAGGATAGGCCCTGCCTGCGTCTTCGACCGCCGAGGGCATCCGTGCCCATGGGCTGTCGTACAGAAAGAACGACGGTCATGGAGGGCTGTCGGCCGAAGCGTTTCCTGGGTGCGCGCGACGACCGAGCAGGACGATCGTCGCCGCCACGAACACGGCGACCAGCACTGCGATCCCGGCGACCACCCAGAGCCCGGCTGCGAAGCTGCCGGTCGCGTCGCGCAGCGAGCCGAGTGCGAAGGGCGCGACGGCGGCCATCGTGTAGCCGACCCCGAGCTGCATGCTCGCGAGCGCGGCGGCTTCGCCCGGGCCGCCGGTGGCGGCGACGGAGAGCGTCATCGCAAGCGCGAACAGCGAGCCGAGCGACAGGCTGATGACTGCGACCCAGCCCCACGCCATGCCGTCGCCGACCGTCGACGCGAGCCCCACGGTACCGGTCACGAGCCCGGCTGCGGCTAGAGCGAGGTACGGGCGCACCCCGATCACACGTCCGCAGAGGAGAGAGACGAGCAGCACCCCCGGGATTGCGATCACGTTGAGCAGCGCGACGAGCGCGCCGGCGCTGCCCTCGGACCAGCCGCCCTCGATGAGCGCGTCGGCGAGCCACGCATTGAGGCCGAAGAAGCAGAGCGCCTGGAAGCCGAACACGAGAGTCGCCGACCAGGCGAAGCCGCTGCGCCACGGCAGGTGGTCGACGGTCTCGACCGGAAGGGCGTCTCCGAGGGAGTCGCGCGAGAGCCAGGCCCAGGCCGGCACCGCCACCGCGCCTGCCAGAGCGAGCAGCCCGAGCGACCAGCGCCAGCTGTTCGTGGCGAGTGCGAGCGGGACGGCCAGTCCGGCCCCGAGCGTCGCGCCGACGTTGAGCCCGAGCGCGAACACGCCCGTGCCGAGCGCCGGCCGCTCTGCGAAGCGCTCCTTCACCACCACCGGCAGCAACGCGCCCACCACGCCGGAGCCGACTCCGAACACGAAGGTGAGAGCGACCATCGCCGAGAATCCGGGCGACAGCGGGCGCAGAACCGTCGCGATCGCGATCGTGGCGAGGCACCAGCCGGTCGCCGTGCGCACATCGGTTCGTCGCAGCAGCCGGGCGACCGGAAGCGCGAACAGCCCCATGCACAGGACGGGCACCGTCACCAGGAGTCCCGCGGTGGCGTGGTCGATCCCGAAGTCGTCCTGGATCTCCGGCAGCAGCGGTCCGACCGCGGTCAGCTGTGGCCGCACCGCGAGGGTCCCCGCGAGCAGCCCGACGAGGAGGACTGCCCGGGGGCGCTTCACGACCCTTCTCAGCGCGTCCTGGCGGTGCCCTGCACGACCGGGTTGGTGAGTTCACCGATCCCGCTCGCCGACACGGTGACGATGTCTCCCGGCTCGAGGAATTTCGGCGGGATGGTGAACGTGCCGCAGCCCGCGGGCGTGCCCGTCATCAGGCAGTCGCCCGGCTCGAGCGTGATGATCGACGAGAGCCACTCGATCCCAACCGGTGGCGGCCCGAGCTGTTCTCCGACGAGCGCGTCCTGTCGCAGCTCCCCGTTGACATGGGACTGGATCCGGATCGCCTCCCATTCGGGCAGCTCGTCCTTCGTCACGATGCACGGCCCCATCGGGCAGAACGTGTCGAAGTTCTTGCCCAGATCGCGTTGCCCGTTGTGGAACTGCACCGAACGCGAGCCCACGTCGTTGAACACCGTGTAGCCGAACACGTGGTCGAGCGCGTCCTCTCGCCGGACGTTCTTCGCGCGCGCGCCGAGCACGACCCCGAACTCGACCTCGTAGTCGACCGCGAAGCCGTACTCGGCGAACTGAGCCGCGCTGCCGGCACCGCGGACGATCACGTCGTCGGCCGGCGGCAGGACGATGTCGTCGCCCGGCCCGACGATCGCGCTCGCGAGCTTGATGAAGTCCCACACCACCTCGTCGGGAAAGACGTAGCCGGGCTCCTCGTCGCCGTGGCTTGCGTAGTTCACCCCGGACCCGAAGATCTTCCCCGGGTTGGTGAGAGGCGCGAGGATCTTGTCGACGGCCACCGGGTCGGCGCCGTCCGCGGCCGCCGCCGCCAGCTCGATCCCACGGTCGCCGTCGCGGATCAGCGCGAGTGTCTCCGCGTACCCGGTCGCGAAGACGACGCCGTCCACCTCGACGCCGCAGCCGGTCGCTCCGCCGGAGGCGTACTGGACGATTCTCACGATTCAGCTCCTTTCCGCGCTGTATTGCGCTGCCGCTCGAGCACGGCGTGGGCGAACGCCGCGTCGAGTGCGGCGATGCCGAGGTCGTAGGCGACGACGCGCCCGAGTCCGAGCCGAGAAATCTCCGGCGGAGTCGCCACGACGCTGACCATAACCTGTATGACAGTACGATGACGAGGTGAGCGCAGGCGGCTCCCCGTCCTTCGTCGTCCTCGACGACGATCCGACCGGTGTCCAGACCCTCGCCGGCGTCCGCGTGCTGCTCGGCTGGGATGCGGAGCGCGTCCGAGCAGCGCTCGTGGGTAGGCGAGCCGTTCACCTGATCACGAACAGCCGGGCACTGCCGCCCGACCGCGTGGAGCCGCTGGTCTCCGATGCGGCGCGCGTAGCGCGCGTGGCGGAGGCCGACGCCCGGGTGGTGCTGCGCGGCGACAGCACGCTGCGGGGGCACCTGCTCGAGGAGTACCTCGGTGTGCGTTCGGTGATCGCGTTCGGGCGCTGGCCCGTGCTCCTGCTCGTCCTGGCCCTGCCTGCGGCGGGGCGGATCACGGTCGACGGCGTGCATCTGTTCGTGCGCGACGGCGTGCCGACCCCGCTGCACGAGACCGAGTATGCGAACGACGGCGTGTTCACCTATCACAGCGCCCGTCTGCTCGACTGGGCCGAGGAGCGAAGTGACGGCCTGTTCCGCGCAGGCGACGGCGCCGAGCTCTCGCTCGCCGCGCTGCGGGCCGGCGGGCCGGCGGTCGTGTCGGACGCGCTGTGCGGGCTCGGAGGGCACGGCCGTCCGGCGGCCTTCGGGCCGGACGCGGAGACCGAAGGCGACCTGGCCATGATCGCAGCCGGGTTGGCCGCGGCCCAGGCGAGAGGCTGCGAGGTGATCGTCCGCTGCGCGCCCGCGTTCGCCGGGGTCCTCGCCGGCACCACGGCGCGCGAGCCGGCGCTGCTTCCGGGTGGCGAGCGTGTGCTCGTCGTCTGCGGCTCGTACGTGCCGCAGACGACGCGGCAGCTGGCACGGTTGCGCGACGCTTACCCTGACGCGGTGCTCGAGGCAGACGTGGGTGCGCTCGTCGACGGTGACCACGAAGCTGAGGCCCGGCGGCTCTGTCTCCTGACGTCGGAGCTGCTCGATCGGACGGGACTCGCCGTCGTGGCCACGCCGCGGGAGCGTCCCCGCACCGCGCTGTCACTCGAGGCCGGCGACCGCGTCGCCGCGGGGCTCGCCGGGGTCGTGGCGGGCGTCGCGCCTCACCCCGACGTGATCGTCGCCAAGGGTGGGATCACGTCGGCGGTGACGCTGCGCGACGGGGTGGGCGCCGCCGAAGCCGAGGTCGTCGGCCCCGTCGAGCCCGGCGTCTCCCGCTGGTCGGCGCTCTGGCCGGGCGGTGAGCCACTCGACTACCTCGTCGTGCCGGGCAACGTCGGCGACGACGAGCTCCTCGCGCGGCTGGTCGAGGGGATCGTGCGAAGATCGCCCGTGTGCTGAGCGGGTTCCGGGATGTCCTCGACGAGCGTCGCGCTGCCGGAGCGGCTGCCGGGTCGTTCACGTGTTACGACGTCACGACCGCCTGCGGGGTCGTCCACGCGGCGGAAGCGGCCGGCGTGCCGGTGGTGCTGCTGGTGTCCGAGGCGAGCGTCGCCTCTCGCGACGGGCGGCTGCTGCTGCCGGCGCTCGGTGCGGTCGCGCGGTCAGCCCGCGTGCCCGTTTGCGTCCAGTTCGACCATGCGAGCTCGCTGGAGCTGATCGGCGAGGCACTGGCGAGCGGTGCGGTCGGTGCCGTGCTCGCCGACGGCTCGAGGCTTCCGTACGGGGACAACGTCGCGTTCGTGTCCGCCGCCCGCGATCTTGCCCGCAGCCACGGAGCGGAGATCGAGGTCGAGTTGGGTCACGTCGAGGGCGGGGAGGACGTGGCCGCCGCGACGGCGGCCGGCAAGCTGACCGATCCGGCGGAGGCTGCGGAGTTCGTCGCGGCAACGGAGGCCTCGTGCCTGGCGGTGTCGATCGGGAACGTGCACGGCACCTACGCCGCCGAGCCCGCGCTCGACTGGGCGCGGCTGGACGCGATCCGGGCTGCGGTCGATGTGCCGCTCTCGCTCCACGGCGCCTCGGGGCTGCCGGAGGGTGACGTGCGTCGCGCTGTCGCGGCCGGCGTGGCGAAGATCAACGTCAACACCGAGGTCCGCGAGCGGACGTTCGCGATGATCGGCAGCCGTCTGGACGAGCTGGCACGGGGGTGGCGGATTGCGGAGCTGGACGCCGCGATCGTGGCCGCCGTCGAGGAGGTCGCCGCCGAGAAGCTGGAGCTGCTGGGGGGAACGGAAAGGTGAGGATCACGGACGGCGAGCTCGTCGCCCGCCGGCGCTCCGTCTCGCGCAAGGATTCGTCTGCTACACCATGGGCGTGGACGATCGGACGTTCGGACGCGCGGCCTTCCTCGGCGTGCTCGGCGCCGGATTCGCCGGGCTCTTCTTCGCCCGCGACGCCGTCAGTCTCGTCGGCAAGGTCGTTCCCGACGGCGTGGAGTCGCTCGTCCCGTCGAACGGGTGGCGCATCTACACGATCGGAGCGAGCATGCCCAGCATCGCGCCGGCCGACTACCGACTGCGCATCGTCGGTCACGTTGAGCGGCCCACGACGCTCACGCTCGCCGACCTGCGCTCCCTACCACGCGCCGAGCAGGTCTCGGACTTCCACTGCGTCACCGGCTGGTCGGTGTCGGACGTTCGCTGGGCCGGCGTCCGCCTCGACGACGTGATCGCGACGGCAGGCCCCAAGCAGGGCTGGAGGTCGCTCCGCTTCGTCTCCGACGAGTCGCCGTACGACGACTCGCTGACCTCCGAGCAGGCGCTGCTCCCCGACGTGATGCTCGCCCTCGACATGGACGGCGGACCGCTCTCCCGGCCGCACGGCGGACCTGCCCGGGTCGTGATGCCGCAGATGTACGGATACAAGAGCGTCAAATGGGTGACCGGCATTGACGTGCGGACAGACGTGATCCCCGGCTACTGGGAACAGCACGGCTACGACGCCGACGCGTGGCTCGGACACTCGTCCCCGCCGGGGATCGTGCCCGCTTTCTGCGCCGATGCTCGAGGCGTACGGCATGACCGAGGCGAGCCACCAGATGGCGTCGAACCCGCTGCCGCCCGCCGAGCGCATCCCGGGCTCGGTCGGATCGCGACCGGGACGGAGATCGGGGTGATCGACCGCGAGCCGGAACTTCCTGCCCGGGAAGCACGGCGAGGTCGTGATCCGCGGTGCCGGCAGTCACACCCGGCTACCGCAACAACCCGAGGCGAACGCCGACTCGTTCTTCGACGGCTGGTTCCGCACCGGCGACCGCGGCCGATGATGGAGAACGGCTACCTGCGCCTCGAGGGGCGGCTCAAGGAGATGATCCTGCGCGGCGGCGAGAACATCTCGCCCGCCGAGATCGAGGATGTGCTCCTGACCCACCCCGCGTCGCTGACGCGGTGTGCTTCGGCGTCGAGGACGAGAAGTACGGGGAGGAGGTCGCCGCGGCTGTTTCGCTCGCCGGGGAGGCGGACGAGGCGGCGCTCGTCGCGTACTGCCGCGAGCGCCTCGCCGCGTTCAAGGTGCCGCGCGTGATCCACATCCTCGAGACGATCCCGCGCACGCCGACGGGCAAGCTTCAGCGGCGCCGCGTCGCCGCGTTCATCGAGGAGCAGAGGCTCGCCCAATGAGGCTCGCCGTGGTCGGCGCGGGGGCGATCGGCGCGTACGTCGGCGCCGCGCTCGCCCGCGGCGGCGCCGAGGTCACGCTGATCGCGCGTGGCGCGCACCTCGCTGCGATGCGCGAGCACGGCGTGCGGGTGCTCATCGCCGCGCGGCGACTTCACGGCGCACCCGCACGCGACCGACGAGCTTCGACGGCGATCGGCGACGCGGACGCCGTCTTCGTCGCGCTCAAGGCGTACAGCCTGCCCGAGCTGGCGCCGCGGCTCGGTGCGGCGCTCAAGCCGGGCGCGGCGACGATCTGGGCGCAGAACGGCGTCCCCTGGTGGTACTTCCAGTCCCACCCCGGGCCGCTCGCGGAGACCGTGCTCGAGAGCGTCGACCCCGACGGCGCGATCTCGCGCTCGATCCCGCGGGAGCGCCGTGCGGGGAAGAGGCCCGCGCGGCGGTGCGTGTCGAGCGCCTCGGCGCGCTGGATCACGCCGAAGGCTGGGTACATCAAGCCCCGCCTCGGGCAGGGAGACCTCGACGACACGGGCGCCGCCGTGCTCGGCAGCCCGCACTGCAGCCTCGTAGGCGGCACGCACATCCGGGGCGAGCTCGACGAGGTGGAGGTCGGTACAGAGCCCGACCGTGAGGCCCGCGAAGCCCCGGCGCAGCTCGCCGGCGACGTCGCCGAGAGGCACGTCTTCGCTCGCCGGGTCGGCGTCGTCCGCGCCTGCGATCGCGACGAGCAGAAGAGCCGCGTCCGCCGGGGTGCGCGCCATCGGCCCCGGATGGTCGAGCGTGCGCGCGAGCGGCCAGGCGCCTGCGAGACTGATCCTGCCGTAGGTCGGCTTCAGCCCGACCGTGCCGCAGAGGCAGGAGGGGACGCGGATCGAGCCGCCTGTGTCGCTGCCGAGCGCGAGCGGCAGCTCGTCGGCGGCGAGCGCGACGGCCGAGCCGCCGCTCGAGCCGCCCGAGATACGGTCGAGCGCCCAGGGGTTGCGGGTGGACCCCATGAGCTCGTTGACGGAGCTGATCCCCCAGGCGAACTCGTGTGTCTGCGTCTTGCCGACGAGGATCGCCCCTGCCGCGCGCGCGCGGCGGAGAGCCTCGGCGTCCTTGGCAGGCAGGTGGGACGCGAACATCGTCGAGCCGTAGGTCGTGCGCACCCCCGCCGAGTCGAACAGGTCCTTGACCCCGAGCGGGACGCCCTCGAGCGGCCGCGCCTCCCCGCGGGTCCAGGCCGCTTCCGCAGCGCGCGCCTCCTCGCGGGCAAGGTCGAGGCAGAGCGTCGTGAAGGCGCCGACTTTCAAGTCGACCGCGTCGATGCGCGCCGCGAACGCGTCGAGCGCCTCGACGGGCGACACCCGACGCGCGCAAAACTCGCCGAGCAGGCCCTCTGCGCCTAGACTCGTCAGCTCCCCCACAGACTTGATTCTCCCATTCCCGAAGGGTAAAAGGGCGATCTTCCATGACGTGGCACGACCGCTACCAGTGCGCCATCACGATCTCCGTCGACTTCGACGCCGAGTCGCTCTGGAGCGGGACGTTCAAGCTCAACACCCCGAGCCCGCTCTCGCGTGGCGACTACGACATCCGCGCCGGGTTGCCCCGCATCCACGAGCTGCTCGACCGGCACGAGATCCCGGCAACCTTCATGGTCCCGGGCCAGGTCGCGCTCGAGCATCCGCACGCCTGCCGCGAGATCGCGGCTCGCGGGCGGCACGAGGTCGGCTACCACGGCTTCTTCCACGAGAGCGTTCTCGAGATCCCGGTCGACGAGGAGCGGGAGCTGATGAAGCGCGGCATCGAACTGCTCGAGCAGACCTTCGGCGAGACGCCCCGCGGCAACCGCTCGCCGCCGTTTGCACTTGGTCCGAACACCGCCGACCTGCTCGAGGAGATGGGCTTCGAGTACGACTCGAGCCTGTTCGGCCACGACGAGCGGGGGCGGCGTTGTCGATCTTCCCGTAGACGTCGATCTTCCCGTAGACAGAGCAGGAGCGAGATCGCGGCGACGAGTTCCGGGTAGGATCGTCCGGTCGAAGGGGAGGATTCTGTGTGCGTCCTGCCAATCGACCTGTCAACGGCGGCGGCCTACCCCTTCCAGGTGGCCGTCGAGCGGGAGGGTGCACGATGTACGAGCCTTGGAACGCCCTCGAGGCGCCGCGATTCACCGGGCCCCGGACGTATGCCCGGCTGCCCTGGGTGAAAGACCTGCCGGACGTGGAGGCTGCCGTCTACGGATTGCCCTGGGACGGCGGGACATCGTTTCGTCCGGGCGCTCGCTTCGGCCCGGAGGCGATCAGATCCGCGTCCGGGATGATCCGCACCTACAACCCCGTGCAACGCGTGCAGGTCTTCGGTGCGCTCTCGACGATCGATTACGGCGACGCGCCCACGGCTCCCGGCTACATCGAGGAGACGCTGACGCGGATGCAGGGCTTCGTCGCGCCACTCGCCGAAGCCGGTGTCGTCGGGATCGCCATGGGCGGGGATCATTCCGTATCGCTCGCTGAGCTGCGTGCACTCGCAGGCGTCCACGGCCCCTTGGGCCTTGTTCATCTCGATTCTCACACCGATCTGTGGGACACCTACAACGGACTGCCCTACTCGCACGGCACGATGTTCCGGCGGGCAATCATCGAAGGGATCCTCGACCCCGAGCGTGTCATCCAGGCCGGCATGCGCGGACCGCTCTACGGCGAAGACGACGAGGACATTCCTTCAGAACTCGGCGTCGAAATGATCCCCTGGATCGAGCTCGTCGACCTGTCCCCGCTCGAGTTCGCCGAACGGGCGCGGATCCGGGTCGGCGGCAAACCAGCGTTTCTGTCGCTCGACGTCGACTTCGTCGACGCCGCCTACTGCCCCGGAACGGGAACACCAGAGGTGGCAGGACCAACGAGTTTCGAAGCGATGCAGTATCTCCGCGCGCTCGCCGACATCGAGTTCGTCGGCTACGACGTCGTCGAAGTCGCACCGCAGTACGACGGGCCGGGCCAGGTGACCGCGCTCTTTGCAGCCAACGCCATCTTCGAGATGCTGTCCATGCTTGCCAAACAGAAACAACGCGCCCTCGATGGAAAGCCGGCGGCCGCTTCGGTCTCGGCAGGCGACAGCGCGTAGCCGACGAAGGCCTAGCGCGGGTTGAGGTTCAAGGCTGCGCCGCCCGCGAACTCGACAGCCCGTCCGAGCTCCGACTCGATCTGCAGTAGCCGGTTCCACTTTGCTGTTCGTTCCGAGCGCGTCGTCGAGCCAACCTTGATCTGGCGTGCTCGCCAGCCCACAGCCAGATCCGCGAGCCACGAGTCTTCGGTGTCGCCGGATCGCGCGGAGAGCACGGTCGCGTAGCCCGATCGCTGTGCTTCTTCGACCACGCGGAGTGCCGACGAGAGTGTTCCCGTCTGGTTCGGCTTGACCAGAACAGCGTTCGCAATTCCGCGCTCGATCCCGCGGAGCACACGTTCCAGGTCGGTCGCGAAGAGGTCGTCACCGACGAGCTGGAGGCCGCCGAGCCTTGTGCTCGCCACGTCCCATGCGTCCCAATCGTCCTCTGCAACCGGATCTTCGACGGAGACGACGGGGAAGGACTCAGCCCATGTCGAGATCTCCGTGATCAGATCCTCGGGGGAGAGTGTTCTGTCCTCGGAGGCGAGGCGGTAGCCGGTAGGACCGAGAAGCTGGCCCGATGCGACGTCGATTGCGATCGAGACGTCATCGCCAGGGACGAGGTTGGCGCGTTCGATGGCGCGGGTTACCAGCTCGATTGCGCTGCGGTTCGTCGGTAGCGGCGGGCCGAGGCCACCTTCGTCGGCGACAAGCGCCGCCGGCAGTCCTTGTTCCTCGAGCAGCTCGGCCGCCGCACGCCGAACACGCCAGACCCATTCGATCGCGACCGAAAAGCTCTCTGCTCCCACCGGAACGGCGAGGACGTCTTGCAGGTCGACCGCGAAGCCGGCGTGGGCGCCTCCCGAGAGGATGTTGACCATCGGAAGTGGCAGGACGGGTGTGCCGGGCCGGGCGACGAAGCGGTGCAGCGGCTCGCGATGCGCATCGGCTGCGGCAAGCGCACAGGCGATCGAGATGGCGAGGACCGCGTTGCCCCCGAGACGGCTGAGATCGGTCGTGCCGTCAGCGTCACGCAGGGCGCTGTCGATGAGGTGTTGGTCGTCGGCGGGGAGGCCGCGGACCGACGCGGCGAGCTCGTTGTTGACGTGACCGACCGCCTGCTGCACGCCGCGTCCGCCGTAGCGTTCGCCTCCGTCACGAAGTTCGTGGACCTCGTGAGAGCCGGTCGATGCGCCGGAAGGAACGATCACCGTGCCACGACTTCCGCCGGTCAGGCGGACGACGCAGCCAACCGTGGGGGTGCCGCGAGAGTCGAGGGCCTCCCAAGCGGTCACCTCCTTCACCGTGACCGCATTCACATGAGCTCCCATACCTTTTGGACACTTCGCGGGGGCGTGGAAAGTACCCGAAGTCCCAGTGCCCGTACTCGTGCCTGTTCAGGCGCCAGGAGGTACGGGGCGGGGGATTTCCCGTCGACACGCGCGAGCAGAAGACAGCCGAGGTTGGCGATGAGGCGTTTCTGGTCGTCTGCGGATACGTCAACGGCGGTGGTGTACGCACCCAGGAATTGCTCCGCTGTGTACCGGTAACGATGCGCGTCTACCGACCTGTGCACGGCCTTGAGGAACAGGTGGGTGAGGAGGTGCGCGAGGTCGAAGCAAGGGTCGCCGACATGCGCCGTCTCCCAGTCCACGACCCAGAACCGCCCACGAAGGTGGAGGACATTCTTGGGCGAGAGGTCGCCGTGGACCAGACACTTCGGAGTCGCCAGTAGTGCATCGGCGGTGGCGTTGATCTGCGGGGCCAGGCCAGGGTGCCTCTCGGCGACCGACCGGTAGAACGGGTCGATCCTGAGCTGGGAGAACACTCGAGTGTCGGTGAGGTCCGCAGGTGGCGATGCGGAGCTGTTGGCATGCCAGCATCCCAGGGCGGCGCCAAGGGCTGCGGGCAGCGCATCGTCGAACCGGCCCACCAGCAGTCCGTCTCTCCAGTTCTCCCACTCAGGCGATGCGCGGCTCAGCACGAGCGTGTTTGTTTCCTCGTCGAGGTCGAGAACTGCCGGCACCGAGTCCGGGGTGAGCGCCGCAGCGATTCGGAGCGCGCGCGCTTCGGTGACCACGCGCCCGCTGTCGGCCAGCCACTCCTCCGCGACGAGCAGGCGCGGAAGCGCACGTTTCACCACGAGCTCGATTCCAGCACCCGAGACCGCGACGATGTCGCTCGACACACCACCGCTCAGTCGGACGACGTCCACCTGCGCATCCGTCGTGAGAAGCCCTCGATCGATCAGGTGCTGGCGCACCGCCTTGCCGTTGAGTGCGGCGGTCACCTAAGGAGACCAGATGCGGAAAGCACGAACAGCATTGGGGTGTCTGTCTTGATATTCAACTGTTCGTAACTGCGGCGCTCCGCATGGCGGATGAGGAGCGGTTTCGCGTGAATCTACTCGCAGGCCGGAGTCCACGAGCGCAGGCTTCGACGAGGTCACTCCTGAACTCTGATTCCGCTCGGCCCATTCGCACAGAACGGGTCGCCGCTTCGCGGTGATCGTCCAGGCTGGCGATCTCCTCGTCAGCTGTGATCAGCCATTCGCCCGTCCGTGGTGTCGTCTCAGTTCCTGCAGCCCTTCACTCTCCACGGCCGCCACACGGTCAAGTCCTTCGTAGAGCGCGAGGGTCTCCATGCCACCGAACTCGAACCACCGAGGCAGTTCTCCGCCGGCGGCAAAGGTGAACGAGGATCCCGGCGACACTCCAAGCCGGAGAGCCGATCGGCACACGACCCCGATCGCAGACATGGTCGGACAGCAGGCGCAACTCGAAACTCGTGACCAACACGCACGATCCGTCGTTGAGAGGCCAGGCAAACATGTACGGCCCGTCAGGCTGGTGGGTGCCGGTGTACAAGCGGGGCATGCACAGGAGTGGCTTAGCGCTCGAGCGCCTTCGTGAGTTCGGAGCGGATGGTTGAGGGAAGAAGCTGCGCGTAGGCGCGTTCTGTGATTGTGGTATTGGCGTGGCCGAGAAGCTTGCTCACGGTTTCGAGCCGAAGACCGCGATTGATCAGATCGCTGCCGTATGTCCGGCGAAGCGTGTGAGGCGTGACGTGCGACCGATTGTCGCCTGAGATCGTGCGTGGACAGTCCCGACGGTGTCGATCCTGTCGGGTTGTTGCACACGTGCACGGGACGACACGGATACCCGCCTGCTCCGCCGCGCGTTTCACGGTGCGCCAGATGTGGTTGTTCGTCATCGCAGTTCCGTGGCGTGTGCACAGGATCGGCGAAGCGGGATCGACGAAGCCCATGGCGCGAACCGACTCGAGCTGTTCGTGGACGATCGGCAAGAGATGCGGAAGCAGCGGAACGGTCCGCCTGCCAGCAACAGACTTGCTTGTCCGGACCGTGATGGCTTCCTGACCCTCCGCGAGATCCACGTCTGCGAGTGTCAGGCCGCGAGCCTCGCCGACGCGCAGCCCGGTATGCCGCAGAAGCCAGACGATCCGCCGGTGATGCTCCGGGTGGTCCGCATTGAGGAGAGCGCGGTCTTCGAGAGGTCGAAGAAAGTCGTTCGGTCGCTGCTGAATGGTGGGCGCCTCGATCGTCCGCATCGGATTGCGGCCTGGGATACCGTCTGAGTCGACAAGCAGACCAGCCTTGTCCAAGTACGAGAACAGACTGCGCAGGGCACAGATGATGCCTCCCGTGGTAGCTGCGCACGGAGGTCGTGCGTGTCTGCGCTCGAACTGGCCGTCCCACCACGCGAGGAAGAGTTCGACGTCACCGGGCGCGAGCTCGCCGATCGGGCGGCTTCCCAGCCACTCGCTGAAAGTGCGAAGAGGATACGAGTACTGCAGTCGCGTAGACACTGTTCGTCCGCGCCGCCGTAGGTAGGCGTCGTGGTTTGAGAGCAACACCTCGACCGAGGTGACCTCTGGAAGAGATTCGAGCAAGATCAAACTGTCTATATCATAGACAGAATGAGAAATAACGGGCGGGGAAACCGCCTAGGGTGGGTGCGTCCCCCAGGCCACGTACGCTCCATCGCGTGGGCGACGCGGATCTCGCCGGACTGGCCGAGGTGGCATCACTACTCGGCGTAAGCAAACGCAGCGCCAGCCGGTACACCCGCCAGGCTGACTTTCCTGAGCCCCTCGTCCGGCTCGCCGCAGGGCCCATCTGGGACGCAGACGCCGTCAGAGAGTGGGCCATGCGACGCGGCCCGATCCGCATCGGCCGGCCGGCCAGCACGCCGAAAGCAAACAGCCAGTAACGCGTGGCAGGAGCGCCCTCGAAACCGAGATCGCCGCCTGAGCGGTGTCTACACTTCAATCGTTGGGGCGTTAGCTCAGTTGGGAGAGCATCGGCTTTGCAAGCCGAAGGTCGCCGGTTCGAACCCGGCACGCTCCACTAGGAAACAAGCGGGTTTGCGCCCGGTAGGCGTGTTGCGCCGTGCCACCCTAGTGCCACAAACGAGGAATCGAGGAGGACAAGTGTCCACGACCACGCTCGTCGAGGTTGGGTTTAGGTGCGTCTCCGGAAAGCGCGTCGACGTGGTCGCAGCTCTCGGGACGCTTGCTCAGGGAAAGCTTGAGTTGAGCTCGAATGGCGGTCGTACCGAACAAGAAGGCAAGGCGAGGATTCCGGCTGCTGCCGCGGACGAGGCTACGACCTTGCTTCGAGGCGCACTCGAGGAAGCGGCTTCGGCCGCGGGCACGACCTGTGAGATCACGATCCTCCGCACCCGCCTTGTGACCGGGGCGCGCTAGCACCCGTCCGCTCCCTCCAGCCTCTCGAGGATCGCGTCGTGGGCGGTGTAGAGCAGCGCCCCGTAGTGGAGCTCGATCATGCGGACGATCGTGCCCATGATGCGGGCAAGTTCGTAGGTCGTTACGCCGGCTGCCAGGGCGTTGCTCGCGAACGTGCTGCGGAGGCCGTACAACCTCGCTGGTGTCGCGATCCCGGCTGAGGCGAACACGTACACGGTGTCGATCCGTGGAGGCAGGCAGTCGAGCGCTGAGAGCGCCGCAGTGGTTAGCGGAACCTCCCGCATCGACCGCGTCGTTTTTGTCCCTCTCACGGCCAGCCGTTGCTTCCCACGGTCCACGTCGCGGCGCTCGAGCGTCGCCCACCCGGCTGGGCCGTTCGGCGACCTCGCGGGCGGTGAGCAGCCGGGTACTCACGTAGCGTCACCCTCATGCAGCGTTGGCGCGTGCTCCTGATCAACGGCGACGGCGGCGCGGTGGACGGCCACTTCGACCACGTGGGCGGCGACCTGCCACCGGTCGGCGAGGTTATCGACGTGCGCAACAGGCGCGATCGCGGCTCCGCGGTCATCCGCGCCCGCGTCAGCCGGGTAGACCCGGGCAACCCGCTTCCGATCGCCGCCGTACAGCTCTGGGACTAATGCATGCCGATGCTTGCCGTAGCGCAGGTTCTTCACGGTGCGCACGGACCCCGTGCGGGCGCTGCTCGCGAAAGAACGACGACGGAGATAGCAAGAGTAGTCTTCGCCCAAGGTGGGCGCGGACGGAATCTTCACTGTGTGCCCCGGCTGCGGGAACCCTGTCGAACCCGGCGCGGACGGCACGATCTTGATGGTCGAGCAGGTTGACTTCACCTTGGGGTTGGTCCGCGAGTGGATAGACGGAAAGCCCGCTTGGTTTCACCGTGGACACGGCCCGCCTCGTGGGAGCATCTACCGCAAGGCGACCCCCGAGGAGAGCGAGAACGCGGCGCGAGCCTGGCGCGAGGAACACCCGTAGCGGGCACTCACCCGTGCCACACACATGCCACGAACGGCCGCTGAGATCGCTTCCTACGGCTTCAACCAATCGGCTTGGACGCTAGCCCCAACGGCCCGCAACCCCAGCGCCCATGCGGGCCGTGTCCACCGGAGTGCACGGCGGTCATCGAGGGTCATCTTCGGTGGCGCGGCTTTGCAAGCCGAAGGTCGCTGGTTCGAGCCCGGCACGCTCCATCGCCGCAAACGGCTTGGGTGAGCCAAATTCTGTCGTGGTTCGACATTCAGGCCCGACTGGTCGTCCTGATGAGAGTCGGGCGACGGGTTGGAGGCGAAGCTCCGGCGGTCAGCTCTCGGGGCGGCGGCGAGTGCCCTGCTCCTGCAGCCGTCGGACGCCCCCGCTGAAGCCCTGCGTGTCCTCCACCGACGGCGCCGACGGTGGCGGGGGCGGGATGGCAGGCCGCTGCTCCAGCCGCCGCAGCCGCGCCTCCAGCTCGGCCACCTCCGGGCGTGTGTCCGCCGCGTCCTCGCGCTGGTCGAGCTCGCGCTCGCGCTGCGCCACCAGACGCTCGCGTTGCGTCAGCGCCTCGCTGCGGGCGGCAAGCTCCTGCTGTGTGCGTGCGAACGCCTGCTCGGACTCGCGCAACGCGGCGAGCTTGGCCTCGATCTCCGCGAGACGCTGCTCGTCCGACAGCGGCGCCGGAGGCAAACCGGTCGTGCCGCTGTCGCCGCCGGGGAGCGCACCTCGGTCCGCCAGTTCACGCTCACGCTGCGCCAGCGCCGCTGCGCGACGCTCGAGCACGGCGATCTGCGCGGCGACGACCTCGTTCCCGCCGTCCGTGGCGGCCGGGAGCGGAGACCCGTCTCGGCGAGCCTTCTCCAGCACGCTCTGCAGCTCGAGCTCGCGCTCCTCGACCGAGCGGACGCGCTCCGAGAGCTCGCGCTTCAGCGCGTCGACCTCGAGCCACTGCTCGTGCAGGGCGACGCGCTCGTCCTCGGCCGACTCGGGCTTGCTCGCATGCTTGCGAAACACACCCTGATCTTACGGCGGCGACCCGGAAGAGCCTTCCTGGCCGGCACGCGCTGCTCGCGTCGCCGGCGAAAGCACCGAATCCGCTCTCGCGGACCCGGTGCGTGTCGTTGTCCCCCTCCGGCGTCCGCTTCCGCGGCCGCCGTGCGTTTCGTGTTGCCGCTCTTACGCGGCTCGCTCCAGGCGCTCCTCGGCGCGGGCCCGCTTGACGATGTCGTCGCGCTCGCCGAAGCGGATGCGCGCGCGCTCGGCCCGTATCGCAGCCCATAGGTCCTGCAGGCGGGTGTCGAGACGCTTGATCGCCTCGACGGTCTCCGGATTCCGACCCCCTGACAGCTGGTGCCACAACTCGGAACGCTCCGCGCTGAGCGCGTCGATCTCCGAATGGATCCGAGTGATCGTGCTCATACCCCCAATAACGCACATCCGGGTCACCGGATTCCGCTCGTGGGCCTTCGCTTAACCGACATGCAACGGAGCGTTCACCGCTCCGAGACGGCTAGTCGTAGCCCAGCTCGGCCAGCCGGTCCTCGTCGAGGCCGAAGTAGTGGCCCAGCTCGTGGAGCACCGTCACACGGATCTCGTGCTGCAGCTCATGAGGGTCGGGGAAGTCGTCCTCGAGCGGGCGGCGGTAGACAGCGATCCGTGCCGGCAGGTCGCCGGGGCCGGGCCCGCCTTCGGTCAGGGGCACCCCGTCGAACAGGCCGTACAGATCCGGATCGTCCGGGTTCGCGTCCTCGACGACGACCGCAACGTTGCGCAACGCGCCGGCGATGTGTGGCGGCAGCCCGTCGAGCGCCGCGCGAACGTGATCCTCGAAGGACATCACCTCGTGCACCGCCTCCCCCACCGCGGAAAAGCTCCGCCGCCGTCTCGTCGGTCTCCGGCGACCTCAGCCGCGCGTCTCATCGGATGACGAGTGCGAGAATCGCCTTCAGCGTGTGCAGCCGGTTCTCGGCCTGCTCCCACACGAGCGACCGCGACCCGTACAGAGCCTCATCGGTGATCTCCTCGCCCACGTGCGCGGGCAGGCAGTGCAGAGTCACCGCCTGCGGATCGGCGAGCGCGAGCGCCTGGGCGTCGATCCGGTAGGGGGTCAGGTCTTCCAGCCGCTGCTCGCGTTGCTCCTCCTGGCCCATGCTCGTCCACACGTCCGTGTACAGGACGTGAGCCCCGGACGCCGCGGCGCGCGGGTCGTCGGTCAGCCGAACTGCGCCGCCGTTGGTCTCGGCGTCTGCGCGTGCCGCGCCGACGACGTTCGGGTCGGGCTCGTAGCCCGGGGGTGTTGCCGCCACGAAGTCCATGCCGAAGCGACCGGCGATGCGCATCAGCGAATGGCAGACGTTGTTCCCGTCCCCCAGGTAGGCGAGCCGGATCCCGTCGAGGTGGGTGAAGTGCTCGCGGATCGTCATCACGTCCGCGAGGGCTTGCAACGGGTGTGACTCGTCCGTCAGCCCGTTGACGACGGGTATCGTCGCGTGCTCGGCCCACTCCTCCACCTCGGCCTGACCGAAGGTGCGGATCAAGATCGCGCTCACCATGCGGGACAGCACGAGCGCCGTGTCGCGGGTCGACTCGCCGCGGGAGAGCTGCAGGTCGGCGGCCGGGACGTAGAGCGCCATGCCGCCGAGCTCGGCGATCGCCACCTCCGAGCTGATCCTCGTGCGGGTCGAGGGCTTGCGGAAGATCAGCGCCAGCGTCCGGCCGGGGAGGACGCGCAGCTCCTTGCGAACTGCGCGCTCCTGCTTCAGCTCGTCGGCGAGGTCGAGCGCCGTGACCAGCTCCTCGCGAGACCAGTCGCCGACCTTCGTGAAGCTCCGTCCCTTGAGGCCTTCGGGGATCCCCGCCACGCGCCGATGCTAGCGCACAGGCATACTTGACAGAAATAGACTAAGATTTTATGCTGTTAATTGAAATAAGTTCATCAGGAGGTTTCACATGACCACTCTCGTTCGCTGGGAACCGTTTCGTGAGCTCGTCTCGCTGCAGAGCGAGATGGGCCGTCTCATGAACGGCCTCTACGAGGGGCCCGGCCGCGTCACGCAGAGCTGGGTGCCCGCACTCGACGTCTGGGAGACCGACACCGAGGTCGTCTACGCGTTCGACCTGCCCGGCATCCCCGAGGACAGGATCGAGATCGAGGTGCACGACGAGACGCTGACCGTGTCGGCCCAGCGGGAGAAGGTCGCGGAGGATTCGAGCGACCGCTTCTACCGCTTCGAGCGCCGCTACGGGAGCTTCACCCGTGCCGTCGGCCTGCCGCAGGGCGCCGACGAGTCCAAGATCGCCGCGTCCTACAAGGACGGCGTTCTCGAGGTGCGGGTGGCGAAGCCGGAGGTAGCGCAGCCGCGCAAGATCCAGCTCGCCGGCAACGGGGCCAAGGGCGACATCGAGGGCACTGCGACGGCCGCGTAGCTCGCGTCCGGACCGACATGAACGTGGGCGGCCACCGGCCGCCCACGTCGTCTAGGATCGGGCCATGTCCCGGTTCTCCGATGCACTCAACGGCCAGATCGGCTACGAGTTCGGCGCCTCGCAGCAGTACATCGCGATCGCCGTCCACTACGACGCACTGACGCTTCCGCAGCTCGCCGCGCATTTCTACCGGCAGTCGGTCGAGGAGCGGAACCACGCGATGATGATGGTGCAGTACCTTCTCGACGCCGACGAGGACGTCGCGATCCCCGGCGTCGAGGCGCCGCAGACCGAGTTCGCCGATGTGGTCGCGCCGGTCGCGCTCGCGCTGGATCAGGAGAAGCGTGTCACGGGCCAGATCGTCGACCTCGTGAAGCTGGCGCGGGAGCAGGGCGCGCTCGTCGGCGAGCAGTTTCTGCTCTGGTTCCTTCAGGAGCAACGCGAGGAGGTGTCGTCCATGACCGCGCTGCTCCATGTCGTCGAGCGCTCGCGTGACAACGTGATGCTCGTTGAGGAGTACCTCGCACGAGAGTCCGGCGGGGAGAATCCGCTCGAGGTGGGCGCCCCGCCCGCCGCCGGCGGTGCGCTCTGACCCATCGCTCGTGCACACCCTGACCGTCCGCACCGAGCGGCAGAGCCAGCTCCTCGACATCACGCGACAGGTTGGCTCCGCCGTCGCGGGCGAACGCGGTGCCGCCGTGCTCGTCTACGTGCCGCACACGACCGCCGGCGTGACGATTAACGAGCACGCCGATCCGATGGTCGCGCGCGACTTCGAGATGGCGCTCGAGCGCATCGTCCCCGAAGACTGGGGCTGGCAGCACGTGGAGGAGGGGGAGGAGAACGCTCCCACACACGTCCGTGCCTCCTTGATGGGCCCGAGCGTCGTGGTGCCGTTGCGCGACGACGGCACCCTCGCTCTCGGCACCTGGCAGGGCATCTTCTTCTGCGAGCTCGACGGGCCTCGCGAGCGCTCCGTCTACGTCACGGTCCTGACGTAGAGCACATCGGCCCCCGCTGGGGCCGGCTACGAGAGGTCGCGACGCTCGAAGAGGAGCATTCCCGCCGCGGCGGTGACGGCCGTCGCGGCGGCCAGGAAGAGCACGTGACCGGCCTCCAAGCCGGAGCGCAGCGGGTCGCTTGCCGCGTAGTGGTAGAAGGGTGACGCGACACGCACGCGCTCGAGCGCGTCGACCAGTCCCGCCAGTGAGTTCACCAGGTACCCGGCCACCGCAGCCGCTGCGCTGACGCCGACCGCGATCGCACGACGGCCCGTCCCGGCCCCGAGCGCAAACGCCAGAGTCCCGTAGAGGAGTGCAACCAGAAAGGCGCTCGCCGTTGCCGCGCCGAGGTGCGCCCCGGAGACCTCCATCCCGACCACCCGGACGCCGAGCCACAGAGCCAGCCAGAGTACGACGGCCAGCGCCGCCAGCTCGATCGCCACCGCGCCGAGCTTCTCCGCCGCCAGACGCCTGCGGCCGATCGGGGTCGCGAGCAGCAGGTCGAGCGTGCCCCGCTCCTCCTCGCCGGCGATCGCGCCGGCACCGGAGCCGACCGCCGCGACGAGGAAGAGCAGGGGAACCATGAACGAGTACAGCTCGCTCCCGAGGTACCCGGCCGCGGACGTGTAGTCGAGGTTTCCCCCGAAGGCGATGAACGCCTTCAACGCCTCCGGATAGTCCTCTACGAGCCGGTTGAGCTCGGGATTGTCGCGCACGCTCGGGTACACGGCGACCATCAGGGCGACGAGCCCGACGAGCCCTGCGCTCCACCAGGCGAGCCCGCGTCGTCCATCCCGAAGCGTCTTGGTCAGGACGCTACGCAGCATCGTTCTGATCCTGTCGGTAGAGCGAGAGGAAGACGTCCTCGAGGTCTGCCTCGTGGCTGTCGAGCGCGATCACCTCGAATTGTGCGAGGGCCTTGACCAGCGGGTCCGCGGAGCCCTGGAGGGCCAGCTCGACGATGTGCCCTCGACGCTCGAGCACTCGAGCGCCGGGCACGTCCATGAAGGCGTCGTCCGGTGGCGGCTCCGCGAACGTCGCCACGACGCGGGTCAGCGCCCTCGCCCGAAGCGTCTCCACGGCCTCGACGAGCTCGATACGGCCCTCCCGGATGATCGCCACCCGGTCGGCGACGCGCTGAGCCTCCGACAGCATGTGGGAGGAGAGGAAGACGGCGCGACCTTCGCGTGCCGCGGCGATGACCAGCTCGTGGAACGACTGCTGCAGCAGCGGGTCGAGCCCGGAGGTGGGCTCGTCGAGGATCAGCAGCTGCGGTCGGTGCATGAACGCCTGGGCGAGACCGATCTTCTGCCGGTTTCCCCGTGACAGCTCTCGGATCGGGCGTTCGAGCTCGAGCTCGAACGCGTCCATGAGGCGTGGGACGTCGCCGAGGTCGCGGAGACCCCGGAGCGCGGCGAAGTACCGCAGCAGCTCCCGGCCGGTTAGGCGGTCGTAGAGCCTGGAGATCGCCGGGAACGTAGCCGACCTGCCGCCGCAGCTCGACACCCTCACGGCGGGGGTCGAGGCCGAGCACGGTGACGCGACCGGAGCTGGGGCGGATGAGGTCGAGGAGCAGCCGAATCGTCGTCGTCTTCCCTGCGCCGTTCGGTCCGAGGAAGCCGAACACCTCCCCCATCCGCACCTCGAGCTCGACGCCGACGATGCCGCGCGCCCGACCGTAGCTCTTCGTGAGGCCGTCGGCGCGGATCGCTGTGTCCATCGTCCGAACGATAGGGCGTGTCCGGCAGCCCCCGGCGCATGTCTCCACCGAGGGGTCGTCGTCTCCCAGCTACCCTGGTCGGTCATGGCCGCCCCCGTGCGCACCGGCGACGAGCTCGAGCTGCAGGTCGACTCCCTTGCCTACGGTGGCAACGGTGTCGCGCGAAAGGACGGCTTCGTCGTCTTCGTGCGCCGGGGCCTTCCCGGGGACACCGTTCGTGCGCGGGTGACGAAGGTGAAGCGCGGCTTCGCCGAGGCTCTCGCCGAAGAGGTGCTCGAGCCGAGCGGCGATCGGGTGGAGGCTCCGTGCCGCCACTTCGGCGCCTGCGGCGGCTGCCGCTTCCAGGACTATGCGTACGAGCGGCAGGTCGCGGCCAAGGAGTCGCAGGTGCGCGAGGCGCTCGTTCGGATCGCGCGCATTGCCGAGCCCCCGCTGGAGCCGATCGTGCCCGCCGTGTCGCAGTTCGGATACCGCAACAAGCTCGAGTACTCCTTCACCGAGACGGCGGACGGTGCGGCACTGGGATTCCACCGTGCGGGGCGCTGGGACGAGGTGCTCGAGATCGAAGAGTGTCTGCTGACCACGGATCTCGGCAACGCGATCCGGGACGCCGTGCGCGCCTGGGCGAGAGAGGAACGGCTCGAGGCCTACGACCAGGGAACCCAGACCGGCTACCTGCGCCACCTCGTCGTCCGCGAGGGGCGCAACACCGGGCAGGCGCTCGTCCTCCTCGTGACCGCCCCCGGCGAACGGTTCGACGCCGACTACCTGATCGAGACGTTGCGCCGTTTTCCCGAGGTCAAAGCCGTTCACTGGGCGGTGAACGACTCGCCGGCCGAAGTCACCAACCTGCCGACGCGGCTGCTGTGGGGCGAGGGATGGATCGAGGAGGAGATCCTCGGGCTGCGCTTCCGTGTGCGGCCGAACGCCTTCCTGCAGACGAACACGGCCATGGCAGAGCGGCTGTACGCACTCGCCATCGAGGCTGCAGAGCTGACCGGCGCAGAGACGGTCTACGACCTCTACTGCGGCACCGGCACGATCGGGCTGGCGCTGGCCGGGTCGGCCGGGTCGGTGTGGGGTGTCGAGATCTCCGCGGAGTCGGTCGCCTGCGCGATCGAGAACGCGACCCTGAACGGGATCGCCAACACAGCCTTCTTCGCCGGCAACGTCGGGCAGTCGCTCGAGGAGCTGCGTGAGCGGGCCGGGGCTCCGGACGTCGTCGTCGTCGACCCGCCGCGCGCCGGCCTCGCCGGCAAGGCGCTACGCCGCACCGGCGCGCTGCAGGCGCAGCGAATCGTCTACGTCTCGTGCAACCCGACCACGCTCGCCGGTGACCTCATGGTCCTGCGCGAGGAGCACGGCTACGAGCTGATCCGCTGCACGCCCGTCGACATGTTCCCGCACACGCCGCACATCGAGAGCGTCTCGCTGCTCCGCCTGCGCGGCGCCGGCGTCTAGCGGGTATGTGGGTCTGCCGGTCGCTCAGACACATCTCTCGACATCCGCATAGGATCGGGGTGGGAGGTAGGACCCCGGTGAGGGAACACGACGGGAAGGAGAACGAGGAATGAAGGATCGCAGGCGCGTGGCGCTCTTCGCGCTGCTCGCGTTGCTCGGAGCGGTCGCCCTGCTCGCAGCCGGATGCGGCGGCGGGAGCGACGAGTCGAGCGGCACCGAAACCACGATCGAGACGACGACGACGACGGAGACGGACACCACCGCAGACGAGACGACCACCGACGGCGACCTGAACGCGTTCGCTTCGGAGGACTGCCTCAACCTGGCGAGCGTCGGCGCCAAGTTCGCCGAGTCAGCCGGCGCAAGCGGCAGCGACCCGGAGACGACGGCGAAGTTCTTCGACGAGCTCGTCGCCAAGGCGCCTGACGAGATCAAGGACGATCTCCAGGTGCTGTCCGAGGCCATGGCGGAGGTGTCGGCCGCGCTCAAGGACGCCAACCTCACGAGCGGGCAGGCGCCCGACGCGGCGCAGCTCAAGAAGCTCCAGGAGCTCGGCAAGAAGTTCAGCGATCCGAAGTACCAGCAGGCCTCCGCCAACATCGAGGCGTGGGCGAAGAAGAACTGCAGCAGCGGCTAGGCAGGAGGCGTAGGCCGGGCGGGCTCCCGCCCGGCCCCACGCTCGTGCCGGCGGCGCCAGAGCAGATCGGCGTTCGGGAGCAGGAAGCCGAGTGACACGGCGGGCAGCGCCGGCAGCCCGTCGAGGTCCAGAGCGACGGTGAGCACGAGCGTGACCCCGAGCAGCGCCACGGTGGCGACGAAGGTCGCCGCCACACGCAGACCGAAACGCGAGGCCGCGGCGAGGAACAGCGCGACGAAGATGACATCCGGCGGGCCGAGGCTCGCCGCGTCCTCGCCCGGGAGCGGAAAGGCGACCGAGACGCGTTCGAGGAGGTCGGGCCGCTCGTCCACGACGACGCGCGTCGGCCCCGCCGCCACCGACAGCGCGTCGACCCAGGGGATCACGAGCGCGACCGACACGATCCACCACAGCTCCTCGAACATGCTGACGAACCAGTAGCCGAAGAGGACGAAGGCGAGGAGCTTGGCCGCATTGAAGAGACCGGCCGCGCCGGCCGCGTCGAGCGCCCACGCCACCGCGGCGAGGCCGAGGGCGAACGGGAGCAGGCCGCGGGCATCGGCCAGCGGAAGCGCCACCAGGGCGACGGCGAGCGCCGCCGGAACGAGCACGAGGGCCGCGAGCGCGGCATCCACCCACGTCGTGGCGGCAGGCAGGGACGACCCCGTCGCGGTCCACACGACGACGGCGGCGAGGAGCGCGAGCAACACCGCCCCTCGACGCGCGCTCAGTACGGGGGCTGCTCCGCCCACCAGGCGCCGAGCGCCTTGAAGGCGTTCCAGAACGCCGTCTTCGCGGCCTGCTCGTCCAGCGACGCATCGACGTCGGGTGTGACGAGTGCCGATACCGTCGGCGTGAAGCGCGTGATCTCGCCGATCGCCGTCGGGTCGATCCGGTCGGCCAGCGGGAGCTCGAGCTCGTCGAGGAAGCCGACGGCCTCCTCGCCCATCACGACGACGAGCTTCGGCTGCACGATGTGCAGCTCCCGCAGCAGCCACCCCCGGGCCTCGGCCGGATCCTCGGTGCCGAACTTGAGGCAGTTGGTGCCGTACACCGCCAGCGGATCGACGCTGAGCCGTTGCAGCGACTTGAGCAGCGCCTGCCCGGAGCGGCCGAAGAAGGCCACCCCCTCCTGTATCTCCGCCGGCTGTGGCGCCCATTTGAGCAGGAAGACGTCAGCGAGCGGATGGCCGGAGCCGAGCACGGGAACGTGCAGCTCGTCGCCGAGGGACAAGAGCTCGTCTCCGAGCTCGTTGATCTCGGCGATCGCCTTGCGGAGGTAGCGATCGTAGATCTCGTCGGTGGGCACGGCCGTCACGTGGACATCACCTCCCTTCTCCGCTCGCCCGCCTTCTCCTTGACGACGAGGGTGGCGGTACCGAATCCGACGTCTCGGCTACCATGAGATTCGGTGATCGTCGGAGACGACGGCACCACGGGCTTCGAGGCCCCGGACAGGCGTCCGGGGCCTTTTTCGTTGGTCGAGAGAAGGAGCAATCATGACAGCACTCGCTGTACCCACCGTCCTCACCGTGGAGGACGATCCGTTCGTTCGCGCCGACCTGCGGCTGGTGCTCGAGGAGGCGGGCTTTCAGGTCTGCGCCGCCGCCGACGGGCTGGCGGCCGTCGAGCTCGCACGCGAGCACAGCCCCGACGTGATCCTGCTCGACCTCGGGTTGCCGCGGCTGGACGGCGTCGAGGCGGCGCGACGCATCCTCGCCGAGCGCGACGTACCGATCGTCGCCCTCACGGGCCGCTCGCGCAGGCTCGTCGAGCAGGCAGTGGAGGCCGGCGCGGTCTCCTACGTCGCCAAGCCGTTCCACGAGGACGAGGTGGTGGGCGCGTTGCTCGACGCCCTCGCAACACACCGTCGCGGTGACCGCTCGCCGGAGCGCGACGAGTCGTTGCGCACGATCGAGGGGCTGCTCGGGCTGCTCGGCTATGCGGCGGACTGGGCGGTGGAGCTCGAGGAGCGAGCCTGGCGGTCCGGGCACGCCTGGCGGCGCGTCCGCTAGCCACCGACGCCGGCCGAGGTCGTCATCACCCAGCCACCTTGGTGGGCCTGCGGCCGGCAATCCCGGGCGCGGTCGAGCCCGCGGCGGGGCGTCCGCCACGGATGCGCGCGGGCAGTGCCTGGGCGAGATCGCGCCGCGAGCTCGCTGTGGGCGCAGTCGGCGATACCCCGTGCCGGCACAGCACGATCGCCCGCATCAGCGCCTCCGCCTTCAGGATCATCTCGTCGTACTCGTCTTCCGGGTCCGACGCCATCACGATCGCTCCGCCCATCCCGATCGACGCCTCCTCGCCGTCGAGCACGATCGTCCGGATCACGATGTTGAGATCGACGGATCCTCCGAGACCGAGGTATCCGATCGCTCCTGCGTACACGCCCCGCGCCTCGCCTTCGAGCTCGTCGATGATCTCCATCGTCCGCTTCTTCGGCGCGCCCGTCATCGAGCCCCCCGGGAAACAGGCGCGGATGCAGTCCGTCGCGCCGAGATCCTCACGCAGCCGGCCTCTGATCGTGGAGACGAGCTGGTGCATCGTCTCGTATGTCTCGACCGCGAACAGATCGGGAACGTGGACGCTGCCGATCTCGGAGACGAGGCCGAGGTCGTTGCGCAGCAGGTCGGTGATCATGAGGTTCTCGGCCCGGTTCTTCCCGTCGGCTGCGAGCTCCTCTCTCAGGAAGGCGTCCTCCGCGGTCGTCTGCCCGCGGCGTGCGGTGCCCTTGATCGGCCTTGCCTCCACCCACCGGTCGCGGTCGATGCGGAGGAAGCGCTCGGGCGACGAGCATGCCACCGCCTTGTCCTCGTGACGGAAGAAGACCGAGAAGGGAGCCGGATTGAGACGGCGGACGACCCGGTACAGCTCGAGCGGGTCGAGCGCCGCGTCGGTCTTCACCTTGTTCGTGAGGCAGACCTCGTAGGTCTCACCGTCGACGAGGTACTCCTTGCAGCGGGCGATGTCGGCGAGGTATTCGTCGTAGGTGCGACTGAGGACGAAGTCGATCTCGCCGCCTCGTGCTCGGATGGGCGGTGCCGGCGGCTCCGGCAGCACGTCGAGCGCCCCGGCAAGCTCCTCGAGCCAGCGCTCGCCGTCGTCGGCGGACGCGTCGTCGACCAGGCACACGAGATACGTCTGCTGCTCGCGGTGATCGAACGCGATCATCCGGTCGACGAGCTGGAAGACCGCGTCGGGCAGCGATGACCGGTGCGCCGGCGACCCGCCGGAGTCCGCCTTGACCTCGTATCCGAAGTAGCCGACGAAGCCGCCGTCGAAGTCGAACGGGAGCTCGTCCGTCCTCGGAACCGCCCGCCGGTCGAGCTCCCTCTGGAGATGGTCGAAGATCGTCTCGTTGTGCCTTTCCACCGTCCGGCCGCGAACGACGGTCACCTCCTTCGCGGCAACGTGGTAGGTCACACGCGCAGACAACGGGCCTCCGCTGCCACCCATGTAGGAGAACCTGGAGCTGGGGCTGTCCGCTCGAGACGAGTCCAGCCACCAGCCGTGAGGGTCGTCGCGGAAGAGAGCGACGAAGACGTGCTCGGGATCGGGGGCGTGATCGAGCCGGCGGGCACGGATTTCGAAGCACGGCTCGCCACGCTCCGCCCGGGCAGGCACCGAGCGCGTCGGGACGATCGTGCGCGGCGCGCTGCGATACGACCGGGGTGGCCGCTTCCCCGATGCGCTCGTCAGATCCCGGAAGTTCTCCAGCAGTCTCCGGCCGCTGCTCGTGCCGATCGACTCGGGATGGAATTGGACTCCCCATCGTGGCCGGTCGAGATCACGGAGCGCCATGATCACGTCGTCCGCTGTCCACGCGATCACCTCGAGCCCGACCGGCGGCGGAGACGAGACGCAGAGGGAGTGATATCGGACGGCGTCGAACCCCTGCGGGATGCCGGCGAAGAGCCCGCTGCCGTCGTGGTAGACAGCGCTCAGCCGTCCGTGCATGACGTCGGGTGCATGCACCACCTCTCCACCGGCGAGGTAGCCGAGCCCTTGGTGGCCGAGGCACACGCCGAGCAAAGGGACGGGTGCGTGGCGGATCGCGTCGGCGCACACCCCGAAGTCGGCCGGTCGCTCGGGGCGGCCGGGCCCGGGTGAGATGACGATGTTGTCGAAGTCCCAGCGCTCGAGCTCGTGCCACGCGGCGCCGTCGTTCCGAACGACGAGCGGCTCTCGCCCGTTGACCTCGGCGATCAGCTGGAACAGGTTGAAGGTGAACGAGTCGTAGTTGTCGATCAGCAGCGTCTTCATGTCGTCCCGTTACCGGCTGGCGAGGCTCTCCTTCGCCTGCGCCATCCACTTCAGCGACTGCAGGTAGGCGAGCGACTTCGGCCGTCGCAGCACCTCTGCGGTGCGAAGCGACAGGAGAAACTCCTCGGGCCCGTCGAAGCGGCGCATGCGCAGCGCACCGGTGCCCACCCCCTGCAGCACGTGGGCGTCTGATCCCGCGCCCTGCAGCAACCGGTACTTGCGGGCGAAGCGCAGCGCCTCGTCGTTGAAGGAGTCCCGCAACAGCCGTGCGTTGTAGACCTCGAACACGTCGATGTCCGCCACGTGCCGGTGCAGCGTGGTCGGGTCGGGGATCGAGTGCATGCGGTCGAACGGGTGCGGCAGGTAGACGACGCCACCCTGGTCGCGAATGGCGGCGATCGTGTCGGCGAACGACATGCCGCGAGGGATCTCCTCATCGAGGAAGAGACCGATCACCTCGCCCTGGCCGTCGGTCTTCACCTCCTCACCGGTGACGACGATCAGGTTTCGGCCTCGGGCCAGGCCGGCGGTCTCGACCGCTCCACCGAAGACGTTGTGGTCGGTGACGGCGATCGCACCCAGGCCGATCTCCTCTGCGTGGTCGATCAGCTCGGCGGGCTCGATCGAGCAGTCGTGCGACCAGCGCGTGTGCATGTGCAGGTCGACGAGGACCCAGTCGCGGTCGGCGAGCGGCTCGACGGCCTCGCCCCTCGACGGCCGACGCTTGCGTGCCAGGCGCGTGTAGATCGCCTCGAGCTCGTCGGCGAGGCTCTCGAAGCTCTGGCTCTCGGCGTGTGCACGGGCGCGCGCCGCCTCCTGCTCGCGATGCGCGGCATCCTCGCCGAGCCGCGCGACCGCAGCGGTGATCAGCTCCGGCTGGCGGTCGGCGCCCGGCGGGTCGGCAATCGCGCAACCTGCGGCCGCCGCTTCGAGCCGCAAACGCGTGTGCCCACCCGGGGCAGGCACGAAGACCGCAGCCTCGGCCAGCAGGGTGGCGCGCACCTCCTCGCGCCGCACCGTGCGCACCGAGACCCGCGGCCGAAGCCGTACGGGCACCGCCGGCCGAAAGGCGAGCGGCTTGGTGTGCAGCCCCACGAGCTCCCAGTCGTCGAGCTCGTCGAGGGCGCGCAGGGCGGCGCGGATGAGCGGCCGTGCGTCCGCCTCGAGCTGGAGGGCGACCAGACGCCGCTTCGGGCCGGGGCGGAAGCGTTCGACGTCGACACCGGCCGCGACGACGCGGTAGTCGCCCGGATAGCGGTCGGCGGCGGCGGCCGCCGCCTCGGGGGAGGTGGCGAGCAGCGCGTCGACGCGTGCGCGCAGCCGGTCGCGGCGGGCGCGCCGCGACGGGTAGCCGAGCCGGTCGGGAGAGAGGAACGTGGCTGCCGTGAGCGTGTCGGCCTCGGCGAGCGCGAGCGCGGAGATGCTGGGCAGGCCCGGCTCGAAGCCGTGCACCACGTCGTAGCCACCTTGCCGCAGCGCCAGGCGCAGGTTCGCTCTCAAACCGACCGAGACGCCCATCTGACTCCGCCGCGAGACGGGCAGCGCAGGGCCCAGGGCGACCACGTGGGGGCGGTCGCCGCGCTGCAGGGCTCGGCGGCCGGCCTGAAGGTCGGCGGCGCGGCTCGACGGTGCGAGCACGGTCGCCTCGTGGCCGCGCGCGCGGAGCGCGTGCGCAAGCCCCGCGACGTGATCGTTGACGTCGTGCGGCTGCGACCAGGCAAACGGGGTCACGAGGCAGATGCGAAGTGGCATGGCCACGCGATTGTAAGGACACAACGAGGTAGGCTCGACGGATGAGCGAGGTCTCCATCCAGGTACGCGAGAACGGCCCCTACAAGGTGACGGGGCCGATCACGATCGTCGACTTCGAGGGCCGGGAGTTCGTCCTGCCGCCGGGCAGCGCCGTCGCCCTCTGCCGCTGCGGGCATTCGAAGAACAAGCCGTTCTGCGACGCGACCCACCGGGAGATCGGCTTCGTGGCCGACGATCCGGCGCCGCGCAAGGAGTAGGGGCGCGTAGGGCCCGCCCGGGGCGGGCTACCTCTTGGCGGGCGCCTGCTCCTTCTGCAACGCGTTCTTGGTGATGAAGCGCTCGACCAGCTCGCGCGACTCGTCATCGCGGATCTGCTTCGGCGGCGACTTCATGAGGTACGAGCTCGGCCCCTCGAGCGCGCCGGAGATGCCGTTGTTGAGCGCCAGCTTGGCGAGGCGCACGGCGTCGATGACGATGCCCGCCGAGTTGGGCGAGTCCCAAACCTCGAGCTTGAGCTCGACGTTGAGCGGCACGTCGCCGAAGGACGAGCCCTCCATGCGGATGTACGCCCATTTGCGATCGGTCAGCCACGGCACGTAGTCCGACGGGCCGACATGGACGTTCTTCTCGCCGATCTCGTAGTCGAGCATCGACGTGACGGCGTTCGTCTTCGAGATCTTCTTCGACTCGAGGCGCTCACGCTCGAGCATGTTGAGGAAGTCGGAGTTGCCACCGACGTTGAGCTGCATCGTCCGGTCGAGGTGCACCCCGCGGTCGCCGAAGAGCGTCGTCAGCACACGGTGGGTGATCGTGGCGCCGACCTGCGACTTGATGTCGTCGCCGATGACGGGGACGCCGGCCTGCTCGAAGCGCTTCTGCCAGTACTGCTCACGGGCGATGAAGACCGGCATGCAGTTCACCATCGCCACGCGTGCAGTGAGAATCTGCTCCGTGTACCACTTCGCCGCCTCCTCGGAGCCGACGGGAAGGTAGTTGACGACGACGTCCGCGCCGGTCTCCTTGAGAATGCCGACGACGTCGTCCGTCGGGCCCGGCGCCTTCTCGACCACCTGCGAGAGGTACTTGCCGATGCCGTCGTGGGTCATGCCGCGCGAGACGGTGACGCCTGTCTTCTTCACGTTCGCGAACTTGATCGTGTCGTTCGGGGGCGCCCACATGGCGTCGGCGAGATCGACGCCCACCTTGCCCTTGACCACGTCGAAGGCAGCGACGAACTCGATGTCCGAGATGTGGTAGCCGCCGAGGTCGACGTGCATGAGTCCCGGCACGCTGTCTCCGGCCTCGGCGTCCCTGTAGTACTCGACACCCTGCAGGAGCGAGTTGGCGCAGTTGCCGACGCCGATGATGGCGACGCGGACCTTGTCCTTCTTGCGTCCGCCGTTCTTGGAGCCGTTCGTGGTGGCCATTGATTCCTTTCCTGGGGACTGTCCCCGAACGGGGAGTGTCCCCCGAACGGGATCCGTCGCCCGCTGTTGCTTGCGGTTGCTTGCGAAGGGGACGCCGAGACCATCCGCGAGTGAGCGGAGGACGACGTCGTTGACGGTACGGCCGCTGCGCGACGCCTCGGCTTCGATCTCGTGCTTGAGCTGCTCCGGCACGCGGAGGAGGACCACCGGGCTAGCGCCCGGGAGTGCGCTGCGGCGCCCCGTGGGCTTGTAGGCGACGCCGAGATCGTCAGCGACCAGGCCGGTTGCGACGTCGTTCAGGCTGACGCCGCGTCGGGCGGTCTCCCTGACGAGCGCCGTCTTGATGTGCGACGGCATCCGAATGAGGACACCTTTGCGAGAAGTGCTAGCAGCCAAAGTGCTAGCAGTATAGCGCGAGACCCGCTCTCGGGCGGTTCGATGTGCGCAAGAGCTCCACCCACGACCCGCCACCAACAAACCCCGCCCCCGGGGCGCCCCTCGCCAGCTACTCGCACGCCTCGATTGGCGAACCGTCCGGAGCCGGGTACAGACTTCTGGGCGGTGCGGCGTTGAGGCTCTACGGGCTTCTCCTCGCGACCACCCTTGCGCTGTTGCTTGGTGGTGGTCCGACCCTCGGTGGGACACTCCCGCACACATCCCTGCTTGTGAGCCCGAAGGATCCGCGGTCGTCGCCGTACGTTGGCGGTAACCGTTCCCCGCATCTCCGCGCCGGCAAGGGAGGGGTAATCGCAGTGATCGCTGTCGGCCCCTACAGCGAGCTCTCGCGCACTGTGCCGGTAGCCGTGCGAAACAACACTGCTCGCACAATCACGAACATCCAGGTGCAGGGGACCGCGCACTCTGCTTCCGGCGCCTTGATCGCCGTCGGAGCGGATCAAGAGTTCAGCCCCTACACCGTGAAGCGCGGGGAGATCGCCTTCGGGTATGTCTTCTTCAACGGTGACCCTCTCCCCACTGGTGCCACGTTTCGGTTCAATGCCGGCCATGACATATCAGGCACCGGAAACGGTGGCGGTGACCTTGTCGTCAGTAGCTCGCGGCTGGCAGGTAGCCGCATCATTGGCATTGCACGCAACAACCAGCACGCAAAGGTCGAACATCCGATCGAAGCGAACGCCATGTGCTTCACCCGCACCGGCCGCGTTCTGGACAACGTGTCGGAAAACCTGTCGGACGATGTCATCGCCCCCGGCCGCAGCAGGCCATTCCAGATCGAGCTGCACGACCCCTGCCCGGTCTTCCTGGTCGCCGTAGGTGGCTTCCTCCGGTAGCCTGCCAGACTCGCTGTTCGGCCCGGCGTGCGCCGAACGGGCTGCGCGCTCGTCCTACGAGCTCTGCTCGGCGAGCTCGCGGAGCTGCCTGCGCACGAACAGCATCCGCTGCAGGACGGTGACCCAGGCCATCGCGGCGAGCAGGTAGATGGGCCACTGCAGCCATCCCCACGGCGCGAGCCCGAGACCGACCGAGATGATCACCACCCGCTCCAACCGGGAGCCGAAGCCGACGTCGCCCCGCAGCCCGAGCGCCTCGGCCTTCGCACGTGTGTAGCTGACCAGGAACGAGCCGATCACGGCCGCGAACGCGGCCACCAGCGCCACCTCGTTCCCGTCGCGCATGAAGACGAGGCCGATTGCGGTCAGCATCGCCGCCTCGCCGAGCCGGTCGAAGGTCGAGTCGAGGAACGCGCCGAACACGGTGCCCTTGCTCGCGGCACGGGCGAGGGCGCCGTCGAGGATGTCCGCCACCGAGCCGGCGACGAAGAGCGCTCCACCGAGCCAGAAGAACAGGTACTCGTTTCGCTCCTCGAAGCCGACGAGCACGGCTCCTGCGACACAGAGCGCAAGCCCTGTGATCGAGAGCATGTCCGGCGTCAGCTTCGTCTTCGCCACGCCCTGCATCGAGCGCCGCAGGATCTCGCGGGCCGCCGCGGTGTACTCCTGCTTGACGCGATCGAGCTGACTGACCTTCGGCTCGTCGCCGGTGGAGCTCATGCGCGCGCCGTTTCGGCCACACGGCCGAAAAGGCGTTCACGGAACAGCACGGCACCGGTGAGGAGCGCGATCAAGGCGCCCGCAGCGCAGTCGAGCCAGAAGTGGTTGCCGGTCGACATGACCGCGAAGCAGACCCACGGCGCCCAGAGCGTCCACACGACCTTCGCCAGGCGGCTCCGCACGATGGAGACCATCACGATCGAGACGATCACCGCGTCCATCACGTGCAGGCTGGGCATGGCGGCGTACGGGTTCGCCACGAAGGCGACGACGCCGGTCGAGTGGTTGACGGCGGCATGCTCGGCGAGCACGTCGGCGAAGCCCCACTCCGGGAACATGCGCGGCGGCGCGGTGGGCAGGAGCACGTATCCGGCAAGGCCGATCAGATTTGCCGCGATGAGCCAGTTGCGGAGATCGGCGAAGCGCTGGTGATACCGGAAGTAGACGTAGATCAGCGTGAGCCCGACGACTGCGAACTGGGAGAGCCAGTAGGTGTAGGACGTCGCCGCGATGAGCAGGCTCGACTTCTCGACGACATGCTGCATCGAGAGCTCGATGAGCGAGCCGGTGTTGTACTGGAACTCGATGATCTGGCGGCCGTGCTCGAACGCGGCCGTGACGCTGCGATCGGCTGCACCACGCACGAGCTGGTAGGCCACGTAAAAGCCCATCCAGATCGCGATCTGCAGGCCGAAATGCCCCCAGCCGCGCGGCAACTGCCTCCCGATACTCGCCGCGACACGAGTCATGGGGAGGGAGTCTAGCGGCAGCAGCCGTTGTCCCCGGTACGGCTGACCGTACCTCTGCGGCGAAGCGGCCTCCGGCAGCCTAGACAAGTCCTTGCCGATACTCGACGAGCGTGCGCACGTACTGGGCCCGCTCGTAGGCGTGTGGATTGCCGCAGGACGCCTGGCTCATGCTCCCCTTCGCTTGCTCGACCGACGCGTATTCTCGCTCGGCCAGCCAGCTGCGCAGGCCCTCCGTCAGCTCTGTGACGACCGTCGGGCCGTGTCGCAGCAGCTCGGAGGCGACGAGCACCGCGTCGGCGCCGGCGAGCACGAGCTTCACGACGTCGTCGGCCGTCTGCACACCGCCGGTCGCGGCCAGGCTCACGGGCACACGCCCCGAGAGGATCGCGATCCAGCGCAGAGGAAGGCGCAACTCCTCCCGGGACGACAGGTGCAGCCCCGGCTGCACCTGTAGCAGTTCGAGGTCGATGTCGGGCTGGAGGAAGCGGTTGAAGAGCACGACCCCGTCGGCCCGCGCGTCGGCGAGCCGCTGCACCATGTTGCCGAGCGCGGTGTAGAACGGGCCGATCTTCACCGCGAGCGGGACGGTGACGGCGCCGCGCACCCGGCTCACGAGCCGAAGCGTTCGCTCCTCGACGCTCGCCGCCGACGCGTAGAGGTCGGTCTCGATCGCGTAGACGTTCAGCTCGATCGCGTCCGCGCCGGCCTGCTGGAGCAGCTCCGCGTAGCGGATCCAGCCGCCGGGCGTGACCCCGTTGAGGCTCGCGATGACGGGAATCGACAGCGCCTCCTTCGCGGCCGCCACGTGCTCGAGGTACCGCTCGGTGCCGGTGTTGTAGTCGTCCATCTCGGGGAAGTAGGTGAGTGCCTCGCCGAAGCTGTGTGCGCCGGCCTCGAGCGCATCGTGCAGGGCCACCTCGTCGTGCTCGATCTGCTCCTCGAAGAGGGACGGGAGCACGACGGCGGCGGCGCCCGCCTCTTCGAGGCGCCGCAGCGTGTCGAGGTCGCCGGTCAGCGGGGAGGCCGAGGCGACGACGGGGCTCGACAGCTCGAGGCCGAGGTAGCTGCTCGCCGAGGTCAGGGCTCATGTCGCCTCCTCGTCGGGCACGGCGTCGGCGGACTCGTGCTCGATCTCGGCGAGTTGCTCGTACACGTGCCAGCGCTCGTCGATGTCGTGCTGGGCCGCCACGGCGAGCCGCTCGGCCTGCTCGGGTCGGGAGCGCTGCGAGCATCGTGAAGCGGGTCTCCCGGTCGGTGAAGTCGTGCAGCGGCACCTTGGGTGCACGCGAGTCGAGCTCGAAGGGGTGCTCGCCCGGGCCTTCGCGGCGCGGGTCGTAGCGCCACAGCGGCCAGTAGCCGGAGTCGACCGCGAGCTTCTGCTGCTGCATGCCCTGCGCCATGTCGATCCCGTGCGCGATGCAGTGGCTGTAGGCGATCACCAGCGACGGCCCGTCCCAGGCGTCGGCCTCGGCGAGCGCCTTCACCGTCTGCGGGTTGTCCGCGCCCATCGCGATCTGCGCCACGTAGACGTCGCCGTACGCGGTCGCGATCAGGCCGAGGTCCTTCTTGCCGCGTCGTCTTGCCGCCGGCGGCGAACTTCGCCACGGCGCCGCGCGGCGTCGCCTTCGATGCCTGGCCGCCGGTGTTCGAGTACACCTCGGTGTCGAGCACGAGCACGTTCACGTTCGCGCCCGAGGCGAGCACGTGGTCGAGGCCGCCGAAGCCGATGTCGTACGCCCAGCCGTCGCCGCCGACGATCCAGACGCTCTTGCGCACGAGCGTGTCGGCCAGTGAGTCGAGCCGGCGTGCACGCGGGTCGTCGATCCCCGCGAGTCGCTCCCGCAGCTGCGGCGACCCGTTCCCGCTGTTCCGCGATGCCGAGCCTCGCTGGACTGGTCTGCGGCGAGGATCTCCGGCGCCAGGTCGGGGGCGAGATCGGCGACGAGCGCGCGCGCCGTGGCCGCCTGCTGCGTCGAGGGCGAGCCGCATGACCGAGCCCGAACTCGGCGTTGTCCTCGAAGAGCGAGTTCGACCAGGCGGGGCCGCGGCCGTCGCGGTTCGCCGACCACGGCGTGGTCGGCAGGTTGCCGCCGTAGATCGACGAGCAGCCGGTCGCGTTGGCGACGAGCATGCGGTCGCCGAAGAGCTGTGTCAGCAGCTTCAGGTACGGCGTCTCGCCGCAGCCCTCGCACGCCCCGGAGTACTCGAACAGCGGCTCGAGCATCTGCGACCCCTTCACCGTGGCCACGTCGACGCCCGTGCGGTCGATCTCGGGGATCGAGAGGAAGAACTCGTAGCGGTCGCGCTCGACCTGCAGGTGCTCGTGCTTCGGCTCGAGGTTGATCGACCGGTGGCCGACCTCCTCCTTCGAGTGAGCCGGGCACCTGTCGACGCAGATCCCGCAGCCGGTGCAGTCGTCGGGCGCCACCTGGATCGTCATCCTCAGGCCGGGCCGGTGGCGGTCGCGCCACTCCTTCGTCGAGGAAGCCGTCCGGTGCGCCCTCGAGCGCCTCCGGCGGGAAGACCTTCATCCGGATCGCCGCGTGCGGGCAGACGAGCGCGCACTTGGCGCAATCGATGCAGATGGAGGGATCCCAGATCGGGATCTCGACCGCGATCGAGCGCTTCTCGTAGCGCGCCGTCCCGATCGGGAAGGTCCCGTCGACGGGGGAAGCGCGCTGACGGGCAGCGGGTCGCCACGGCCTGCGAGCATCGCCGCCGTGACGTTCGCGACGAATGCGGGAACCGTGTCGGGAACGGGGGCCGGCAGCTGTCGGGCCGACGTGGCGGCCGCCGGCACGTCGACTTCGGCCAATCCCTGCAGCGCGCTGTCGACGGCGGCGAGGTTGCGGCGCACGACCGCATCGCCTCTCTTGCCGTACGAGCGGCGGATCGCCTGCTTGATGGCGGTGATGGCGCGCTCGAGCGGTAGCACGTCGGCGAGGGCGAAGAAGCACGTCTGGAGCACCGTGTTGACGCGCTTGCCCAGGCCGGCCTCCTGTGCGACGGCGGTCGCGTCGACGACGAAGAAGCGGAGGCGCTTGGCGACGATCTGCTCCTGCACCTCGCGCGGGAGCTCGTCCCACACCGCTTCCGGGCCGTACGGGCTGTTCAGGAGGAAGGTCGCGCCCTCGTCGGCGACGTCGAGTACGTCCAGCTTCTCGAGGAGCCCGAACTGGTGGCAGGCGACGAAGCCGGCCCGGTCGACGAGGTACGACGAGCGGATCGGGCGAGGACCGAAGCGCAGGTGCGAGACGGTGATCGAGCCCGACTTCTTGGAGTCGTAGACGAAGTACCCCTGGGCGTGCAGTCCGGCTTCCTCGCCGATGATGCGGATCGAGTTCTGGTTCGCGCCCACCGTGCCGTCGGAGCCGAGCCCGTAGAAGACGGCTCTGACGACGTCGTCGGGCTCGGTGCAGAAGTCCGCGTCGATGTCCAGTGAGAGATGGGTCACGTCGTCGTCGATGCCGACCGTGAACCGCGGCTTCGGCTCCGACAGCGTCAGCTCGTCGAGCGCGGCCGCGGCCATGGCGGGCGTGAATTCCTTCGAGGACAGGCCGTAGCGGCCGCCGATCACGCGAGGCGGCGGGTGCTCCCGACCGGAGAGCGCCGTGACGACGTCCTGGAAGAGCGGCTCGCCCTGCGCGGCCGGGCTCCTTGGAGCGGTCGAGCACCGCGATCGACCGCGTCGTGGCCGGCAGCGCGGAGACGAACGCGTCGGCGTGCGAAGGGACGAAACAGCCGTACGGTGAGCAGGCCCACCCTCTCGCCGCGCGCGCACAGGGCCTCGACGGCCTCCGCCGCGGCGCCGGCGGCCGAGCCCATCAGCACGAGCACGCGCTCTGCGTCGGGGTCTCCCGTGTAGTCGAAGAGGCGGTAGCGGCGGCCGGTCCGCTCGGCGAAGCGGTCGAGCTCGCGCGCCACGATTCCGGGGACGGCGGCGTAGAAGGGGTTCGCCGCCTCACGCGCCTGGAAGAAGACGTCGGGGTTCTGCGCGGAGCCGCGCAGCACGGGATGGTCGGGGGACAGCGCCCGCGCGCGGTGCGCGGCGACGAGCTCGTCGTCGAGGAAGCTGCGCACGTCGTCCTCGGTCGAGCCGGTCGATCGTGTTGAGCTCGTGCGACGTGCGGAAGCCGTCGAAGAAGTGGAGGAAGGGGATCCGCGAGGACAGGGTCGCGGCGTGCGCGACGAGCGCCAGGTCCTGCGCCTCCTGCACCGACGACGAGCAGAGCAGCGCCAAGCCGGTGGTGCGGGCGGCCATCACGTCGGAGTGGTCGCCGAAGATCGACAGCGCGTGGGTGGCGACCGCGCGGGCGGCGACGTGGATCACGGCGGGGGTCAGCTCCCCGGCGATCTTGAACATGTTGGGCAGCATCAGCAGCAGGCCCTGCGACGACGTGAAGGTCGTCGCGAGCGCGCCGGCCTGAAGGGCGCCGTGCACCGCGCCGGCAGCGCCGCCCTCGCTCTGCATCTCGACGACCTGCGGGACGGCGCCCCAGACGTTGGGCACGCCGGCCGCCGACCACGCGTCGGCCAACTCGCCCATCGGTGAGGCGGGCGTGATCGGGTAGATCGCGATCACCTCGCTCGCGCGGTAGGCGACCCAGGCGGCAGCCTCGTTGCCGTCGACGTGACGCGCTGACTCATGCCTCAACCGTTGCGGAGCGCGCTGTCCATGCCATCGGTGCGGCCTCCGATCGATCTGCGGGAAGCCCGCAGGCGTGTCAATCTGGGCCGGTCGGCGAGCGAGGAGGCGGCATGGCCGGCGGGTTCACGATCAAGCACGACGACGAGCTGGAACGCGAGTGGGAGTGTGGGTGCTGGTCCGCAAGTCGCTCGGCGGCCTCAACCTGGTCGAGCTGCCGCAGGGCGGATCGATCCCCGAGCACGACGAGACCGAGCGCGATCAGGAGGAGGTCTTCTACGTGGTCTCGGGGTCGCCCTAGCCGCCGATGTAGGACATCTCGATCTGCGGCAGGGCCGCGGTCGCGTCGGTGCGGAGCTCCGAGTAGCGGTCCGTGCGCCGCGTCCAGACGGCGGCCACGCGCTCGTGCACCTCGTCGTCCGTCGCGCCGGAGCGGAGCAGCGCGCGCAGGTCGGCCCCGCGCACGGCGAACAGGCAGGTGTAGAGCTTCCCCTCGGCCGAGATCCGGGCGCGGGTGCAGTCGCCGCAGAACGGCTGCGTGACGGAGGCGATGACGCCGATCTCGCCGCTGCCGTCGCGGTAGCGCCAGCGGCGCGCCACCTCGCCGCGGTAGTCGGCCTCGACCGGCTCGAGCGGGAAGCTCGGCGTCGATCGGCGGAGACGATCTCGCGCTGCCGGGACGACGTCGTCGAGGCGCCACCCGTTCGTCGCGCCGACGTCCATGTACTCGATGAAGCGCAGGATGTGGCCGGTGCCGCGGAAGTGGCGCGCGAGCGCGACGATGTCGTCGTCGTTGACGCCGCGCTTGACGACCGCGTTCACCTTCACCGGCAGGCCGGCCGCGGCGGCGGCGTCGATGCCGTCGAGCACGCGCGCGACCGGGAAGTCGACGTCGTTCATGGCGCGGAACGTCTCGTCGTCGAGCGAGTCGAGGCTGACACGGTGATGCGCGGCGAGGCCCGCGTCGCGCAGCGCCGGCGCCTTCTGTGGCAGCAGCGCGCCGTTCGTCGTCAGCGTCAGGTCGAGGCCGCCGATCGCGGCGAGCATCGCCGACCAGCACCTCGAGGTCCGCGCGCAGCAGCGGCTCGCCGCCGGTGATGCGGATCTTCTCGCACGCCGAGCGCGACGAACGCGCGCGCGAGCCGCTCGAGCTCCTCGAACGTGAGCAGCTCGTTGCGCGGCATGAACGCGGTAGTCGCGCCCGAACACGCTCTTCGGCATGCAGTAGATGCAGCGGAAGTTGCAGCGGTCGGTGACCGAGATGCGCAGGTCGCGCAGCGGCCGGCCCAGGGTGTCGGAGACGCTCATGCCTAGACGGTACTCATCCCGATTTGACGTGTGCAGCGACCACCGGGTGCCTCGCGGCTGCCGGGCTGCCGTGCGACGGCCCCAGTAGCCTGCGCGGATGCGCCGCGCTCGTCCGCTCCGCTGCTCGCGCTCGTCGCTGTGACCGCGATCTGGGGCTACACGTTCGTGCCGGTGCAGGAGGCGGTCGCGCTGTACCCGCTGTTCGCGTTCCTCGCCGTGCGGTTCGCGATCTCGACGGCGGTGCTCGCCCCGTTCGCGCTGGCGGCCGCTGCGCCAGCTGCCGCGAGCGGGCCTCCTCGCCGGCGCCGGCGCCGGCGCTCCTGCTCGCCGGCCTACGGGCTGCAGACGGCCGGGCCTGGAGCTGACGACCGTCTCGAGCACCGGGTTCATCACGGGCCTCTACGTCGTGCTCACGCCGCTGATCGCGCTCGCGCTGTTCCGCACGCCGGTGCCACGGCTGTCGCCTGGGCGGGAGTCAGGTCTGTCGCTCGTGGGGCTGCTGCTCCTCAACGGCATCCCGGGCGGGTCGGCGCTCGGGAACGCGCTCGTGCTGGCGAACGCCGTCGCGCAGTCGTTCCAGATCGCCGCCATGGAGCGATTCGCGCCGCGCTACGACGCCCGCGCGCTCACCTTCCTGCAGATGGCGGCCTCCGCCGTCGGCTTCACGGTGATCGCGCTCTCGCGCGGCGAGCTCTCGGTGCCCCACGGGTGGACGGTGTGGTTCGCGCTCGTCGTCACCGGCGTCTTCGCCGGCGCGCTCGGCTATCTCGTCGCCACCTGGGTGCAGGCGCGCACGACGGCGGCGCGGGCGGCGCTCGTGTTCACGCTCGAGGCGCCGTTCGCGGCGCTCTTCGGCGTGCTGCTCGCCGACGAGGGGCTCGGCTGGGTCGGCTGGGCCGGCTGCGTCGTCATGCTCGCCGGCATCCTGCTCGCGGAGCCCGCCGCCGCCGCGACGCTGCGGCGCATGGCCCGCCCGCGACGCGAGCCGCGTAGATGGACGCCGTCGTGCTCGCGCTGGTGCTCGGCCGCCCTGTTCGGGGCGATGACCGTGGCGCTGCGGTTCGCGCTCGCCGACCCGCTGCCCGCCGCGGTCGGGACGCTGCTCATGCGTTCGCCGCGCTCTGCGTGCTCGCTGGTGGCGATGGCGATCCGGGTGGCGCGAGCTGGACGGGGATCCTGGCCCTTCGTCCTCGCCGGGGTGCTCGCGCCGGGGGTGTCGCAGCTGCTGTTCACGGTCGGCGTTCGCGAGGCCGGCCCGTCGCGCACGTCCGTCGCCGGTCGGTACGGCGCCGCTCTTCGCGGTCGTGTTCGCGGTCGTCGTGCTCGGCGAGCCGCTCGTCGCCGGGATCGTCGCCGGCGCGTTCCTGATCGTCGGCGGCGGCCTGCTGCTCGCGGGCGAGCGCGACCGTCCCGCGCACGTGACGGCGGATCGGCCTCGTCTACGCGCTCGTCGGCGCATCCTCTTCGCATTCCGCGACACCTTCGTCCGCTGGCTCTCGGTCGACACCGAGCGTGCCGTCGCTGACGGCCGGCGCTCGCGACGCTCGCGTCGGCGATCGTGGTCACGTCCCTGTTCGTCGCGGCACGGCGCCTGAGCCCGCGTTGCACGCTCGCCGTAGCCGTCCGCTGGTTTCTCCCCGGAGCGCTGTTCGGGCTGTCGTACGTCGCCCTGTTCGAGGCCTTCTACCGCGGGCCGGTCAGCGTCGTCTCGCCGCTCGTGGGCGACCGAGTCGCTGTGGGGCGTCGCCCTCTCGGCGCTCTTCCTGCGCCGACGGAGCGCGTCGGCCTGCGTCTCGTGCTCGGGGCGACGCTCGTCGTGGCCGGGGCGTGCTGATCGGCGCCACCCGCTGAGATCTGATACGATCTGACTGAGATTTATCTGAGTCAGACCGACTCAAGGAAGGAGTTCGGACCGAACACCATGGCGAAGACCATCGGCATCGATCTCGGCACGACGAACAGCTGCATGGCCGTGCTCGAGGGCGGCGAGCCCACCGTGATCCCGAACGCCGAAGGCGGACGCACGACGCCGTCCGTCGTCGCGTTCACGAAGGACGGGCAGCGGCTCGTCGGGGCGCCCGCGCGGCGCCAGCAGGTGACGAACCCGCAGAACACGATCTTCTCGATCAAGCGCTTCATGGGGCGCAAGTGGGACGAGGTCTCCGACGAGATGACGATCGTCCCGTACGAGGTCGTGAAGGGCGAGAACGGCGACGCGCGTGTGCGCGCCGACGACCGGCAGTTCGCGCCGCCGGAGATCAGCGCGATGATCCTGCAGAAGCTGAAGACCGACGCCGAGGCGTTCCTCGGCGAGCCGGTCACCGACGTCGTCGTCACGGTGCCCGCCTACTTCAACAACGCGCAGCGCGAGGCGACGAAGGACGCCGGCAAGATCGCCGGCCTCAACGTGTTGCGCATCATCAACGAGCCCACCGCGGCCGCGCTCGCGTACGGCCTCGACAAGGAGGGCGCCGACCAGACGATCCTCGTCTTCGACCTCGGCGGCGGCACGTTCGACGTGTCGGTGCTCGAGCTCGGCGACGGCGTCTTCGAGGTGAAGTCGACGAACGGCGACAACCACCTGGGCGGCGACAACTTCGACAAGGCGATCGTCGACTGGATGATGGCCGAGTTCAAGAATGACCAGGGCATCGACCTGGCCGCCGACAAGATGGCGCTGCAGCGGCTCTACGAGGCCGGCGAGAAGGCGAAGATCGAGCTGTCCTCGACCATGACGACGCAGATCAACCTGCCGTTCATCACCGCCACACCCGAGGGCCCGAAGCACCTCGACCTGCAGCTGACCCGCGCGAAGCTGACCGAGCTCACGCACGACCTGCTCGAGCGGACGGTCGGCCCCACGAAGCAGGCGCTCGCCGATGCGGGGCTCGACGCCTCCGGCATCGACCATGTCGTGCTCGTCGGCGGCATGACCCGCATGCCGGTCGTGCAGGAGAAGGTCACCGAGCTGATCGGCAAGGAGCCGCACAAGGGCGTCAACCCGGACGAGGTCGTCGCCGTCGGCGCCGCCATCCAGGCCGGTGTGCTCAAGGGTGAGGTCAAGGACGTGCTGCTGCTCGACGTGACCCCGCTCTCGCTCGGCATCGAGACCAAGGGCGGCGTCTTGACGAAGCTGATCGAGCGCAACACGACGATCCCGAAGAAGACGTCGGAGACGTTCACGACGGCGGAGGACAACCAGCCCTCGGTCGAGATCCACGTCCTGCAGGGCGAGTCGGAGATGGCGGCGTTCAACAAGACGCTCGGCAAGTTCCAGCTCGTCGGCATTCCGCCGGCGCCGCGTGGCATGCCGCAGATCGAGGTCTCGTTCGACATCGACGCGAACGGGATCATCCACGTCACCGCCAAGGACCTCGGCACCGGCAACGAGCAGCAGATCCGGATCGAGGGCGGCTCGGGTCTGTCGGAGGACGAGGTGCAGCGCCTGGTCACGGAGGCCGAGTCACACGCCGAGGAGGCGCACACGCTGCGCGAGCTGGCCGACGTGCGCAATATGGCCGAGACGCTCGTCTACTCGACGGAGAAGACGCTCTCGGAGCACCGCGACAAGCTCGAGGCCGAGCAGGCCACGCCATCGACACGGCGGCCGAGGAGCTCAAGGCGGTCCTCGACGGCACCGACGTAGCGGCGATCCGCGCGAAGACCGAGGCGCTCACCACCGCCGCGCAGCCGCTCGCCCAGGCGATCTACGCCGAGGCGCAGGCTGCCTCGTCGCAGGCGGCGCCGGGTAACGGCGGCAGCACACCGGCAGATGAGGACGAGGTCGTCGAGGACGCCGACTACGAGGTCATCGACGAGGACGAGACGGCGAAGGCGTAATGGCGCCGAGGACGTCAACGTCACCGAGACGGAGGCGCCCGCGACGGGCGCCTCCGCCGATGCCTCCGCCGCAGCCGCCGAGGTCGAGGCCGACATCGCGGCCGTCGAGCACGACGTCGTGGCCCTCGTGGGTCGGCTTGCCGACGCCGAGGCGAAGCGCGACGAGTACCTCGGCGACCTGCAGCGTCTCGCCGCCGACTTCGACAACTACCGCAAGCGCGTGCTGCGCGAGCAGGAGGCCTTCGCGGGGCGGGCCAGCGCGCGGCTCGTGGAACGGCTGCTTCCGGTCGTCGACGACCTCGAGCGGGCGCTCGACGCCGCCGAGCACCACGAGCAGGCGAAGGTGATCGAGGGCGTGCGACTCACGCACGACGCTCTGCTCGCCACGCTCCAGGCAGAAGGTCTGGAAGAGATCGAGGCCGAGGGCGTGTTCGACCCGCACGTGCACGAGGCGCTGCTCTCGCAGCCCGCCGAGGGCGTCGAGCCCGGTTCGATCCTGCAGGTCGTGCAGCGCGGCTACCGCCTCGGGGACACGGTGCTCCGCCCCGCTCGGGTGATCGTCGCAGCGGCGGAGGCGTAGATGGGCGTCGCCCTGGCGTCGTTCGCGGCCGCCCCGCTCGACCGGGCGGCACGCACGGTGACACGGCTCGTCTGGGGGTTGGCGGCAGGCTTCGGCCTCCTCGGCCTCGTGCTCCTCGCCGTCACCGAGCCGATCGTCGGCGTCGCGCTGCTACTGGCGGCTGCGGTCGACGGCGGGCTCGCCTGGTGGTTCCGGTCGCGCGAGCCGGTCGCCTACCTGCTCTCCGACGACGGTCTCGTCGTCGAGCGAAGGCATGCAAGCCCGCGTCGCTTCGTCGGGACGCTCGCGGCCACCCGCCGCGGCAAGCTCGGCCTGCGCGTGGCAGGCGACGGCGGCGCCTACGGCTACCTGGGGAAGTTCCGGGCGGAAGGCAAGACGGTGAGCGCGTTCGTCACGAGCCAGCGTGACGTGGTGCTGCTCCGCGTCGGCGACGACCGGATAGCGCTCTCTCCCGCGGATCCGGACGGCTTCATCGCCGCGGCCGGAGGCGACCATGGCTAACCCGTACCAGGTGCTCGGCGTCGCGAAGACGGCCTCCGCCGACGAGATCAAGAAGGCCTACCGCACGCTCGCGCGACGCCACCACCCGGACCGCAACCCGGACGACCCGGCCGCCGAGGAACGCTTCAAGGAGGTGCAGGACGCCTACGACCTGCTCTCCGACGCTGAGAAGCGCGAGCAGTACGACCGCTTCGGGTCGCTCGACGGTGCCGGTCGGTACGGACCCGGCGGTGGGGGTGTCCATTTCGAGAACGTGGACCTCGGCGACCTGGGCGACATCTTCGGACGCTTCGGCGGCATCTTCGGGGGCGGCGCACAGCGGGCGCGACCGCGACCGCAGAAGGGCGCCGACCTCGAGGCGCGTGTACGCATCTCCTTCGAGGACGCGCTCGAGGGCGTGCAGGTGCGTGTGCCCGTCGAGGTGGACACCGTCTGCCACACGTGCTCCGGCACGGGGGCGGAGCCCGGCACGGCGCCGAAGACCTGCCCGCAGTGTCAAGGCTCCGGCGTGGTCTCGGACAGCCACGGCCTCTTCGCCCTCTCGCAGCCGTGCCCGCGCTGCCGGGGCAACGGCGTCATCGTCGAGAAGCCGTGCCGGACGTGCCGCGGCACGGGACGCGAACGGGTCACCAAGCGCTACCTCGTCAAGGTTCCCCCGGGCGCCAGGGACGGGACGCGGATTCGCGTCAAGGGCAAGGGCGAGCCCGGCGTGAGCGGCGGCCCGGCGGGCGACCTGTGGGTGCGCGTCGAGGTTGAGGCATCGCCGCTGTACGAGCGTCGAGGCGCCGACCTGCTCCTCGAGGTGCCGGTCACCTACCCGGAGGCGGCGCTCGGCTCGACGGTCGAGATCCCGACACCGGACGGGCCCGTCGCCCTGAAGGTCCCCGCCGGCACGGAGAGTGGCAAGCTGCTGCGTGTGAAGGGGCGCGGCGCGCCGAAGCTCAAGGGCGGGGGCCGCGGCGACCTGCTGGCGCGGGTGAAGGTGACCGTCCCCGGGAAGCTGACGAAGGCCGAGAAAGAGGCCCTCGAGGGCTACCAGAAGATCGCCCGCGAGCGGCCGCGCGAGGGGGTGTTCGGGCGGTGACCGGCGATCGGCCCCGATACATGATCTCGGTCGCGGCCGAGCTGGTCGGCATGCACCCGCAGACCCTGCGGCTGTACGAGTCGAAGGGCCTCGTGCGGCCGGCGCGGACACCCGGCGGCACGCGGCTCTACTCGGATGCGGACATCGACCGCCTGCGGCTGATGCAGCGGCTCACGGTCGAGCTCGGACTCAACCACGCGGGCGTCGAGCATGTGCTGCGGCTCGAGGACGAGCTGCGTCGCCTGCACGCCCGCATGGACTCGCTGGAGCAACAGCTGCGCGACGAGATCCGCGAGACGCACAGGCAGTACCGCCGCGAGATCGTCGTCTACCGACCGCCACAACCGCCCGCCACGAGAACGTAGGGGCGGGCAGAGCCCGCCCGGAAGGACGCAACCATGGATTTCAACAAGCTGACGATCAAGAGCGGAGAGGCCGTCGCGGCCGCGCAGGAGCTGGCGCGGCGCGTCGGCAACCCCGAGCTGACACCCGACCACCTCACCGTCGCGCTGCTCGAGCAGGAGCTGCCGCGGACACTGCTGCAGCGCGCCGGAGCAGACCCTGCCAGTGTGCGCGCGGAGGCCGAGGCGCGCCTCGGCCAGCAGCCGGCCGTCTCCGGCCAGACGCAGGCGCCGCAGGCAGGCGCCGCCTTTCGCAAGGCGCTCGACCGCGCTTTCGACGAAGCGGGCTCGCTCGACGACGAGTTCGTCTCCGTCGAGCATCTGCTGCTCGCGCTCGAGCTGGTTCCGCGCGACGCACTGCTGGCGGCGCTCAAGGATGTGCGCGGCGGCCAGCGCGTCACCTCGCAGGACCCGGAGGGCTCCTACCAGGCGCTCGAGAAGTACGGCCGCGACCTGACCGCGCTCGCCGAGCAGGGCAAGCTCGACCCGGTGATCGGCCGTGACGAGGAGATCCGACGCGTGATCCAGGTGCTCTCGCGGCGCACGAAGAACAACCCCGTGCTGATCGGCGAGCCGGGCGTGGGCAAGACCGCGATCGCCGAAGGGCTGGCGCAGCGCATCGTCGCCGGCGACGTGCCGGAGGGCCTCAAGGGCAAGCGCGTCTGGGCGCTCGACGTGGGTGCGCTGATCGCGGGCGCCAAGTACCGCGGCGAGTTCGAGGAGCGGCTCAAGGCCGTGCTCCAGGAGATCACCGCCTCGGAGGGCGAGATCGTCCTGTTCATCGACGAGCTGCACACGATCGTGGGCGCCGGCGCCGCCGAGGGCGCGGTCTCGGCCGGCAACCTGCTCAAGCCGATGCTCGCGCGCGGCGAGCTGCGCGCGGTGGGGGCGACGACGCTCGACGAGTACCGCAAGCACATCGAGAAGGACGCGGCGCTCGAGCGGCGCTTCCAGCCCGTTCTCGTGGGCGAGCCGTCGGCGGCCGACACGATCGCGATCCTGCGCGGCCTCAAGGAGCGCTACGAGGCGCATCACGGCGTGCGCATCCGCGACGCGGCGCTCGTGGCCGCGGCGGTGCTCTCCGACCGCTACATCTCCGACCGCTTCCTGCCCGACAAGGCAATCGACCTCGTCGACGAGGCCGCCAGCCGGCTGCGCATGGAGATCGACTCCTCACCCGTCGAGCTCGACGAGGCGGAGCGGCGCGTCCGTCAGCTCGAGATCGAGCTCGCGGCGATGGCGAAGGAGACACCGGCGGTGCGCGAGCCCGTCGAGCGCGAGCTGGCCGAGGCGAAGGCGCGACGCGACGAGCTCGCCGCGCGCTGGGCGACGGAGAAGGACGTCCTCGACCGGGTCAAGGAGATCACGCGGCAGATCGACGACCTCCGCATGGAGGCCGAGCGCGCCGAGCGGAACGGCGACCTCGCACGTGTCGCCGAGATCCGCTACGGCCTGCTGCCGAGCCTCGAGCAGGAGCTCGCCGCCAGGGCGGAGCCGGAGGTCACGCCCATGGTCAAGGAGGAGGTCGACGAGGACGACATCGCCGCCGTCGTCGCCTCCTGGACGGGGATTCCCGTCGACACGCTGCTCGAGGGCGAGGTGGAGAAGCTCGTCCACATGGAGGAGCGCCTGCACCAGCGCGTCGTCGGCCAGGACGCCGCCATCGAGGCGGTCTCGAACGCGCTCAGGCGAGCGCGCTCCGGCCTGCAGGATCCGAACCGGCCGATCGGCTCGTTCGTCTTCCTCGGCCCGACCGGCGTCGGCAAGACGGAGCTGGCACGGGCGCTCGCGGAGTTCATGTTCGACGACGAGCGGGCCATGGTGCGCCTCGACATGTCCGAGTACATGGAGAAGCACACGGTCTCGCGGCTGCTCGGCGCCCCGCCCGGCTACGTCGGCTACGACGAGGGCGGGCAGCTGACCGAGGCGGTGCGACGGCGCCCGTACAGCGTGATCCTGCTCGACGAGATCGAGAAGGCCCACGCGGACGTCTTCAACGTGCTGCTGCAGCTGCTCGACGACGGGCGCCTGACGGACGGTCAGGGCCGCACCGTCGACTTCCGCAACACCGTCGTGATCATGACGTCGAACATTCGCTCGACCGAGCAGCTGCTCGAGCATTTCCGCCCGGAGTTCATCAACCGGATCGACGAGATCGTCGTCTTCGAGGCGCTGACGCGCGAGCAGATCAGCGAGATCGTCGAGCTGCAGCTGCAGCGGCTCCGCGCCCGGCTCGCGGAGCGCAAGATCGAGCTCGAGCTGACGGACGGCGCCAGAGAGCTCATCGCCGAGCTGGGCTGGGATCCGCAGTTCGGAGCCCGGCCGCTGAAGCGTGCGCTGCAGCGGCTGATCGAGAACCCGCTCGCGCTCGAGCTGCTCGAGGGCCGCTACGAGGAGGGTGACACGATTCGCGCGTACGCAGACCGCGGTGAGATCCGGTTCACCACCGGCGCTGCGGTCGAGGAGGAGGCGACGGTCGGCGCCTAGCGCGGTCGTGGTGGATCACCACGAGCACACCGGCCGGCCGCGGCTCCTCAGACCGGCCAGAGCTCGTCTTCGGTCAGCTCCACCGAGTTGCCCGCCGGATCGCGCACGTAGAGGGATCGTCGTCCCCCGCCCCACTCGACCTGTTGCTCGACGGCGACGCCACGCGCTCCGAGCGCATCGCGCCAGAGGTCGAGGTCGCCGTGAGGAATCCTGAACGCGACGTGACCGGCTCCGGTCGCTCCGTGTGACGGGACGATCCGGCCGGGCTGACCGGAGAGGGCCGGGTCGAAGATGAGCAGTACCCCGCCGTCCGGGGTGCGAAACGCGGCCGACAGCTCGTCGGGCCCATCCACGAGCCGCAGTCCCAGGGCGTCGCGGTAGAAGTCCTTCATCGCCTCGACGTCGGAGCCGTAGAGCACCGTTTCGTAGATCGACGTGATGGACGGAACGGTCATGCCGGGACCTCCTCGGCGCTGGGGCTCGACGAGCGATGCCGCCGCGATCTCGATCACGGCGGCATCGTGTCTGCTGGACGCAAAGTGTGACTCAGGTCGTGGTGGAGGGCTCGTCACCGAGGCGGACGGTGGAGGTCGTGACCCGGTTGCGCTCGTCGAGCCGAAGCTCGTGGCGGCGCCGCCGCCAGAACCGCGACCCTGCGGATCGCTTCCGCAGCCTGCCTGCCGCGTGGTTCGGCACGTGGCGGCTGGGCTCGGAGAGCAATGCGTGGAGGATCTGCGGTGGGAAGGGTGGCATGCGGTGCTCCTGGAGGGTGGTTGCTGCGATGTCCCCATCGTTCCCGAGCGCGGCGTCCGTTGCAGTTCGGCGCGCCGGTGTCCACGGGTGCGGATTCCCGTACTCTTCGGCGCCCATGACTCTCGTGGTCGCAGCGACGGAGCCGGAGCTCTGCGGCCACGCCGGTCTCGTCTGCGGGGTCGGCCCGGTCGAGGCGGCGGCCTCGGTCGCGGCGGCAATCGAGCGCGGGCGACCCGACGCGATCGTCCAGGTCGGAGTCGCAGGAGCCCGGCGCGGGAGTGGGGTGGAGGTGCTCGACCTCGTCGTCGGCGACGAGGCTGTCTACGAGGACCTCACCGTGCGCAGGCTCGCGCCGACCAGGGTCGGGCCGGATCGGCGCCTGGTCGACGCGGCGCGAGCGGCGCTCCCCGCGGCGCGGATGCTCCCGATCGGCACCACGGGCCGAGTCGGCGGGGCGAGCGGCTGTCAGGTGGAGGCGATGGAGGGGTTCGCGGTGCTGCGTGCCGCGGAGCTCGCGGGGGTGCCCGCCGTCGAGGTGCGGGCGATCTCGAACTTCGTCGAGGACGAGCGCAGCGCGTGGCGCCTCGACGAGGCGCTGGAGGTGCTGGCCCGGGCGCTGCCGGGTCTCGTCGCCTCGATCACGGCGGCCGTGTCGGAGTCGCCGTAGCTTCCGCTCGGGGCGGTTACGGTTCACCCGTGGCGCGCCAGGCCCGCTCCTCCGCTCTGCCGCCGGCGCTGCCGCCCGAGACGCGCACCGTGGGGCAGCTGGTGGCAGAGACGATCAGGCTCTACGGGCGCCACTTCGTGCCCGCGCTGGCGCTCGGGCTGCCGATCGCGCTGCTGAACCAGATCTACCTCGCGCGCGTCGACCCGGCCGACGTGGCCAAGGGGGCCGGCCAGGCGGTGACCGGCAACATCTGGTTCCTCGTCGTGCTCTACACGGCGGCGGCGCCGCTGCTCTCGCTTGCCTACGCGGCCGCGTGCACGCTCGCGCTCGAGGGGAGCCGGCCGCGGCCGCCCCGGCGCGCCTGGCTGGTCGCGGTCCTGGCGGGGACGCTCGCCTTCCTCCCGGCGGCGTTCGTGCTCCCGGCGATCTTCCTCGCGGCGGTGGCCTGGCTGGCACTCGTCGGGCTGATCGTCCCCGTGTGCCTGCTGGAGGGGGCAGGCGTGAGCGCGGGCTTCCGGCGTGCCCTCGCTCTGGGTCGGGCCGACTACATCCACGCCCTCGGGGCGCTGGCCACGTTCGCGCTCGTCTACTGGCTGACCCGAACTGCGCTGGTGCTGCTCCTGCGCGAGCAGGCCGACAACGCGATCCGCACGGCGGCGCTGCTCGGCGACCTCGTGCTCTCGCCGCTGCTCTTCCTCGGCCCGGCGCTCCTGTATGCCGACCACGCCGCCCGGTTTCGCAAGCAGTAGTCTCCGTCCGACCGACGAGCCCGAGGAGGAGGCATGCCGCTCTACCTGATGCTGACGACGCTCACGGAGAAGGGCGTCCAGACCCTCAACTCGAACCCGGCGCGGCTGCGCGAGGTGAACCGCGACGTGGAGGAGTTCGGCGCGCGGGTGGTGCACCAGTGGGCGTCGCTCGGGGAGTACGACTTCGTGAACATCGTCGAGGCGCCGGACGACCTCACGCTCGCGAAGCTCTCGCTGCGGCTCGGCGCCCGTGGCAGCGTCAAGATCGAGTCGCTGCCGCTCGTCCCCGTCGAAGACCTGCTCGCGTCGCTCGACTAGGCCGGATCGGATCCGGCGCCTACGCGACCGCGAAACCGGTCGCGCGCGCGGCGACCGTGAGCGGGCTCGTCGGCAGGCCGGGCACGGGCTCGGTGGCGTTGTAGCCGCCGGGCGCGACGTCGTTCGGCGTGTCGGGGTGGAACAGCGCGGCGAGGAGCTGGATGTGGTCGCGCCCCGGGCCGAGCTCCCACTGACCGCCGCCGTAGGCCCCGATCCCATGCGCCTCGCAGTAGTCGTAGGCCGCGAACAGCCGCTGCACCGATCCAAACCGCGACGGCTTCACGTTCACCGTCTTCGGCGGCCAGCGCAGCGCCTCGATGTCGTCCACCGAGTGGATGGGCGCGTCCCAGGTGACGCGGTCGGCGTGCGGCTCGAGTATCGGGATCGTCTCGTCGGTGAGCGCCGGGTCCTCGAGCCAGGCGTCCGGGAACTCCTCGACGATGCGCCGATAGAGATCGGCGTCGGGCGGGTTGTCGACGACCGTGCCGGTGTAGTGGCCCTTGTAGTCGATCGAGTCGACGCAGCCGAGCTCCTGGAGGGAGGCGAAAATCTCGTCCGTCCAGTCCGGGCGGGCATCGAGCTTGAAGCGGAGGGTGGGGTAGAGCGCGAGGAAGCCCCGCAGCCGGGCGGTCGTCGGCGGGTCGCCCAGCCCGCCGGAGGCCACGAAGGTGACCGGCCGCGGCGCGCGGCCGACCGCGTCGCCGAGCGAGACGCCGGCCTGGCGCAGCGCCAGGTCGAGCGCGGCACTCTCGAACGCCCAGCGGCGGTGGTCGAGGAAGGCGTGCCGCTCGGGCTCCTCGGGGAAAAGGGGGAGCGTGGCCAGATGGGCGGCGAAGGTGTCGATCGTCCACTCACCGGCGAGTGGCAGCACGGGCCCGCGCTCTTGCTGCTCGTCCTGCAGCCCACCGTCGTAGGTGACGTCCTCGCCGACGCCCTCCTCGCCGCCCCCGCGGAGGTGGATCACGGTCGTCTTGCGGGTGAACTCGGCGCTCACGACGTGCTCCAGCCCGTCGAGTGTGTAGTCATCGAGGGCGAGGGGAAGGTCGCGGATGTGGTCGTGGAGGCTCACAGCGCGGCGAACGCTACCGAGACCTCGCCGGCCAGACGGGCGTTGTCGACGATGAGGTCGCGGTTGACGCGGAGTGTCTCGCCGCCGGAGCGCTCGTGGATGAGGGCGAGGACGAAGGGCGTCACATTCTGCCCCGTGACGCCCTGCCGTCGCGACTCTGCCAGCGCCTCCTCGATCAGCGGTGCCACGTCGAGGCTCTCGCGCGGGGGTCGCACGACGAGCAGGGCGTTGCCGCCGAGCCGCCAGTGCGCGTCGGCGATGCGGGCCGCCTCCTCCGGGCTCTCCACGCGGGCGGAGACCGGTGGTCCGCCCGCGGCGTCGTAGAAGAGCGGCAGCGTGTCGACGCGGTAGCCGAGCACGGGGATACCGAGCGTCTCGAGCACCTCGACCGTGGCAGGGACGTCGAGGAGCGACTTGATGCCGGAGGAGACGACGAGCGCGGGGATGCGGGCGCAGGCGGCGAGGTCGGCCGACACGTCCGGCGGGGTGGGGAAGCCGCGATGCACGCCGCCGAGACCGCCGGTGCCCATGAAGCGGATCCCGACCGCGGCGGCAGCGACCAGCGTGCCGCCGACGGTGGTCGCGCCGAGCGCCCCCTGGGCGGCGCAGACGGCGAGATCGCGCGGGCCGAGCTTGCGGACTTCGGGGGTGAACCGCTCGAGCTCGGCCTCGTCGAGCCCGATGCGGACGCGACCGTCCAGCACGCCGACCGTCGCGGGTATCGCGCCGGCCGCGCGCACCGCCGCTTCACTCGCGCGCGCGACGGCAACGCCCTCCGGTGCAGGAAAGCCGTGCGCGACGAGCGTCGTCTCGAGCGCGACAACGGGCCTCTCCTGCTCGAGCGCAGCCGCCACCTCGTCGGAGACATCGATCAGGTCGAGCATCTCGCGAGCCTACTCGGTCCCTCGCCCGGCCCTGCCCGACGCTTCGCTCGGTCGACGAACCCCCCGTGCCTGCCTGAAGGCAGGCACGGGGGGTTGAGCCCGGCGTTTGTGCCTGCCTTCAGGCAGGCACAGGGGTCTCGAGCACGTGGCAAGCGAGGGTCGATGTTAGCGTTCGGCTCGTGGATCGCTGGGATCTGGCCTCGATCGAGGCGAGCGGGAAGCGTGAGCCGCGGGTGCTGTTCTCGCACCCGTCGTGTCGCGCGATCCTGATCGATCTCCAGGCGGGCGAGGAGATGGGCGAGCACCGCGTGCACGAGGACGCGGTGCTGCACGTGGTGTCGGGCCGGATCGGCCTCGCCGTCGCCGACCAGAGCGCGGAGTGCGCTCCCGGGACGCTGGTCACGTTCACGGCGGGCGAGACGCGGACGGTGCGCGCGCTGGAGCCGTCGCGGATCCTGCTCCTGCTGGCGCCGTGGCCGGGCGAAGGCCACTACCACGACGGCGAGCGGAACGACCCGGAGCACATCGCCGCCCAGGCGGGCTCGCCGCCGCTCGGGTCGCAACGCGCGCCCGAGCAGACTGTTAGTTGACACTTACATAAGCGTCTGCTTACATACGGCGCATGGAGGCCGCCATGCGAGCAATCGCGGAGCCGCGCCGGCGCGCGATTCTACGTCTCGTGCGGGACGAGGAGCGCTCGGCGGGCGAGATCGCGTCGCACTTCGAGGTCACGCGTCCTGCGGTCTCCCAGCATCTATCCGTCCTGAAGGAGGCCGGTCTCGTGAGTGAGCGGCGGAACGGGACGAAGCGGCTCTACCGGGCGCGCCCCGAGGGTCTCGTCGATTTGAAGGCGTTTCTCGACGAGTTCTGGAGCGAGCGGCTGGAGACGCTCAAGCGAGAAGCCGAACGAGAGGAGAAGCGACGGCATGGCAAGCACAGCTGAGACCGCGTCGTTGCAGCGCGAGCTGCAAATCGATGCCAGTCCGGAGACCGTGTGGGAGTTCCTCGTCGACCCGGAGAAGGCGCAGCGCTGGATGGGCACGACCGTCGCCATCGAGCCGCGACCCGGCGGCGTGTACCACTGCGACGTCGTCCCCGGCCATACCGCGAGGGGCGAAGTCGTCGAGGCCGACCCCCCGAGGCGTCTCGTCTTCACGTGGGGCTGGGAGCCTGACGGCGACGGCCCCAACCATGTGCCCCCGGGGACGTCGACGATCGAGATCGAGCTCGAGCCGGAGGGAGCCGGCACGCGCCTGCGCTTCACGCACCGCGATCTGCCGAGCGCCGAGTCGGCGACCCGGCACGAGCACGGCTGGGATCACTACCTCGAGCGCCTCACGGTCGCGGCGTCCGGCGGCGACCCGGGGGCCGACCCCTGGCTCAGCGGCGAGATGTAGGGATCGAACGAGTCCCACGAGAGAGAAGGAGCACCCATGGCAAACCCCGTCGTCCACTTCGAGGTGTCGGGCAAGGACCGCGAGAAGCTCGAGTCGTTCTACACCGACCTGTTCGACTGGAAGACGCAGGACTTCCCCGACATGAACTACGCGATGGTGGAGAAGGAGGGAGCAGGGATCGCCGGCGGCATCGGCCAGGTATCCGACGGCGGCTCCGGCCACGTCACGTTCTACGTCGGCACCGACGACCCGCAGGCGACACTCGACAAGGCCGTGAGCCTCGGCGGCACGGTCGTGATGCCGGTCAGCGAGCTGCCCATGGTCACTCTCGCTCTCTTCACCGATCCAGAGGGCCACATGATCGGGATCGTCAAGAACTAGCTCGGCGGCCGGACCATCCGGCCTTCCCGCACGACGCGCCGCCCTGGCGCCCGGTCTCGGCCGGGCGCCAGGGCCGATCTCGGCCACTCGCCCTACAGCGGCGCCCCGCCCTCGTCGGGCGTGCCGCCGAACTCGTGCCCGCAGGCGGGGCAGGCGGTCAGCCCCACCTTCACGTCTCTCCCACAGCGTGGGCACTTGCGCTTCGCCGGCCGTGTCGCGAGCCAGATCACACCCAGCACGAGCGAGCCGCCGATCCACAGCACGCCGATGGCGAACAGCCCGATCCCGGTGCGTACGTCCTCGCGGAGCTCGCAGGCCTCGCGCTCGGTCGTCCCCGGCAGGTACTGGCCGCACTCCACACCCGACGTCCGCGAGAGGGCCCACAGAAGCATCGCGCCGCTGAAGAGCACGATCACCCAGCTGATCCACCGCCATCGCATCGTCCTCTAGTGTGCGCTTCGACCTGGGTGCCGGCGGTGGGACCGTGCCGTCGAGCTCCCCGACCGGCTACGCGAGGAGCCTGATGTGCGACACGCATGACGACCACGGACTGCCGCCGCTGGCCTCGGACGAGTACGTGCTCGACACGCCGTTCGTGCGGGGCTTCGTCGCAACGGTGCGGGAGACGATCGAGCGGTCGGCCGGCGCCGCGCAGGCGTGCGAGGCGCTCAGGCCGATCTTCGTCGAGGCCCTCGCACGGCGCGACTGGCTCCCCGCAGAGTTCCAGCGGGACGTGCCCGACAGCGGCATGGGCGGAGGTATCGGTCAGTGGCTGCTCTTTCGCTCCGCCGACCGGTCGCTCTGCCTCTTCAGCCTCGTCGTGCCGCCCGGCTCCATGACCCCGATCCACGATCACCTCGCGTGGGGGCTCGTCGGCCTGTACCACGGCAGCCAGGACGAGGAGTTCTACCGGCCGCTCGACGGCTCGATCGAGCTGACGCGCAGGCGGCCGCTCGCCCCCGGCGACTACTACGTGCTGCTCCCGCCGGCCGACGACGTCCATCGCGTCCGCACGACGTCGGCCGAGACGTCGGTGTCGATCCACCTGCTTGCGAACGACACGGGGTGCGCGGAGCGCCACACGTTCGACGAGCACACAGGTGCAGCGCGGCCGTTCCGCTCCGGCTACGCGAACGCCGAATGCGAGGCGCCCGCACGAATCTGAGCGGGCGGCGGCCCGAGCCCGCTCCGGTCGTACTCGAACGAGGGATTTACCTCGAGGGCAGACGGGATCACAAGGTGAGAGTCACAGCACGGCGGTCGAGGGGAGAGAGATGAGTGCGGCGCAGCTGGAAGCTGTCGAGGTGTCGGAGCTAGATGCGGTTCGACGTTGGCGCTTCGATGAGCTGGTTCGCGCCGGCTACGACGACGAGGACGCGATCGAGCTCGCGTTCCATCTCGATGTCGACCTGCACGTGGCGGTGAATCTCGTGCGCCGGGGATGCCCGAGCCGCACAGCCGTCCGGATCGCGCTCTAGGAGGGAGCTGCGCGACCGGGCTCCGGACAACTAGCGGAGGCTGGCGGGCACTTCGTCTCCGCGTAGCAACGCGCCGACGGAAGACGGATCTCTCCGCTCGAGCCCGTCCGGCGGGCCGGCGGAATTGGGGCGAGTGCTGCGTGGAGTGACCTTCCAGGTTCTCTCGCCCATCAGCTCCTTGAGGTGTGCCGTCCGCACGATCACGTTCTTCATCTCCGTGTAGAAGATCGGCGACAGGACGAGGAAGAGGAAGAACCAGCGCCTGTGCTGCTTGATCGACGGGTGGGCGAGCTTCCACGCGAAGAGAACCTGCGCCGGGCCTGCGCTGAGCGTGAACAGGGTGGTGATGACGAAGATCGGCACGAACCAGTTCATCTGTGGGTCGCCGCGGAGCAGCCAGAAGGCGATCAGCGGGAAGATCTGCAGCGAGACCCACGGGTAGATCTCCCGCCAGGCCAGGAGGTAGAAGGCCCCGACGCGGCTGCGTATCGAGACGCCCGGGCGCTTCAGCATCGGGATGAGATGCCGCCAGGAAACCTGCGTCCAGCCCTGCGCCCAGCGCATGCGCTGATTCCAGAGCGCCTTTCCCGTCTCGGGCGCGAGCTCCATCGAGACGAGATCGGGATCGGAGACGATCGTGCCGCCCGCTTCGACGACGCGCATCGACGAATCGATGTCCTCCGTCAGCATGAAGCCCCGCATGCGCATTCGCTTGAGCACGTCGGCTCGCCAGTAGCCGTTCGTGCCGCCGAAGATCCCGAACTCGTGCAGACGCGCCCTGCCGGGGTGACTGACCGCGTAGATCGCTTCGAACTCGGCGGCCACGAGCCGTGTCACGAGGCTCGTGCCGCCGTTTCGCACGACGCAGTGCCCCTGCACGACGGCTGCGCCGTCGGCCAGCCATCTGGACGCCCGCCGGAACGCGCCCGGGTCGGGATGGTGGTCGGCGTCGAAGACTCCGATGATCTCTCCTCGGGCTCGCGCGAGCGCCGCGTTGACGTTCTGCGCCTTCGAGACCGAGCCCTCGATGCGAAGTGGTTCCAGCCGCGGATCTCGCCGAGCGATCTCCTGCAGCTGGTCCTCGACCGGCAGCGGATGAGGCGTGTTGTAGGCGAGGATCACCTGCAGGTCCGGGTAGTCCTGTCGGAGGAACGCGAAGACGGTCTCGATCAGCGTCGCCGCTTCGTTGGGCAGATACGCAGCGATCACTGCGGTCGCAGGTGGCAGCTTCTCCGGCTCCTCAGGCAGTTCGGGGCGTCGCAGCGCCGCGAATCCTTCCGCCCAGATCGCGGCGGCCGTGAACGCCAGCGAGACGACGAGAACGAGGTACACGAGACCGGAAATGTCCATCCCGAGCCGGTCGAGGGCGACGTAGACGCCGAAGGGCAGGACGAGGCAGATCAGCTGCTGAACGACGATCTGCACCGGTGTTCTCAGCCGGTCGAGCGCCCGCATGGCGCTCGAGCCCCTCGAGGACTCGCCCTCCATCGCCGACGTCCAGCGGGTCGGGTAGAGGTCGAGCTGTTCGGCCTGCTGCATCGTCGCGAGCCAGGCGCGCTCCTCGAGCGCGTCGACGGAGAGCCCTCGCTCGGAAGCCGCGTACCCGATGATCGGGGTGAGCCGGACGACGGTGTCGGCGACCATCAGGCTCCTGGACGAGAGCAGCCGCGCGAGCCGGTCGAGCCGCACCTGGCCGCCCTTCGCCGGCGTCGCCGGCATGAGAATCGCGAGCACGCCGCGTGCGTGCCCGACGAAGTCGACGTCCCGGCTGTCTTCCTCGATCAGCGCTACGACCTGCGCCATGATCTCGTCACGAGCGCGCACGCCGTGTTTCGCTTCGAGCTCGGGCAGCTCGTCGAGCTGAAGGAGCGCGAGGACGCCGGGACGGCCGCCACGGGAGAGCCGTTCCAGCTCGTGCTCGACCTGGGCGGTGAACGATGCCTGCGACAGCGCACCGGTGATCGGATCCGTGGTGAGATCCTCCCGCGGCACGGGCCGGCGCTCGAGGCGGATGCGGAACCGCGCGATGAGCTCGTCGGCATGTGCCGGCCCGGCGACGACGTCGTCGGCCCGCCGCCCGAAGGCTGCCACGGTGAGAGAACGATCCTCGCGTGGTACCAGGAGGACGACCGGCGTCCCCGCGCCTCCGCTGCGGCCGCGGATCCGATCGATGAGCTCGAGAGCCCACTCCGGTTCGGTCGGATCGGGAACGTCGATGACGACGAGGTGCGGGAGCACAGGCGAGAGCTCCCAGAGGGCCTCCTGCACCGACCCGGCGGTCGTCGGCACCCAGCCTCCCGCATCGATCACATCCTCGAGCTCCTCGCGACGTGCACGATCGGGCGAGACGACGAGCACGGCTTCGAGGCCGCGCTGGTGACCAACGCCTGTGGGCGCCGTGAGACGAAGGCTCGAGACCGACAACATGCCCATCCGGTGCCATCGGCCGGCTTGAACCCTCGCTTGAGCGATCAACCCGTGCAGAGCTCAGGCAAACAGCCGCGCGTTTGCATTCCGGTGGCCTGCCCGACGCCGCTCAACCCGCGGGGCGTTCGAGCCGATCTCTACCGAACACCGACCGTGGACCCACACACGACCCATGCCGTGAACGACTCATTTCTGCACAACGACGATCGCCGACGCGGCTGATGCTTCCCGTCCTCCTCGACGACGTCTCGTTGCGAGGGCGCCCCACGCTTCTTGCCGTCGGTGCGCACTCGGACGACATCGAGATCGGCTGCGGCGGCACGCTGCTCCAGCTGGCCGAGCGCTACCCGGAGCTCGAGGTGGTCTGGGTCGTCCTGAGCGCGACGGAGGAGCGGGCGGACGAGGCACGGGCGAGCGCCGCGGAGTTTCTCGGCTCGGTCGCGTCGCTGCGGGTGATCGTCGAGGACTTCCGCGACATGTACTTCGTGCACGACGGCGAGCCGATGCGAGGGCTGTTCGAGCGGCTGAAGGCCGAGATCGACCCGGACATCATCCTCACCCATCGGCGCGCCGACAGTCACCAGGACCACCGCTTCGTGTGCGAGCTCACCTGGAACACGTTCCGCAACAACCTGATCCTCGAGTACGAGGTCCCGAAGTACGACGGCGACCTGTCCTCGCCGAACCTGTTCGTCCCGATCACCCGCGAGGCCGCGCAGAGAAAGGTCGACACCGTCCTCCGCTGCTTCGCGTCGCAGCGGGCGCGGCACTGGTTCACCGAGGACATGTTCATGGCGATGCTGCGGTTGCGCGGCATGGAGGCGAACTCGCCGACCGATCTCGCGGAGGCGTTCACGTGCCGGAAGGTCGTGCTCGAGATGAGCCGCGCCAATGCACAGTCGAACGGAGACCGGGCGCACCTGCGCCGGTCGCTGCGCCGCATCCCGGGCGAGCGCACGGGGGGAAGCGTCGTCCGGTTCGCCGAAGCTCGGCTCAGAGACACCACCGGCGACAGCCTCCCAGGCTGATCGGGCTCCTCGCTGCGCGGCTGATCCGTCGAGCTGCGCCTGAGCACGGCGGATCGCCCTGAAATGTCTCGGCCGAGCGATGCTATTCTCTACGGAGAGGTTTTAGCCTATAAGGCGATAACTGGGAGGTGCGCGATGCGTGCGTTGATCGTCGTCGACATGCTGAACGACTTCGTCAGCGGCAAGCTGGCCAACCCGAAGGCGCAGGCGATCATCCCGCCCCTGCAGCGGCTGCTCGCCCACGCCCGTGAGCAGGGCTGGGTGGTCGTCTTCTCGAACGACGCCCACCATCCCGACGACCCCGAGCTGCGCGTATGGGGCGAGCACGCGATGGCGGGCACCCCGGAGGCGCAGGTGATCGACGAGCTCGAGCCGGCGGCCGGCGAGATCATCTCGCCGAAGCGCGTCTACGGCGCCTTCGACTTCACCGGTCTCGACGAGCAGCTGCAGGAGCGCGGCGTCACGGAGGTGGTGATCACCGGGCAGCACACGCACATCTGCGTCCGCCACTCCTCCTACGGCGCGCTCATCCGCGGCTACGAGATCACGATTCCGCGCGACGCCGTCTGCGGCTTCGAGGGCGTCGACGAGGACGAGGCGCTCGGCTACCTGGAGATGGTGTACGGGGCGACGATCACGACCGTCCCCGACCTCGTCGAGGTAGACGCGGCCGCCACGGTTCGATAGCCCAACGGGGCGCCGAGACGGCGCTTCGACGAAGGCTCGAGGCACGACCGGTTGCAGACCGACGTGGCCCTTGCAATGATCGGCACACGCCGCAGACGCAGGTCGGATGAGCACCTTCCTCGACGACATCGCCCGCACGCTCGCGCAGCCGATGCCGCGCAAGCGTGCCGTGCGCCTGCTCGGCGGGGCGCTCGTGTCGGCGACCGTGTCCAGCGTCGTGCCGCGCGCCGCGCGCGCCACGTTGCCGTGCGACTGCTCCCCGGGGGAGAACGCCTGCGGAATCCCGCTCGGTGCGGGGTGTACGAAGGTGTGCTGCGTCCAGAGCAGCAACTTTCCCAAGTGCTGCAAGTGGATCGGCATCGCCAAGCCGGCGCCCGGCTGCGGGACACACCCAGGAGGCACGTTCGGCGGCATTGTCGAGAAGCCGCGCACCGTGGCTGCTGCCCGCCGAACAGCTTCTGCGGCGACATCGTCGCCGGGGAGGCGCACTGCCTCACGTGTACGGGCCCTGGACGCCAGACCTGCGGAACGGCCTGCTGCAAGCAGGGCGAGTTCTGCGCGGATTCGAAGACGTCGCTCTGCTGCAAGACGGGTGAGAAGGGCTGCGGGAACATCTGCTGCGACGGCACCCAGGTATGTCGGGGCGGAACGGTGTGCCAGTGCCCGACCGGATCGAAGGTCTGCGGCCCACAACTCTGCTGCAACAGCAGGGCACAGGTGTGCGCACCTCGCCGGGGTCGGCGCCCCCCGTACTGCTGCCCGAAGCCGCGGTGGATGTCGCGCGCGTCGACGTGCTGCCCGGCCGGGACGGTGGGGAGTCGCACCGGGACCCCGGTCTGCTGCCCCGCGAGCAACCCAAACTGTTGCAGCGGGGTGACGTGCGGGTTCCGAAAAACCTGCGTCAGCGGCACCTGCCGCCTTCTTCTCTCAGTCGTCGCGTCGCCGCCGGATGCTTGCCACCGTCGCCCTGATCGCCCGGCTCGTCCTCTCTGCCGTCTTCGCGGTCGCCGGTGCTGCCAAGCTCGTCGACCGCAGCGGCATCGCGGCAGGCGGCCGTCGACTTCGGCGCTCCTGCACGATTTGCAGGGCCACTCGCGTTCGCCCTCCCGGTCGCCGAACTCGCCGTCGCCGCCCTGCTCGTGCTCCCGGCCACCGCCGTGGCCGGGTCGATCGGCGCGCTCGCGCTCCTCGCGCTCTTCACCACGGCGATCGCGGTCAGCCTCGCCGGCGGTCGCGCGCCGGACTGTCATTGCTTCGGTCAGCTGCACTCTGCTCCCGCGAGCTGGAAGACCCTGGTCCGAAACGGCATTCTCGCCGGGATCGCGCTCGTCGCCCTCGCCGGCAGCCTGGCCGAGCCGGACGCGAGCGCGACCGCCTGGATCAACGATCTGGGCGCGGCTCGGCTGGTGGCGATCGCGCTCGGGGTCACCGTCGCCGTGCTTCTGGTGGTGGGTGTTGCGGCCGTCGTGTCGCTGCTGCGCTCGTACGGGCAGGTGCTCGTTCGGCTCGAACGCGTCGAAGCAGCCTTCGAGGACGCGGGGATCGCGCTCGGCGAGGCCGACGAGCTACCCGCCGTCGGTCTTCAACCCGGGACTCGGGCTCGGCGGTCACGGCCGCTTCTCTGAGTGGGGACACGGTGACGCTCGACGAGCTCCTCACCGCCGGCCTGCCGCTGTTGCTGCTCTTCACGAGCCCGCGTTGCGGTCCCTGCAAGGCCTTGCTCCCGAAGGTCGCGGAGTGGCAGCGCGAGCACGTCGACCGGCTGACGATCGCCTTGGTGAGCGACGGATCTCGCGACGGCGTCCGTGCCAAGGCCGAGGAGCACGGGCTGGAGCACGTCCTCTTCGACGAGGATCTCGGGCTCTACACCGCCTTCGAGGCCAACGGGACACCCAGCGCGGTGCTGATCGCCGCCGACGGGACGATCGGCAGCTTTGTCGCGACCGGGAGCGACTGGATCGACCTGCTCGTCGCCCAGGCGCTCGAGGAGCCGGCTCCAGCGCAAGGGCTCCCCGTCGGAGCGGAAGCGCCCTCCCTCGATCTCCTCTCCCTCGACGGGGAAACCGTCCCGCTCGCAAGCTTCCGTGGTCGGGACACCGTGCTTCTCTTCTGGAACCCGGACTGCGGCTTCTGTCGCGCCATGCACGAGGACCTGATCGGCTGGGAGCGCACGGCCAACGGGCGGACACCGCGGCTCGCCGTCGTCTCCTCAGGAGACCGTGGAGCACCCGCGCCGAACGCTTCCGGTCGACCGTTCTCCTGGACAGGGACTTCCGCGCCGGTTCTGCCTTCGGTGTCGACGGGACGCCGATGGCCGTCCTGCTCGGCGCCGACGGTCTCATCGCATCGCCGGTCTCAGCCGGAGCTGAAGCCGTGTTCGCACTCGCGCAGGGCCGCCGGTAGCAGGTTCGCCCGGTCGCCGGCCTCGGCACTCAGTCCTCCTCGAGACCATGCTCGGCGAGCCAGGCCTTCGCGACGCGCTTCTGAGTGCGGGTCAGCCACGCCTCGGCCACGAGATCGCGCAGCTCGTCGCGATCGAGGCGGGCCAGATCCGGGATGCGCACGAGCACGGCCGGATAGCCCTTGAAGTGCGGGGTCGTGAAGAAGACGCCGCGCTCGTCGGCGAGCATGATCTCCTTCTCGTCGAGGCCGTCGACGCGGAACATCAGCACGTCGTCCATTCGCTCGCCCGTGTCGGGGTCGATCGCGTCGGGCCGGCGGCTGCGATGGAAGCAGAACATCCTCCCGTGCACGAGGTACGAGGGCCGGCCGTCGTCGGAGACCTCCTTCGTGGCCTGCGGCATCGCCAGCGCGAGCTCGTCGAGATCGGCCATCGTCGTCATGGACCCACTGTGCCAGCCGCCGGGCTCGGGTGAGCGGCTCGGGCGCCGCTCCGGCTTCCGGGCGCAGAAGTACGGCTGTCCGAACCCGGTCGAGCGGGTTCGCACCACTGCCTGCGAGGGCTCGGAGGGCGATCGTTCTAGACGACCCGACGACCTTGCGCACAAGGAGCAGACATGACCGCGATCGAGACCACCACCTCGTTGGACCGCCTCCGCCGCCGCGTTCGCGGCGCCGTGATCGAGCCGGGCGGGGACGGCTGGGAAGCAGCCACGCAGGCGTTCAACCTGGCGTTCACGCAGGAGCCGGCGCTCGTTGCCGTGCCGGCGGACGAGCAGGACGTCGTCGCAATCGTCGAGTACGCCCGCGAGCACGGCCTCCAGGTCGCACCGCAGCGGACGGGACACAACGCGGAGCCCCTTGGCGCGATGGACGACGTGATCCTCGTCAAGACCGACCGGCTGCAGGGCGTCGAGATCGACGTCGAGCACCGAATCGTCTGCGTCCGCGCCGGCTCGAAGTGGGGAGAGGTCGTGCCTCGCGCTTCGGAGCTCGGGCTCGCCGCGCTGCACGGCTCGACGCCGGACGTCAGCGTCGCCGGCTACTCGCTCGGCGGCGGGGTCGGCTGGTATGCCCGCAAGCTCGGTCTGTCGACGAACAGCGTCACCGCGATCGAGCTCGTCACCGCGGACGGGCAGCTGCGCCGCGTCGACGCCGACAACGACGCCGAGCTGTTCTGGGCGCTGCGCGGCGGTGGCGGCAACTTCGGGCTCGTGACCGCGCTCGAGGTGCAGCTGTACGAGATCCCGGAGATCTACGCCGGCGTCCTCTTCTTCCCCTGGGAGCGCTCCACCGAGATCCTGCAGGCGTGGCTCGAGTGGACGCGGACCGTGCCCGAAGAGGTCACCTCGGTCGGCCGGATCCTCCAGTTCCCGCCCATCCCGGAGATCCCCGAGCCGCTTCGCGGTGGCCAGTTCGCCGTCGTCGAAGCCGTCGTGATGGGCAGCGAGGCGTGGGGCTCCGAGCTCCTCCGCCCGCTGCGTGAGCTCGGCCCGGCGATGGACACGTTCGCGATCGTGCCCCCGGTGGGGATCTCCGAGCTGCACATGGACCCGCCGGACCCCGTCCCCTACACCGGCGAGGGGCAGATGCTCGGCGAGCTCGACGCCGCGGCCATCGACCGCTTCGTCGCGGCGGCGGGGCCCAAGTCCGGTTCACCGCTCGTGTCGGCCGAGATCCGGCACCTCGGCGGGGCGCTGCACCGATCGGCTTCCCATCACGGGGCGCTGGCCACGTTCGACTCGTCGTTCCTCACCTTCGGTGTCGGCATGGTGTTCGACGAGGAGACGTACCGGGCCAACCGGGAGCAGCTCGACTTCCTCCGCGCGGCGCTCGCTCTGTACGACAACGGACGCCAGTACCTCAACTTCACCGAGGACCACACCGACCCGGCGCGGTTCTACACCCCTGACACCTACCAGCGGTTGCGGCACGTGAAGGCCGCGATCGACCCCGACAACCTGTTCCGCGCGAACCACCCGATCGCGCCGGCCGACTGAGGCCCTACCCCCCTTGGTGCCCGGCGCACGCCAGGCACCAAGAGAATTGGGCTCCCGGACGACGCGCTTCTTCTCGTGAAGGCCAACCACACGATCACGCCGGAGACCCAACCGGAGACTGGACGAGACAGCCATGACCACCACCTTCCTCACCCGCCCCGCCCGCAGCGTCACGCAGCGGGCGGCCGCCATCATCCGCCTCCCGCGCCCCGGGCGGGCCGCACGGCGAGCCCAGCAGCGCCAGGTCGTCCTCACGGTGGAGCTCACCGAGCCGCGGGGCCGCCGCTGGACTGCGCTCGGCGGCGGCAACACGATCGCCGAGGCGATCGCCTTCGCCCGCGACAGCGCGCCCGAAGGCCGCGCCTGGGAGCCCGTCAGCTGGACGGAGGTATACGCCTGCTGAGCAGGCATCAGGCCCGGGCGTGCGCTCGGGCCGTCATAGACTTCCACCGCAAAGGGCGGCGCTCAGACGCGCCGCGAGCCACGATCGAGAGGAGCCAGGTTCAGATGAGTGACGTCGTCGTGACGACCATGAACGACCTGCCGGGCTATCGCGTCACCGAGGTGTACGGGGAGGTGTTCGGGCTGACGGTGCGGAGCCGCAACATCGGCAGCGACATCGGCGCCAGCCTCAAGGGGCTGGTCGGCGGAGAGGTCAAGGGCTACACCAAGATGCTGGCGGAAAGCCGGCTCCAGGCGGTCGAGAGGCTGAGAGAGGCGGCCCGAGACGCAGGTGCGAACGCGATCATCGCGATGCGGTTCGACTGCAACGAGCTCGGAAGCAACATGACCGAGGTCGCCGCCTATGGCACCGCGGTCACTGTGGCGCGCGCCTGAGATCGGCGCAAGAGGACAGTGCGCGTGACCCGACTCCGGGTCATGACGACAACGAGCACCACCGCGACAGCGCTTCCCTTCACGACGGGCGAGCCGAATCACAACGCGGGTCTCACCCTGGTGCCGCTCTTCCCGGCGGCCGAGCCGCGGCTCGAGTACCTCGGCCTCGGCGAGGCCCTCTCCCGCGGATTGACCGTAACCGAGGTCGACGCCGACGGCGACGTCGGCACGCTCCATGTGAAGAACCCGCTCGACGAGCGCGTCCTGCTGTACGAGGGCGAGGAGCTCGTCGGCGCGAAGCAGAACCGCGTCGTCCGCGTCACGACACTGGTCGAGGCGCACGCCGTGATCCAGCTGGTGGTCGACTGCGTCGAGAGGGGCCGCTGGGCCTGGCGCTCGCGCGCGTTCGGCGTCTCGCCGCGTTCGAGGAGTTCGCGGCCGCGTTCGCCCGCAGCGACGACCCGGGGGTGGGCTCGTACCTCGCGCTCGCCGGCGACCATGCCGACGAGCTGGCGCGAATGATCGACGCGTACCTCACCCACGCCGCCCCGTCCGAGCCGGCCGAGGAGCAGGTCGAGCTGATGCGCGCCTGGGCCCAGGGTCAGTCTCCACTGGTCGTGTTGCGCTCGCGACGTGGCCTCAAGCGCCTCGACGTCGTTCGAGCGCTGATCGAGAAGCTCGGCCTGGGGGCAAGAGAGGAGAAGGTGGCCGCTACTGCCACAGCTCGGAGCAGCACCCTCGACACGACCCGCGTCGACCGCCGGGTCTGGTCGGTGCTCGCCGACCTCCTCGGCGCCGACGCGAGCCGGCTCCCGTCACTGAGACCGAGGCAGTTCGGAGTCGCGGAGGCGGTGTACTACCGCGAACCAACGGAGGCTGCTACAGCTCCACTCGCCGCCGCCCCTGCACCCGCGCCGCCGTCAGACGAGCCGGACGAGGTCGACCTCCTGTTCACAGCCGGCTGAGTGCCGCCGGGGGCGTGCCGAGGTCGAGCGTGGCGTACTGGTGCCTGCCTTCAGGCAGGCACCAGGGGTTCCGATCGAGCCCTCGCGGGACATCCGCAACTCGGCCCACCAACGTAGGGGCGGGATACATCCCGCCCGACCCACGCAACCAGTTCGATTTCTGCAGCCTTCAGTGGCAGTCGAACACCAAGCACGTCGCAGTACGCCTCGGCCACCGCCGTCTTTCCCGTCCCCGCGTTGCCGGTCAGGATCAGTGCTGCCGGGCCGCCGTGCTCTGTCCACTCGGCTACCCACTGAGCCAGCCGGGTCGGGAAGTCGGGGCCTAGCACCGCCTGGACGCCCTTGGCATGCTCCCGGTAAGCCGCCGCCTGATCCGGATCGTAGATCTGGAGGGCGTTGAGTGCGGCGACGGTCGGATTGACGACCGGCTGCGCGTTCACGACAAGGCGATCTTAAGGTGCTCAGCAGTCTGGAGCGTCGGCCCTGGCCGCTTGCGCGGTCTGCCGCTCGGGCGCACGCCCGCTTCGCGCAGCTGAGCGGTCACGGCATCGAGGATCACTCGGGCGCCGACAGGTGGAACGGCATTCCCGACCTGCCTGCGGACCTCGCGGATGCTTCCTTCGAAAAGGAAATCGTCGGGGAACGTCTGCAGCCGCGCTCGTTCGCGATTCGTCAACGACCGCGGCTCTATGTGGTGATAACCCATCGTCCCGCCTCCGCCGTCAGCGACGATCGTATAGGCGGGCTGATCGGGGTGCAGCCTGCGGTACACGTGCGAGATCAGTCCTTTGACGGCAAGCGGATGTCCTTCGGGAATCGACTGGTAGTTATCGCCGGGCTCGATCAGCGCCAGCCGCGCACGCACATCCGGCTGGTCGTCGTGCAGATCATGGTTCGCCGTCCCGAGCGGCGGCAGCGGTACGTCGTCAAGCGCTTCGCGCACTGTCCGGTATGTACCGGCGAACGGCCGCGGGATCGCGATGGGCCTGACGCCGAGGTCGCTTCGGAAGCCAATCACAATCAGCCGATCCCGCATCTGCGGCACGCCCAGGTCAGCGAAGTTCACCATCGCCGCGGTAATGTCGTAGCGCGGGCCGTTGCCGAAACCGAGGACGCGCGACGGCGCCCGCAGCGCCGAGCGCACGATCATCCAGGCGCGGCCGTCGTTCGCCGAGAGCAGTCCGCGGACGTTCTCGAGGACGAAGGCGGGCGGTGCCAGGGTCGCGAGGAAACGCGCGACCTCGCGGTAGAGGTTTCCGCGCGGCGTTAGTGCGCCCTCATGCGTCCACAGGGTCGAGAAATCCTGGCACGGCGGCCCCGAGATGAGCACGTCGCAGGCCTCCCGCGGGGGTTCCATCTGGCGCACGTCGCCGAGGACGACGTGCTCGCCGATGTTCTTCCTGTAGGTGTCAACCGCGGGCTTGTCCCAGTCGTTCGCCCAGCGGATCTTCAGCCCTGACGCGGTCGCGCCGAGGTCCAGGCCGCCGCAGCCGGAGAACATGGAGATCGCTGAATACGGCCTCCTAGCGAGGTCGGAGACCGGTTCCTGCGGACGCGCAGCCCGCCGACGCTGATCCAGCTTGGCCGGCACCTCGGCCACTGTAGAAGCGCTATCGGACGCTGCCCGTACTGCTGATTCCGACAGAATCAGCGATTCCTCGGGCGCCCACCGGCCGTCGGGCATCCGCACCCAGACCCGCCCGTTCGGATCGATCGCGGACATACACTCGCCCTTATCGCTGATCGTCAGTTTCACTGAGCTACCTGCCGCGTCCGCATGTAGTTACCGCTCTAGCCGAGTTATTTAGGTCGATACCGCGAAGGCACAGTGTCGACGGCATGTGGCTCTCGACGGAGGTTCCAGCCTCGAGTCTCTCAGACAGCTGGCGCGCGGTGGAAACGCAAAGAGATTGCTTCCCACGGTTGGCACGAATCTCGAGGTCACCTGGCGCTTCATGTCGCTGCACGGTAAGTGCTCCAGACCAGCCGGTGCTCCGTCGCCCGCCGCGCCAACTCATGCCGCGTCGAGAGCTGGAGCTTGCGCAGCAACGTTCGAGACGTGGCTCTCGACCGTCTTCACCGAACAGGTGCAGGCGAGCGGCGGTCTCTTCTACATCTAGCCGCGCGCGATCAGCTGCAGGACCTCGCGCTCGCGCGGGGTGAGTTCGTCGGGCTCGGCGTCTCCGCCGACTCGTTCGCCTCGCGAAAGGCGGCGCGCGACCGATCGCCACGCTGGCCGTAAGACGACTGCGGCCAGAAGTCGACTTCCCGTAGAGTGCGATTCGCGTCAAGAGAGCGGGCACGACCCGCCGCCAACCGGCCCCAGCGGAACGGTGGCAGAAACGACGCGGTCTGGTTCAGGCAAACCGCTGAAGGGGGTTCAGGATGACGACGTTCACCGAGATCGAGGTGCGCTGCGCCGTTTGCGGCACGCTCGGGCGCAAGGCCGAGCTGTCGAGCACGAGCTCGTTCGGGCCGCCCGACCTCGACCTGCGGCCCAACGGGCCCAGCCCGCTGGGCGCACGAGTTCCGGGTGCAGCGCTGCGACGCGTGCGGGTACTGCGCACGGTCGATCGGCGTCGCGCCGCCCGGCGCCGTCGACGTGGTCGAGTCGCCTGTCTACCGAGGCGTGCTCGCCGAGTCGCGGCTGCCGCGGCTGGCACGGTCGTTCTTCTGCGCGGCGCTCGTGAACGAGCTCGCCGGGACGGCCGGAGGGTGCGGGCTGGCGGTTCCTCGACGCCGCGTGGGCGTGCGACGACGCGGCACGCGCGTGCGCAGGCGCGCGTCTGCCGCGAGCGGGCGGCCGAGATGTTCGTCCGGGCGCTCGAGCTCGGCGAGGCCGAGACGCCGCCGGAGGTGCTGCACACGGTCACCGCCGACGTCTGGCGCCGCGCCGGGCGGTTCGACGACGCCCTCGCCGCCTGCGACTGCCGCCGCCGACGCGCTCTGCGAGGCGGGCGAGGACGCGGAGGACGGCACTGGCGTCGTCGTCGCCTTCATCCGGGAGCTCGCCGAGGGAACGACGAGGCGGAGCAGCGCCGAGGCGTTCGCCAACGAGGACTGATCACGACCTGGCCGTCGCGATCGTCCTCGCGCGACCCGCGAGGCGGGGCGCGCCCCGGCTCGAAAGGAGCCTGTCATGAACCTGCACCAGCTGGAGAGAAAGCTCGCTCGGTCGTTCCGCGCGACGCCCCGACGATACGGCGAGTCCGTGGTCGTCCATCGCCGCACGGCGCTGCCGCTCGCGCCCCTGCTCGACGGGGTGATCACCGAGGACGAGCGCGACGAGCACGGCGACCTCGCGTGCTGGCCTGGCGACGTGTCCGAGTTGCTCACCGATGAGGACGCGCACCTCCCGCTGCTCGGCTTCTACTGGGACGGCCTCGGGCCGACGAGCTGGGTCGCGGGCATCGTGCTCGTCGGCACCGGCCGCCGCCGCTACCTCTGCACCTGGGACGAGCAGGAGTCCTACCGGGCCCTTCGCCGCCGTCGAGCCGTGGGGCGACCCGATCGCCCTCTCCGCCGCGGTCACCGCGTACATCGCGGTCAACGGCAGCCGGCACGGGGACGGGCTGTTCGGAAGCCTCCCGCACGAGGTGGCCAACCACCGTGCCGACCTGCTGCCGACCCCGGTGATCGCCAGGGCGCTGTTCGACTTCATGCAGTGGTCGGAGTCGGTCGACCCGGGCGCCTGGAGCCTGCTCGCGTCCGAGCACTACGGGCGGATCGTCGAGCCCAACCACCTGCAGCGCTCGCTCGACCTGATGGCGCTCTTCCACTCGTTCGATCTCGACGAGCACGCCAGGCAGAGCGCCGCGATGACCGAGGACGATCGCCGGCGACTCTTCGACGAGTGGTTCGCGGAGGCGTACGAGCCCGCGAACGTCACGGTGGAGGACCCGTGGCGATGACGCGCGCGCGACGAGCGCGACGCCTGCGGGCTACTCGTGCCCGGAGACCGCGTGCGGCACGTACAGCTCCTCCAGCCGGTCGACCTCGTCGGCCGTCAGCTCGAGCTGCTCCGCCGCCAGCGCGTCCTCGACGTGCGCGACCTGGGTCGCGCCCACGATCGGCGCGGTGATGCCCGGGCGGCCGACGAGCCAGGCCAGCGCCACCTGCGCGTTCGGCACGCCGCGGGTGGTGGCGACCCTGGAGACGCGGTCGACGATGTCGGAGTCGAGCTCCGGGCGGGAGAGGGAGTCGCCACGAGCACCGACGGGCGGCTGTTCGGTTACCCGCACCGCGAATAGCCGGATTGCTCCATGGCGGCCACGGCGATCCCGGGCGACGCTGTGCTGCCATGGACGTCTCCCTGCCCGATCGCGCCGTTCCCCGCCGCCACAAGCTCGCGTCGCCGTCGCTCGTGCTCTTCCTGGCGCTGTTCGCGAGCCAGTCCGGCGTGCTCGTGCTGTCGCCGATCCTGAGCGACCTCGCCGACGACTTCGGGGTCTCGATCGCGCAGGCGGGGCAGCTGCGGATCGTGGCGGCGCCGCTGGCGGCCTTCGTCGCGCTGGCCGCTGGGCGAGGGCTGGCCCGGTTCTCGCCGCGGGCGCTGCTAGGTGTGGGGAGCGCGCTGCTCGCGGTCGGGTCGGTCGCGAGCGCCGCGGCGCCGACGTTCGCGCTGCTCGCCGCGGCGCAGGTGCCGATGTGGGCGGGGATCGCGACGCTGCTCGCCTCGGGCGTGGCGGCCGCGGCCGCATGGAGCGAGCCCGAGCGCCGCACCCGCGTCGTCGCGCACGCGCTCGCCGGGCCTCCCGCCGCATGGATCGTCGGCATGCCGCTGATCGGCGTCGTCGCCGAGGTGCACTGGCGGCTCGCGTTCCTAGCCCTGCCTCTGCCCGCCGCGGTCCTCGCCGGGCTGGCGCTCGCCGCCCGGCCGGCCGACGCGCCGATCACCGGCGGCATCGGCTCGTGCTTCGGCCTCCTGCGGCTCCGCGAGGCGCGCCGCTGGGCGCTGGGCGAGCTGATGGCGAACGCCGCCTGGGCCGGCACGCTCGTCTACAGCGGCGCGCTCCTCACCGACGGCTACGGCATGTCCACCGCGGCGACCGGCGTCGCGCTCGCGGCTGTCGCCGTCGCCTACCTCGCAGGCAACCGACGCGCCGGCCGCGCGCGGCCCGGCCACGCCCGTCGGACGATGCTCGAGAGCAGCGTTGCCGCCTCGATCACGGTGGCGCTGACCTGGGCCTTCACCCCCGCCGTCGCGGTGACGCTTGTCCTCTTCGCCGCAAGCGGCGCCGTCGTCGCCGGTAGAACCGTGTCCGGGACGGTCTACGGGTTCTCCGTCGCGGGCGACCTGGGGCGCGAGGTCGGCGCCGTTCGTGCGGTCACCACCCAGCTCGGGTATCTGATCGGCTCGCTCGTCGGCGGGACCGCGATCGCCCTCGGCGGCTTCTCCCTGCTCGCAGTCGCCTTCGGCGGGCTCTTCCTCGCCTCGACGCTGCCCTACGTGGCGCTGCGCCGGCCGGGCCGCGTCGACGTGCTCGCGGCAGAGGCAGGAGGCGGCTGAATGCACAGCCGCGCGATCCGACCGAGAGGCGGCCCCGAGCTCACTGTGCGGCCGCTCCGCAACGGCGACGCCGACACCGTGTTGGCCGTGTTCGCGCGCCTCGGCGAGCGGTCGCGGCGCGCGCGCTTCAACGGGCCGAAGCCGAGGCTGACCGACGCCGACCTACGGCACCTGGCGGCGGTCGACGGGAACCGGCACGTCCTCGTCGCTTGGGTCGACGGCGACCCGCGGCCAGTTGCGCTCGCCCGCCTCGTGCGCGACGGCGCCACGGCGGAAATCGCCTTCGAGGTCGCCGACGAGCACCAGCAGCGCGGCATCGGCTCCGCCCTCATGGCGCTCCTGCTCGCGGACGCGCGCGCCGCCGGCATCACCGAGGTCACCGCCCTCGTCTCCAGCGACAACCCCGCAGCGCTCGCGCTGCTGCGCCGCCTCCTGGCGCGGCTCGAGGTGCGCTTCGAGGGGCCGGAGCTGGCGGTGCGCGCGGCGCTAGGCTAGCGACTATTCGTGCCCCGACACCGCGTGCGGCACGTACGGCTCCTCGAGCCGGGCGACCTCGTCGGGCGTGAGCTCGAGCTGCTCGGCCGCGAGCGCGTCCTCGACATGCGCGAGCTTCGTTGCGCCCACGATCGGAGCCGTCACGCCGGGCTTGCCGATGACCCACGCAAGCGCGACCTGCGCGGGCGGGACGCCGCGCTCGGAAGCCACCTCGACGACACGGTCGACGACGTCGAAGTCCTCCTGCACGTAGAGCGAGTCGCCGAACGGATCGCTCCCCGCGCGGGTCGTCAGCCGCTGGCCCTCGCGCGTACGCGAGCCGGCGAGGAGGCCGCGGGCGAGCGGGCTCCACGGCAGGACGGCGACGCCCTGGTCTGAGCACTGCGGGATCATCTCCCGCTCCTCCTCGCGGTAGACCAGGTTGACGTGGTTCTGCATCGAGACGAACCGCGTCCAGCCGCGCCGCTCGGCGATCGCCTGCGCCTTCGCGAACTGCCACGCGAACATGCTGCTCGCGCCGATGTAGCGCGCTTTGCCCGCCTTCACGACGTCGTGGAGCGCCTCCATCGTCTCCTCGATCGGCGTCCGGTCGTCCCAGCGGTGGATCTGGTACAGGTCGACGTAGTCCATCCCGAGCCGCTCGAGCGAGGCGTCGATCGAGGCCATCACGTGCTTGCGCGACAGGCCGCGGCCGTTCTCGCCGGGCATCGTCTGGCCGTGCACCTTCGTCGCGACGACGAGCTCCTCGCGTGAGAGGAGCTTCGGCAGCACCCGCCCGGTGACGACCTCGCTCTGGCCGCCGTTGTAGACGTCGGCGGTGTCGAAGAACGTGATGCCGCCCTCGACCGCGCGCCGGATGATCGGCTCGGCATCGGCCTCGGCGAGCGCCCACAGCCGGCTCTCGTGCGCGCCGTAGCTCATCATCCCGAGGCACACGCGCGACACGCGCAGGCCGGTGCTGCCGAGGTTCACGTACTCCACGAGCGCCTCCTGTCGGCTGTCGCCACACGGTATCGGTCTGAGCGCGACGCTACGAGGCGACCCTGGCGGCGAGCAGGCGCTCGAGCTTGCCGAGCTCGCTGTCCCAGCCCGCCACGGCGCGCTGCGTCCACTCCTCGTCGTGCATCGCGTCGACCAGGAGCGTGAGGCGGACACCGCCGGCGACGGGCTCGAGCTCGACGACGGTGCCGACCCAGTACGGCTCGACGCCGGGGATGAAGTCGGCGAGGTTCTCGTACGCGAGCCGGCGCGGCGGATCGATCTCCGTGTAGCGGATGAGCGCCTCGGTCGTGAGCGGCATCCCGGCGTTGCGCATGAACTCGATCTGCGGCGGGGCGGTGGCCGTCATCGCGTAGCGCGAGCTCGCCGCCGGGGCGCAGGTCGAGGGACCGCACCTCGACCGCGAAGCCGTCTGGGCCCCACCAGGACTCGATCCCGTCCTTCGTCGTCCACAGCGCCCAGACGTCCTCCGGCGAGGCGTCGTACGTCCGCTCCAGGGTGATCTGCTCCGTCGTCATCTCGTCTCCTTGCGTCGGTGGTGTGCGGTACGGCGCTCGAGCTCGGCGCCGAGCCGGTCGAGGCGCGACTCCCAGAGCGCCCGGTAGCGCGAGACCCAGTCGTCCAGCTCGCGGAAGGGCTCCGGGCTGAGGGAGTAGAGGCGCCGCTGGCCGTCTGGGCGGACGGTCACGAAACCCGCGTCGTGGAGGATGCGGAGATGCCGCGAGACGCCCGACTGCCGGATGGTCACCGCCTCCACGAGCTCGCCCACGGAGCGCTCGCCGTCTCCCAGCTCCTCGACGATCCGGCGGCGCGTCGGGTCGGCGAGCGTCTCGAACAACGTGGTGCTCATAAAGATGTATATACACTAAAACAGAAGTATATGCACGGCAGGGCGCGGTCGAGACGGGGCCGGAGCGCGCATCGCGGTCGCTCCGGCCCTCTTCAGGAGCTACGGCCGGCCGATCACGAGGCCGAAGCGCTCGAGCAGCTCGGGGACGGTGTCCGGCTGGATGTCGAGCGCGTACCGCTCGCAGAGCGCGGCGAGCTGCTCGGGGGCGAGGGCGAGAACCCCGCCGGCGTCGATGAGCTCCTCGAAGAAGTTCTCGAACCCGGCGGGAGCGATGATCTCGAGGATCCGCGCCTCGGTGTCGCCGGCGTTCCAGAACGTGTGCCACTGGCCGTGCGGCTTGTAGACGAGGTCGCCCGGACCTGCCTCGACGACGTCGTCGCCGAGCAGCGCCCCCATCCGCCCCTCGAGCACGAAGCTGTACTCGTCCTCGCGGTTGTGGCGGTGCAGCGGCGCCGCGAGGGCGCGTGGCGGCATGGGATGCTCGACGAGCGAGAAGCCGTCCTCTGTGTCGGCGCCGGGGATGACGAGGCGCGCGCCGATGCTGCCGAGCCAGCCCGCCTTCCCGTCCTGCGGGCCGACGATCTTCGGTGTGGTCGGTGCTACGAGCATCTGAATCATCTCCTTTTCATCGGACATAGCTGTTGCGCTAATATGACACCGCCCGTCCCGTTGTGTCAAGATTCGTGCATCACCTATGTCTCTCGAAAAGCGCACTTACCGGATGAAGCAGCGCGCCGAGTCGCAGGAGGCGACCCGGCGTCGCATCACCGAGAGCGCGGTCGCGCTGCACGAGCAGCTCGGCCCCTCGCAGACCTCGATGTCCGCGGTCGCCGAGCACGCGGGCGTCCAGCGATCGACGCTCTACCGGCACTTCCCCGACGAGGCTGCGCTCTTCAGCGCGTGCAGCGCGCACTGGAACGCGGCCCACCCGAGGCCGGACATCGCTTCATGGGCGCAGATAGCCGATCCGGGGCCGCGGCTCCACGAGGGTCTCGCGGAGCTCTACGCCTGGTATCGGAGTACCGGGACGATGCTCGACCGCCTGCTCCGCGACGAGCATCTCGTGCCCGCGGTCGGGTCGCGCTTCGGACAGTTCCACGGCTGGCTCGACCATGCCCACGACCTGCTCCTCGCCGGTCGCGGGCTGCGCGGCGCGCGCAAGGCGGAGGTCAGCGCGCTGATCCGGCTCGCCGTGCAGTTCGAGTCCTGGCGTGCGCTCTGCCGCGAGGGCGGGCTCGCGGACGAGGCCGCCGCCGAGCTGATGGTGGGCCTCGTCGCAGCCGCCGGCCAGGGCGGACGACAGCACGCTTGACCGCCGTCCGGCGGTCGTGCTCGCACCGGTGCAGCCCCTGCCGCCCGGGGGCCCGCCGCCCGGGCGGCAGGTCACGTCCTCCGCTACCCGGCCATCTCCGGCGCGGACGGGTCGGTCTGCCACAGGCCGAAGTCGTTGCCGTGCGGGTCGCGGCAGGTGACGAACCAGCCCATCGAGGGCACCGGCATCGGCTCGTCGGCCTGGCCGCCGAGCTCCTTCACGCGGGCGGCGCCGGCGTTGATGTCGTCGACGTCGAAGTACGTGCGTGCACCACTCCGGCCGGCATCGCCGGTGACCGCCGCGCCCGACCGCTCGTCGATCCGCGCCATGTGGTAATCCGAGCCCTCGCCGTACTCTCCGAACTCCCAGCCGAACAAGCCGCCCCAGAACGCCTTGCCCTTGGCGGTGTCGGCCGCCGGGATCTCGATGTGCACCATCTGACCGGCCATGTGGAACTCCTCCCTGTTCGTGGTCTCGTGCTCGGGTAGACCCTCCGCCGCGGAGGATCTCATCGGTGCGGCACTTCGTGCAGCGCCACCTCAGACGAGACGGTGCTGTGTCGCCCACCGCGCCAGCTCGTGCCGCGTCGAGAGCTGCAGCTTGCGCAGCACGCTGGAGACGTGGCTCTCGACCGTCTTCACGGAGAGGTGCAGGGCGCGCGGCGATCCCTCGTAACTGCCTGCTTCCCACAGCGGAGCCGCCGCCAGCCCGGAAGAATGCGCGAGTGTCTTCGAACGAGCTCGAGCGCTATCTGCAGACGCTCGATCGCGACGAGCTCACTCGCCGTCTGCTGGCGCTCGCGCAACGCGACGAGTCCTTGCGCCTGGCGCTCACCGCCGAGGCTGAGGCCGCCAGCGGAAGCCTCGACCTTCGGCGCCTGAAGAAAGAGCTCACGGCGCAGCTTCGCGTCACGAACCGGAGCTACGACCGCCGCTACGCGCGCCACTACGCGGCCAGGGTCGACGAGGCGCTCGATGTGCTCGCGTCGCTGCTCGACGCCGACCACGGCGCTGCAGTCGCCGAGCTGGCGGAGCATTGCATGAAGCGGCTCGATACCGCGATCCGGTCGATCGACGACTCGGGTGGTTACCTGGGCCCTCCGGTCGACCGGCTGAAGGGGATCCACCACGATGCATGCCTCGTCGCGAAGCTCGACGTCAGGCAGCTGGGACGCCGTCTCGCCGACTGGGCGCTCGCAGACGACTCCGACCTGGAGTGGTTCCTCGGTGCGCCGGCCCGCTACGCCGACGTCCTCGGTGACGGCGGTCTCGCAGCGTTCCGCGATCGTGTCGAGACGCACTGGCAAGCGCTGCCGCCGCTGCCGCCGTCGCGCGAACCGGTGGGTGCGCGCTGGGATTCCCGTCGGTTCACCATCACGTACCTCCGCGAAGCCCTCGCTCGGGCGGGGGGGAGCGTCGACGAGCTCGTCGACGTGCTCGCACGCGATCTCTCCTCGCCTCGCCAGTTCGAGCGCATCGCCGACGAACTCGAGAGGGCCGGCCGGGAGCGCGAGGCCTTGGCGTGGCTCGAGCGGGGAAACCGCGTGCACGCGCCGGCCGGCGAGCCGCAGCTCCGCTCGCGCATCGTCGCCGCGTACCTGCGGGACGGGCAGGTCGACGACGCGGTCGACCTCGCCGCGCAGGCGCACGAGCTGACGCCGTCGGTGCGCACGTACGAAGAGCTTCGGGCCGCCGCCGAGGCGCTCGGCGACTGGCCATCGCGCCGGCCGGCGGCGCTCGAGAGGCTGCGGACGGCGGAGCGCTTCGGCGGTCGCTCGGCGGCCGTGCGGGCACAGCTCGGCGAAGGCGATCTCGACGGTGCATGGGCGGACGCGGACGACGGCGGGTGCGACGAGGGGGCCTGGCTCGAGCTCGCCGACTCGAGCCGCGAGGCGCGACCCGACGACGCTCTCCGCGTGTACGGCTCGCTCGTCTCCGAGGCGCTCGAGGTTGCCGACGACCGCCACTACGACCGCGTCGTCGACCTCCTCGGCCGCTGGCGGGATACGCTCTCGCGTCACGGCCGGACGAAGGAGCTCGAACTCCAGGTCGCAGCCATCCGCGAGCTCTACGCGCGTAGGCCGCGGCTGCTCGCACGCATGGACAAGGCCGGCTATTCGTAGGCGGTCCGGTCGTCCCGTTCCCCGGGCTTTGCCTTTGTGGGCATGATCGCGAGGCGGATGGCCGAACGCGATCGTCCGGCGTCGGAACGGGATCAGCGCTCGCGGTCGCGGGGTGCGCGGAGCTCGTCCGAGATGACGCGATACTCGCTCGCCATCAGGAGGTCCTTCGGGCGGCCAACGGCTTCCTTCATCGCGATCAGGTGGTCGAGTGAGCTGACCGCGATCGCGACGCCTTCGACATCGAACGGGGGTCCAGCCGAGCGCTTCAGCTCGTCGTAACGCGGGGCACCGTCGGGATCGCTCAGGATGTCGAGTGCTCCGTACGGCGTCTCGAACGTGAACTGAGCTCCGTTCTCGAGGGTCTTCGCATCCAACACGACGGGCAGGTCTGACGGCGCGCCCCGGAGGGTCGCGCCCAGCTCGACAAGGGCTTCCGCCAGCTTGGCGAGGTTGGGGCGGTCGCGTGCGTAGGCGATGTCGACGTCGTACGTCGGATAGGACGACCCTCGCGCGACGCCCGCCATGCCGCCAATCAGCACGAAGTCCACGCCGTGGGCGCTCAGCACCTCGAGGAGATGGCGAGGCTGGAAGCTAGACGGTCGCGACACCGCGGTTCCTGAGAACGAAGTCCGCAACCTGCGTCATGTGGTCGACCCGCTCCGCTCCGCTGCGCTCGAGGTTGCGCCGGATCAGCGTCACATCGTGACCCCAGTCCACCGGTGAGGCGTCGAGCGCGAGCTCCTCGTTCATCAGGCGGAGGAGCTCCGCGAGCGTGTCGACACCCGGCGAGACGAGACCGCGCTCGATCCGCGAGATCGCGGCCTGCGAGGTGCGGGCGCGGATCGCCAGTTGCTTCTGGGTCAGGCCGTGGCGCCGTCTCACCGTGCGGAGCAACTCGCCGGAGGTCATCCTCATATCATATCCGATATATGCATCGTACGACGCCTCCGGGCTGGTGATCTTCGCCACGTGCCGAACGGCGCTCGCATGCACAAGACGGCCCGGGCGGGCGCGTCTCTCGTCGTCATCTCAGACCAGTCGGTGCTCGGTCGCCCAGCGCGCCAGCTCGTGCCTCGTCGAGAGCTGCAACTTGCGCAGGACGTTCGAGACGTGGCTCTCGACCGTCTTCACGGAGAGATGGAGCCGGGCGGCGATCTCCTTGTACATGTAGCCCCTTGCGATCAGCTGCAGCACCTCGCGCTCGCGCGGCGTGAGCTCGTCGAGCTCGGCGTCGCCGCCGACGCGTTCGCCCTCGCGGAAGGCGTCGAGCACGAAGCCGGCGAGGCGCGGCGAGAAGACCGCGTCGCCAGTTGCCACGCGCTCGATCGAGGCGGCGAGCTCCTCGCCGGAGATCGTCTTCGTCACATAGCCGCGCGCGCCGGCCCGGATCACCGCGATCACGTCCTCGGCGGCGTCCGAGACGGACAGCGCCAGGAACTTCACGCCGGGGCGGTCGGGCGCGACCGCGTTGATGACCGCATCGCCGCTGCCGTCGGGCAGGTGCACGTCGAGGAGCACGACGTCGGGGTCGAGCTCCTTGATCAGCGGCACCGCCGCGGCCACGCTGCCCGCCTGGCCGACCACGTCGACCGCGTCGCCGAGCTCGGCGCGCACGCCCGCCAGAAAGAGGTCGTGGTCGTCGACGAGGATCACGCGGCGCGTGCTCACGACGCCCTCCGCGGCAGGTGGAGCTCCACCTCGGTGCCCTCGCCGGGGCTCGAGACGACCGTGGCCGTGCCGCCGGCGCGGGTCATGCGCCCCTCGATCGACTCGACCAGGCCGCGCCTGTCGGCGGGAACGGCCGCGCGGTCGAAGCCGGCGCCGCGGTCGCGGACGAACACCGACACGGCCTCGTCGGTCACCTCGACGTACACGTCGATCTCCTCCACGCCCGCGAACTTGGCCGCGTTCGTCATCGCCTCGCGCGACGCCAGCGCCACCGCGCCGAGAGAGGCGTCGATCGGGCAGTCGCCCGAGCTCGCGATCTCGACGCGCACGCCGTGCAGCTCCTCGACGTCCCCCGCGGCCGCCGAGAGCGCCGCGACGAGCGAGGCGCTGTCGTCGCCGAGCGGCTGGTCGCCGTAGAGCCAGCCGCGCAGCTCGCGCTCCTGCCGCCGCGCGAGCGCCGCCACGCGGCGGGGCTCGGACGCGTGGCGCTGGATCAGCGCCAGCGTCTGCAGGACGGAGTCGTGCACACGGGCGGCCATGTCCGAGCGCTCCTCGCTGCGGATGCGCGCCGTGCGCTCGGCGTCCCGGTCGAGCGCCAGGCGCCACACCCATGGGCCTGCGATCAGGAGCAGCGCTCCGGCGACGGCGCCCGGCGCGAGCAGCGTCGACGACGTGCCACCGCTCGAGAGCAGGACCAGAGCGCCGACGCCGGCGAGTGCGATCCCGCCGTAGGAGAGCGGGGCGTCCGGGCGGAAGCTGCCCCCCTGACGCCAGGCGAGCGCCAGCCCGGCGGCGACCAGTGCGATCCCGACCACCGACTGGTCGGAGAGGCCGAGTGCGCTCAGCAACAATCCGCCGGCGAACAGCCCGCCGATCGCCGCGAGCCACAGCTGTCGGCCGCGCGAATACGCCCACAGCGCCAGGTAGAGCACGATGCCGGCGCCGCCCGCGAGCGCGAGCAGCGCGAAGACGAGCCGGACGAGAGTCACGTCGACCGCGAGGGTCTGCGCGATGCTGGCGCAGACCCCCGCGATCACCCGCTCGTCAGAGCTCGTCGCGAACGTGGGCAGCGGCATGCCGCCTCATCGTACGGCGCTCTCGACGCGGACGGACCCTGCTCCGACATGCGCGTCGAGTACGAGGACGGAGTCGCCGGGCCGGGTCACGTCGACGTCCGCGTTGCGGCCGTCGTCCTCCTGCCCGAACACGTCGATGTGGCCCGCCTGCGCGTCAGCGCGGATCTCGAGGCCGACGCCCTCCGGCACGATCACGTGCAGGTCACCGACGTCGATGCTCGCGTCGACGTGCGTCTCGCCCGGCGGAAGCTGCAGGGAGCCGAGGTCGATGTCCATCGTGCCGATGCTCAGGCGATACTCGTCCTGCAGCTCGGCCGTCGTCGTCACGCTGTAGTCGCGGTCGCCGATGCCGCGGTCGAGGTGGACGTGGAACGCGGCCATGAAGACCGCCGTCGCCACGAGCACCAGCGCGACGAGCGAGGCGAACGTGATGCCCGTCCACTTGAGCACGCCCCGCACACGGCGGGAGTCCTCGGCGGCGAGCTCGGACGCGTCCTTCGTCGGGTCGGCCGGCGCGTGGCGCGTGATCCAGAGGATCACCGCACCGGCAATCAGGAAGAGCACCCACGAGTCGCCGCTCGGCCACAAGGTGGCATGCGACAGCAGGACGGCGCCCGCGACGGCGAGGAAGCCGAGCCCGATCAGCGGCCAGGGGCGGTCACGCCTGTTGCGCAGCGCCGCCGTGGCGATCGAGTCCTCCTTGCCCTCGTCGGGCATGACGAGCGCGGCGGCGGCGTAGATCAGAACGCCGGCCCCGCCCAGGAGGGCGAGGACGACGAAGCCGACGCGGAAGACAGCGGGGTGGATCTCGAAATAGCGAGCCAGGCCCCCGCTGACGCCGGCAAGCATGCGATCCGAGCGGCTGCGCTGCAACCGCCTGGTCGCCGGGATATGTGTGGTGTGTTCATTCATGTCTCCAGGATCGCTGGAGGCACGCGTGGCCACCATCCGGAATGACCCTGAGTCGACCCTGAGGGAGCCCATCGGGCGTGTCACTCACAGTGCCTGGCCGAAGCCAGGCACCACAGGCGCGCACTGTCCTCTCGGCCGTGTGATTGGTGAGGTTCGGGGCGCGCTCCCACGGAGCGCGCCCCAAGAGTTGCTACGCGCGCGCGCCCGCCGCGGCGTGGACGCCGAGCGTCGTGCTGAGCAGAACCTCGCCGATCTTCGAGTCGATCAACTCGATCCGGTCGGCGATGTTCTCCGCAACCCAGGTCGCCGCAGCGGCGTTCGCCGACTCGGCCTGCTCGGCTGTGTCCCACACGCTGAGCGACACGACCTCGTCGCCCGTCGCCGCGAGTGAGTACGCGCGGAATCCGGGTTGGGCCTCGAGGATGGGGAGCATCCCCTCCTCCGCACGCTGGGCGAGCTCATGGGCGTCGCCCGTGTACTTGTAGGTCGCCATGCGTCCGTACATCGGCGCTCCTCTCTGGTCGACCGACCGGTTTCCGCCACGGCATTCCCGCGACCGCCGGTCGGGCACCCCGAGCGTTCCACAAACCCTTCGTCGATGTCCAGTCATCACGGCAAGAGTCGGGCGCGGTCTCCCGCGCCCGACCCGGACGTACTGGTCGATTCGAGCTACGACGGTGTCGGCACGACCGTCGCGGCAGCCGCCGGCCGGCGGTTGTCGACGCCGGCGTTGGAGGGCGTGCCGCGTGCGATCCGCGCGGCGACCACGGCCGTCGAGAAGAGCAGCAGCACGAGCGCGATGCCGGTGCCTGCCGTGTCGGGGACGGCGATCGCCGAGACCGGCGCCGCCACGACCGTGGCGAGTAGCCACAACGGCGCGACGCGGGCGCGGATGAGGGCGCCCTGCGTGGTGACGAGGGCGAACGGGAAGGCGAGGAAGCCGATCGCGAGCGGTGCGATAGAGGCCGAGCTCGACATCCGGTCGACGATGGCCAGCATCGGCGCCTGATCCGTGCCCTCGCCGGGCATGGCCGCCCAGGCCAGGTACGCCGTCGCCAGCGCGGCGTGGCCCAGCGCGCCCATGAAGCCCAGCACCACTGCGGCCTGACCGAGCCGCCGGCCCCGCTCGCGCAGGCCGCGGGTGAGGAAGTACACCCCGGGGAAGACGAAGATCGACGAGGCGAGCAGCAGGTAGCCGCAGATCACCATCTTGTCGTGGTGCTCGACGCTCGCCTGCACGATCTGCGACGCCTTGCCGCTCGACGCCGGGTCGAGCACGAACTCGGCCAGGTCGGCGAGGATCGCGGCTGCGAGGGCGACTGCGCCCAACAGCGCCGTCCGGCGACCGCGATCGACGACCACGCCGCGGGAGCGCCGGCGACGCCAGAGGGTGCCGCCGGCCAGGCCGATCAGCGCGACCGAGAGGACGACGAAGCCGAGCCACGCGGCCCCGCCGACGGCCCACTTCCAGCCGTCGTCCGCCTGCTTGAAGGCCGGGATACCGCTGATCGCCAGCAGACCGAGATCGGTGACCAGCAGGGCTCCCATGATGCGGTTGATGTTCAGGTTCTCGAGCATGTCCACTCCTTGTCGTGTGATGCACCGACGGTACGAGCGCGGCGTTTTCGGCACATCGGCTCGGTGGTGGGTCGTGGGCGACTGTCGGGTGGATCTCGGCGGCGGCCGTCTCCACCCCGGGGTGGAGAGACGATCGACGCCGGGCTCGATGCACGCCGCACAAGTGGGAGCTAGCGTGCGCCCATGAGCCTGCGCAGTCGCGTGACCACCCTCGACATCGCCATGGCGGCCGCATTCGTCGCCGTGATCGAGCTGGAGATCTGGCACGAGGGCCTGACCCCGACGTGGCTCGCGGCGCTCGGGTTCGGCGTCATGGGCGCGAGCCTCGTCCTATGGCGCGCGGCGCCGATCGCCGCGCTCACGATCGGCCTCGGCGCACAGCTGGTCGCCGTGATCGGCGGGGTCACGATCCAGACCGCGATCACGCCGCTGCTCTTCTTCGTGTTCGTCTTCTACTCGGTCGGCGTGCGGGAGCCGCGCAGGCGCGCGATCGCAGGCCTGGCCATCGGTCTGACGCTGTGCGCGGTGACGCTCGTCCTCGCCCACGCGAACGAGGACTTCACGTTGAGCGACATCCCGTTCGTGCTGCTCGTCATCTGCACGCCGTGGCTGGTGGGCTACGCGATGCACGGCCGCGTGCGCCGGTCGGAGGAGCTGGAGCAGCGGACTGAGCAGCTCGAGCGGGAGCGCCTGACGGCGGTCGCGGAGGAGCGCGCCCGCATCGCGCGTGAGCTGCACGACGTGATCGCGCACTCGGTCTCGGTGATGGTCGTGCAGGCCGCCGGGGCGGAGGCGGTGCTGGCGCGCGACCCACGGGAGGCGGTCGAGCCGCTGCGGGCGGTGCAGGACACCGGTCGCCAGACGCTGGTCGAGATGAGCCGGCTGGTGGGGCTGCTGCGCGACGACAGCGAGGAGCTCGGGCTCGCGCCCCAGCCGCGGCTCGATCAGCTCGAGACGCTCCTCTCCCAGGTGCGCGACGCCGGGTTGCCCGTGCACCTGGAGATCGAGGGTGAGCGGCAGGAGCTGCCGCTCGGTCTCGAGCTGACGGCGTACCGCATCGTGCAGGAGGCGCTGACCAACACGCTCAAGCACGCCGGCGACGCCCGTGCGGACGTCGTCGTCCGCTACGGCCCCGACGCAATCGAGCTCGAGGTGCGCGACGACGGGACGGGCGACGCCAACGGCCACGTCGGCGGGCACGGTCTCGCGGGCATGCGCGAACGCGTCAGCGTCTTCGGCGGCGAGCTGTCCGCCGGCCCGCAGCCCTCGGGAGGATTCTGCGTGCGGGCGCGGCTCCCGCTCGGCGAGAGCACCGCATGATCACCGTCCTGATCGCCGACGACCAGGCGCTCGTGCGTGGCGGGCTGAGGATGATCCTCGATGCACAGGACGACCTGGAAGTGGTGGGCGAGGCGGCCGACGGGCGAGAGGCGCTCGCGGCCCTGCGCGAGCTGCGACCGGACGTCGTGCTGATGGACGTGCGCATGCCGGTGCTCGACGGGATCTCGGCCACGCGGGCGGTCGTCGCGGAGCAGCTGCGGTCGCGCGTCCTCGTGCTGACGACGTTCGACCACGACGAGATCGTCTACGACGCGATGAAGGCGGGCGCAAGCGGCTTCCTCCTCAAGACGGCGCCGCCGGCACAGCTGATCGAAGGCGTGCGCACGGTGGCGGCCGGGGATGCGCTGCTCGGCCCCACGATCACGCGGCGGCTGGTGGAGTCGTACGTCAGCCGACCCCGCCCAGGGGAGGCTGCGTCGCCGCAGCTCGAGGGGCTGACCGACCGCGAGCGGGAGGTGCTCGTCCTCATCGCGCGCGGCCTCTCGAACGGGGAGATCGCCGGGCGGCTGTTCATCAGCGAGGCGACGGTGAAGACGCACGTCAACCATCTCTTCCAGAAGCTCGACCTGAGCGGGCGCGTGCAGGCGGTCGTGCTCGCCTACGAAAGCGGGCTCGTGCAGCCCGGGACACCGGACTGACGCCCGCCGTGATCGAGCGTCACGCGACGAGCGTCCCGCTCGGCACTGCGACGCCTGATAATTGACCCGTGACGTCCGGTACGGAGCTGGTCGAGCGCGGTCGCGCGGCCTACGCGCAACGCGCCTGGCGCGACGCGGTCGAGGCACTCTCGGACTCCGATGCAGCCGCCCCGCTGGGAGCCGGTGACCTCGAGCTGCTGGCGACCGCCGCGTACTTGCTCGGGCGTGACGACGACACGGTGCGGTTCCTGGAACGGGCGATGCAGCAGCACATCGAGGACGGCAACGATGCGCGCGCTGCGTACTGCGCGTGCTGGATCGGTTTGAACCTCGCCGACCGGCGTGAGCTCGGCCCCGCGAGCGGCTGGTTCGCGCGCGCGCAGCGACTCGTCGAGCGGCACGACGGTGACTGCGTCGAGGAGGGCTGGGTTCTGCTGCCCGCGATGCTGCAACAGTCGGCGGGGGGCGACGCCGGGGGAGCGCACGCCATCGCGGTCGCGGCGGCTGCGATCGCAGAGCGCTTCGACGACGCCGACCTGCTCGCGCTCGCGACCATGGGACAGGGGCTCTGCCTGATCGAGCAAGGGGAGGTCGAAGCGGGCCTCCGCAAGCTGGACGAGGCGATGGTGGCCGTCACCGCGGGTGAGGTCTCACCGCTCGTCACGGGGCTCGTCTATTGCGGCCTCATCACCGGCTGCCACCAGGTGTACGAGCTGCGCCGCGCCCACGAATGGACGACCGCCCTCACGAGATGGTGCGACGAGCAGCCCGATCTCGTCGTCTACACGGGTGATTGCCTCGTCCATCGCGCCGAGGTGATGCAGCATCACGGCAGGTGGCGGGAGGCCCTCGACGAAGCCGAGCGGGCGGGGGCACGGTTCGCGCCACGCATCGAGGCCAACCGGTCGTCCGCAGCGCAGGCCTGGTACCGGCAGGCAGAGGTGCATCGTCTGCTCGGGGACGGCGCTGCCGCCGAGGCCGCATACCGTGAGGCGAGCGGTTTCGGCTGGGAGCCCCAGCCCGGTCTCGCCCTGTTGCGGCTCGCGCAAGGCGATGTCGGCGCCGCATCGGCGTCGATCCGGCGAGCCCTGGGAGAGACGAGCGAGCCTGGGAGACGCGCGGGGCTGTTGCCCGCGTGCGTGGAGATCATGCTCGCCGCAGGGGAGCTCGAGGAAGCACGGAACGCCTCACAAGAGCTCGAGGAGATCGCGTCGAGCCATCCCAGCGACATGCTCGCCGCGATGATGGCGCAGGCCCGGGGGGCGGTGCTGCTCGCGGGCGGTGACGCCTGGGCTGCGCTCGTCTCGCTCCGGCACGCATGTCGGGTGTGGCAGGAGCTCGGCGCGCCGTACGAGGCGGCGCGGGCGCGCGTCCTGATCGGGCTCGCGTGCCGCGAGCTCGGTGACCGGGACGCGGGGGAGATGGAGCTCGATGCGGCACGCGGCGTGTTCGCCGAGCTCGGCGCGGCGGCCGATCTCGCCGCCCTGGACGCGCCCGCCGACGTTGCTCCGGCGGGTGGGCTCACCGCGCGCGAGCTCGAAGTGCTCGGCCTCGTGGCGAGCGGCAAGAGCAACCGTGCGATCGCGGCGGACCTCGTGATCAGCGAGAAGACCGTCGCGCGGCACGTGAGCAACATCTTCGCCAAGCTCGGCGTGTCGTCCCGCTCGGCGGCGACCGCGTACGCGTACGAGCACGACCTCGTGTAACGCGACTACACAGAAATACCCACGCGGCACATCGGCGAAGTTGGATCGTTCTGCCGATGTCAGGGCCGGCCTGTCCGCCTAGCGTCGTTCTCGTGCCCGGGACCCGGGCGATCACGGAACAGGAGGCGCGTCATGCCGAAGGTATCGAGGGAGACAGCGACCGAGCACGTGGAGATGGAGGGCCTCGACGTGCGCGTCGAGCATCTCGACGGAGGCTACTCCGTGTGCTTCGAGTCGCACACCGCCGACGCCGAGCTCGCGGATCTGTTCCGGGGGCTGCCCGACGACCGCTGCCAGCTGCCGCGTTGGGGGTACGTGTTGGAAGGAAAGGTCACCTTCCGCTTCGCGGATAGCGAGGAGACCTACGCGGCGGGCGACGCCTACTACGTGCCGCCCGGCCACGTTCCGGTGCACCACGCGGGGGCGGAGATCGTCGAGTTCAGCCCCACCGAGGCCCTCGGCGAGACGATCGCCGTCGTCATGGGTAACCTCGAGCGTGCGGGGGTCGGGGCATGACCACCGGGACCGTTCGTAGCGCGCCGACGAGGCCGGTCGACGAGCACACCCGGCAGGCCGAGGTTGCGCAGGCGGCGCTGCTCGCCAGGCACGCGCCCGAGACGCACGTTCGCCGCGTCGCGTGGTCGGGAGGAGAGACACAGGTGCTCGAGCTCGGCGACGGGCCGCCGCTCTTGCTCGTCCACGGTGGCGGGGACGCCGCGTTCGAGTGGGTTCCGATCCTCGAGGTGCTCGCCGGCCGGCACCGGGTACTGGCTGTCGATCGCCCGGGCCACGGGCTGGCCGACCCCTTCGACTACACGGGCGTCGACGTGCTCGAGCACGCGGTCGTGTTTCTCCGCGAGATCCTCGACGCGCTCGACCTCGAGACGGTCGACATCGCGGGGAACTCGATGGGCGGACTGTGGTCGGTCGCCCTCGCGCTTCACGCCCCCGATCGGGTCTCGCGGCTCGCGCTGGTCGGCGCGCCGCCGGGCGTGACGCGTCGGGTGCCGATGATGCTGTGGGTCTTCGGTCTCCCGCTCCTCGCCCGGCCTCTTGCACGCGAGTTGCTGTCGAACCCCACGCCGCACGGCAGCCGGCAGTTCTGGGGCAAGCTCCTCGTCGCGCGTCCGGAGCGCCTGGACGACACGTTCGTCGACATGGACGTCGCGCACATGCGCCGGAACTCGGAATCCGTGGTCAGCGTGATGACCCGGTTCGCGGGGCCGCTCGGTCTGCGACTCCCCAAGCTCGGCGTGCGATGGCAGACGCTCGCGGTTCCCACGCTGACGCTGCTCGGTGAGCGCGATGCCTTCATGAATCGGCGGAGCTGGGCTGCATGGGCTGACATCTCGGCCGGCAACCCTTCGATCCGAGTCGTGCGTGTGCCCGAAGCAGGGCATCTGCCGTGGCTCGACGAGCCCGAGCGCACCGTGAGCGAGCTCGAACGCTTCTTCACGACAACGACGATCCAAAGGAGGACCGCATGACCACGCTCGAGCAGGAGCAGACACGCGAGGCCTGGGAGACGATCGCAGCGGGCTACGACGAGCACGTCACGCCAGCGCATCTCTGGCTGGGGAACGAGGCTGTCACGCGGGCCGGTGTCGGGCCGGGTCAGCGGTTCCTCGACGTCGCGGCGGGAAGCGGGGCGCTGAGCATTCCCGCTGCACGCCTCGGTGCGAGCGTCCTGGCGACGGACATCTCGCCCAGGATGCTCACACGGCTCGCAGTGCGGGTGGCCGGCGAAGGGCTGACCGAGGTCGAAACCCGCGTGATGGACGGGCACGAGCTCGACTTCGTCGACGACACGTTCGACGTGGCCGGGTCGCAGTTCGGGGTGATGCTCTTCCCCGACCTGCCGCGCGCGCTACGAGAGATGGCACGGGTGACGCGGCCGGGCGGGCGTGTGCTGCTGGTCGTCTACGGGCCGCCGACGCAGATCGAGTTCCTCGGCTTCTTCATGGGCGCCATCCAGGCCGTCGTGCCGGGATTCGAAGGGTTGCCGCTCGATCCGCCACCGCTGCCGTTCCAGGTGGCGGAGGTCGAGAAGCTCCGCGCGGCACTGGAGGCGGCCGGTCTGCTCGACGTGCGCGTCGAGACGATCACCGAGACGCTCACGTTCGGCTCGGGTGGGGAGATGTGGGACTGGCTCGTGAACAGCAACCCGATGGCCGGCATGCTCGTCGGCGGTCTGTCGGACGAGCAGCGGGCCCGGGTGCGCGAGGTGCTGGACGCCATGCTGCGCGAGCGGGCAGCGGGCGGCAGCGCTGCCGTGCTGACGAATCCGATCCACATCGGGATCGGCGCCGCGACTTCTGGATGAGAGGCGAGAGGGTGCCTGACAGGGGGTCAGGCACCCTCGGGCGCTCGGTCAGTCGATCGCGCGTCAGAGTCGCGGCTACAAGGACTCAACTCCCGCAAGCGCGCGGACGGTGCCTGAGACTCCCGCACGCCGCTGCGTAAGACGCGGCCGCAACGACGCTGATACTCCGTGTGTGCAGCTTCGCGACGGCCACCTCACCCTTGCGCCCTCCGACCTCTCGGGGCACCTCGCCTGCCCGCACCTGACGACGCTGCAGGTCGCCGTTGCGCGAGGCGAGCTGGAGAAGCCCGTGTTCGCCGATCCGCACCGCGACCTCATCTTCGCCAAGGGGAACGAGCACGAGGCTGCGTACCTCGCGCGGCTGGAGGCGGAGGGGCGCACGATCGTGCGGATCCCGACCTACGACGACGAGGCGTTCGACGCCGACGAGGCGCGGCGACTGACGGAGGACGCGATTCGGTCAGGCGAGGCTGACGTCGTCTATCAGGCGTACCTCACCGACGGGACCTGGCGTGGGTTTGCGGACTTCCTCGAGCGGACAGCCGGCGGGACGTACGAGCCCGTCGACACCAAGCTGTCTCGGTCGGCCAAGCCCGGGCACGTGTTGCAGCTGTGCTTCTACGCGGAGCAGGTCGAGCGGATCACCGGGCGGATGCCGGAGCTCATGCACGTCGAGCTCGGCACCGGGGAGCGGGAGACGTTTCGCGTGGCGGAGTACATGTCGTACTTCCGGCTCGTTGATCATTCACACCAACGCAGGCTCTAGCGGTGGCCGCTCTTCGTCACGACGACACTCCCATGTAGATCTCACGTAGATCTTCCATGGATACTCGAGACCTTCTGTAGATGTCGCCCTTCGGTACCTGCATCAAGATCCCGGAAGTGTCACTGTCGTATTAGGCACTCGTATCGTGCACGTGTCACCGGTTCCGCCTGGAGATACCGGTCGAACGGCAGGCATGAGTCTGCGGACAATTTCAGCGGCGGAACCGCGGACGGGTCGGTGGTGCGTTACATGCAGCTTGCGCACAACGTCCGGCATCCGGATTCGGGGTAGGCGGTCGCCGATGTCGTGCACGGCCGCCGCCCGAGCAATAGGCTTCGTCATCCTCGGCGATCACGCCCGTTTGCGCGTGGCTCCAACCAGCGGAACGCCCTGGCGGCGGGTGGGTGTCCGTTCTGTTTCGGTGGTGCCACCCGAAATCCGGCGACATGCTCGTCGTTGATTGCCCACGCCAAGCACGCTGCGGTGACCGGCAGCTATGGCAGATGGCCTTCGCTTCGCGCACATGTACGGACGTCGGTCGCTGTCTCTGGCCCATCTGGAAAGAACAACTCCGGATCATGAATAGTCCAGACAGGGCGGTGTTCTCTCGCCACTCGAACGCATGGTCTCCTTCTCCCGCCTGCGCCGGACGCGCGCGGGCGTCTCTCGCTCGCCGCGCCACGGCTTGCCCAACCCATCATGAAGCGTGCCTTCGCCGCACACGACGGTGTCCTGGGGCTGGGTATCCGACCGCCGAAGCGCCGCTCCCGGCGACCTGATGGCTTTCTGTGATGGACTCACAACAA